>JBEITT010000084.1:0-22971 GCA_040374745.1 Planctomycetaceae bacterium | reverse complement strand
GGTCAACACTTTCCAGGTCGATGCCCAGGTCCTTGAAGATCGCCTTGCCGCCTGTCAGCACGGCAATGTCTTCCAGCATCGCCTTGCGGCGATCGCCATAGCCGGGGGCCTTCACAGCGGCCACCTGCAGGATGCCACGCAGCTTGTTCACCACCAGGGTGGCAAGAGCTTCGCTTTCGACATCTTCGGCAATGATCACCAGCGGCCGGTTGGCCTTGGCGATGGCTTCCAGAATCGGGATCAGCACCTTGGGGGTCGAGATCTTTTCTTCGTGGATCAGCAGGAAAGGGTTTTCCAGAACGACTTCCATGCGGTCCTGGTCCGTCACAAAGTGAGGACTCAGATAGCCGCGGTCGAACTGCATCCCTTCCACCACGTCAACCACCGTTTCGGCACTCTTGCCTTCTTCGATGGTGATCACGCCATCGGCGCCCACGCGGTCGAAGGCTTCAGCCAGCTTTTCGCCGATGGAAGCGTCGTTATTGGCCGCAATGGTGGCTACTTCGGTGCGTTCCTTGCGGGTGGTTATGGTCTTGGCCTGCTTCTTGATGTCGGCAACCACGGCGTCAACAGCGGCGTCGATGCCACGTTTCAGACTCATGGGGTCGGCACCGGCAGCCAGGTGCTTCAGGCCTTCCTTAAAGATGGCTTCAGCCAGAACGGTCGCGGTGGTGGTTCCGTCACCCGCGGCGTCGTTGGTTTTGGAGGCGGCTTCCTTGACGAGCTGGGCACCCATGTTTTCATAGGAGTCGGTCAGCTCGATCTCCTCAGCGACGGTCACGCCGTCCTTGGTTACGTTCGGGCTACCCCAACCTTTGTCGATCACAGCATTTCGGCCTCGAGGACCCAGTGTCGATCGGACCGCTTTTGCCAGCTTGCTGACACCGGCGGCCAATTTCTGACGGGCTTCCTCGTTGTAGGCAAGCGATTTCGCCACGGCGAACTACTCCTCAACGATTCCGAAAAATCATACAACTCTACAGACAGATTCGGCGACGATGGACCAGACCATCCGCCGACCCGTATGACTACGTCACACAGGAGACTGAAATCAATACCATGCAACTTCCGTGCCGCATCCGTTTTGTGAATTGTAAGATAATGCAATATAGGATGTTGTGAATTTGCCTGTGCGTCGTCAGTCATGAAAAACTGCCAGAATGGCAGATTGGCAGGACGGGTGGAATTGGCTGGTGAGCCAGTGAACATGGCTTGCAGGAAGTTTCGGGTTTTTATAGAAAAACAGGATTCTGGAACTGTTGAGAGGCAGAATAGTCTTTAATTATGAAGTCATTTTTGAAACTTTTAAATTACCGCATTCTTAACCATTCAGATGGCAATCGTGAATGAATCAGCCTGACAAAATACCGCTTAATCTTGAGTTTTCGGCCCTTAGACTGTAAATTATGGACTTCAATTCAGGGCCTTTGTGCCGTTGCACAAAATTCCGGAACGGACCTGACAACCGGCTTGTTTTTCGAGTGCCCCATGCTCAAGCGTACGCACAACTGTGGTGAACTGACAGCCCAGAACGTCGGCCATGAGGTCGTCCTGAATGGTTGGGTCGATGCTTACCGCGACTTCGGCGGCCTGGTTTTTATTGACCTTCGCGACCGCTATGGCATCACCCAGGTTGTATTTGAGCCCGATCAGGGCGAGGCCCTGATGGCCGCCGCCCGCGACTTGCGTAGCGAATTCTGCATTGGCGTGACGGGCAAGGTTGCCCCGCGCCTGGCCGGTAAAGAGAACCCCAAGCTGGCCACCGGCCAGATTGAAGTGCGGGTGACGACGCTGGAAGTCTTTAACCAGAGTGCTACGCCGCCATTTGACATTCAGGCGGGCGATGCCAACGAAGAGCTTCGGCTGAAATACCGCTATCTGGACTTGCGTCGGCCCGAGCTGCAAAAAGTTTTCATCATGCGGCACCGGATGAACCAGATTATGCGGCAAAGCCTTTCTGATCAGGGTTTTCTGGAATTCGAGACACCGATTCTGGGCCGATCGACACCAGAAGGGGCCCGCGATTTTCTGGTGCCGAGCCGCCTGCACAAGGGGCATTTTTACGCCCTGCCGCAGTCGCCGCAGCTTTACAAGCAGATTTTGATGATGTCGGGCATGGACAGGTATTTCCAGATTGCCCGCTGCTTCCGCGACGAAGACCTGCGTGCCAACCGCCAGCCGGAATTCACACAGCTTGACGTGGAAATGTCGTTCGTGCAGGACGAAGACATCATGACGGCCATGGAGCCACTGGTGGCCAACCTGGCCCGCGAATTTACGGGCAGTGCCCCCGAACTGCCTCTGCCGCGAATTGATTACAAGGAAGCCATGGAAAAATATGGCGTGGACAGGCCTGACCTGCGCTTTGGCGTGGAGATCAGCGACCTGGCCGACCTGGCCCCGCGAACCACCTTTCAGGTGATTCAGATTGCTATCAATAATGGCGACCGCGTGCGTGGCCTGTGTGCCCCCGGCGGTGCGAAATATAGCCGCAAGGAGCTGGACGAACTGACGGCTTTTGTGGGCGAATATGGAGCGAAGGGGCTGATCTGGCTGAAGGTGGAAGAGGGCGGCTTCACCGGGCCGACTGCGAAATTCTTCCCTGAAGATGTTCAGGCCGAGATGCGGAGCCGATTTGGCGCCAAGCCGGGCGATATGATCTTCGCCGTGGCCGGGCCCGAGGGCGTGACGCACCAGGCCCTTTCCAACCTGCGAATCAGGCTGGGGGCCGACCTGAAACTGTATGACCCGAAGACCTATCACTATTCGTGGGTGGTGCGGTTCCCGCTTCTGCACTGGGACGCCGAAGAGAAACGCTATGTGGCTGAGCACCATCCTTTTACGATGCCTCTGCCGGAAGACCTGCCGCTGCTGGAAACCGACCCCTCGAAGGTGCGGGCCCAGGCATATGACCTTGTGGTCAATGGCGAGGAGTGCGGCGGTGGCACGATTCGGTGCCACGACCCGGCTGTTCAGGCCAGGATTTTCAGCCTGCTGGGCCTGAGCCAGGAACAGGCGCAGGAAAAGTTCGGCTTCCTGCTTTCAGCGCTATCGTTTGGTGCCCCGCCGCATGGTGGCATCGCGCTGGGGGTGGACCGCATGGTGATGCTTTTTGCGGGCCTGAGCAACATTCGCGATTGTATCGCATTCCCCAAGACTGCAAGAGGTTACGACCTGATGACCGGTGCGCCCGGCGAGGTCGAGCTGAAGCAGCTGCGCGAGCTTTACGTGCGAGTGGTTGAGTGAAAAAGCGGATGATTCCGGGCTGAGGTGGCTGGGCAACTGCCGGCCACCGGCTTAGAATAAGATTGTTTAACGCACCGCTGCCGACCTTCCTGCCGCCCGACCGGTCCTGCTGGTACATTTTTGTGAGAGAGGTTAGCCATGCTGAGCCGATGGTCACCTGCGATCCTGTTCCAGTTAATTTTCTGCCTGATGCCGCTTCAGGCGGCCGATTTATCGGGCAAGACGCTGAAGCTGGATGAACTGGCCGACAGGTCGCCTGTTTCACTGGCCCTGATTGACGGCGGCAAAAAGCTGCTGACAGCTAACCAGACCAGTGGTTCCGTGAGCCTGGTTGATGTTTCAACCGGCAAGGTGCTGCATGAAATAGCCACTGGCAACAAGCCGGCGGGCATTGCCGCAAGCCGCGATGGCAAAACGGCGGTAGTGACCCACTGGTATGGCTATGATGCTGCGATTGTGGCGATTGAGGGGAATAAGCTATCTGTCGTTGGCCGGGTGGAAGTGGGGCCCGAGCCGCGAGGCGTGGCGATAAGCCCTGATGGCAAAATGGCTTATATTGCCGTGGGCGTGGCCAATGAAGTGGTGGGTGTGGAGATTGCCGGGCTGAAGGTGGCAGGGCGGGTGGCCGTTGGGCTTGAGCCGCGGAATGTGGCGATTACACCTGATGGCAAGACACTGGTGGTGTGCAACGCCCGAAGCCAGAATCTTTCAGTGATTGACCTGGCTGGGTTCAAAAAGTTGCGGGACCTGGATATTTCAGGCGACAACCTGCGGCAGACGGTGATTTCACCCGATGGGCAGTATGCCTATCTGGTGAACATGAAGAACCGGGGTTTTGCGACCACAAGGAATAATATTGATATTGGCTGGGTGCTGGGCCAGCGAATCACGCGGGTGCCGATATCTGCCGGCAGTGATGGGGTTTATGAGACGATTTCACTGGATCCGCAGGGCGATGCAGCGGCTGATGTTTATGGCGTGGCCCTGGGTGGCGATGGCAAATTTATGGCGGTGTCGTCGTCGGGCACTCATGAGATTTTTCTGTTTCGGCAGGATTTGGAAACCTTACCTTGGCGGCCCAATGGGAGCCGCGACCTGATGGCGGCTGAACTGATTCGAGATAAAAAACGGCTGAAGCGGATTAACGTGGGCGGCCGGCCGATGGAAATGCAGTTCGGGCCCGATGGCAAAACACTTTTTATCGCCAACTATTTCGGCAACAGCGTGCAGGTGATGGATGCCGAGAAGGGGGCTGTGGTTTCAACGATAGCCCTGGGCGGGCCTGAAAAGCCGGGGCAGGTGCGGCAGGGCGAGATGCTGTTTTTTGATGCCGAGTGGTCGTTCAATAAGTGGTACAGTTGTGGGACATGCCACTCCGATGGTCATACGAATGGTCTTGATTTTGACACGATGAACGATGGCTGGCACGACTTCAGCACGCGGCACGACAAAAGCCGGAAGAAGGTGCCGACGATGCGCCGGGTGGCTTTTACTGCACCCTGGACATGGCATGGCTGGCAGAAGAGCCTGGATGAAGCGATGATTGAGTCGTTCACCAAGAGTATGCAGGGCAATGAGCCTTCGGACGAGCAGGTGAAGGCGATTGTGGCGTATATTGCATCACTTGATTTCCCGGTAAATCCTTACAGAAACAAGGATGGATCGCTGACGGAAGCGGCCCAGCGGGGCAAGAAGGTGTTTGAGTCGGCCAAGGCAGCGTGCAACAAATGCCATTCGGGGCCTGAACTGACTGACGGCAAGATTTATGATGTTGGGCTTGATGAGCCTGGTTCGCGTTATCAGGGTCATAACCCGCCGTCACTGCGTGGGGTCTATGACAAATATCCCTACCTGCACGATGGCCGGGCCAAGACGCTGACGGATGCCCTGAAGGGGGCGCACTCGCCCGAGAATGTGACGGGGCTTGGTGAGCTGACCGAGCAGGAGCTGAAAGATTTGGTGGAATATGTCAAATCGCTTTGATAGCAAGTGATTTGTTAAAGGCAGATAATGAAAAATCCCGCCGGAGAGGCGGGATTTTTTGTGGGTTAATTGATGAGCGGTGGGGCCAAAGATCAGATGGCGGAAGGATTCCGCGTGATGGCCGGCTGATGCTCGAGGATTTTGTCGATCAGGCCGTATTCCAGAGCTTCGTTAGCCGACATAAAGCGGTCGCGGTCGGTGTCGGCTTCAAGTTTTTCCAAAGTCTGGCCGGTATGCTTGCGATAAATGCCATTGAGCTCCTTTTTCATGCGGAGAAATTCTTCGGCATGAATCAGGATCTCGGTGGCGGTGCCTTCCATGCCGGCCAGTGGCTGGTGAATCATGATCCGGCCGTGGGGCAGGCAGAATCGCTTGCCGGCGGCACCGGCTGTGAGAAGCAGCGAGCCCATGCTGGCGCACTGGCCCATGCAATAGGTGGCAACGTCGTTCGGGATGAACTGCATGGTGTCGTAGATGGCCATGCCGGCTGTGACACTACCGCCGGGGCTATTGATATAGAGGTGAATATCGGCCTTGTCGTCCTGATGTGAGAGGACGAGGAGTTGGGCGACGACGAGGTTGGCGACTACGTCGTCGATGGCGGTGCCGAGGATGATGATGCGGTCCTGAAGCAGGCGCGAGTAGATATCCATCGCCCGTTCTTCACGGCCGCTTCGCTCAATAACAATGGGAACCAATGGCATTGGGTATATCCTTCTGAATCAAGATTTTATGTGTGTGATCGCACAGCTGGCCGGAATCAGCGGGTGGCACCCGCAGGCGAGACGCCTTCGTCGCCGCCTGGGCCTTCGCCGCCTTCACGTGGCTTGACCAGGCCGGTGGCACCGGGAGCAATTTTGCCGACGACCTGATCAACCAGGCCATATTCTTTGGCTTCAAGAGCAGAGAGATAGCGGTCGCGTTCGGTGTCTTTGGCCACACGATCATAAGGCTGGCCGGAATGCAGGGCCAGTATTTCGTTGATGACCTTCTTGGATTTGAGGATCTCTTCGGCCTGAATTTCGATGTCGGAAATCTGGCCGCCCACCTGTCCATAAGGCTGGTGAATCATGACCTTGGAATTAGGCAGGGCATAACGCTTGCCCTTGGTTCCACCGGCCAGCAGAACGGCGGCGCCGCTGGCGGCCATGCCAATGCAGTAAGTGGAGATGGGGCAGTCAATAAACTGCATGGTGTCGTAGATGGCCAGGGTGCTGGATACGCTGCCGCCCGGGCTATTGATGTAAAAGCTGATGCCCTGGGTTCGGTTTTCATACTGGAGATAGAGGAATTTCATCACCAGCAGGTTAGCGACAGCGTCGTTAATCACGCCTTCAAGGAAGACGATGCGGTTCTCCAGCAGGAGGTCGCCCAGACCCATCTGGCGCTGGCGGGAGTAATCACGATAACGTTGCAGACGCGGATCAACCATCGACGATAACGGATCAATCATGAACCTGCGATCCTTCCCATTCTGGCTACGGATTCATTCAGCGGACGATGGTTCTCCATGACGTCCGTGAAACGAGTGGCCCATCTGAAGACAAAGCCGTCCGGCATCGGACGGCCCTGTATTATCATAGAAGTTTTACGGGTGAAAAGTCGAGGATCAAGATTCTGACGATTCAGAATCTCCGGTCCCGTCTTCAGATTTAGCTTCAGCTTCGGCCTTCTCCGCTTCGGCTTCGGCTTCGGCTTCGTGATCGGCCAGACCAGCTGGCGAGGCCGTTTCAGCAACGGTTTCGACTTCTTCTTCGTCGGCAACGGCGACGTTAATGATTTCTGTCTTCTCCAGAATGAAGTCGACGGCTTTGTTTTCAATGATCTGGATGGAGAGCAGGTCGAGTGAATTTTCTTTCTCAAGCCGGCTTCTGACACGGCGTGGGGAGAGATCTTCACGTTCAGCAATCCGCTCAATTTCCAGCTCAATATCAGCTGGTTCCACCTTGATTTCGTTGTCGGTGGCAATCTTGTCAAGAATAAAATATTCTTTGAGGCCGCGGATGGTCGATTCGAAGGCATTGGCACGAAGTTCAGACTCGCGGGCACGAATCTGCCATTCTTCCAGACCGGCATCACGCAAGTCCATCATCCGCTTGCGGAGAGTATCACGCACCTGGCGATTGACGAGATCACGAGGCAAGTCAAAAGGCGTGGCGGCGATCAGTTGGTCCATCAGGTTGGAACGAACCGACTGACGTTCAAGTGATTTGTCGCGTTCTTCAATGACACCCTTAAGGGCTTCCTTGAGTTGGTCTTCCGTCTCGAAGCCCACACGTTCCAGCACTGTGTCAATCTGCTCTGGCGGACGCAGGAATTTCACATCCTTCACCTTGAAGGTGACATCAATCTCGCGGCCACGCAGCAGAACATCGGCTGAACCACTACCCACATTAGCCTTGGTGGCTTTTGATTCGCCGGCCTTCACGCCGACAAGAGCCTTGGCCAGTTCCGGTACGCGACCATCCTGAAAACGAAGTTCCTTCTGAAGACGGAAGGTGACATCGGTCGCCGTATTAATCTCGCGACCAGCATCGCTGAAAACGAGGTCGGCAGTGATGAGATCGCCCATAACGGCAGGCTCATCGTTCTTGGGAACTTCAGTTGAGTATCGCTCAAGGAATGCCTTGTAAGCCTTTTCAAGGCGGGCTTCCGACATTTCCTTCACAGGGCGGTTAACCTTGAGATTTTCAATGGAAGGGGCCGTGAAAGATGGCCTGACTTCAATTTCAATCTCGAAGGACATCGGGCCGGTTTCTGGCAGGATGACCTTCTCGAAGTCAAACTGGGGCTGCGAAAGCAGATTCAGCTTATGATCCTTCTCCAGCTGGTCAAGAGCCGAGATCATGAGGTTCATCTTGACGCGGTCGCCCATTTCCTTGCGGAACCGCTTCTGCAGCAGAACATGCGGTACACGACCCGGACGAAAACCGGGAACCTGGGCCTCCTTACGGAAGTCGCCCATCGACTGCTTCGATTGAAATTCAATCTCGCTCTGCGGGATGGTGATCTTGATCTTCTTGCGGCAGGGGCCGATGTCATTAATGCTGGCGGAGTAATCCACCTTGCGGCCTTCCAGCAGGGAAGTGGCCTGATCTTCGGAAACAGCAGTGCTATCGGAACTTGACATCAAAAAAGCCCTGAAACGAAAGAAAGTTGCATGGCCTTATCAGACCACGCAACCTTTCTTGAATACTGGTACGTGGAAGCGGGAGATGGGATTTGAACCCACGACACCCACGTTGGCAACGTGGTGCTCTACCCCTGAGCTACTCCCGCATGGCATCGAAGCAGATACTTCCGCTGCGGTACGAAAATTTATATCGTTTTTCTCACCCCGGTTCAAGAGTTTTCTTCCGTTTTTTCCAATTTTCTTTTCCGTTAAAATCGTTAACTCGATTGTTCTTTTTCCTAATCATTGGCTTGCTCAAATGCTGCGCAAAATCTTCTCCCTGTTGATTCCGGGAACGCAAGTTCGCTATCCGGAAGTTTTTTTGATAGGTTCCCCGTATCCAGCCGACCCAGCAGATTTTGCCCAGGGATTGTCAGGGCACTTTTTCCTGAAATCTGATCAGCACTGAAGAAACTGATCGAATTGAATCGCCGCAAAAAATCCGGAAATCGTTATGGCCCGTCAAAAAAATGATCCTGAAATTGTCAGTCGCAAGAGAGATCTGGCGGAACGTATCAAGCAATTACGAATCAGGCGATTTGGCGAACGCGGCGGCCCTGAACTGGCCCGTCGTCTCGGCCTGCCGGTGCGAACATGGTATAACTATGAAAATGGCGTGACCATTCCCGCCGAGATCCTCCTGGATTTTCTGCAGGAGACAGGCTACAGCTTCAAGGATCTCTCCTCAAGCGGTGTTTTCATGCAATTCACCCGCGAGCCAATGCGGCCGTCATTTGATCCATCCGACGATGCTGAGCTTGCCACGACCTTTAAAACCACCGATCATCATGGCAACGCCAGCCGCAGCCGCGTGGTTATCCAGATTGACGACAAGGGAATGTCGCCCTGGCTGCCGCCGGGAACGATCGTGAAGCTGGGTGAAGTGATACCCAACGATCAGTGGAAAGATTCTGTTGATCAGCTTGTGGTTCTGTGGAATGTGCAGAAGCCACTGATACGTCGACTGGTCGTTGAGTCAGGTCGATTCATTCTGAAGCCCGATAATCGTGGATTTGAAGAGATCACCATTGATAACCATGCCCGCAGCGGCCTGACACTGCACCGGGTGGCCTGGTTCCGCCTGCCGGAAGAGAGCTGGCGAGCCAATGGCCAGCGTGCCGCCGGCGATTGAGCCGGGAACCGGCAAAAAGCCTATCTGTAAGCACCCAGGCCGCGTTCCTGCCGCCGGGTGTTCACCAGAATCAGGGCCGGGGGTTCGTCCTTCCAGAATTTCACAAGCTGCGAAGTGGTGCACTTCAGGGCCAGGGCGGCGGTTGAAGCATCCCAGCCGCAGCCGGCCAGAAAATCAAGACTTTCCGCCAGCAGGGGCGGAAAATCGGCATGCCGAGGGTTCACGGCAATGCGACCGGCTTTGCTCACGCGTGAAAGCCACAGCCGCGAAGGCTGTTCTTCCACGCCAACAGGCTTTCTCACCTGCAGGGCTAGCTTGATGCGCAGCCGCCAGAGGGCCTCTTCGCGATTCTCGCCCTGATAGCGTTTTTCATTGGCCTCGGCCCTGATGCCCGTAGGCCGGTGCTCGAAAACAACCGCCGTTTCCACCTTGTTTTTATTCTGGCCGCCGGGGCCGCTGCGACGCTCAAAACGAATGTCGCACTGGGCTTCCAGCTCCTTATCAGCCAGTGCTGCCGGATGAGGCCGGGGCAGGGGGCGATTTTCCGGGCCATTCATCATTCATCGCCTACTTCAGCCGCCGCATCTGCTGCAGAACCATAGCGTGCCAGCAAAGTGTGCAGGTTATCAAGCGTATCGGCCTCTTCCGGCTTTTTGTCGTGCCTGATGCGGGCGATTCGCGGAAAACGCACAGCCAGGCCTGATTTGTGGCGGCTTGATTGCTGAATGGCTTCAAAAGCAATCTCCATCACCATTTCCGGCTTCACGGCCCGTACGGGACCGAATTTGTCGGTGGTGTTTTTACGCACGAAGCCGTCAACCACAGCGATTTCCTCATCGGTCAGCCCTGAATAGGCCTTGGCCACGGGCACAAGCGAGCCGCCGGGGCGATCCCACACAGCGAAGGTATAGTCAGTGTAGAGGCTGGCTCGGCGGCCACTGCCGCGCTGGGCCATGGTCATGACACAGTCCATCGTCATCGGCTCGATCTTCCACTTCCACCAGTCGCCACGCTTTCGGCCTACGCGATAAGGTGAATCACGCTTTTTGATCATCAGCCCTTCCACCATGCCCTGCCGCGATGCCAGGCGTGTTTCCGCCAGGGCATTCCACGAATCAAAGGCCACGGCGGGCGAGAGGCGAATGCGGCCATCAAAGCCGTGCTGGCCAATGATTGATTCAAGCAGGGCCCGGCGATGAGAAAACGACTGATGGCGAATATCAAGGCCGCCATGTTCCAGCAGGTCATAAGCCATGAGGATAACAGGGATGTCGGCCAGCAGCTTTTTGCCGACTGACTTGCGGCCGATGCGTTTTTGCAGGGCAGCGAAGGGTTGGGGACGATTGGTTTGAAAGTCCCAGGGCAGCAGTTCGCCGTCGATCACGGTGCCGTCGGGCAGAAGCATGGCAGGCGGGTGCAGTTCGGGGTAGCGGTCGGTAACGAGTTCTTCGCCGCGTGACCAGATGTGAAGCTGGCCCTGCCGCCGGATGAGCTGCGAGCGAATGCCGTCCCACTTCCATTCGGCGTGCCAGTCGTGGTGGGGGCCGAGTTCGCTGAGGTCGTTTTCCAGCGGATAGGCGAGATAGAACGGATAAAGGCGGCTGGGCTCGCTGTCGGAAGCATCTTTTGCAACCAGCGACTGATAGAATTCGGCTGAGGGCGACCAGTTGCCCATCAGGCGGTGGGCGACGACCGATTCGTCGATTCCGGCGACTTTGGCGATGGCCCGGGTGACGAGATTTTGCGACACACCGACGCGAAAACCCCCCGTGATGAGCTTATTCCACATGAATCGCTCGGGCCTGGTCATCTGCCGCCATGCCTGAAGCAGGCAGGCTTTTTTCTCGTCCTCAGGCCGTTTGGCCAAGGGCAGCAGATCGTCTTCGACCCAGCGGGCCAGCGGTTTTTCGACAAGGTCATCAGGAGACGAATCGGGCACGAGCAGGGCGATGGTCTCGGCCAGGTCGCCCACGGCATGATATGACTCCTCGAAGAGCCAGAGCGGCACGCCCGCGGTTTCAGCCGCCCATTGCCGCAGAAGCCCGGAACGCAAAGCCTGGCCCGGCTTGCGACCGATGAGAAAAGCGGCGCACCAGGCAGAATCGTCAGCCGGGGCCGAGCGAAAATAATCGACCAGGGCCTCAACCTTCACCGTGGTGCGGGTGGATTCATCAAGGGCGGCAAAAAGGGCGGCAAAGCGTTTCATGATTATACTGCCGCCACAGGTGATTCAGCGATTTCAGGTGCTTCAGATGCGGCAATTTCGGTAGGCGGAGAGTCGTCGGCGACGTCGGCCTCGCCGGTGAATCGGGTATCGACCGAGCTGGCGTTCAGGCCATGGTCGGTGAGGTATCGTGCCAGGGTGGCCGAATAGCCATGCGTGAGCCACACTTCTTCGGCCCCGCTTTCGCCGATGGCCCAGAGCAGGCCCGGCCAGTCGGCATGATCAGAAAGGACAAAGCCGCGATCAAGCGACTGCCGCCGGCGCGTGCCGCGGATGGTCATCCAGCCCGACACAAAGGCACACGAATGAGGCTCGAACCGCCGCAGCCAGGGCGTGCCGGCGGCTGAAGGCGGGGCAATGACGAGCGACTGCGACCAGTCAACCGACTTGCCGCGTTGTTCTTTCAGCGTTTCGCTGACATAAGAGGTGGCCGGCAGGCTGATGCCGAAGTCGCGATAGACGCGGTTTAAAGGTTCAACCGCGCCGTGGCTGTAAATCGGGCCGATGGCGGGATCAATGCCGGCCAGCACCCGCTGCGACTTGCCCAGCGAATAGGCCATGATGACGCTGGCCAGGCCTTTCTGCTGGTTGGCACGCCACCAGTTGTTGATGTCGTTAAAAACAACAGATTGCGGCTGCCAGCGATAGATGGGCAGGGCGAATGTCGATTCGCTGACGATCAGGTGGCATTTGACCGGTTCAAAGGGGGTGCAGGTGCGGTCGGCTTCAACCTTGTAATCGCCGGTGACAACGGCAACGCGGCCGCGATATTCAATGCGCACCTGGGCCGATCCGAGCACATGGCCTGCGGGGTGAAGCGAAATGCGCACGCCCCTGTGCGAAATGGCCTGACCATAGGGCAGGGGCATGATGGTGGCATCGGCCCGCATGCGGTGCCGCAGCACGCCCAGCCCTTCGGCACTGGTGAGATAGCGGCGGTGGCCCCATCGGGCGTGGTCGGCATGGGCATGGGTGATCACGGCCCGATTAACGGCCCGCCAGGGGTCGATATAAAAATCGCCTGCCGGGCAATAAAAGCCAGAGTCGGTGAGGGTGAGCAAATCGTTCATGAACAATATTGTATGAGGTCATCCAGCCTTGTCTGTTCGATTGGCATGCGAATGAATAAAATTTTGATAACCGAATTGACACTGCCGCAATTTTCAAGACAGGTTGCAAGAGAAAATGACTGCCAGCACTGCCGCCGAACCGACCGTGATCCGCGTAGGCCACAGCCCCGATTCCGACGATGCCTTCATGTTCTATGCCCTGACGCATGACAAGATTGACACCGGCGGCCTGAAATTCGTGCATCAGCTTGAAGATATTCAGACGCTGAACGATCGCGCCCGCCGGGGCGAGCTGGAAGTTTCGGCCGTTTCGATTCATGCCTTCGCCCACCTGGCCGATACCTATGCCCTGCTGGCCTCGGGGTCGTCGATGGGCGATAAATATGGCCCGAAGATTATTACGACCGATCCGAATCTGTCGATGGACGACATTCGTTCGGGCAAGGTGAAGGTGGCCGTGCCGGGCATGCTGACTACGGCCTATCTGTCGTTTCGGCTTTGCTTTGGCAATGCCGCACCAGTGGAAGTGGTGCCATTTGACCAGATTATCGACCGCGTGCTTGACGGCACCTATGCCGCCGGCCTGATCATTCACGAAGGGCAGCTTTACTACCCGGATAAAGGCCTGCGGCAGGTTGTGGACCTGGGCGTGTGGTGGTATGAATCGACCGGCCTGCCGCTGCCCTTGGGCGGCAACGTGGTGCGAAAAGACCTGGGCAAAGAGAGCGTAGATAAAATCGGGCGACTGCTGAAGGAATCGATTGTTTATGCCCTTGAAAATCGTTCAGAAGCCCTGGATTATGCCCTGACCTATGCCCGCGACCTTGACCCCGCCCTGGCCGACAAATTTGTGGGAATGTATGTGAACGAATGGACGGTGGATTATGGCCCGGTGGGCCGCCAGGCCGTTCAGGTGCTGCTGGATAAAGCCGCCGAGGCCGGCCTTATCCCGGCCAGGGTTCAGGTGGAATTTGTCGGCTGATTGAGTTGGACGAATTGGCATGACAACGCCCGAACACACGCTGGTTGGCATTCATGTGGCACTGGCGTGCGGGCGAGACAGGCGCTGGGGTTGGCGGGCAGTGGCCCTGGCGGGGCTGATGTCGAACGGCCCTGACTGGGACGGCCTGCCAATGCTGCTGAACATGGCCCGGTTCGAGCAGGGGCACCGTGTGTGGGGCCATAACCTGCTGGTCATCACGCTGATTTCGCTGCTGGTGGCGGCGGTTTTGAGCCAGTGGGACTTGATTGGCCTGATTAGTAAGAAGATTGTCGGCCGATTCGGCGGGCAAGAACTTAAAGCTGTTATTTCAGAAGATGTTATGCCGCTGGGCTTTGGTGCGGCCCTGCTGACATGCCTGACGGCGCAGACGATTCATTTGCCGTGCGACATGGTTGTCTCAGGCGGACGGGGCCTTTCTCACTGGCATGTGAAGCCGTTCTGGCCTGTGTCAGACGTTGGCTATGTTTATCCGATGATTCCGTGGGGCGATGTGGGGCCGACGGTGATTATGATGGCCGGCGTGATTGTAATGGCCAAACGGCGAAAGGATGTGGCAGCGACATCGGTTGCTACGCTGGCTAGCCTGGTTGGATATTTGTTATTGCGTAAATTTGCCGGCTGATTTATTCAACCCAGACTTTTGCCAAGTTCGAAGGCTTCGGTGGCATCGATAACATTGTTGTTCGATTCAAAGAGTTGCTTTATGGCTGCCTTGTGAATTTTCATCTTGAGAGAGCCGACACCCAGAGCACCCCAGGCGAGATAGCCGCCACGATCAACCTTTTTATCCTGCGGCTTGATGCCTTCAATGCCATATGGCTCGACGGCGTTAAGGTCAACCGCGACTCTAAGGCTGTCCTTCTGGGCTTTGGCCAGCAACCGGCCAGGCACCAGTTCGACACCAGCAGCACCCGCTGCGACAATCACCTCGGCACCGGCCAGGCCTTCTGCCAGCGATTCTTCAGAGCCTGTGGCAAAAGGCAGGAACGACTTGCCGGTTGATTCAAAGAGCGATTCAGCCAGTGCGGCCGACTTGGAAAACTGGCGGCTGCCCAGCCGAACACGGGCACCCAGATTGGCCAGAAGCATGGCCACTCGCCGACCGACGGGCCCGGTGGCCGCCAGCACGACGGCATCCTGATTTTGAACCGAGCCGCCCATGCCCTCAAGCACTCGTAAAACAGCGGCGGCGGCGGTGGTGTTCGAGCCATTGGGGTCGAGCATGATGGATACGGAAAACGGCCCGAAGAGGCTTTTTCGAGCGGCATTGAGCAGGGCTTCGCCGGCTTCCATCGACGAGCCACCGATAAAAATTGCGGTATTTTTCAGTTCATCAAGGCCGCGGGTAAAAATGCAGCCGTGAACCAGGCCCTGCACATCTTCGGGTGTGACGCTGGAATAAGCAAAGATGTGGTTGGCCCCGGCATCAGTGGCCACTACCCTGTCAAAAACGCTGGCATGTTTGTCGGGGTCGAGCTGAATCAGGATTTTCGGCATGGTGCGGGCCTCAGACATGACAGTTCAGCACTCCTATCAGCACTCAGGTCTTAAAAAACAGGCAGGTAAAGGCTTTTTGACAAAACCTTCCCTGCCTTGAATCTGAAAATCCCGGTCGAAATCTTCCGGCCGAATAGCCGGAATCAATCAGCACTCACTTGGCGGCGAAGGGGTGGGCTGCCGACTGGCGGGCACTGACCATTTCGCTGGCGCTGGGCTTGCCACCCATGGCGTTCTTGATGGCGAGCATGGTGGCTTCGTAATTGTACTTTTGAATCTTGGCGTCGTCTTCGGCGGCTGGGTGAATGAACACGCCACAGACGATGACAAGGTCTTCGGCCTGATCAGCGGGAATCACGCCTTCGGCGACGCTGTCGGCAACGGCCTTCGCGACGGCATACTGGGCGGGGCCGAACATCTGGACAGCCTGCTTCATGCCTTTGATCGTGACCTTGGTGATCATCACGGTGGCTGGCTTGACGGCCAGGTTGGGCGAAAGCACAGCCAGCAGATTGGTGTGGCCGGCCGACTGGTTGGCCAGGGCATTGGCAAAAGCCACGCCAACCGGGCCGCTCTTGGAACCGATCAGAAGGTCGATGTGAGCAATTTCATTACCGTCGCCGACAAGGGCTTCGCCTACAAACATAGACATGGGGTTTAATTCTCCGCTGGCTTGATGCGTGATCAAGTGGTGGTGCTTGAAAGGTTTGGAAGTCGGGAAAACGTGCCGTGCCGGCCCTGCGGAATTCGCTGCCCGCCGCCTGGACGGCCCTGACTGCCTTCGTGAGAAAAGATCATAACGCCCGGGTCGGTCATCATGCAACAGGCTGGCAAAACTTGCCTGAAAATATGACAGATTTGTTGTAATTTAAGTCGCCGAGAAAATTTAAGAAGACCTGAAGGCGACTCAAACCTTTGTCAGTCAAGGTGTGTAGAATCAATATTGCAGAAAATTGAATGGATTTCATGGGATTGTCGGGAAAGAAATCTCTTGCCCTGACCGATCATTGTTTTACAATACGCAAAATGCCTGCAGAGATTCTGCGTCCGGCATTCTGCCCTATTGAGTGTTTTAACTTCCTGTGAGATAAAACATTCACTATCCTCGACCTTGAATTTTCCGGAGTCTCCTGTCCATGCGTAAATCAGTATCTTTCCTGTTCGTGTTCGCTTTCTCCTCAGTGATGAGCCTTTCGCTACTGGCCGCTGACAAAGAAGTCAAGCTGGAAGGCAAAGGCCAGTGCGCCAAGTGCTCGCTGGGCGTTGCCGACAAGTGCCAGAACGTCCTGGTCCTGAAGAAGGACGGCAAAGACGTGACCTATTACCTGGACGGTGCCAAGAGCAAGGCCTTCCACAAGAACCTGTGCCAGGGTGTTCACACCACCAAGGTTGAAGGCAAGCTCTCTGAGAAGGATGGCAAGAGCATCATTGACGTCACCGCGATTGAACTCGTGAAGTGATAAGCCTCAATAGGCCCAATCTTAAAGCATCCCGGCCCTCTGGTCGGGATGTTTTCGTTTATAAATCATGACAAACGAGCTTTTCATTATCGGGGCCAGCACCCGTGCCCTGGCTGATTCCGCTTTCCGTAGTGGCCTTCGTCCCGCCTGCCTTGATCAATATGCCGATGCCGACCTGACCCAAAAGGCCCATCTGGTTAAGCAGTTGTCGTTTGACGAATCAGGCCGGCCGCTGATTTCTGTCAAATCTTTTCAAGAAATTGTCGGCCAGACACCGTGGATCTATACCGGCCCACTGGAAAACCAGACCGATTGGCTGGCTGAAGCAGCTGAAGGCACAAGTCTTTATGGCAACACGGCGAAAGTCGTCCGGCAGGTCAGAGATGTTTATCGATTGGACGAGTGGCTGCGAGGTAACTCATCCCCCATCAGCTTACCTGAGATGCGGCATGCTGATGATCGCCCGCATCAATTAACCGGATGGCTTTGGAAAACAGATTTTTCAAGTGGTGGCTGGGAAGTGGTGCCGGCGAGAACAAAAATGTCACATAGGGATATTTCTGCCGATTCGGAACCAGGCTATTGGCAGAGAAAAATCAGCGGCCCGGCCTTCGGCGTGACGATTGCCAGCGATGCCCAAAATGCCGTAGTCGCAGGCACTTGCCGGTCGCTTCATGGTGCCCCTGGGCGACCATTTGCCTATGCCGGGTCGGCAGGGCCGGAAAGGTCGGCCCATGTCAGGCGGCTTGAAAAGATACTGGGCGAACTGGCCGGTGCAATGGCCCGAACTTTTGGCCTGCGCGGGCTTTGGAATATTGATGTGGTCTATGAACCCCGACATGATCGGTGGTTTCTGCTGGAAGTCAACCCGCGGCCTTCGGCTTCGATGGAAGTGCTTGAACTTGTGGCACGGCAATCACTTCTGGAGATTCACCTGGCAACTTTCCGCGACCCTGGCGACGGTTGGCGCGAACGGGTGAATGCATTGAAAAACACATTAGCCCGAAGCCGGCTAAAAGTAACCAAACGCATTGTTTATGCCCAGCGAAACAGGCGATTTACCCGCCACAACCTGCCGGATATCTGCATGGAACCATGGCCCCGGCAGGCTTACTTTGTTGATATTCCGCACCCAGGCACATCTATTCCGGCAGGCTACCCGGTGATGACATCGATTGATTTTGATTTTTCGCAGTAGTTCTGGTGCCGCCGCATCGTGGCAAATTGCATCGATACGTGGTTATGATAAATCACATCCGATCAAAAAAAATCCAAAACTCGCTGAGGTATAACTGCATGCGTTTTTCTTCGATCAAATCGCATTTTCTGTCAATCAGCCTGGCGGCTTTTGCCCTGGTATTGCCTGCAGTAAACATGGCCAGGGCAGAACTTGAAGTCGGTGCAGCCAGAGTCATTATCACGCCCGACCCGCTTCTGCCAGTTTCCGGTGGCCTGGGGGCCCCGAACCCGACCAAAGAGAAAAAAGGCGATCTCACCGCCCGGGCCACTGTTCTGAGAAACGGCGAAACCACCGTGGCTTTTGTCTCGCTTGACCTGCTCGGCTTCCCGGGAGTGCTGGCCGACAAGGTTCGCTCTGGCGTGAAAGGCGTGCCCGCCAAAAATATCCTGATCGGATCGACCCACACCCACTCGGCACCCGATTGCTACGCCTTCCCAGACGGCAAGGGCGGCCATACCGGCGACCTGAAATATATTGAATTTGTCGTACAGAAAACGACAGAGGCGATTAACCAGGCAGTGGCTGCACTTAAGCCGGCAACACTCAAAATTGCCACCGGCGAAGCCCAGGGGCAGATTGCTTTTAACTATTACGCTCCTGATCTTTATGACCGGCGAATGTCGGTGATCAGGGCCACGGCCAAGGCAGACGGCAAGACGATTGCCACGCTCGTTAATTACGCCGTTCATCCTGAGGTGCTGGGCAACGATCGGGGAATCCTGAGCCCCGACCTGATTGGCCCCCTGTGCGACATGCTTGAGTCAACCTCGGGCGGAATGGCCATGTTCATGAATGGTGCGCAGGGCGGCATGATCACGGCCGACAACCGCGACCTGACTAAGCCACGCGACCCATTGAAAGGCTATTGGGAAGGCAAGGGCACCTGGGAAGAATGCGAGCGGATTGGCCACCTGATGGCCGCCGAAGCCGAGCGATTTCTGAAAGACGCTAAAACGCAGGATAATCCGGCGGTTTTCTGCGACTCGATCGACGTGAAGTTCCCGGTCGAATCGCCTGTGATGTGGGCCGTGATCACCATGAGCCCGCTGAAATATCCTCATAATAATGATCAATCGATCAACGCCCGCGTGAATCTGGTGAATATTGGCGATGCCCAGATTCTGACGATTCCCGGCGAGGCCCTGCCCAACATCGGCTTCTACCTGAAACGTAAGATGAAGGGCCGGCACAACCTGCTTTTCGGACTCACAAATGAAGCCTTTGGTTATATTCTGACCAAAGTTGATTTCAAGAGTTTCCCGCGATATGACTATGTCTCTCGCACGAGCCTGGGCGAGATGACCGGCGAAATTCTGATCGAGAAATCGCTGGAGTTCGTCAATAAATCACCCGCCCCGGACAAATAACCGAAAGCACCATTTCTCAAGTGTCAGATCAAGCATCCAAGCCGTTTCTTTCTCTTGGCCTAACTTCCCGGGGCCTGGGACTGGATTTTTACCAGCTTGCCGACCGCTGCTCGCATGCATTTTGTGGCGAGACAGGTGAAAACCTGATAGGTTCGCTGGAACTCACGCCTGAAATGGAAACGGCTGAAGGGCCGGCCAGCCCGGTATTTCAGGAAGTTCACCGCGAAGACCTGCCACAGGGGCCATCGCTGATGACGGTTGGCCAGTGGGGCACAATTCATTACTCTGCCGTGTTTCTGCAGGAATCAGCCGCACGGTTCGACTGCGATATTGCAGCCCGTGTGCGGCTTTCGGGCGATGTGCGGCTGGCTTCAACATATACAGTCAGAGCCACGGCGACCGACTTGCTTGAAGCCTCGGTCGAGCAGGTGGTATGTCGTGTGGGGCATGGGCTTGTGATAAGAATCAAGGCTGGCCCTGGCACTGAGCTGATCCTGGCCCCGGCGGGGCATGCAGGCCTGCGATTGCAGATCTTTCCGACGACGATTCTGATCGATACGGCACCGCCTTCTGCCCGCACGGTGCGCTGGAGCTATACAATCGAATTGGTGAAACCCGAAGAAATTGTGTAAACTTGTATCTCAATGAGAATCAGGTCAGAGGCCGAATGCCATGGCCTGATCCATACGCCCATTGACCGCGAAAAAGAGAACAACAGACGAACATGGCCGACCTGGAAACGCTGAAGCAACAGGACCCCGAAATTTATCAGGCGATTCGTGGTGAGGAGCATCGCCAGCGCGACGAGCTGGAGCTGATCGCCTCTGAAAATTACACCAGCCGGGCCATTATGGAAGCCGTCGGCTCGGTGCTTACCAACAAATACGCCGAAGGCCTGCCGGGCAAACGCTATTACGGTGGCTGCGGCTTTGTTGATAATTCCGAACAACTGGCGATTGACCGGGCCAAAAAGCTCTTCGGGGCCGAACATGCCAACGTGCAGCCGCACTCGGGCGCCACGGCCAACCAGGCTGTTTATTACGCCGCCCTGGAAATTGGCGACACCGTGCTGGCCATGGACCTGGCCCAGGGTGGCCACCTGACTCACGGCATGAAGCTGAACTTCTCGGGCCGGTGGTATAACATGGTCAGCTATGGCCTGAGCCAGCAGACCGAACTTCTCGATTATGACCGCATTGCCGAACTGGCCTGCGAGCACAAGCCAAAAATGATCCTGGCCGGTGCGAGTGCCTATCCGCGCATTATTGATTTCAACCGCTTTGGCGAAATTGCCCGCGAAGTGGGTGCCCTGCTTTTTGTCGATATGGCCCACATTGCCGGCCTGGTGGCCGGTGGCGTTCACCCAAGCCCTGTGCCCGTAAGTGATTTTGTGACAACCACCACGCACAAAACCCTTCGTGGCCCACGCGGCGGCATTGTGCTGTGCCGGGCCGACTGGCAGAAGAAGATTGACATGGCGGTTTTCCCGGGGCTTCAGGGCGGCCCGCTTGAGCATGTCATCGCCGGCAAGGCTGTCTGCTTTGCTGAAGCACTTCGCCCGGAATTTGCCGGCTATGCCGCCCAGGTTGTGGCCAATGCCCGCGTGCTGGGCGAAGAGCTGATGAAAGCCGGCTTCCGGCTGATCTCGGGCGGCACCGATAATCACCTGATTTTGATTGACATGACCAGCCGCGGCCTGACCGGCAAAACCGCCGAAGCTGCCCTGGGTAAGGCCGGCGTGACCGTCAACAAGAACCTGATTCCGTTCGACCAGCGAAAGCCGCTGGACCCTTCGGGCATTCGCATGGGCACCGCCGCCCTGACGACCCGGGGCATGGACGAATCCGCCATCCGCCAGGTGGCCGCGTTTATCATTGAGGCTCTGAAGTCGCCCGACGACGCCGACCATCTGGCCAAAGTGTCCGCCGCCGTGGCCGAAATGCTGAAGAATTATCCGGTGCCTGCGGACAGGTGACAAAAAGATAGCAAATTCGCTGTCGCTGCCTGTCAATTTGCTTTTTCGAGCCGTTGACTTACGTCCACGGCTCGACCCTTTATGATCAACTCTCTGTCACCTTGGCCGGGGCAAAGAGCTTCTGGCCACGGGGTCGTTGTTTGTGCTGTTAGTGCGGGTGGTGCCGCCGGGCGCGACGTTCAGGCTGGGGTTCACGGGGCCGATGCGTTTCGGGGCCAGGCCTTCAGGGGCCGGGTCGCCGGGCAGGGTTCGCGGAATCTCAGGTGCCTTGATCGGCTCAGGCTCCTTCAGTCGGGCCAGCGGCGGCGGATCGCTCAGGCGAACGGGGGCCGAAACAGGGCCTGAACGCCCCATGGCGGCGGGCTGATTGCGGCGATTGCTGGCCAGCATTGTCTGGTCAGAAATATCGATGATGCCCTTGCCCTTTTTCTCGGGGGGCTTGAACTGGGCCAGACGGAAGTCGTCGTTAAACGGCTGGTTGACTGTCGGGCTGTGTAGCCGCACTTCAATCGCAAGCTGATCCATGGCCCAGAAGAGCTTGATTTTCTCGGGCAGAATCGCTTCATCGTCGGCGGGCAGTTCAGGCTGGCCGGGCTTGTTGCCGATGGTCTTCAGGCCGTCGTCGGTACTTTGAAATTTGACTCGCTGAAGACCTTCGATCTCGGCCGAGGCGATCAGCGTGCGCTGGGCGGTGTCTTCCAGCAGGCGATGGGCCACAATGTCGCCGGCGGCGTCCATCTCGGTCTCTTTTACCCATTTTTCGCCGGATGGGCCGGTGCGACGCTCGGTGAAGATCAGGTGGCGGGTGGTCGGCTCTCGGCGGATATCAAGCTGGCTGATCTGCTCGGGGGTCATGGCGGCCAGGCCCATGGCCTCAAGCACCCACTGGGGGTCGATATTGAGCCGGGCCGAGGGTTGGCCATCGGGTGTGTAGCGGGCGACATAAACACCGTCGGTGCCGTCTTTTACCCAAAACCAGATCATGTCGTTGTTCGAGCCAATATCAGCAATCTGGCCGAAATTGGTTGAGAGATCGAGCTTGAAATTGCGGGGCCGTTCCATCGCCAGCCGGCCCGAAACCCCGCCCGTGAAGCGGCGGCGTCCGTCAACAGCTGTCAGCTTGACGGTGGGCTGGGCCTTTAATGTCTGAATTTTGGCAGCGTTATCTGACCACTTCTGCACAAGTTCGGTGGCAGCGGGCGAGAGTTTTTTCTGGGCCGAGCCGGGTGCATCAAGCCGATTGGGGTTCGTCAGATTGAGCGTGCGGCAGCCGGGCATCAGGGCCAGGAGCCAGGCAACAACCAGAAGTGAATCTGAACCACGAACTCGCAAAACCGGTGGGCCCTCGTCCCTGAGGAGTTACCGTTATGATCGATACAGATAGAATCGACCGGCGCCGGCCCCATCCTTGGGGATTTTTGCGCCGAAACCTGGCTGATGCTCGTTCGATCTGCTGCTGAATTCGAAAGTTCCGCACCTTTTATAACGATTTTGCAGATTCCCGCAATGTCGATTTGAAGAGTGAACAGGACCGTTTAATTCTCGTTGGCGGAAAATGGTGGAAAGGCACATCTGCTACGCTGAATGAGCCAGTCCCCATTT
>JBEITT010000192.1:0-3999 GCA_040374745.1 Planctomycetaceae bacterium | reverse complement strand
TCAATCGCTGTATTTTGTGATACTTCAAGTGTAAGTCCAAGTTCGAATTTGGCTCTGTTTATATCAGGTATAAAATAGATGTTTCTCGAAGAATCTATATCCCCTTTAATTGTCAAAGGTAGCTGATACTTTTGGGAAAGATCTTTTGCTAATTCAATTAGTTGTATAGGTTCATTATTTCCAACATTATATGGTTGACTAATTCCTCGTGTTAAAATATTGTACATCCAAACACAAAAATCAGTCCCATACATATATGACCTAAATGCAGCTCCGTTACTTTTCAATAAAATAGGCTTTTTGGCCAATATGCAATTTAAAAAATCGCCTAAAGCATTTCCTGAATTAAGTGGGATGTAAGCTCCTGTTTGATGGAAAACACGAGCGATTGGTATAGTAATGCCATGTTTTATTGCGTATTCATTACATAGAATTTCAGCAATCAGTTTGTTTCTTGAATAACAATCTGGAATAAAGTTATCAGCTTGTTTCATTAATATTGTATCTGGAATTTCACTAATGCAAACAGAACTATTTTGTATTGCTCCATAAACGTTTCCTGTACTTATATATAGTATTCTTTCTGTGTCCGTGGCAGTTGCTGTCTCGAGAATCCTTTTAGTTCCAGAAATAATTATATCTGCCATCTCTTTTTCTTGGTTTACATATTTATTCAGGTTCGGACTAGTTGCACCGTGTATGATAAAATCTATTTTTTTATGTTTGAGAAAAAAGTCTCTTACATCACCTTTCACCAGCTCAATTCTATTAGTTCTATTTAAATGGGGTAACTGGTTTACAAAGAAAACGGGATTTCTAGAGAGAATTAACATTTTGGTATTTAGATTGTTGGTTTCGCACAAGTGCAAAAGAGATTCAACCAGCCATTTGCCTAGGAAACCAGTTCCTCCAGTGATTAATATGGTTTTGTTATCGATTTGATCATTTAAACAAAATAGTCGAGTACTAATACTATTTAGATCTTGATCATCAATACGTGGAAAGCTGTCTTGAAGTGTCATTTATAGTTAACAATAAAAGTTTTTATTATATCTTCAATATAACCAATCAATTCTCCAGTAATTCCAGGGAACACACCTATCCAAAAAGAATTGTTCATTATTATGTTTGATTTTTTTAAATCGCCGATTATCCGAAAATCAATATCCCTGTATGCTGGCTGGTTAGTTAGATTTCCACCAAACAACAGTCGTGTTCCAATACGATGTTTATCGAGATACTGAAGTAGAGTCTTTCTCTCAAAGGACGCACTCTCTCTTATTAAGATAGGAAAGCCAAACCAAGATGGATCAGATTTAACGGTAGGTTCGGGTAATATCAAAAATTCTTCAAATTGTTTTAACTTAGTTTTGAGTAAATTGAAATTGGCCCTGCGTGCTGCAATAAAATCAGGCAGGCGATCAAGCTGAGCCACACCCACCGCCGCCTGCATGTCGGTTGCCTTCAGGTTATAACCGATATGCGAATAAATGTATTTGTGGTCGTAGCCATGCGGAAGGTCGCCAAGCTGCCAGTCAAACCTTTTACCGCAGGTGTTATCAACTCCGGGCGCGCACCAGCAATCGCGCCCCCAGTCGCGAAATGATTCAATAATCGATTTTAATTTGGGTGAATCGGTCATTACCGCCCCGCCTTCGCCCATCGTGATATGATGCGCCGGGTAGAACGAGCAGGTTGCAATATCGCCAAAGGTGCCGACGTGCTTGCCGTTGTAGGTAGCCCCAAGCGCGTCGCAGCAGTCCTCAACCAACCAGAGATCATGGGCCTTGGCAAATTCACAAACGGCTTTGAGATCAAACGGATTGCCCAGTGTGTGAGCAATCATGATGGCTCGGGTTTTCGGTGATAAGGCAGCTTCGAGTTGTGTTATATCAATATTGTAAGTTGGAATGTCAACATCAACAAAAACTGGCACCATGCCATTTTGAATGATGGGATTGACGGTTGTCGGAAAGCCGGCCGCCACGGTGATGACCTCATCGCCGGGCCTCAGCCGGTCATCGCCCAGTTTTGGCGAAGTTAAGGCCGTCAAGGCCAGTAAATTGGCGGAACTGCCGGAATTGACCAGAAGACAATGACGTGTGCCAAAAATCTTGGCGAATCGTTTTTCAAACTCTTCGGCAAATCGGCCTGTTGTCAGCCAGAAATCAAGCGAACTGTCAACCAGAGAGACAATTTCTTCGGCTCCAAAAACACGCCCGGCGCAGGGAACTGGTGTTTCACCCGGAATGAACTCGCGAGGCGGAAAGGCTGCGGAGTGGTAATCCCTGACGAGTTCAAGAATTTGCTTACGCAGTAGTTCCGCTTGATTTGGCTGGCTCATGATTTCAAAAACTCTTTATACCATTGAGTGGTTGTGGCTAAAGCCTGATCAAGTTCAAATAAAGGCTCCCAATTCAACTCTTTGCGGGCTTTCGATGCACTCAGGTATTGATGAATAATCTCGTTCGAGGCTTTATTTCGTATATCAGGCGTCAGGCTTGATTGCATGATCGTTAAAATTTTCTCGACGAGTTCAATTACATTCACCTGAATTTCATTCGAGAAATTAAATGCCTGCCCAGCCAGTTCAGGCCTTGCCGCCAAGTGTTCGGCAAGTGTCATATAGGCATGGGCACCATCTTCGACGTAAAAATAGTCGCGAATGAACTTGCCGTCCGAGCGGATCACCGGGCGTTCGCCGCGAAGTATCGAGCGAATCGTGCCCGGCACAATGCGGTTCCAGTTCAAGTCGCCACCGCCATAAAAATTACCGCAACGGGTCATTGCCACGGGTGATTGATAACTCACCGCATAGGTGTGGGCGATGAGGTCAGCACAGCTTTTGGAAACGTCGTAAGGATGCGTGCCCTGAAGCGGTGTCGATTCATCATAGGGCAGCTTTTCCTGATCGCCATAGGCTTTATCAGAACTGGCCACAACAATTTGCCTGACTTTTGGGCTTCGGCGGCAGGCTTCAAGCAAGGCCCAGGTGCCCTGGATATTCGTTTCAAATGTTGAAATCGGGTTTCGGTTGGCAATGCCCACGATGGTCTGGGCCGCCAGATGAAAAACCGTATCGACTTCAAATTCACCCAGCACTCGCTCCAGGCAATTTTGCTCTCTGATATCGCCTTTGGCAACTTTGACCTGATCAACCAGTTTGTCTCTGAAAAGCATCGACTGTGGAACGTGGTCGCGAACGAGGCAGACCACATCGGCACCGGCCGAGATCAACCTTTTAACGAGCCAGCCACCCACCAGCCCGGTCGCACCGGTGACCAGCGTCGGACGATCTCGCCAGAAATCTCGATTGGGCTCAGTCATGACCAAACCTTCCACGGTGCCTCGCCGGAATCCCACATCTCGTTCAGAATCTGATATTCCCTGAAGGTATCCATGGCGAAGAAGAAGCCGTCGTGTCGATAGACCATCAGTTGTCCATCACTTGCCAGTTTTTCCAGTGGCTCACGTTCCAGAATGCAGTTGCCTTCGTCGATGTAATCGAGAACTCGCCGGTCGAAAACAAAATAGCCGGCACTGGCCCAACCTTCGGCTTTGGGTTTTTCGGCAAAATTCTTAACCTGATTATTGTCGGAGATTTCGATGAGACCAAAGCGTGATGTCGGCCTCATTGCCGAAACAGTAGCCAGCTTGCCATGTGATTTGTGGTAAGCAACAAGCGAATTAATGTCGATATCTGCCAGGCCATCGCCATACGTGACCATAAAGGTCTGGTCGTTGTTCAGATACCTTGATGCCAATTTAATCCGCTTGCCAGTCATTGACTCTTGACCGGTATCTGCAAGAGTGACTTCAAAATCCTGCTCTTGGTGAGCGTTATGGTAGGCAATGCCTTTCATTGCCCCGAGACGGATGGTGAAGTCGTTATTCATGGCTTCATAATCAAGAAAATAGTCCTTGATCATGTTGCCTTTGTAGCCAAGACACAAAACAAATCTATTGTATCCGTAATGTGAGTAAGTTTTCATGATGTGC
>JBEITT010000002.1:0-154130 GCA_040374745.1 Planctomycetaceae bacterium | reverse complement strand
TTTCGGTCGAGCAATACAACGCCGAAGTGGCCAAACTCGACCGAATGGCGATGTGATACTTCATCAGGACTGACATAAGCGGGATCAAAAGAATGTCACTTAAGGCATTCTGTAAGGATTCTGCGCTCTTTAATCAGGGAAATTTATAAATCTGGTTGTATTTGATTGCATGATTTGATTTCAATAGCTTGGATATTATCGCTATATCTTTTCAGTTATGAGAAAGTACTTCTTACTGGATTTAATTTGACTTGCTACTGAATCAGGCGGCCACATTTAACCCGGAATTACATCTTTGTTGTTGACAAAAGAAATATAATTAAAGGGAATATCTCACGCCAGGGCGAAGATCGCCAAAAAATCAAATCCCGTTCCATTTGATACTCTCATAAAAGGACACAAAAAAAGAGTCATCCGAATTTCGCAAATAAATAGTAATCGCGATCGTCCGATGATGTTATGGAATATAAATCCACCCAAATAGAATAACCCACATTAAAATAAAATCTGAGATTTGCACTCGGTCTCAGGCCGATTTGACCTTTTTACGTAACATTTCACGGATATGGGCTGCGAGATGATCCGGTAAAGGCTGGGCCTGGCCGCGATGGCTCTCAGCCAGATTTATCAGCGCATTCGATAACTGTTTGTCTCGCAGCCATGGCTTGCCGGCGGCCGCGCATTTTTCGGCAAATCGGGCGGCCGTGGTACCCCTAAGCACTTCGCCCGCTGCCAGTCGGCCATCAGGCAGCTTCACAATCTGCACGCTCAGGCCTGTCATGGCGGTGCCCACAATCACCATTTCCGTGCCGGGCAGCAGTTTTTCGATCTTGCCCTGCTCGCGAATGGTGCCGGCCAGCTTGCGCCGACGGTTTTTCAGCTCGGGGTCGCCTTCCAGCTCGCGAATTTCACGCCGGGCTTCGTCCGACGACGGTCGCAGCCTGTCCAGCCAGAACCGCTTCGCCAGAAACCATTCCAGAATGCCCAGAACAATCAGCGGCAACACAAGCAGGGCCAGCGTGCGGGCCATGATACCCCGGCCTGCCGCCAGTTCCCGGTCAAGCAGCTCGCGCGACCAGACACCCCCATCCATGGCCGAGTTATCCCAGCTCCAGGCCAGCATGCTGGCCACCGCCACGCAGCCTGCAATTGCCGCCAGCGGCCGGGCCACAGCCAATGCCATGCGATGGGCCAGCGGCGGGCGTGAAGAGCCGGAATCTTCATCGAATTTCGACCAGAATTTCAGCAGCCTGCCAAAATTCGGCAGGGCCAGTGTCGGTGTCCACGAGCCGCCCGTGGCCAGCTGATGCACGGCAACCAGCACTATCCACGTGCCCAGACAAACGACAAGCAGGGGTTCAGCAATTGTCAGAACCGGCCCGCCCAGCATGGCTCGAAGCCTCTGACCCGTCATTTCGCCGCTCACCAGCACCGGCAATGTGCGAAACATCTCGCGGATGCCCTGCACAAAGCCATCGGCCAGTGCTTTTGCACGCACCGTAACCAGCAGCAGGGCCACAGCCAATGCCAGCGACCGCACCAGCGATGGGGCCAGCGGCACCATGCCCAGGCCACGGGCCATGGCAATGCGATAGCCGGAAGGCTCGGCCTGACGATCGTCGGAATCGCTCATGGCACCGCCCCGGCTCTTGCCATGGCAGCGTCAACCGCCGGGCCTGTCACCAGCAGGCGGGCAGGCGTAATTTCAGCGGAACCCGGTGCATGGGCCTGTAATTGCTCAAGGCCCGTCAGGGTGTGGTCAATCCAGTGGTCAAGCGTGCCTGAAAATCCGGCCGAAAAGCCGCCCAGCCCTGCTGCCATAATCACCAGGGCCACGGCCATGCGGGTGGGCGAAAGGATGCCCAGCGAAAGCACCACCGACTGCGTATTGGTGGCCAGAACCACGGCAATTTGCGTGGTCAGCATGGCCAGCAGGATGGGCCAGGCCGCCAGAAACGACAAGGTCAGGGCCTCGCCCACGCCGCTAAAGATGGCATCGGCCTGCCCCGGGCCGGGAAACGCCAGCGAGCCGCCCGGTGGTGCAGCCTGAAGGCTGGCCGCAACAAGGTCGATCAGCCGCAATGGCCCCCTTGCCGTGAAAAATATGGCCAGGGCAAGTATCGAGAAAAGCCGGCCCATGCTGCTGGGCGGGTCGGCAGAATCGCCGTCCCAGTCGGGCTGAAAAAACGACTGCGAGCCGAAACCCGCAACCATGGCCACCCATTCTCCGGCTGACCGGGCGGCCGAAACCCACAGCGAAACCGAAAGGCCCAGGGCCGCGCCAATCACAAATTCGCCCGTGGCCATCAGGGCCCAATGGGCAAAGTCGTTATCCGCAGGCAATTCCGGCGGCCGCACACCCGGCGCCATCAACCCGGCCAGCAGAATCGCCAGCACAATGCGCACTTTTTGACCAACCGTCTCGGTGCCATAAGCCGGTGCAAAAGTGGCCAGGCCAAGCCATCGCAGCATCAGCAGGGCCGTGGCGGCAGGAAAGGCCGACCAGTCGGCAATCCCGGCCGCAAAATTCCAAAGCCACTCTGAATTTCCCGCTCCGATAAAATCCATTTCAAAAGCTGTTCATATCAAAATACGGTTCTAAAGCCCGTTGGCCACCGAGCCCATCAGGCTTGTGGTGAAGCCGACCCACTGCGACACGATCCATGGCAGAAGCAGCATGACGGCCAGCGAGACGAGAATCATGCGCGGAATCTGGGCAAATGTCGCTTCGTTAAGCTGCATGATTGTCTGCAACAGGCCCAGCAGCACGCCCGCCACCAGCGCTGTGGCCAGCACGGGCAGCGAGATGATAATGGCCATGCGAATCGCTTCCTGCGACCAGTCAAGCACCCACTGAGCATCCATCTGCCGACACCTCCCGTACTTTTCCTGAATCACTCGCCGTCTCACCCGACAGCAAATCCGCCCAGCAAGGCCCCGGCGGTCAGCATCCAGCCATCGGCCAGCACAAAAAGCACCAGCTTGGCCGGCGTTGAAACCATCATCGGCGGCATCATCCACAGGCCCATGGCCGCCAGTAAAGTGGCCACCACCAGGTCAACAATCAGAAAAGGCAGATACACGGCAAAGCCAAGCAGCAGGGCCGTTGTCAGCTCCGACAGCAAAAAAGCCGGTGCCACCACATGCAGCGGATACTCGTCGGCCGTGTCAGTGCTGATCTTCGGCAGCGTCGTCGCCACATTGGCAACGCCTGCCCTGCTCTTGCCGCCGGCGGCCTGTTCTTCAGCAAATTGCAGCAGTTCGGCCAGATAATCCTCGTGCCCGGTGCGCACAATCTGGGCCACCATAAACCGCTTCAGCGGCCTGGCCCCCGCTTCAATCGCGTCGGTCTGGCTCAACCGCCCTTCCATGTAAGGCTCGATCGATCGGCTGTAAATCGTCTCGCCCACGGGCCGCATCACAATCATCGACAACAGCAGCGAAAGGGCCATCAGCACCTGGTTACCAGGAATCGAAGGGCTGCCAAGTGCCTGCCGCAGAAGGCTCAGCGTGATCTGAATCCGCACATACGATGTCGTCATCAGAAGGGCCGCCGGCACAAAGCTGATACCCGCCATCATCAGCAGGCCCTGCCACTGCCCCGCCAGGCGTTTCAGCTCGGCCGATGCATCCTCGCGTGGCACCCTGGTCGTCTGCTTTTTGTCGCTTTCTCTCTGCCGCTCTGTCTCCAGTTGCGGCAGACGCGGCACCGGCACCTTCAGCGGCGAAACCGTGCCCGCGGCGGCCTCGGTCGAAGCCAGCTTTGAAATCAGTTCATTGCGAAACGGGCTCGCCGGTGTGGCGGCTTCAGCGTTCACCGGTTTCACGGCCGGGTCAATCGCGGTCTGGGCGGCGGTTTTCCCACCGGCAACCGTTAATAAAAACAGCAATAGAACGTGCCACAGGCTGAATGACCGGCGATGAATTGTCTTCATGCTGCTGGCTCCTCGGCCCTCGGGATGGTCAGCAAATTCACGCCTGAAATCTCGTCGGCCACTTCGCCCGCTTCAGCCAGGGCCGACCACTGAGTCAGAAGCCGGGGCGCATCGTCAGCCCCTGTGCCAATCAGCAGCATGTTCTCGCCAAATTGCACCACATGCAGCATCTGTTTGCCACTCAGCCTGATGCGCTGCACCACTTCGCCCCGATCCGTCAAATTTTCTGCCTTTTGGCCAGTCGGTCGGCCGGGCGATCGGCGAATCAAAATCCGGTTGGCCAGAAGGATCGCTCCGCCCAGGGCGAGAATTCCGGCCGAAAGGCCCAGCGACCTGCCCAGGAGTTCGCTTGAAGGCCTTGGGCCGGCCGCTTTACGGGCGACCGTTACTGAAGATTCGGCAGCTTTATTTTCGGCCACCGCTGGCGATGTCTGGGCAAAAAGCGGCGCTGCACCGGCCAGCCAGAATATGGCGGTGAAAAGGGGGCCAGATGGTGTCGCTTTGGCTCTGCCGATCATCCTTGATCGTCCCGATGGCTGTCTTTTTTCTGGCCCGCGCTGGGGGCGGTGCCAGTCTTTGCGAAGTGTTGTACCAGACTTCGCAGATTTCGCCAACGCGACTTGCCCGTTACGCAGGCTCTTCAAAGAGCCCGAACAGTCGGGCCATGCACTGCACCGGCCGGGCTCAACGCTGCGGTTTCATGGCACCAAATTCAAGCAGGAAGTAGTCTTTGTCAAGGTCGCCGTCATAGCGGATCAGCCGGTGATAATCAAACGGCCTGGTCCAGATTGATCCTGCCAGAGGCGTAAAAAGCAACATGCCAAATAGCAGGTAACGCCAGCGGCCGGCATATCGGCTCATAAATAAAAGCCCTTCGCTGAATACAATCAGCACAATTGGCACCAGAAAGAAAATAGTGCGGCCGTGAAACGGATAAAACCGCAGGGCTGAGACGATAATAGTCATGAAGGTTGTCAGCAGCCCAAATGCAATCCAGTGAGAATTTTGATTTTTACATTGAAAAATTCCGGCCAGCAATATCAGAACCGTAGCGAGAAGCCAGACAAACATTAAGGCGGCAAATGGCAGGGGTGTGATCAGATGCAAGGGGTTAATCAGGTTATCAGCAAGCAGGCAGAGCGTATCGGCTGGGGCGAAAGGTTTGATGAACGCAAAATGCCAGAATGTCCAGAGATTCGACTGCGCAACAACCTGGCTTTTTTCAATCATCCATGTGGCCAGAAATGAAATCAGCCACGCCATGCCCGCACAAATGATATTTTTCGAAATTTTACCCGATTTCATTTCGTGAACGATCAAAATCAGCAGAAAAGCCGCGACCGGAAAAACCGCTGCAATTGAAAACCACGGCATTAATACCAACAGAAAACCCCCAAAAACCGGCCTGAAATAAAAATGGGAATGCTTCACATGAAATGCAATGGCTGCCAGAATCATCACGCTAAAAAGCTGGTCGAAAGCATAGGGCTTCATCTCCTGGGCGAAGTAAAGAGCATCGGCATTCAGGGCCAGAAGGGCCGTTGCCATAATGGCCACGGGCCGGGCGCAATAGCTTCTGACAACGAATGCAAAAATGACAAATGCCAGGGTCGCGGCCATTAACGATGGCAGCCGCAGGGCAACAATATCATTACCGGCCAGTGCATGAATGGCCCTGAGCATCATCAGATAACCCGGCGGCACCACCTGTTCCGACTCCAGCGGGCCATATAAAAGCCAGGGTGAAATGCCACTGACATTTTTTAACAGCATTGATTCATCAAGCCAGATTTCCCGCCGGGTTGAAAGACCATAAAACCGCAGCAGAACCCCGCAGAAAACCAGAATCTCCCAGGCATATTGAAAAATAATGCGGAAATATCCCGACAATTCAACGACAGTTGCCAGAAGGTCGAAGGACCGCCGGTTGCCCGACTCTGCCTGGCCAGGTTTTGGTAAATTCAATCACATTTCTCCATTTTTCCGGCTTTCCTGATTACTTCAGCTTTCGCACTCTAACGCTTTCGACCTCTTGCCACAAGCATTCCCGCAAAAATTCAGCGGCGATTCTTACATCTCGGTTTGGATGCTGATAAACTGGGTTATTCATCGCAATAACCCAAATAGCAATAAACCAGATCAGGCGGAAAATCATGAGGCGACTGTCAAGTGCACTGCTCCTGTTGTGTCTTGCACCAGGCTTTGTTCAGGCTTGGGCCGATGCCCCGGCGCGGCGGCCCAACGTGGTTTTCATCCTGGCCGACGACCTGGGCTATACCGATGTGGCCACTTTCGGCTCAAAATACTATGAAACGCCGAATATCGACCGCCTGGCCACTCAGGGAATGAAGCTCACCAGCCACCACCACTGCCAGAACTGCGCACCCACCCGCGGGGCCCTGATGAGCGGCCAATACCCGGCCCGCACCGGCATTTACACCGTGGGCAGCATTGACAGGTTTGACTGGTCAAAAAGGCCGCTTCGGCCCGTTGATAACATCACGCAGATGCCGCTGGATCGAGACCTTATCGCCGCCCGCTTAAAGGCCGCCGGTTATGCCACCGGCATGTTCGGCAAGTGGCACCTGGGCGACGCCGGCGAGTATCACCCCTCGCGTCGCGGCTTCGACGAAGCTCTGGTCACGGCCGGCAAGCACTTTGATTTCGAGACCAAGCCGCCGGTGGAATACCCCAAAGGCCAATATCTGGCCGATTTTCTCACCGACAGGGCCGTTGATTTCATCACCCGGCATAAGGACGAACCTTTCTTCCTCTATCTGCCCCATTTCGGCGTGCACTCGCCACACGACGCCAAGCCGGAACTGGTTGAGAAATTCAAGAAAAAGCCGGGCGTGGGCGGCCACAATAACCCCACCTATGCCGCCATGATTTATTCAGTGGATGAAAGCGTGGGCCGGGTGATGGCGACACTTGACAAGCTGCAACTGGCCGACAACACCGTTTTGATCTTCACCAGCGACAACGGCGGCGTGGGCGGCTATGTGCGTGAGGGCGTGAAAAAAGCCGGCGACATTACCGACAACACACCTTTACGCAGCGGCAAAGGCAGCCTTTATGAAGGCGGCACGCGCGAACCCTTTATCGTGCGCTGGCCCGGAGTAACCCGCCCCGGCACCGCCTGCGGTGTGCCGACGATTCATGTGGATCTTTATCCGACATTTCTTGAACTGACCGGCGCAGCCAAGCCAAAGCAGGTTCTTGACGGCGAAAGCCTGGTGAAACTCTTTCGCGACCCGGCAGCAAAACTTGATCGCACGGCCATTTTTCAGCACTTTCCCGGCTATCTCGGGGCCGGTGAAAACTCCTTTCGCACCACGCCCGTCAGCCTGGTGCAAAGCGGCGACTGGAAGCTGATGGAATTTCATGAAGATGGCCGGCTGGAGCTTTATAACCTGGCCAGCGACATTGGCGAAACCAATAATCTGGCGAAGCAGAACCCCGAAAAAACCCGCGAACTGCACGACCGGCTGAAGGCCTGGCGGGCCGATGTCAAAGCTGCCATGCCCACCAAAAACGACGGCAAAACCGCCTTACCGAAAAAAAAATCCCGGGCCAAAAAAGCCGCTGACGACGACGGAGAATAATCAAAATGACCCGATTGCATTTCCTGGTTGTATTTACGCTGGCCGCCATCATGGCCCCGGTGTCTGCCCTGCCCGCTGCAGAAAAAGCCGCCCGGCGGCCCAATGTGGTGGTGATCATGGCCGATGATTTTGGCTATGAATGTATCACGGCCAATGGCGGCGAATCTTATAAAACGCCGAATATCGACCGCCTGGCCGCCGCCGGCGTGCGCTTTGAGAATCTGCATGTGCAGCCCCTGTGCACACCCACGCGGGTGCAACTGATGACCGGCCAGCACAATATACGCAATTATGTGCGATTTGGCATGCTGGCTCGCAGCGAATCGACATTCGGCAACATCTTCAAAAAAGCCGGCTACAAAACAGGCATCTGCGGCAAGTGGCAGCTAGGCCAGCAGCCCGATGCGCCCCAGCATTTCGGCTTCGACGAGTCGTATCTCTGGCAGCACACCCGCCGCCCGCCGCGATACACCAACCCCGGGCTTGAGCATAACGCCAAGGAAATGAATTTCACCAATGGCGAATATGGGCCCGAACTGGTGAATAATTTCGCCCTCGATTTCATTTCACGGCATAAGGATGAAGAGTTCTTCCTGTATTACCCCATGATGCTCACACACGGGCCCTTTCAGCCGACACCTGAGAGCAGCGACTTCGACCCCAAAGCCATGGGCGAGGACGTTCTGAACAATGTCAAACACTTTGCCGACATGACCAGCTTCATGGACAAAATGGTGGGCAAGGTTGATGCGAAGCTGGCCGAACTGGGCATTCGTGAAAATACCCTGATTGTATTTCTGGGTGATAACGGCACAGGCCAGCCCATTAAAACCCGCTTCAAGGGGGCTGATTATCAGGGCGGTAAGGGCACGACAAAAGCCAATGGCACGCATGTGCCACTGGTGGTAAGCTGGCCGGGCAAATTGAAATCAGGCCTGGTGAGTGCCGACCTTATCAGCAGTGTTGATATTCTGCCGACCATTTGCCAGGCAGCGGGAATTGAAATACCACAATCGACAGATGGTGTGAGCTTCCTGCCACAAACCATGGGCGAAAAAGGCACACCACGCGACTGGCTTTATCACTGGTATTCGCCGCGCCAGGGCGATGCCGCCGAGCTGAAAGTCACGGAATATGCCTTTGATCATCACTACAAGCTCTATCGCGACGGCCGGTTTTACGATCTTCAGGCCGACCCGATGGAAAAAAGCCCGCTGGAATTGGCCAGCCTGACCGGCCCGGCAAAAGCAGCGGCAACGAAACTTTCGGCCGCACTTGACAAATATCGCGACGCCCGGCCTGAAGCCCTTGAGATAGCCGCCCGGGCCACCGCCGCTGAAGCCAAAACCAAGGCGAAGGCCAAAACCAAAAAGGCGAAAAAGAAGGAAGACTGACACAACTCTGGCGGATAATCGGCAGTGCTCCGCCTGTTTTTCAAGAGTGTCGGGGCATAGAATCATACAACCGGCAAAGCACAACGAACCTTTGAATCAGGGGAAACAACCATGGCGGAAGAACAGAGCGTGAGTGACCAGGTGAAGCAGGAAGCCGCGTCGATTATCAGCGACGGCACAAAAATCCGCGAGCGAATCGCCAACCTGGTGGCCCTTGGGGCCGAGCAGGCCCAAACCAGCGGCGAAGGGCTGCTGGGGCTGGCAAAGTCGATTATGGACTCGGCTGTGACCACGGTAAACCAGTCGCTGCCGGCTGACCCAAACAGCACCCTGCGACAGGTGATTGACGGCCTGAGCGACGGCGTGACCTCGGCTGCTTTGGCTGCCAAAATGGCCGTGAGCGAGTCGGTCTCAAGCGGCAAGGCATTTGCCGATAATGACATGCAGAAGTTTGTGGGCGACCTGGGCACCCTCAAAGAGATGTATTCGCAGACAATGGTTGACGCCCTGGGCAAGATCAAGAACCTGACGGCCAGCCAGCTTGGCGACCTGAGGACGCATGCCTTTGCAGCGCAGGACTCTGTTCTGCCGGCCCTGCAACAGGCTTTTGAGGCGGCATATCAGCACCCTCTGACACTCGGCAAGGAATCCGTGCAGACAGGCATGGAATTCACGCGACAGACCGTCGGCAGCCTGTTTTCGGCAGTAGGCAAGCTGTTGCAGGACGCCGGCAGCAAGATCACGCCGGATGATAAGAAGTGAAATTAGTCGAACGTACCCACCTCAACTTTTAGGGTGGGTATGTTCGAGCATGGGTTGTTAATTATTTTAGGACTAATATGCAAATAGTTTCTCATTTAATTTTTTTAACGATTGTGTTGAAAAAACATGAAAGAATTTCAGAGATTTTATACATTTTTTTATTATTTTTGGTTTGATATGTAATATTTAAATGACTTTAAAATCACTAAAGATTTCAGGTTTGAGATTTTTACTGATTTTATTGTGAAAAATCAGAACATACTCAATTCAGATTCAATCTTTACAGCGATGATTTTCTGCTATGGGGTTTGAAATGACAGGATTTAAAGCGCATGAAACAAAAGATGGCTATTTAAGTAATAGAAATAAATCTGATCGAAATGATAATATTGATCGAAATGAAATTTTAATAAGTATAATCATTCTTTTAATAATTACATGCATCAATATTTATTTTCTTCAGCATATTCCCCTTAGCCATGCCTTATTGTTGATTACGGTAGTGATGTCAGGTGCAGCTGGTGGAATCCTGTATGCAGTTAGAGATTCAACTTTGGAATGGCCGAAAGTGACAGGTGGCGAGATACATTTAGGTTGGATTGCTGATGCATTATACGGCATTTCAGGAGCATTTGCAGTCTGTCTGATCGTTCCAAATTTCTCTGAAAGCGCATTAAATGGTTTTTCTTCAATAATTGAAGAAAAACCATTTTTAGCTGCAAAGTCAGAAGAAGCAGGAAGCAATGCTGATTTGATTGAAATAATTGCCGTATCGATCGTTGGCGGTTTTGCTGGTCGTTCTGTATTGCGTATGGCTTCAGACAATATTATTAAAAAAGAACTTCGAGAAATGAATCAAAAAGTTGAAGAGACAAGAATAGTTCTTGATCAACGATTTCAAAAATCTAAAAGCGATACGATGGTATTAAGTATGATCTCACAGCATCTGAACAATAATCTCTCAACTGAGCAGATAACAGAATTGCGAGGTCTAATGATGAGTTCTTCAGACTTTTTAAGGACAATGTCTTTTAATCAGGCGAAAGCCGCATTTTTAAACAACCCGGGTAAAGAAATTGCAACTCGTGTTAAAGTGCTTTTTGAAATTTTAAAAGAGTGTGAACAATATCAATCTGATCATCAGCTTACTGCAAATTTAGCAGAAATCTATGAATTCCTAGGTGATTATAATAATGCATTGAAAAATATAGAACTTCCGATAAATCTCCGCAAAAAGTGGGAATTAAACAAAACAAAAGAAGTTTCTAATTATGAAGAATAAAAAAAAAGGATCAATTCCCTAATTGAAAATAATAAGGGTGTTAAAAGCACTTGATTCCTTGAAAATTAGTGGTTAAAGACGATAATTTTTTTTGGTAATAGGAATTTAAGTTTCTTATCTCAATAGATGGTTTAAGTATTTAATATATTCTACTTAATTATTTCTTGTAAATTCTAAAACTTCTTTAATAAACTAAGTTAATACATTGATGATAGAGAAGAAAAATTAGCTGTTGACTTACTGTTTAATCTATAATTTAATAATGAAGTCTGGAATAATCTGATAGAATAATAGGACTATAGTGAACTCAAATGGAAGGTTAATAGATAATATTATGTGTAATTGGTTTGTCTCCAATCATTTTCATGGGCTTCTTCTACTGGCCATGGCGATATTACCGATTCATGCGATGGCTGAGGAAAAAGCTGTTTTTCATGCCCAGGGCGAATTGGCGGGCGAAGTCACGGCCAGCTCGGCTCTATTGCAATCACGGCTGACAGCGATTCAGGGCCCGGCCCTGGATGAAAAAGGCGATGTGCCGGGCGCAGCCGGGGTAGCCTGCTTTGAGTGGTCGCAGTCGTCTGTATTTCCTGCGGGTTCTTCAAACCGAACGCAATGGCTGAGGGCCGATCCGCAGTTTGATTATATGATCAGAGCGCGGATCACCGGTCTCAGGCCCGGCACGAAAATTTATTATCGCCTGATTTTCGGCCACGATCGCGACCATCTGCAAACCGGCCCGACCCGCCAATTTGAAACAATCGGCGGCGCATCGCCGGTTTCATTTTGTATGGGTAGTTGCATGAATTATCATGCATTTATGAGTGGCAAGCCGAACGGCGGTGGTCCGGTTTCCGCCACACCCACCGACAAATTACTGGGCTATCCGGTTTTTGAGTCGATGGCTAAACTCAAGCCCGGCTTTTTCATTGGTACCGGCGACATTGTCTATTACGATCAGCCGGCGCAGGGTGCGGCCCGAACTCTGCCGGAAATGCGGCGCAAATGGCACGAACAATTCCGTTTCCCACGGCTGATTGATTTCTTCGCCGGCACGGCCACTTACTGGTCAAAAGACGATCACGACTTTCGCTATAACGACGCTGACCTTGGCGGAAAACAAGGACCCGACCCGCAAACCGGTATCGAGATTTTTCGTGAACAGATGCCGATATGTGAGACTGGTGATGTGAAGTCGCCAACATACCGGACCATTCGAGTCAGCGAGGATCTGCAGATCTGGTTTGTGGAAGGGCGCGATTTCCGCTCGCCCAACAGCATGCCCGACGGCCCCGATAAAACCATCTGGGGCGAAACCCAGAAGAAATGGCTGCAGCAGACGCTGAAGCAGAGCGATGCCACGTGGAAAATAATCGTAACACCGACTCCCCTGGTCGGCCCCGACCGCGACAGCAAGCGAGATAACCACACAAACACCAGGGGGTTCAGGCACGAGGGCGAGAGCTTCTTTCGCTGGCTCAGCGAAAATAAAATCCGGAATGTAATCAGCCTCTGCGGCGACCGGCACTGGCAATATCACAGCATTCACCCGCTGGGCGTAGAAGAATTCTGTGTGGGTGCCCTGAACGATGAAAACGCCATTGCCGGCGAACGCCCGGGAACGGCCCGCTCAACCGACCCTGAAGGCAAGATTCGCCAGCCCTACATATACAGCCAACCCACCGGCGGCTTTCTTTATGTGACACTTGACAAAGACAAGACGATTACCCTGCAGCATCGCGACGACCACGGCCTGGTGCTCAATACGGTGCACAAGAAACCCTGACAATATTGGCAACAGGACAAATCAAGCCATTATGAAAATTACCATCGCACAGCTGATTGTCGGCAGAGACCTGACAGCGAACCAGAAGCGAATGGAGGCCGTGATTGATGCCGCCGGCCCCGGCGACTGGGTCATATTCCCGGAAGGGGTGCTTTCAGGCTATTTCCCTGACGACGACCACTTCCTGCCAACACTTGACCCTGAAAAGATTGAAACCGCCATTGGCGTCATCGCAACGCGTGTGCAGGCCCGGCAGTGCCATTGCATTTTCGGCTCGGCCACCTTTGCCGAAAACGCCTGGCGAAATACTGTCATCACGGCAACCGCCGACGGCCAGAGCCACCGGTATCATAAAATTGAGCTTTCAGCCCTTGACCGCCTGCGATTCTCGCCCGGGTCACACTCGGAAGTGGTTCGGGTCGGAAACCTGACAATTGGCGTTGTGGCGTGCCGCGAACTGCTTTTCCCCGGTATGTGGGCCGTTCTGAAGCAGGCCGGGGCACAGATTATCTTTCATATCAATAATGCAATCCAGCCGCACGACCGAATCTGGAACCACATTTTCATTACCAGGGCCATTGAGCAGGGAATGTTTGTGTGCAGCGTGAATAATGGCTCGCCGCCGCAGGAACTGGCATCTTATCTGGTCGCCCCCTCAGGGTCAGTAATTCTGAAAACCAGGCCGGGGCAGGATGACATCATATCAGCACAGATTGATATTCATGATGCAATTGCCGATCTGGCATCACGCACCGATTTTTAGCGGTTTTGAATTGCTGATCATCCTGACTGACAACCGAGACATCAGGCCGGCGAGAGCCGGCATTGTTCAGCCCGCGGTCTCCAGCAGTTTCTGCACATGGCGGGCGAGAATATCGGTTTCGATATTCACGCGATCGCCCGGCTGAAGCCTGCCCAGCGTGGTAACTGCCAGCGTGTGTGGAATGAGCATGTTACTGAAAAAATCGGTGCCGACTTCGACAAGAGTCAGGCTCACGCCATCAACGGCGATAGAACCTTTGGGCACCATAAGCCGTGTCCAGGCCTGATCAATACGGAATTTCAGGAATGCCCACGGGCCTTCGGGCCGATGTTCAAGCAGTTCGGCCGTGGTGTCGATATGGCCCTGCACAATATGGCCGCCAAGCCGGTCTGTCAGTCGCATGGCCCGTTCCAGGTTCACCGCCGAGCCGGCTTTAAGCTGGCCCAGGTTTGTGAGACGCAGTGTTTCAGGGCCGGCCTGAAAGGCCATCCGGCCGATGCCGTGCTCAATCACCGTCAGGCAGCAGCCATTCACGGCAATGCTTTCGCCGGTGGAAATCGGGCCATCGGGCTGCTCATCAAGCCCCGGCCACTCGACCACCAATCGCCGCCCGCCAGGCTCGTGGGCGACTTCAATCACCCGGCCCAGCACCTGCACAAGTCCAGTAAACATGCTTTTGTCTGCTTATCCGTCTTTAAGAATTTGACAGTCGTCGATCAGGGCTGAGGCACTTTTTTCGGTTCAGCTGCCGGTTTTTTGGCCTCTGCCTCTGGCTTTTTCGGTTCAGCTGCCGGTTTTTCCGCAGCAGGTTCGGCGGGTTTGGGTTTGGCTTCTTCCTGCTTCATATCCTCTTTTTTCGGCTCGGCCTTTTTCGCTTCGTCCTTCTTTGGCTCGGCAGCGGCGGCTTTGGTTGCGGCCGTAGCGGCGGCAGATCGTGAAACACTTTCAATCAGGCCATAGCTAACGGGGGTCAGGTTATAGCGTGGTTCCCACTCGGTCTTCTGGAATTCGACAGTCTGTTCCAGAAAGCGGTTGATCTTTTCAAGCAGCTTCGGCTCGAATCGCAGAAGCCTTGCCCCGTGCAGGTTGGTGTCAAGCTCTTCCACCTTGCTCAGGCGGCTCTCACGTCGTTCCACAATGGGCTTGATCAGCTTCAGGGTTTCGGCCGAGGCCTGGTCAGTCTTGCCGCCAAGTGCCAGAATGGGCACAGGCGAACCGCCGGCATAAGACTTTAACTCGGTGGTGGTGCGCACACTGTGCCAGTTTGCCACGGGCGAGAGCATGACCAGGGCTGAAATATCAGAAGGGCGGCCGGTGGCTGTGTCGCGAGCCCCTGAGGCAATCTCGACTCCGGCATTTTTGGTTCGAGGGGCGGCAGGGTTTGGTCGTGAGCCGGGCGGCCCGCTGACAATCTCCTTCATCCATTCCAGAAAGACATTGGCCCCTTCGCCAATTGTCAGCACCGTGAGCTTGCCCAGGTTAAATTCCAGACGGTTGTGCCGGTCGATCATAAACTGATAGGCCAGCCGCAGGTCGTTCACGGCCTGGTTAAGCTGGATGGCCTGCGAGCCCTGATTGCCGGCCATGGCGACTTTTGTCTGATCGGCCTTGCCGGCAGCCGCATTGCGTTTGGCTGGATCGCCCAGGCCGGCGATGTCAAGGGTGACCACGGCAAAGCCATCGCCCTGAAGCTCGGCGGCCAGGCCGTTAGGGTCTTTGAGTTCCTCGATCTTGTCGGCAAAATCTCGGCTGGATCGGTCTTTTTCATGAAGAAGCAGGATTACTGGCGGATTATCGCCGGGCAGGGCCGGATAGTAGTTCAGGCCGAGGAATGTGCGGTCACCGCGAGCCACCGTGATGCGATAATACTGCGTATCGCGAAAATTCCTGAGGGTGGGGCGGGCTGCTTCGTTTTTATTGGCGACTTCCTTGCGGATGGCTCCGGCAGGTGCCCCGCCAATGCCCAGCCCGCCGCGAGATCGCTTGCCCGGCGCCGTGCCGCGTTTGGCCTGGGGTGGGCCCTTGGTGGCCGGACCGGGTTCTGATTTGGGTATGCCCTGTTGCGGGCCGGCCTGGATTGAGGCCGACCCCAAGCCGAAAAAGAGCGAAAGGCTCAGGCTGAGAGTGAAAAACCCGGCAAAAATACGGGAGAGCATTTTTCGGTGAAGCATCCGGGCACGCTCCTAATCAGGCCGCCACTGGGCAATCTGCCAATCCGTTCCTTATGATGATTATTGTATTGGAGTTTCAGAATCAGGGAAGTGGAATCTCCGAATCTGGCATAGTTGTGCAATTGCATTCTGCGATGAATCAGCTGATGCGAAAACATGATATTTTGCTGAACTTTTTGCCGGTCAATGGCAGGCTGCTATCTATTCGACAATTGAGAAAGTTTTCATGATATTCGAATAAATGTAAATTACTTTCTGACGATTCGGTCATGGTGGCAACTGAAGTAGCAGCGATCAGAAAGGCGAACTGACAATGCGCGGACGTATTTTTAATTGAAAATATGATGTCGGCGGAATGGGTGCGTGCAGATAAGCCCATGATATTTTCGTAATGTTGTAATGATATTACTGACAAAACTAATGATCGATTAATAAAAAAACGGCAGAACGATGGAAATGAAATGACTTGTTTTTCTTCGTTGAATCGATCATGACGGTAAAATTAAAAACTTTTTTGCAAAACTGACTTGTATCTGTATCACCTTAGAGAATATATTAATTTTGGGTGTAGTGATATACAGTAAAGAAATTTGCTGGAACTGGTCTGCCATTCTCCTTTCTGCACAATCGTTATGCGCAGTTTGGGTATTCGTTGGGAGTAATTCATGACTGATCGTGATTTCGAAGAGTTGGTTGATAATTTCAGACAGTTAGGGCAGCGATTATCGCAACAGGTACGTCGGGATCCTGACCTTGCGGCATCTCTCCGTCAGTTTGCATCGTCTCTTATCAAAATTACGGAAGGGCCGGCGATGCCACCTGCCGCTGGTGGCTTTGTTCCCCGGGTGAAAGAGCCTTATGGCGCACCCACGGGCTATATGGCACCGCCCTTGCGGCAGGCTGTTCCCGAGCCGCGCTATAATGAATTTGAAAGTGAATTTTTCCGACCTGCCGGTGAACCGGCCGGCCAGGCATGGGGTGGTGGCGAAGCGCCAATGACCACCGAGCAGGCACGTCGGGCCTTTGGACCGGACACTATTGACCTGAATCTTATTTCGGAACGTGCCCGGCTGAAGGCTGAGGGAGTGCGCTGGGCATGGACACGCGAAAGGCGGATTCATGCCGGGGCTGACTTCCGTCGTGAGATTCAGCCGAATGACCAGAGCCTGGTGCACCGGGCGAAGAATCTGGCCAACTGCTTCATGTGGATGAACGACCCGTTTGGCCCGCGGTTAACAGACCAGCACCAGATGGAAACGCTGGCCGGTTGTTTCGACACACTGGCCGAATCAGTCGCCCTGGTTAAGGAAGTGATGCCCGACCGCCACAAGCAGCCTGACCTTGTTAAACAGGCTCTTACTTATATGGCCCAGTCGCAGTCGGCCCTGCGCATGGTGGTGCGTCAGATCTATGACCGCGACGATCAGGACCAGATGGAAGCCTATCAGTGGTTGCGGCGTATCACTCAGGTTGAGCGGATTTATCTATCGCGCTATATGCGACTGGATGACCCGGCCGACCCCGGCGACTGGATTATGATTCACGAGGCCGTGACCCGCATTGAACAGCAGCTTGACGAAAGCCGTCGAGCCAATGCCGAAATCAAGAAGCTGACCCGCAAACTGGCCTATGAAACCAGCCAGATTGCCCACCTGCCGGCCGACCTGGCCAAGCCCAAGTGGGAAACGGTGTTTGAAATTGTGACGGAAATGCTGCAATATGGCATGCCCACCAGCCACCCCGACCTGATCAACCCGCTTCTGCACATTGCCACACATCGCCCGTCGGATGTGGAAGTGCCGGAATCGATCAACATGGTCTGGAGCCAGGTGGAAGCTGCGGTGGAAGACCGCAAACGCAGCGCCGAATCAGACGAAGCAATCGACGAGAGCACGCCCCGGCCCATACCCGAAACGACCGGCATGCGATCGCTGGCCACCGGGGCTCGTGCACCAAAAGTGGTTGAACCGGTTGATGATTCGGAAATGGACATCACGGCCCAGGTTCAGGAACGCCTGAAGGGCCGAACCATTGTGCTGATCAGCGGCGAGGCCCGCGAACCGGCACGCCGGGCCCTGGAAACAACGCTGGGTGTGAAACAGCTTGTGTGGTATACCCTGCACACGCCGGAAGACACTGCCAACCTGAAGCCGATTCTGGCCAACCCTGATGTGATTCTTGTGCTGGTGGCACCCAAGGCTGCCGAACGGGCCCGCGAAGAACTAACAGAAATCTGCGAAAAAGTGCGTAAACCGATGGTTCGGTTAAGCATTGGCTATGCACCCTCGGCGGTGACCAATGCCATTGTGAACCAGGCGGGCGAGCACATTCTGGCGACCATTGAGCGGCCTGCACCCCCGCCCAAGTCGCCCTTCACCACCTCAAGCCTGAGGCCCGGCATGGGCCTGAGACGCCCTTCTTCCTTCGGTCAGAATCTTGATTTTGACGAAGAAGATTGAGTCTTGGCGGCTTTCATGATGAATTGATGACTCTGCATTCAGCCCGGGCCCTGCCCCGGGCTGGATTTTTTTATGCATCTGGCCTATCGTTAAATAGATCGATCCCCCGATCGCCCGCACATTAAAACATTGATTCTCCGGAGGGTTCGGCCATGAATGCTATCGAGACCACTCTGGCGGAAAATCCCTGGCCCGTTGTCTTTGCCCTTATGGCAGCAAGCTCGTTGTTTCTGGTGATGCTGGCTGCCACACAAAACGGCCGGCACCTGATTCGGGCCCTGGTTCTTATCGGTCTGTCGGCGGCACTGCTATTGATTGACTACTGCTGGACGACCGATCGGGAAAAACTGGCCGGCATGGTGGCTGAATCGGCCGCAGCCGTGAAACGTAATGATATTGCGGCAATGCGATTGTTGCTGGCGCCTGATGCCGTGTATCAGCAGCCAGGCCTGCCTGCCGGCGTGAAGTTCAGCGACCCGCTGGGCAGGACACTGCTGCGAGAGGCTTTGGACCAGATCAAGTTTGACATGCTTTCCGTCAGGTCAATTGAAGTCAATGCCGGCAAGCGCACCGGGCGCGGGTCGGCCGACTTCAAGGTGCTGTGTTCTGGCACCTGGAATCCGCCGCTGGGCGGCTCGGCCATCAATTTTCCGCCCACCACTTCGAGCTGGTCGTTCGGCTTCCGGCGCGAGAAAAACGGCGACTGGAAGATTGACCGGATCACGCCTGTCGAACTGCCCACACCGGCCCGCGGGCAGCCTGGAATCCCAAGTTTTCTCAAGAAGTCAGGCTGAGTGCCTGGCGGGCCTCGAAACCACCATTAATCAGGGGTTGGCTGCCCGGTCAAGCCGGGCGGCTTCGGCCAATGCGGTTTTCGACACAGGAATGCCCCACTGCGTGAAATAAGGGCCAAGGTCTTTTTTCGCATGCTTTGACAGGCCGATGAGCCAGGCATCCCAGCGGGCTTCTTCGGTTCGGGGGCGACTGCCACGCGGCAGTTTTTCGACGTCAGCGAAATAGTTGATAAACGGCTGCCAGCCGTGTTGTTCCTGAATGCCCATGAAGAAGGCCAGGGCCAGGAACGGGTCGCTTTTGAACCGGTTGAAATCAGGGCCCGTTTTGCGATAGGCCGCCAGAGCCGCCGCACGTTTTTCACCCTTCAACAGGCCGGGATGCCCGGAGGAAGGCTGGCCCAGCATTTTGTCGTAAACATAAAGGGCAAAAAGGTTATTCGTCACTTCGCCCAGGCCATCGGGTGTCCATTCAGGTCGCTGGCGATTGTGCCCGATCTCGTGCAGAATGCCCCAGCTCACGCCGCCGGGCTCGCTGGCCAGAAGCCTTTCGGCCCGGCTGAACCAGGGAACAACGTCGAGAAAAGTCATAATCGGGTTGCCTGAATGCATATAGCCTGCCGAAATCTGCTGGTCAGGCACGACCCACTGAATGGGCTTGTATGGGGGGTTCAGGGGGCCCAACTGATCCTGCATTTCAACCACGCGGTCCCACATTTCCAGCAGAGGCCGGGGATCATCAAGGTTTTTGACACTGGCCAGAGGCAGAACCAGCCCGGCGTGCTTTGAAACCAGCTCGGCCCAGGGTGCAACGGCCTTTTGCCGCAGCTTCTGCCAGTCATCCAGCGACGAGACGCCCAGCTGAAAATGCAGAGGTTCAACCGCGCCATTGATTTGCATCTCGATGGGCTCAGCCAGCGGTCGGCCTGATTCCAGATAGACCAGCCCGCCGAAGCCGCTGGCGATTTTCACGGTTTCGGTTCCAGCGGGAACAGGCCAGACTCGGCTGATTTCAGGGTGCCGTTCCCAGCGATCAAGATGCCATGTGGTATCGCTGTGTGCCCCGATACGAACCTGCAAATTGGCTGGAAATGAACCTTTGACGGGCTTGATCTCAACCAGTCCGCCGGGAGGTGCATAAAGAGCGGTGGAAATTCGCCCGCGTGAACCTGCTTTGACTGCCAGTTTTTTGCTGATTCGCGGGGCATCGGCATTAACGGCACCCGGAAAAACCTGCGAGCTGGGGTTGGCCCTGATTTCGCCGGCAGGCTTTGATTTCTCAAGTTCAAAATCGACCTGAATGGCCAGCCGATCCTGAATATCCTGCTGGCCGACCGGTCTCGCGGCGGAAATCTCGCGCCGGGGCCAGTTACCCAGAAGAGACGCAAGTGGTCGCCGGAACGAAGGTTCATCAGCACGGGTCGCCCGGGCGGCTGTTAAAAGAGCCGAGCCGATTTGTTTGGCCTCGTCGGCCTGAAGCCTTACTTTTTCGCGGATTGTCGCACCCAATCGCCCAAGAGCCCGCCCGGCATGGGCTTTTTCCGATTCATCAAAAGGCACAACCTGGAAGCCGCCGGCGACGGTGGGCGAGGCAAAGGCGTTGGTCGCCGCCAGCCCTGCTTCGGCCAGAAGCGGCCCTATCACCAGATTATTGACCAGTGATTGGCCGGTCACCTGTTCCCAACCCCAGCCGGTGATGCCGAAAATGAGGCCACCGCCCTGATCGAGATATTTCCGTAGTGCCTCGGCCTGTTCGGGCGACGTCACATCGCCGGCTGTGATCAGAAGCGTCTGCACACCGGCCAGCGAGTGTGTCCAGTCGCCATTGATTTTCTTCACCTGCCAGCCTGCTGCAGCAAAAACGGGCTCGACATCAAACCGGCCGACCAGGCCCAATGTGCCGGGCTTTTGGCTGCCAGCTACCCTTGCAGACCAGCGTGCCAGACGCTCGACCAATTTGCCGGTGTCAGCCTGCTCAAGGGCCTGGCGAAAGAGATAGCCATCATGGCCCAGCACAACGACTCTGCCCTGATTTTTCCCCGGCCTTTCGCCGGCGGCAATTACCGGAATGAGCGTGCCTGATTCCTTGCCCGCCACAAGCACAAAGGCATTGTGATTAATGGCCGCCACGGCACCCGGCGAGCCGGGGGCGACCACATTGGAAAGACCGCTGGTGATGGTGTCAAAGTCTTTGGCCCAGCGGTTGTCGGCGGCTGGTTTTGCCTGATTTTGTGCCAGACTGGCTGATGCCAGCGACACCAGCAGGAAAAGGAGGCTGGAAAACAAGGCAGGACATCTGCTGATTGATTTTTTCATGATTGGGTGACAGTATTTCCGGCAGGCCATCTTCTGGTCAGTGAAATGGGTTATCAGGCAATGATATGAGTATGCTCAATAAAGATAATGAAAGACAAGGGTCTCTGGAACTGATCGTTCGGAGTAATGAAGGCTGAAAGAAAAAAAGCCGCTGGTGAGACTCGAACTCACGACCCCCGCTTTACGAAAGCGGTGCTCTACCGGCTGAGCTACAGTGGCCTTAGCAAGATAATCATGACTTTTAATTGGCTAAAAGTCAAGTTTTTCGTGGTCGGTTGGTGCCAATCAGGAACAGTTGCCGAATTCATCAGTCATCAGGATCGCAATCTTCAAGCTGGGGCCGGGCTGCTTTGCCTTTCTTCATGCGGTCGGGTGTGACAGCCTCAATGCCCAGGCCCCTCAACTTCTCGCGCAGGGCATTGGCAAGATCTTCAAATTCCTGGACTTCCAGTGCTTCAGCCCGTACCTCTGCGGGTAGGTCGAGCGAAGCGAGCAGTTCATCGACCACCGGCTTTGTCCAGCTTTTATCGTGATGGAACATGCTGTGAAGGACAACCCTGAGATTCTTGCGGCGATGCAGAAAAATCTGTCGTACCACATGTGCAAACCAGGGCAGGTCGGCAATGGCTTTGCGTTTGTCGATATTTGGCACAATGCGCACAATGGCACTTTCAACCTTGGGCCTGGGCCAGAAGACAGCAGGCGGCAGACGACGCAGAATTTCCACATCAGATAAGGCTGTGACTAACACCGAAAGCGAGCTGTATTCAGAACTTAATGGCTGGGAGACAAGCCGTTCGGCCATTTCCCACTGGACCATGGCCACAAAAAGTGCGGGGCAAAGTTCATCGTCAAGCAGCAGGTTAGTCACCAGTGGCGTAGCGATGGCATAAGGAAGGTTTGCGACTAGCTTGAGACGGGCGGAAGGTATGCCGGCAAGTGTTGTCCTGAGGGTATCAAGCACTTCAGGTGCGATCCGGTTCTTGTTTTTCAGAACATCCTGCCGCAAAAGCGTGACATTCGTCTTGTTTTTGGTCACTTCGGCCGTGAGCCGGCCCATGGCGGGGTCAATCTCGACAGCCACAACCGCGCCGGCCATGTCGGCCATGCGTTCTGTGAGTGCTCCGGTGCCGGTGCCGACTTCCAGAATGACGTCGCGTTTGGTGATTCCCGCTTCACGCAGAATGACGTCGTGCAGGTTCAGATCGATCAGAAAATTCTGACCCAGTTGCCTTCGAGGCGAAATGCCGTGCTTTTCAAAAAGACTGCGCAAGTGGCCAAGTGTTTGTCGCACCTGGTCGGGAGTGGCCTTTTCCACCACATCCTTGCCAGTTGGTGGCGGCGATTCGTCTTCGGTCATATTTCTCTCGTGTGAACTGGATCATCAGGGCTGCAGCTTTCGTGCACTTCAGGCACAGATTTCATATCACCCCATTATAGGCGAATTCGGCGAGATAAATGTCGATATTCCCAGATCAGCCCATGTGAAATAAAAGCGAATGAATAATAACCCCGGCTCTGGCATGACGCTGAAGCCGGGGTGCCGGGTGCATGAGATGATAAATGGAATGGCCGGGTATCAAAGACCAAGAGCTTTGCGAATGACCGGTTCCATCACGCCGGCCTGGCGGAAGAAGCCAAGGTCGGTAGGGTGCGAGGCATCAACCGTGCCTTCGGTGTCGTCGCCCAGAAGAGCATCGCCGCCGACATAATAAAGATGCTTGACGCCAGCAGCGGTCAGTTCGTCAAAGGCCTGTTTGAGGGCCTTGTGATTGGCGGTGTGGTAGTCGTCGCGGGTTTTGATGATCCAGGAATTGGTATTGCGGCGGTCTTCCACCAGGATAATCGGCGTATCGGGCCTTGCCGCTCGCAATTGCCTGACCAGCGGGGCTGTGCGTTCAGTCACCAGAGCGGCGCCCATATTGGGCAGGCAGTCAATAACATAAGCGGCAGCATCAAGCCGGCCAAGCATTTCACCCACGCCCACATCCATGCGGCCATTGCCCGAAAAGCCCAGGTTCAGGACAGGTCGATCGAGCCTTCGACCAAGAATTGCCGGATGCACCATGCCGGGCCGGCTGGCTGATGCTCCGTGAGTGATCGATGTACCATAAAAGACAATTGGTTTGGGCCGGGGCTTGTGGCCGGTAAAGCCCGAGCCTTTCAAAGTTCCAATTTCCAGCTTTTCAACACCGTTATAGAGCGGCAGGTAGAGCTGAAATTCGCGGTTTTTCTTCTCAATACCGGCGACAAGCATGGTTTCCACATTTTTGGTGGCCGGCTGGGCACAATAAACCCATTTCCAACGGTTGTCGGTGGGGTCAAGTGAATAAAGATCGGCTCCGCTCACGCCAGTGGCAGGCATGTGGGGCATGGCCAGGCGTTCGCTGCGAAGGGAATATCGCACGGCGATGGAAGGGCTGTCAGAAGCAAATCTGGCCATCATGCCGGCGGAATCGCGACTTAAGCCCCACACGGCTGCAGGTACCTTTTTTTCGACCTCGGCCGGGAAGCGGTCGTAATAGCGAAGCCGGGGAAGGTCAGCCCATTCGCGCCCTTCAAGCCCGAATTCTTCGACATTGTGCCACTCAACATTTGCAGGCAGGCCCTGAGTAGCCGGCTTGGTGGCAGCCTTTTTTTTTGATTCCTGAGCAAAGGCACCTGAAATGAAGTTTGTCAGAAATAAAGTACTACCTGACAATTGAAAGATTGCATCGCGACGATTCATGGCGGTTGATTAAGTCCTGTCTGAAGGAGAAAATGACAACGGAAACCTGCTGAGGATCAGGTTCAGGGTGTGCCTTGCGAAAAAGCCACTGACGCATTTTCTTTGAATTGGAAGATGATAGCAAGCATGAGTAAGCTGTCAGCCAAGAGATTGCCAAATAATGTTTGACAGGTATTCAAGACATATCAATAATAAATTTACTTTTCACACGCCCAGATAGATTGATCATGACCGGAGCGACCAGCGGAGCTGGGGCTTAACGAATTCATGGAGGAAACGTGCTGAAAAGCAAAACAGGGATTTTCCTGATGAGACTTCTTTTAACTGTTATAACCAGCGGGCTTGTTTTTCTGGTGTCGGGCTGCGGCGGTGGTGCAAACCATCAGCCAACAGAGCTTCACGACCAGAAAGGTGAGCATCTGAACTATCCGGCGGGCGGGCCCAATTCTCCTGACGCCAAGAAAGCAGCGGCAAAACCGGCTGAAACATCCAAACCTGAAGCGAAAAAGTCCTGACTTTTCGCTATTGCGTGGCTGTTTCTGGCCTGATTCCGCAAATCCAGGCACTGTGATGCAAAATCAAACCATTTACAGGTCTGATTGTTGTAAAATTTACCAACTGGCATATGCCTGATGGCATTCCAGCAATTCTTCGATTTTCATAAGCGACTCAGCTCTGGAGGTTAACGACCGTGCAACTTCACAGAAAAAGATCCGGTTTTACACTGATCGAACTGCTGGTGGTTATTGCCATCATTGCCGTTCTGATTTCGCTGTTGCTGCCTGCGGTGCAATCGGCTCGCGAAGCGGCCCGCCGCGCCCAGTGCACGAACAATCTCAAGCAGATTGGTCTGGCCGTGCACAATTACGAAAGCTCAAATGCCTGCCTGCCACCTTCGGTGCTTTTCCCTTCGCCTTATGACAGCTGGGGCTGGGGGCCGGCCGGGCATCTTTCCATTCTGCAATATGTTGAGCAGGGTGCTGCATTTAACGCCTATAATTCAGGCATGGTGCATCCCAATGCCAGCGGTGCTGCTTATTACAACAAAAATACCACCGTGTTCAATGTGCAGATTGCATCGATGCTGTGCCCTTCTGACCCGCACATGGTTCGCGTTTCTCTTTCGAGTTATGTGGGCAGCTCAGGCGGTGCCTTTCCGATCAACGGCTACAATGGATCATGGGTCCCCAGTGGGGTTTCATGGCCCGAAGGTGCACCCAGCCCCGGCCGGACTGCAGCAACAGTCGGCCTTCGAGACCTGACTGACGGAACCAGCAATACGACGCTATTCAGCGAAAAACTGACCGCTCACAGCAATGTGGGTGCTGTAAGATCAGGCGACAGCAATCCGAATAATATTCGGCGCGTCTGGTTTCGGGTGACTGATGTCGGAAGAGGCACCGGTTCACAGACCGTTCAGACTATCAACAGTGTTCTCTCGCGTTGCAATTCGCTGCCGGCAACAACAGTAGCCACGGGATCAGTCAGTGAAACATCCGGCTGGTTCAGGGCCTATCCTGCCTATGCCAATTATGGTGTTTATCATCATACAGGCACACCCAACAGCCGCAACTGTGGAGCAAACTTCATTGCCGAATGGGGTCAGGATTTCTGGGGCACATCAAATGCCTCCAGCCTTCATCCAGGCGGTGTGAATGTGTGCATGACCGACGGCTCGGTTCGGTTCATCAAAGACACCATCAACCAGAGCACCTGGTGGGCCTTGGGCTCGCGTAATGGTGGGGAAGTCGTTTCTTCGGATTCCTATTGATTCAGGTCTGGGCAAGAAAGCGGAACGCCATTCATGGTAATTCATGGATGGCGTTTATGCTTTAGGACTCAGCGAATCGTGCCTTCCGGCAGGTCCGTCACATGCGAGGCTGCCAGACCATTGCCGAAGGTCTGGAAATTCTCAAATTGCCAGACGACTTTTTTCTCTCGAGTCACTTCAAATAGCTGTGGCTGCCCGGGGCCGGCGTGGCAGTTGCCCACGATGATGTTACCGCCCGGCAATGCCGTGACAGTTGTTACCCAGGCGAGTGTAATGCCCGGCAGTTCCTTTTGATCAATCGACCAGACAACTTTCCCGGCCTGATCCACCTCAAGCACCCGGTTATTATTGCCGCCGCCAATGAGTGTATGGCTATTTTTCAGGCGAATGGCGCCATAGACCTCAACGCCGTGCCCTTCCGGGCCATGGCCATTGGAACGCGGTCTGCCGCCCAGATCAAGCTGATAACTCCAGATGACCTTGCCTGAGCGATCATATTCGCGAATTTTACCGTCGGCCTCATGGCAAACGAGATAGCCGCCATGGTCAAGCCTTCGCACCATTCGCGTATCGCGATGCGGGTGCGGATTCTCAACAGTCAGTTCCATTTCAAATGCAATTTTGCCGTCGCGGTCCACTTCAACAATGCGTTTGTTGCCCGACTCGGCCACCATCACACGACCGTCAGGCAGGGGCTGAAAAGCATGCACTTCCACCCGACCGTTGTATCCGGCACGTGGCTGGGCATCATAGCTCCATGCAATCTCTTTCTCCGGAGTAACTTCAACAATTTTTGTGCGACTCACGGGCAACAGGATATTGCCGCCGGGAAGCAGGTGCAGGTCGTGGGCTTCGGCCCTGTTCTGATATTGCCAGTAAACTTTGCCGGTTTCATCAACCATCGCCACAGTGCCCTTGTCGGCGGCCAGAATTCTTCTCGGTGCAGCACTGGTTCCAGCTATTGCCAAAGGCTGGCGAGCCATAGCCAGTGCGGCCATGAGACTGGTGTGGAATAATCGACGATTGATGGAATCATGCATGGGGAGAGACTCCTGCTGGTGGAAAAGTGAACCGGAAGGATGGTTTAAGACTTCGAACGTTTTCTTGCCCTGATGGGCTTTTCTTCATCCCTGAACCTGCCGGAATCGTAGCCCAGGAGCTTTCGCTGGCAGATCAGCAGCCCTACACCGGGCGGAACGTCGTCAACCCAGGTCGGGTCACCCTCGTGCATCCGCCGAAAGACATCGCGTGAAAATATCCGCAGATTATCGGGCTTGTAATCGCGAATGCTCTGGATATGCTGATTTTCAATCAGATAATTATAAAGGTGCTGAAGCCTGGGCGAAACCAGAAGATTCCCGGCCGTGATCACAGCACCGGTGTTCTGTTCAAGCACTGGATAGACATAGAGCTTCAGGTCGTTTTTGAACAGACGCCCGAATGATTCAAGAATCCCGCCGGCCAGATTCGAATAATATTTTTCCTCGAAGATATGTCGCAGAGTGGGCACGCCCATGACCAGCCCGACCATTTCTGAAGTGTATCGCTGGAGATAATTCGCCAGCCGATAAAATTCGCCAAAGCTGGTAATAAGCACCGGCCGGTTCAGGGTGCCCAGAATATCGACCCTGTCAAGAAAATCCTGGGTATTGATGGCGTCGCCTTCCACCAGATTATTCAGCGTCATCTCGGTAACGACGAGAATGTCCTTGTCCTTGTTGACCGGTTCCTGCACGAACTGGGCCAGGGCGCATGTCATCATGTCAACGGTGACATTCGTAATTGGTCGAAAGCTGCCACGCGTGACCATCGCAGGGCGTTTATGAAAGGCCTCAGCCGGAAGGACAACCTTGCCTTCGGCGGTGAACATGGCCGCAGGCGAGAGCCCGTGGTGCACAAGCTCAAGGCTCATCAGGCGATTGTCAATTTTCTGGAAAGCCGGGCCGCTGAATTCGATCAGGTCGACTTCCACCCGGTTTTCATTGATTTCGTCGATGATGCTCTTCATGAGCTTTACCGGATTATCAAATTCGTATAATGCCCCGTAAATTAGATTTACCCCAACAATTCCAATGACTTCCTGTTGAGGCAGATTCTCTTTGTCCAACAGTGTCAGGTGCAGAATGATCTGCGAGGGCTCGGCACCAGGGGCATGCTGGAAGCGGATCCCCATCCAGCCGTGAAAATTCTCGTTACGGGTGAAACTTTTGGCAACAACGGTGTCAGAAAAGGCAAAGAAGCGTGTATCAGCACCACGTTTTTCAGCCAGTCGCTCGCCCATCAGGCGGAATTCATATTCCAGCATGCGTTCAAGACGCTGGCGGCTGACATATCGGCCCGTGTGGCCGTAAATCGCATCGGAAACGGTCATGTCGTAGGCCGAGATACTCTTGGCGATTGTGCCAGCAGCAGCCCCGACTCGAAAGAACCAGCGGGCGACTTCCTGCCCTGCCCCAATTTCAGCAAAGGTGCCGTATTTGGTGTTATCGAGATTGATCCGCAGTGCCTTCTGGTGTGTGTCCAGGCGGTCGTGATGAAGGTCTTGTCTCTGCATCGTCTGCTCGCCCCTGTGTTCGGGTTTTCATCAACCGACCAGTTCATGCTGCTGGGTCAAGTTTAGCATGGCCTGTGCCAGAAGACGAAGAGAGCCATGCAAAATGTCACAGGTTGCCAAGATTCTGCCAGAGTCTCTGGAACTCTTCTGTAAATGGCCGAATAATGCGAGGGTCGTGCGTGATTACCAGATTTTCCAGATTCTCATGGTCGGCATTGCGTGTCCAGTTATAGCTGCCCGTTAATACGGATGACTCATCAAAAATTGCAAATTTATGATGCATATGAAATTCAGAGCGGTCGATTTTCACAGGTATTCCGGCGTCGGCAATGCGCTTGATGTCAGAGCCAAGATCCTCTGATTTCAGATCGTCGGTAATCAGGCGAATTTTCACGCCGGCTGATGCAGCATCAAGCAAGGCAGTGGTCAGGCGATCATCAGTAATCGTGAAAACGCAAAGATCCATACTTTGGCGAGCCTGCCGAATCAGGCCGCAGATGCGTTCAGAACAACGATCCTGAGGGCTGAAATAAACCTGTGGTTCACGCATGCCCGAACGCGTGCCAGATGCACTACGCGGCATCAGCAACGAGACAATATCATGCAGCCATTCCAGCAGATCAGCCCGGCGGGGGTCGGGCATCTCGGCGGCCACCATGTCGAAGGCTGCCCGGCGAAGCAACGAAAGCCGGCTTACATCGGGCCCTTTGGGCTGTTCCCAGATACACTCGCGAAGCGATTCCCGCTCAGATTTCGTCAGGCGGGCATCGGCCATTGTTCGGGCCAGAATTTCACGCAGCGTCTGGTTATCAGGGCTTTTTGACTCGCTTTCAACGGTCGTTTCGCTCATCAGCCAATTCAAAAGCGGGTCGGAGTTACTCATGACAAAATTCAGACCTTCCCGAATATAGCCGGCACTGGAAACCCGATACAACAACTTGATTGAAAGTGTTGGCAAAGCATCCGAAATCTCGGATAATTTTGATACTGTAATCAGAGACAATTCTACCAGACAACCCCGGGAGTCATCAGAAATAACCATGCGACGCACTGCCCTGCTCTTCATTTACTCCAGCTTTTTCCTGGCCCTGGTCACGGCCTCGTTTGCCGCTGAGCCGAAAACCGCCCTGCTCTTAGCCGGTCGGCCCAGCCACGGCCCGGGCGATCATGAACACAATGCCGGTGTGCTGCTTCTGGCCAAATGTCTCAAGGAAAACGTGCCGGACATGAAGGTGATCACCCACCTCTCGGGCGAATGGCCAAGCCAGGCAGAACTGGAAAAGGCAGACACCATCCTGATTTATGCCGATGGCGGCGCCGGCCACCCTGCTCTTCAAGGCGATCACCTGAAACAGCTTCAGGCCCAGACCATGCGAGGCGCAGGGCTGGTTTGCGTGCACTATGCCGTGGAAGTGCCGACTGACCGTGGGACTGAGTTCAAAGAAATGCTGGGCGGCTATTTTGAGCCAAACTGGTCGGTAAACCCGCACTGGACCGCCAATTTCAAGTCGCTGCCCAACCACCCGGTAACCAGTGGCGTGAAGCCATTTTCAACCAACGACGAATGGTATTACCACATGCGGTTTCGCGATGGACTTCAGGGCGTGACGACCATCCTGACCGACCTGCCACCCACCTCAACCCTGACCCGCCCGGATGGCCCGCACAGCGGCAACCCCCATGTGCGAAAGGCTATTGCCAATGGCGAACCACAGCATGTGGCCTGGGCCGTGGAACGTGCCGACGGCGGCCGTGGCTTCGGCTTCACCGGCGGCCATTTCCATAAGGGCTGGGGCAACGACGACCAGCGAAAGCTGGTTCTTAACGCCATTTTGTGGACAGCCAGGGCCGATGTGCCCGCCGATGGCGTGAAAAGCAAGGTATCAGCCGACGACCTGGCCCAGAACCTTGACCCCAAGCCAGGTGGCAGGCCAGCCGCCAAGGCCAAGGCAAAAGCCAAGGCGGAATAATCGCCGGAATTGCATGTTGACCGGTTGAAATCACGCCCGATGCCGCAAGGCATCGGGTTTTTATGTCTGACCGACGAATTAATCAACAAAGGAACAAGCATGCCCGAAATGAAACCGGTTACATTTACATTTGAACTGCCCGGAACGATTGAAACCGCCTGGAAATGGCTGACCGAAGAAGAGTATCAGAAGAAATGGATGACCGGGCTGATTTCATTAAAGCGTGAAGATGGATCGACAGAATATTCTCCCGGCTCTCGCTGGCATATGGTGATGCAGGAAGGCAAAAAACAGAAGGATTATTTTGCCAATATGCCGCTGGTGGACAGGCCAAACCGGTTTTCGCTGGAAATTGAAGCAGAAAACCTGGCCCCCGGCGGAAAAATCAAGGTTGATTATCGCCTGACGCCCGATGGCAACCACACCCGGCTTGACTATCATTCCCAGCTCGTGGCCGACCGCTTCAGCCTTTTCCTGAAGCTGATCTCGCCCCTGATTATCATGATGATCAAATCCAATACCCGTAAAATGTTCAATTCCATGATAAATCAAATGGGCAAAGCCTGAATATTGTCAGATTGAAATTGCTGATCGCCGCCGAATTGTATTTTTGATCACTTCGGCGGCCCTTTTTTAAATTCATCAAGCCAGTTAAGCAAAATGGCGTCGGCAATTGTATTGGCTTTTTTCAGTTCATCGGGCGTTTTGCCCCAGTAAAAACCCATCCAGCCGGCGGCATGATTGGCCGAGCGATTGACAAAATCTCGCCAGTCTCGTGTGTCGCATTTCAGGGCAAAGGTCTCTTCAATCACCACCGGCTTGCCGATTTGAAAGCCTTTGAGAGTTTCCAAAGCCTCGTCGATTTTATTTCGTTCCGGGTAAATATGCACGGAAATGAAATCGAGCGGATCGGCGACTTTTTCGGGAATAAACCCGGATGTCAGGCCCTTGCGGTCGAGGCTCCAGTCAACCATGCCGACAGTGACAAGGTGGCCGGCGTCTACCTTTCGAAGCTCCATGGTGAGAAATGCAAGCCACTCGCGAGCAATTTCAAATCGCGGCCGACCGGCTTGATCCAGCGTAATCATCTGCACGAAATGCTTGTCACCAAAGGCGGGGCCAAGCCAGTCGGCCGGCTTGCGTTTGCCGCCGGGAACCACAGGCTCGTTCATCAGGTCATAGCAAAAAATGGCTGGTGAATGCTTGCACCGGCCGGCAACAGCCCGCCAGAAAGCGGCCTGGGCAGCCCAGCGGGGTTTTTCTTCAAGGGCATCATACCAGGGTGGCACATCTTTTTTGTGATAGCAGCCCAGGCCGGTGATATTGAGATAGAGCCCGGTTTTTTCGGCCAGTTCGACGAGTTTTGAAAGCTGATCGAGATTTTTTTCGTTCGGCTTCTCAGCGGTATCCATGAACTTGCCGAATTGCGGATGCACCCTCACCACATTGGCCCCAAGAGCCTTGATTTCCTGAAAATCCTCGACGACTTTCGGCCACTCGTCGTGCCAGTAATCTTCGATCAGTCGGCCTTTTTCATCGTGGTCATAATTCACGCCCCAGGGGGTGAATGGGTTTTTCAATTGCTTTTCGACGAAATGTTGTCGGTTTTCAGAGACTACGATTGCTGGCAATCGTAGCTCATTTGCCCACGCTTGATATTGAAATACCGAGATTACACTGAATTTGAGAAAATGTCGTCGGAGCATATTTGCCAAGCCTTCGTCCAAGAAATTCTAAGCCAATTCCAAGCGAATTCCAACTGCTTCATTATAGAAAATGAAGTCGCAGATGGAAAAGCAAGATGGAATTGAAATTAACCTGATGGCGGTGACTTTTAATCGGTTTTTGCAGGATTCTTGAGCTCATCCGATTTTTTCAGTATCTCGCCGATGGCTTTATCCAAACTTTCACCTCGCAAATCTCGGTATCTCATTATTCCATTGGCGTCAATCAGAAATGTCGTCGGATATGCCCTGATATGATATTTCTGGCTGATTGGTCCATCGCCTGGCGTACCATCGTAGAAATTCGGCCAGTTCATCTTTTCCGTTTCCATCACTTCAGCCGCTTTCCGCCGATCCTCATCGCAATTCACACCGATAATAGTAAAAGGCTTGTCCTTATATTTCTCGGCAATTTTTCGTTCGTGCGGCACCTCTGCCATGCATGGGCCACACCATGTGCCCCAGAAGACAAGCAGCACGGCTTTGCCTCGGTAATCACTCAGCTTGAATTTTTTGCCTTTTACACCTTCGGCTTCAATTTCTGGGGCTGGTTTTCCAGCCACTAAATTTTGAATTTCATCAAGCTTGGCACGGGCAACATTGCCCAGCGTTTTCTTGCTGTTTGTTTCAAGGTGCTTTTTGATACTGGCAATTTCAATTGTACCGAATTTACGACCGTTCATTTCAGGAGTAGCCAGCTTCAATGCAGCTTCCAAGTCTCTTGTTTTGCTGGACTTCAGCGGAATATCCGCAAAGTCTCGAATGACTTCCTCATACAATTGGAGCGATTGCTTATCCAGCGAATCAGTATCAATAAGTTGCAATTGCATTGCATATGCATAAGCCATGTCGGATTCAGGTTGTTTAATCGTAACTGGATCGCCTTTTTCATCTTTTGTAATGAAGCCTATGAAACCGCGACCCGTGTTTTTTTTCCGGTTTTTAACCATTATCGATTTTGTATGAAGATAGTTGGCAAGCCCTAACTTGGCATGGCCAAGTGTTTCCGGCGATCTGGCCGCTGTGTTCAAGCCATAAATAAACTGATCATGCTCCGGGCTAGGAATATTATCCATCCAGAGTGATTGGCTTGCGACATAAGGGCTATCGCCATGATAAGCCAGCAGAAGTGTTGCGGCCCTCATGAATTCCGCACCATAATCGGCACCTAGGCCCAAATGAGGTTTCTCCAAAACCCAGCTCCAAGCCACCTGAGCCGCTCTCGATTTTGGATTTTTCAGGCCAAGATCGATCATCTTTCGACAGGTATCTATTTCATTTTTAATCATTGCCAGACCATTTAACTTGTTGGATTTGTGGAAATCCAGAATGATTCGATCAACCTGCTTTTGCAATTCCAGGTCATCTACCGGATTATAAGGCTCGTGTTTGGGTACTTTTGAGCTTACAGTTTTACTTTGAGCCGATTTTTGTAAACCAACCGTTGTTTGTTTTTTCTTTTCCAGTTTTTGTTGAACTTCCGGGGCTTGCGGCATGGCTACGATTTTCGGCGAAAAAGGGAGTGCGGCGACAACTGCAAGAAACGCAATCGTGATGACGGCTTTTCGGGAAAGACACGACGAAATGAGTTTTTTGTCAGATTCTGTCATATTCATGATCCTTTGCTGAATGATGGGGTATCGATCCATGAGGCCAAGTGGCCGGGAGTAAAAGGTTTGGCTGGAAGGGTTGCGGCCAGACCAGGCGATGATGTTCAGAAAGACCTGAGCGCAGTCGCGGGGCGAGAGGCCCGATTGCAATTGTGCGAGGTCGTCGCAGGCCAGTTCGCGGAAATGGCGGGTGGAACACCGGGCAAGCCATAATGCCGGATGGAAAAACAGGGCAAGGCCAATGGCCCGTTCAAAAGCCAGCCACCAAAGGTCGTGGCGTTTCAAATGGGCCAATTCGTGTAGGATGGCCCAACGAATTTCATTTGACGGCAAGTCGGTAAAAAAGCCGACAGGGAGCAGCAATTTGGGCTGCAACAGGCCAATTACCGCTGGGGCACTGACTGCAGTAGTTGGCCAGACGGTGGGCACACGTTGCAAACGAAATTCGGCGGTTATTTGTCGAACCATGTTTAACAATTCTGGATCAGGTTCATATTTGAGCCGGATCAGCCTTCGTATCATGCGCAAGTGATTGATGAAAAGAAGCATTGCCAATATGAGAACCGTGGCAAGCCAGGCAATCATCAAAAAAGACGTTTTTGAAATGCGCTGAAAACTCAATCTTTGAACCGGATCAGGTATTTGAGACGATTGAAATTTATCAGCGAGTGGGACTGATTTATCCGGCTCTGGAATGAGTTTATCGTTGAATTGATATGGTATTTCAGGCGATGGATTGGCGGAATTGGCTGATATGATCGGTGCGTTATTGAGCGTTGAATCATGAATTTCCGTGCGTTGGCCCGTGTATTTATAGATGAAAGCGGGAACGGGTATTGAAAATGCAATCACCACCGGCCAAGCGACAAAAATGGCTGCGGCAAGTGTTTTAACGGGCACCAGCAGAAAAAGGCCGTGAGCGAAGGCGTGACTCGTATGGCGTCGTAAAAGGGCACGAAAAAGGGTAATGATAATCAGTGCCAATGTCCCTTGAACCAGGGCGGCCCGCATGGCCAGAGCCCAGGTTGAAGCGGCAGTGTTGATGGCATCCGCCAGAAAATCAAAAGGCATGACCAAGACTCCTTCAAGCCGGGAATTGCAATTTGAAATGAAAAAGTCAGGGCCGGTTTTTATCGGTGACGTTGGTTTTGCCAGTACGATCGTCGATAAGCTGGCGAAGCCTGGCCAGTTCGTCGTCGGTGAGGCGGCTTTTCTCAAGCATGTGCGTGATGACCAGGCCCGTGGTGCCCTCAAGCATATTGGCCAGAAGGCTGTCAGCTGCGGCCAGCAGCGATTTCAACGCGGAGCCGGCAGGCTCGTAAAGGTGACTGTTACCCACGGGTCGGGCCGTGAGGTGGCCTTTATCGACCAGCCTTCGCAAAATGGACTTGGTTGTGGTGGGTGCCCAGCCTTCAGTCTTGGCGGTCTCGGTGTAAACATCGCGAGCGGCACAGCCATGATAGCGATTCCGCCAGACCACTTTCATAACCTTCCATTCGGCCGGTGTCAGGCCATTTTCTTCCGATTCGTTGCGTGCAGGCGCCACAGGCCCAGCTCCTCGCTCTTTGATTTATTGATAATCGATTGACTACAAATTTAGTCGTTTGATGTTAATTTGTCAACGATTGATTGCACGGGTTTCGTCCGGCAGGCTTTTGTTACACGCTCAGATTTATATGTTTCTTACACTTACGAGAATTTGAGTCGTAAAAAAAGGAGGCATCCCTGCCTCCAAATCTTTTGAACACAGATGATTAAGTTCTGTCAGATCAGCAAATCGCGTCAAACACGCGGACCTTATCCCAGTTATCTTTTTCCAGGGCGATGAATTCGTTATGGCGAGGTTCGTTTTGATAGACATCGTGAGAGGCGCGGTCTTCGAAGACGATGACCAGGGCAACGTCGAAGTCGAGGTCATTGACGGGCCGACGAAGGTCTTTTTCAAGGGTACCGGCAAAGAAGAAGCGGGTGCCGGGATGGCCGGTGAGATAAGTGTTACAGGCAGCGACCAGGCGATCAATTTTTTCCTGGGATCGATCCTTCAGCGTGAAATAGACGTTGTGGGCAAGCATGGGGTGATGGTTGACTCAAAAAGCAGGGGTTATCAGGTGGTTCATCAAGGTGAGGCTTCAGTTTGGCGAGTGGTGCGATGAAAGTCAAACTGTGAATAATGTGAAAAAACTCTGCATTTTTCATGTTTGTCTTGCCTCGGCTAGAGGTTATGATAAATGAAAGTCATTCTCGACCCAGAACAAATGAGCCCTATGACCTGCCAGGTTTCTCTAAACCAGAACGCCTGACAACCCAGCGCAGCGATTGCCTGCGAACAGTCTCATGTCATTAAATCGTAGACATTTACAGTATTTTCACCGGCAGCCTGAAGATGGTGTTGGGCTGGTTCGTCGAGAGATTTTGCGGGTAGGTGCAGCCGGGCTGGTGGGCCTGGATTTGCCACAATTGCTGAAGGCAGCCGACAAGGCTCAGCCGAGGGCCAGGGCAAAAAACCTGATTCTCATGTTTCTGGAAGGTGGGCCAGCGCATCAGGATACGTGGGACATGAAGCCCGATGCTCCCGAGCATATTCGTGGAGAGTTCCGGCCAATTGCCACGAGCCTGCCGGGACAGCTTTTTTGCGAACATCTGCCGATGCTGGCCAGGGTGGCTCATCACTTTTGTTACATACGATCAGTTCATCATTCTATAAATGATCATAATGCTGGTGCTTATCAGACTTTAACGGGAAGGCATCCGGTTGAGAACGGGCGGCTGGTGACGCGGCCCGGGCCAACGGATTTCCCGGCGATTGGTTCGGTGTTGGCACTCCTGCGGCCGACGGGACTGAAGCAGCCGGATTTTGTGCAATTACCAGACTGGATGAGTAATAACGGGTCGTTTTTGCCGGGTGAATTTGCCGGGTTTCTGGGGTCGAGATTTGAGCCATTTCTGGCAGGCGACCCAAGCCTGACAGGTTATCAGGTGCCTGGGCTGACACTGCCTGAAGGGCTTGACGGTGGTCGAATCACTGGCCGCCTTGGCCTGCTGGATGAGCTGGACCGAGCACTTGACGCCGTATCGCCGGTGATGGACGTGCTGGATGAGCAGCAGCGATCAGCATTTGCGATGATTTCAAGCCAATCGGCCCGAAAAGCATTTGACATTTCACAGGAGCCGAATTCTGTTCGGGAGCGATATGGTCTGGATCTGAAAAATCCAAGAGACAAAGAGGCCCGGAAATTTGGAGGCCTGCCTCATCTGGGTCAATGCCTGCTGATGGCCAGGCGGCTGGTAGAGGCGGGTGTGCGGGTGGTGACGGTATGCACCGGGGCCCGGTTTGACCAGGCATGGGATACGCACAGGCAGCATTTTCCACTATTGAAGCAGTCGATTCTGCCGATGTTTGATCGTGGTTTTTCGGCCCTGATTGAGGATCTTCACCAGCGAAGACTATTGGACGAAACCCTGGTGGTGGCGATGGGCGAATTTGGCCGGACTCCGCGAGTTGGGCAGATTACTTCGGGAGCCGGGGCTGATGCGGGTGGGCGTGACCACTGGCCACCCTGTTACACAGTGTTGATGGCAGGCGGTGGTGTGCCGGCAGGTGCCTGGGTGGGGTCATCGGATCGTTTCGCGGCCTATCCTGCGGATCAACCCGTGACACCGCAGGATGTAACGGCGACGATCTTTCGACTGATGGGACTAGATCCGGGAACCGAGTTACGTGACAGCCAGGCCAGACCATTCGCCTTGGCCACGGGTGAACCGATTCGGCTGATCAGCGGTTGAATCATCATGATTCAGCGGCCGCCCTGGCATAATAATCGCGAAGTCTGACCAGATTTGCCCGATAGTCTTCAGGCGATTCACCGAGCATCATTGTCAGCAGGCCACTGGCCATGTTTTCCGGCGTCATTTCCGGGTCAGTGCTTGCCTCGCTGGATTCGTCTTCGGTGGCCTCGCTCATTATTTTGATCTGATAGGCGACAAACCCGTCAAAATCAGCAATCATCTTGTTTTGCTCGACCACGGCCTCATCAAATCGGCCCATTTTGAAATTCAGTATGGGCAGAAGACGTGGCTGAAAGATGAAAGTTTCCTCAGCGGGTGGGATGGCAGCATCGTGGCGAGCGGCTGAGTCAAGAATTGCTCCGGTAAAAGGGTGTGCTTCAAAAGCAAGCAGGTCAGGGGCTGGCAAAGGTGCAAGCGGGTCGGCCAGCAGGCCCATCTGCTCCATGGCGATCTGGATCAGCATTTTCCAGTCGGCCATGAATGCAGGAGACGCTTCGGCCTGTTCGGCCAGGGTGGATGTGATGGACTGAAACTGTTCAATAAGCTGTAGGGTCAGGTTGCGGGGGTTGCCCTCGAGTCTGGTACGGGCGGCAGCAATACGGAATTCGAAGATGCGCCAACGATCAGCCCGCCAGGGAAGCTGCTGTTTGAGGCTGGAAATTGTATTTTGCCAGGCATCAATCATGGCCGGGTCGTCATCGAACTTTGGGCCATCCGAGGCAAGACCTTCGAAAATACGTTGCTGATGGGCCCCTGCCATGCGTTCATTAGCTGCTGCCGAAGCATTCAGACGGTACCAGAAAATTAAATCGCCCAGGGCCCACTGGCGATCCAGCTTACCTTCGACGAATCTTGAAACAGCCTCTTTGAGCCGGATGGGTGAGCCGACCCATCGAATTTCGCCCCTGGCATCAATCAATGCCCCAAGTGGAGGCTCGGCACAATGAAAATTATTGAGCCAGAAGTCAGAATAATGAAGACGCCCGCGAGGATTCTGCTCCTCATCGATTTCTTTGATTTCCATAGCTGTACGCCAGCCAAGCTCGGCCGACCATGCCGCCATTTCCTTTTCGTAATCCGCTCCATAGATTTCGGAAAGAGATGAATGACCGACAATTACCGCAGAAAAATCAAATAAGCCAAATTCCTGCGGCAATGTGTTCAGTTCGGCGAGATCCAGCATTTCCCAGCCTGGCGATACACCGTCATCCTTGAGCATTGGCAGTATCAAAAGGCCCATTGGCCGACCCGTGGATGGTTTGCCAAAGATACCCAGGCCATTTGCCTTAGGGGGTTTTGGTCCTTCCTTTGGTTTGCCCAGGAGTTTGCCCAGCAGGCCACCGGAAGATTTTTCACCAGGCTTTTCAATTGATGTCTGTTGAGGAATGAGCCAGTCAAGCCCGGCGGATTGAACCGGTGGTGGTTGCAGATCAAAAAGCGATTCAAAGATTGCAGGATCGGGCGTGATGGCCGGGTTGAGTTCAAGTCGTTGTAAAGATTGTGTTCTCTTGCGTTTATTGAGGTCTATCTTCAAGGAATTATTCTGGAAACTGGGAAGAATTAGATCAAGTTCCGCAGGATGCCCGATCCAGGCGATCAGGCCGTCTTGATTCACCAGAAATGCCGTGGGAACACCAGCTTCACCAGCGGCGCGGAGCCACGTATCAGCCATCGAGCTATCAGGTTTCTCGTTACCGTTATCTCTCTTATCAATCGCAACACGATGACTTATTGACGACTTCCTTGCCTTGACAAATTCAGCGGGATCCTGCGAGTTTTCTTCCCAGACAGCAATACTAAGAAAAGTAATATCCGGATAGGCCGACTGAAGTTCTGAAAGGTGCGGCATAACTTCGGCACATGGACCGCACCAGCTGGCCCAGAATTCAACAAGATAGGCTTTGCCTGATTGCAAATTGTCTAACGGTTCACCGCACAGCCATTGAGCTACAGAAAATTCAGGTGCCCTGTCTCCGATTTGTAGAGTGATCGGGCCGGGGTCGGTGGTGGCACATTTGATTCCGGCCACAGGTGGGATAATTTCTCTTGTCGGGCCTTCCATGATTGTAACCTGCTGAGATGTTCTGAAAGATTGCCAGCACTCTTGCTGATTTAAACCATAAACCTTATCCATTTAAGATTTGTAACGCAACAAGTTCTCGCCACTGATCCTGAAGTCTTTCAAAGATTTGATGCGCATTCTGAATTGAGAAGGATCACAATTTACAAAAATCCGACCAGTCATCAGACGATTGACACATAATTAATCATTCGTATTCTGGAAGTATTTGATCATAAAATAAATTCGCGAATTACCTGATCCTGAAAGCCTGTGATATTTTAAATTAGCTTAAAAGAATAGATTAAAGCGAAAATTCGGATAAATAGTTTTATTTATGTAGATTCTGTAGATTGCGAGAGAAAATTGACAGAGAAAAATATTTGACAAGTATTCGGAGGTATATGTCTTGCACTTCCTGAAAAATCTTATAAGATCAATAACATCTGTCAAATCTTGGAAAGGAGTATGCCATGCCTTCGGTTAAGGTAGCGAAACTGGCAAAAAAGAAGCCTGTTGCAGAGAGCCAGGCCAGCTGGTCGTTTTTAAGCAATCATGCTCTTGTAACCATGTGCCTTGTCGGTGATCCGCTGATGCGGATGCGTGACATCGCTTATCGTGTGGGGATTACGGAACGGGCTGTTCAGCGAATTCTGACAGAGCTCGAAGCCGGAGGATACATCACGCGGCATCGGGATGGACGCCGGAACAGTTATTCGATTCATCTGGACCATGCCATTGGTCATCCAATGACAGGGCAACGGACAATTGCCGAATTGATGAATCTGCGGGATGCGAAAGCCATTAACTCAGGGTCTGAGGATCTTGCAATAAAGCGTGCTGCGAATGGCACTTCATTTGGTCGTCGCCGGGGTCCGGTCGCTCGGCCGGCTGCTGAAAAGGGTGTGAATGTCAAGAAGCGGTACGTCAGTACGAAGCAGACTTCGCCCAAACGAACTTCCAAAACTGCTGCTAAAAGAACCGGCGGCAAAGTTGGAAGACCAAAGAAGGTTTGAATGGTCTGCAAGACTTTTGAACGTAAAAACCAAGGCTCCTGACGGAGCCTTATTTTATTAACGTAAATAAAACGTAAGTTATTTGGAATAATTTGTTACGTGCCATGGATAATTTGTGATTATTCTGTTTGGCAAAGTTGCATGTCGTATCTCTTTTTCAGAAATACCGACTGAGCTGTGCCAATAAATCGACAATTTCAGACTCATCCCGTCTTTAATCCAGCAAAATCCATAACAGGTTTTCCCTAGGTGTACAACTGAGGCAGATATACCATAATCCCATGTATTCAATGGGCTTATGACACTGTTTACTCGCCTGGCGGAGTCATGTTACACAGCGATATTATGAAGAAGTAGTTTTCTTTCATAACTTTCAGGAAGAAGACTTTCTGCAAACCCGCACCAGCGACCTGGCTTCTCGTGCGTAAAATAACTTAAACATTTTTCTTATAAGCTGTGCTTGGGGATCTTTTTTCAATTGCCGCCTGATATTGAAAATGAAATCTAATGAACGATAAGGCCTTTTGAGTCCATATTTCTTGTGAATTTGGGATGATTCTTCTGAAAAGAACTTGGCATTTGTTTCGATGGGGTTTAAAATTTAACCAATTGCCCACGCCTCTCTGACCATTCGGTTTCGAATTCCTGTCCGTTCCGCAAGTCATCTGATTCTCAATGGACAGATACAACCGTGGTCGGAATGATTCGCCATTCACGTGGTCTTTTCCATCAGGTCTGGTTCTTCAATGAAAAATTCCGCATTTGCCACGACAAGTAAGATGATTGCCTGGAATCTGGTTGTCCCGGTTTTGTCTTTCGGCCTGATCGGTGGCCTCTCTGCTGCCGAGGAAAAACCCCAGTCCGGATCAACATCTGCCAGGATCAGTTTTTCTAAACAGATAAGGCCGATATTCCAGGCAAACTGCCAGGGTTGTCATCAACCGTCCAAAGCACAGGGCGGATATGTGATGACTGAATTTACACGACTGTTGCAGGCTGGTGATTCGAAAGAAAAGCCGATTGTGGCCGGCAAGCCTGATGAGAGTTACCTGATTGACCAGATTACTCCTCATGATGGCAAGGCGGAGATGCCGAAGGAGAAGCCACCCCTTGCAGCCTCTGACATCGACCTTGTCAGGCAGTGGATTGCCCAGGGTGCCGTTGATGATACGCCGGCCGGAAATCTCGCCAGATTTGATCGAAAGAATCCACCGGTCTATTCAAGCCCTGTGAATGTTACGAGTCTTGATTTTTCATCCGATGGAAAATTGCTGGCCGTTGCCGGCTTTCATGAAGTGCTGCTGCTGAATCCCTCGGACGGCAAAATTGTAAACCGCCTGGTTGGAATTTCGCAGCGTATTGAATCGGTACGTTTTTCGCCTGATGGCAAAAAACTGGCTGTTGCCGGCGGAACACCTGCCCAGAGTGGTGAGTTGCAGGTCTGGGATGTAGAGAGTGGCAGGCTGAGTTCTTCGATTCCTGTCGGGTATGACACGATCTATGGAGCCAGCTGGAGCCCTGACGGCACAAAAATCGCTGTTGGCTGTGGCGATAACTCAGTTCGTGCTTTCGAGGTCAGGACAGGCAACCAGGTGCTGTTTCAGGGTGCCCACAACGACTGGGTGCGTGACACGGTATTCTCCAGGGATGGATCGCACCTGATGAGTGTGGGCCGCGACATGACGGTGAAACTGACAGAAGTTGCCACTCAGCGATTTGTTGATAATGTGACTTCCATCACACCTGGTGCCCTGAAGGGTGGCATTCTGGCTATTGCCCGCCACCCGCAGAGAGATGAAATTGTGGTGGCTGGCTCTGACAGTGTTGTGAAGGTTTATCGGATCTTTCGCCTGACGGCACGCGTGATTGGCGACGATGCCAACCTGATTCGTAAAATGCCGGCCATGGCCGGTCGTGTCTGGAGTGTGGATGTCAGCCCTGATGGAAAGCGTATCGTGGCTGGTTCCAGCCTTGATGGCAAGGGCCAGATCCATGTCTTTAACTACGACTTTGACACAGCTCTGCCTGAAGACATCAAGGCAATTGTGGCCAAGACGGGCCGATCACCCGAGGAAGCGACCAAGCTCGAAGCCTATTTGACTAAAGACGTTAAAGTCATTTCACGGTTTGATGTTCCGACCAGCGGTGTTTATTCGGTGAGCTTCTCGCCCGATGGCAAAACGGTGGTTGCAGGTGGCACGGATGGCAAAATTCGCCTGATAGAAGCAGAGACTGGTAAATTAATTCGCGAGATCGCTGCACAGCCGGGCCTGGTGCGGAATGTGGCTGCCCGTGCAGAAAACACTACGCTGAAACGACTTACACAGGCTGTTTCAAGTGAGGAACTGCCGAAAAAAGCGAAACTTGCCGGCCTGAGTGTCGAACCGAAATCGATTCAGTTAAGTGGACCGTTTGATTACGCCCAGATAACTGTGACTGCGCGGCTGGATAATGGGGATACCTTTGATGCCACGCGAATTGTTCAGGTCCGGCAGAGCCGGGAGTTGCTGGCGATCAGTCCTACGGGGCTGGCACAGCCGACGGCCAACGGTAAGTCGGAATTGGTGCTGACTGTTGGTGCAAGTTCTGTCACCATTCCGGTTTCAGTCGAGCAGATCGGCACACCGGCCTCGGTCGATTATCTGAAAGATGTGACGCCGGTTCTTTCCCGACTGGGTTGTAACCAGGGAACGTGCCACGGCTCTGCCCAGGGTAAAAATGGATTCAAGCTGAGCCTTCGAGGTTATGACGCCATTTACGATGTTCGTGCATTGACCGATGACCTGGCAGGCCGCCGTACGAATCCGGTTGCTCCGGACAACAGCCTGATGTTGCAGAAGGCGTCAGGCCAGGTACCTCATGTGGGTGGTGTGCTGACGGTTTCGGGCGAAGCTTATTATGAAATATTGAAACAATGGATTGCAGACGGAGCCAGGCTTGACCTGAACCGTCCAAAGGTGTCCAAAATCGAGATTTCACCACAGAATCCAATTGTTCAGCTTGAAGGTCAGAAACAGCAGTTTCGCATCATCGCCACTTATGCTGACGGCAAGACTCGTGATGTAACACAGGAAGCATTTCTGGAATCGGCGAACACCGAAGTCGCGACGGCGTCTCAACGAGGTGCGCTGGTATCAGCTCTGCGCCGGGGTGAGGCTGCCATGCTGGCCCGTTATGAAGGTGCTTATACGGCGACAACGTTAACGGTAATGGGCGACCGCACCGGGTTTACCTGGAAAGAGCCAGAATCATGGAACCAGATCGACAGGCTGGTTGCCGGTAAATGGCAGAGAATGAAAATTGAGCCTTCTGGTCTGGCAGATGATGCGACATTCCTTCGCCGGGTTTATATTGACCTGACCGGATTACCACCCACAGCCGAAGAGGTTCGGGCATTTCTGGCATCAACCAGGCCAACCCGGCAAAAGCGTGCGGAAGTGATTGATAAACTGATTGGCAGCAAAGCCTTTGTAGAATACTGGACAAACAAATGGGCTGATTTGTTGCAGGTGAACCGGAAATTTCTTGCTCCGGAGGGAGCGATTGCCTTCCGTGCCTGGATTCGCGACCAGATCCAGAAAAATGTGCCTTACGACCAGTTTGTGCGATCAATTCTCACGGCTTCGGGCAGTACGAAGGATAACCCTGCGGCGAATTATTACAAGATTCTTCGCGAGCCGGCCCCGACGATGGAAAATACCACCCATCTGTTTTTGTCGGTGAGGTTTAACTGTAACAAGTGTCACGACCACCCATTTGAAAAATGGACACAGGATCAGTATTACGAGACGGCGGCCTTTTTTGCCCAGCTTGGTCTTGATAACGACCCGGCAAGTCAGGGTCGAACGATTGGCGGTTCGGCCGTAGAGGGAGCCAAGCCGCTTTACGAGATTGTGAAAGACCGGCCAGCCGGCGAAGTAACCCACGAACGAACCGGGCAGGTTGCACCTCCAAGGTTCCCGTTTGAAGTGAAAAAAGTCTCGATAACCAAGGCTGTCGGTACTGCAAAAGATCTGACAGTTACCAAGACGGAGAAGCCAGTTTCAGGGTCGCGCCGGACAGAGCTTTCTGACTGGATCACCAGTCGAGAAAACCCCTATTTTGCCAAGAGTTATGCAAACAGAATCTGGGGTTATCTTTTTGGTACGGGATTGATGGAGCCGATTGACGACCTGAGGGCCGGTAATCCGCCATCCAACCCTGAACTGTTGAATTTTCTTACCGAGGAATTTGTCAGGTCGAATTTCAATGTGCAGCACATGGTTCGGCTGATTGCCAACTCGCGTACATATCAGCTCAGTTACGAATCGAATAAATGGAATGAGGATGATCGAATTAACTACTCGCATTCACTTCCGCGGCGTTTGCCTGCAGAAGTGCTTTATGACTCGATTATCAGTGTGACAGGCTCGTCGTCGAAGTTTCCTGGCGTTGCCGCAGGCACGAGAGCTGCCGAGCTTCCGGACAACGGTGTGGAACTTCCCTCGGGCTTCCTGAACACATTCGGGCGACCGGTACGGGAGTCGGCCTGTGAATGCGAACGCACAAGTGGCATGCAGCTTGGGCCGGTGATGGCACTTGTTTCAGGGCCTACTGTAGCTGAAGCGATTGGTGATTCAAACAATGCGCTTGTGAAATTGACTGCTGAAATCAAGGACGACCGCAAGTTAATCGACACAATCGTGACACGGGTTTTGAACCGGCCGGCCAAGCCCAGCGAAATTGATGCAGCCATAAAACTGCTGGCCGAAATCGAAACCGATCACAAAACGCTTGAAGCGGTTCTTGCCAAAGCAGAAGCTGCCTGGAAACCGATTCGAGAGGCGAAGGAAAAGCAGCGAAGTGATGCGATTGCTGCTGCTGAAAAGGCTTTGACAGCCCGCAGGGAGGCATTTGAGCCGATTCGCAAAAAAGCTGAGGAAGATCGGGCGAAAAAGCTGGCGGAAGCTCAATCAGCACTTGCTACTTATGACAAACAACTGCCCCAGAAGATAAACCAGTGGCAGAGCAAGCAGACTGATGTGGAATGGGTCACGCTGCGGTTAGACAACTTTGAACGGACAGCCGGTGCCCAGTTTGTGCCTCAGGAAGATCGATCCATCCTGGTTTCGGGCAAGCCAGATTCGGGTGATTATAAGTTCAAGGTGAATACGAACCTGCAGAATATCACCGCGATTCGGCTGGAGGCACTTTCGGACAGCCGGTTACCATCAAGTGGTCCGGGGTTGGCAGATAATGGCAATTTCGTGCTGAATGAACTTCAGGTAACGGCTGTTTCGAAGGCAGATCCGAAGCAGAAAAAAGAGCTGGCATTTACCAAACCGCTTCATGATTATGCCCAGCAGACGTTTTCAACGGCAGCACTGTTTGACAAGAACCTGGACCGAGGAAATGGATGGGCAGTTCATCCGGCCACAGGCGTGACGCACTGGGCTACATTTGAAACGTCGGAACCTGTGGGTTTTGGTGGTGGCACCGAACTTCAGTTCACGATGGTTCAGCGATTCGGCCAGAAGCATAATCTGGGCCGGTTCCGAATCAGTGTAGCAGTCTCGAAAAAAGATGTAGGCCTGAGCCTGCCTGAGGAATTCCGCGTTACGCTGGACACACCGCCCCGTCTGCGAACGAAACCTCAGAATGCAGCTCTGACGCGTTATTTCCGCACCATTGACCCGGATGGTCTCAAGCTGCAGACGGCGTTGACTGAAGCACAGAAGCCTGTGCCGCCTGATGCCGAGTTAATGACATTGCAGTCGAAACTTGAAGCGGCAAAAATGCCGGTTCTTGATGATCCGAAGCTGGTTCAGCTTCGGGAGGATGTGAAACAATCTGCCACCCAGCGAGCCAACAAGCGGCTGACGGTGGCACAGGACTTGACATGGGCACTGATCAACAGCCCTGCATTTCTGTTTAACCACTGATTCGTCAAGTTGTGTGTAAGACTTGACCGATTCAATCTTTATCGCTAGTGTAAAGTGAATCCGGAAACGACCGACCCGTAGCGAAATAATAGAGGAGCTTGTCTCATGCTTTTTCTTCCAGGCAGACTCGGCAAGGATCTTTGTGACGGTGAGCTGGGGCTGACCCGGCGAGATATTGTGCGGGTGGGTGCAAGTGGTCTGTTTGGGCTGCATCTGGGCAACATGCTGCAACTTCAGGCCCGTGGGGCTGAGATTGACAATTCGGGCAAATCCAGTGGCAAGCCATCTGACATTGTTCATGGTGGTGGTGCCCCGGGCTGGGGCAAGGCCAAATCGATCATTCTGGTTTATCTGCAGGGTGGGCCATCGCACCTTGACCTTTGGGATCCCAAGGAAGGTGTTCCTGATAATGTCCGTTCGATTTTCAAGCCAATCGATACGAAGCTGCCTGGTGTGAAATTTACCGAAATTCTGCCGAATCTGGCGAAGATTAACGATAAATTTACGATGATCCGGTCGATGTCTTACACGCCCAACGGGCTGTTTAACCACACGGCTGCGATCTACCAGATGATGACTGGTTATACGACCGATAAAGTCAGCCCCTCGGGCCAGCTTGAACCGCCTACGCCGAAGGATTTTCCGAATTTCGGAAGTCAGATTATCAGGTTGAAACCCCCGACCGAGCCGATGCTGCCGTTTGTGATGCTGCCGCGGCCGCTACAGGAGTCAAATGTGGTCGGCAAGGGTGGTACAGCTGGTTTTCTGGGCCGTGCCTATGATCCTTATACGCTCTATCCCGATGGCGACGACATGGATATGGAGAAAATGTCGCGTATCAAGGTGGACGATCTCAAGTTGCCGGGTGATGTTTTCGCAGCAAGGCTTGAGCGACGGGCACGGTTGCGTGATGCAATTGACTCGGGGATGCCGACCATTGAAAAAGCGGTCGAAGAATACAACCTGAATACCTATTATGACAAGGCACTGAACCTGGTCATTTCAGGCAAGGCACGTGAGGCGTTCAATCTGTCGGCCGAGCCGGATGATGTTCGAGACCGATATGGCCGAAACACTTTCGGGCAGTCAGCCTTGCTGGCCCGACGCCTGGTTGAAGCGGGTACGCGGGTAGTGGAAGTTGTCTGGCCGAAGGTGGCGAATTCCGACAATCATTCGTGGGATCACCACGTAGGTTTGTCAGAACGCATGAAAACACGTTCCGGGCCGATGCTGGATCAGGGTCTTTCCGCCCTGATTGAAGACATGGACAAGCGTGGCATGCTTGAAGACACCCTGGTGATTGCCGTGGGTGAATTCGGCCGGAGCCCGCAGAAGGGTGTGAGCACGTCGGGCAATGGTAATTCGGCTGATGGTCGCGACCACTGGCCATATTGCTATACGGCCGTGGTGGCCGGTGCGGGCACCAAGCGTGGTTATGTGCATGGCAAGAGCGATAAAACGGCCTCGGCACCGCTGGAAGATCCTGTGCATCCAGGCCAGTTGCTGGCAACGATTTACCATGCATTCGGAATTGACCCGCATTCGATCGTCTACAATCACCTGAACCAGCCACGTGAACTGGTGCCGGCCGATCCGGTATCGAAACTCTTTGCGTAAGATGGATTGCCTTAACAGAATTGATCCATGCGGCCCTTCGGGGCCGCTTTTTTTATACCTTATAAAAAATCAGTCTTCTTCAAAGTAATCGTTAGAGATCTCCTTAATTTCATAGGTTTTTTTCACGGTCACGCCGAGGTTATGATCAATCATGAGTTTTGTCAGTTCATCGCCATCAATCAGAACGACTTTCTTGCCTTCCACGCGTTGCACATAATCTTCCGCATCGCGGCTGAATCTGGAAGTTGTAATAATGACTCCTTTTTTGGCCCTGACATAATCCATGCTGCCGACAAAGCCCTGCACCACTGGTCTGCCAACGGTACTTTCCCATCTCTTGGCCTGAATGCAGACGACGTCGAGACCGAGCTTGTCCTGATTGATAATTCCATCAAGTCCGCCATCGTTAGAGAACTGGGTGACCTGTCCTTTACCCGTAATTCCGCCATAGCCCATTTTCAAGAGTAATTCGACAACTACATGTTCAAAAAATAAAGGCGAACATCTTCTTAAACGATCCAAAAGTTCAACCTGCGTGGTTTGCAATGTTTCATTAAAGGCCGATTCAATCTGTTCCATGGGCGTGAGATTGGGAACGGATGACAGATTGCATTCATCTTTTTCGACGACAGTCCTCGAACTCCGGCTCCTGAAGTCTTGAAACTGCTGAAACTTTTCAAGGTTTTTTGCATTAACTGGACCCTGATGTGTCCTTAAGAAATCAATGCCTGGGCTGGTTATTTTTGTGATCCCTCTACCGGTGCTTTCAACCAGTCCAGCATTTTTCAGGTAAGTTTTAGCCCAGCCAACCCGATTCTTAAAGACGGTTTGCTGCCCGCTGGGCAATAATGTTTTCATTTCTTCTTCTGACAATGAGAATTTTCGAGACAGCTGATCGACAAGTTCCTTAAGCCTGAGTTCCTTGCCGTCTGATAAAGTTTCCAGCAGAGGTCGCATGAGTGTTTGATAATCGGGTATGGACATTTTATTGAATTTCCTTGGATAACGCCCATAAGCGGGCCCTGATCAATAGAAATGAATGAACCTCAAAAAATGAAAACCGGTGAATCAGGCTCGGTTTTGATTCACCGGTGAATAATGGAAACGATGTCCGAAAGACTTATTTCTTTCCTGCAACGAATTTGTCGAGTTCCAGCTTAATCTGCACCTGGCCAAGGTCGGTGATCTGTTTAACGACACCTACACCGTCAACCATCCATACGGTGCTCATTACCTTCTGACCGCTGGGAATGACCTCAGCGTCGGAGATAATCTTGATCGCCTTGTATTTGCCGGCCGGCACCGTCACTTCCTCTTCTTCGGTTTTGTAAACTCCCTTAATCGTCTCACCGCCAACCTTTGACTCAATATTCCATTTGTCGCCAGGTTTAACCGGATACTGAAGAATCATCACAGGGGGGTCAGGCTCTGTGCCCTGAATGCGATTCCGATAAATACCCTTGGCATTTGCGGAAATGTGTTCATTGGCTACGGAACGATCCTGGGCAAAAGTCTCAATTCGGCCCATTTCAATACCGTTGATATTTTCTATTTTTGTCACTTCATTACGAAGTTCCAAGGGCACGCCGTTGGCTTCACCCTTGTAGTGCCACTGGGTGCCGACCTTGAGTGGGTAATAATCAGCTTTTTTGACGTTTTTATCTTGCGACAATAACGTATTTGTTGGCATGGAGAGTATTGAGAAAGTCGCGAATAGAAAAAAGCACTGGCGAATGGTCATGGCTTGGCCCTTATCATGGAGTGATTCTGGCGAATAGACCAACTCATTTTCCAGATATTGAATAACAGGAGTCAAAGTAATTTTTCTGCAAATCGCGATGTCTGCAAAGAACGAGCAAAAATCGACAAACAGGGGTTTTCAGCCCTGATGTGCTTTGAGGGCGGAACGAACCAGTAGGAATTCGCTCAGATTATCAGCCGTCAACAGCCCAGTTACTCTGCCTGATTCATCCGTAACTTCCACTGCGGCCAGCCCCTGCTCCCTCATTTCCTGCAGCACAGAGACAAGGCTTCGACGCCCTGGAACCTGATGCAGCTTCTGGAGCTGGCATTTTTTCACAAGGGCCGCTGGTCCATCCTGGGCCAGGGTAGCAAGGAGTTGAATTTTTGTGAGCAAACCGACCGGTTGGCCTGTTAGTGCCTGATGCACAGGAAATTCGGTCTGCGAACCACCGAGTAATTTTTTCACGACCGATTCCAGGGTTTCGTCGTCGCGGACGCTGAGGTAGTCCTGAATCATGGCTTCACTGGCGATGGATTTGCCCAAAAGCACTTTCTGCTCTACGGCTGTAGCTTCACTGGAAGCACCAAGCCAGACAAACAGGGCGATGAAGACCAGAAACGGATTGCCGGAAAGGCCAAAAATTCCAAAAAGTATCGCCATGAATTGACCAAGGCTCGCTGCGATCCGGGTTGCATGGGCATAGTCCATGAACATGGCAAGAATTGCCCGGAAAATACGGCCACCATCCATGGGGAATGCCGGAAGCAGATTAAAGACCAGCATGGTGATATTCACAAGCAACAACTGCGCTGGCAAATTGATATTGAGAAGAGCTGCCGGTTCATCGAACGACTGTGGCAATCGAACGCCACTGAAAGAAAGAGCGATGACAATCAGAAGGTTAACCAGGGGGCCGGCAAAAGCGACGAGGAGTTCTTCGCGGGGTCGCTCGGGGATACGTTCCAGCCTGGCGACACCACCGAATAGATAGAGCGTTATATCTCTGGTTTTAATACCAAAGCGAAGTGCCATGAGAGCGTGGCCAAGTTCATGCAGAACCACACAGCAGAAGATGGCTATGACGGATAAAACGCCACTGAAAGCCAGAGAGGGCTCACCGGTTTTCAGAAAGTCAGCTATGAAGATGTAGGCGAGAAAGGCCCAGAATGTCCAGTGAATTTCGACTGGAATGCCAAAAAATCGGCCAATTCGTGGATTCCAGGTTTTCATAGGATTTCAATTCCCGGTTAGCTGATTTATTGACAATACGATGAGTTGAAAGCCTTATTTCCAGTGTTTTTCGATCCATGGAAAGGCTTGTCGGCCATCAAAAATATGGCCGGCGTTGAAGATGTCCAGGCTAATATGATCAGCCGCCTGAAAGGCCTTATAGTTTTTCAGTGATTCTTCAAAAGCAGTTCGAACGCCGGGCTCGGGAAAAATATCATCCTTTGATCCTGATTCACAGAATAGCAGTCTCGGGGCTATCAGAGCTGCCAGATCAGCGACTTCAAAGAATTTGAGTATTCCCGGGACGTAGTTATCAATGCAGTGAGCCACAGAGAAGATGGAGTCGCGGAAAGTGCAGAAACTGCCTGAGAGCATCGTCAGACTGACCCGATCATCAATGGCTGCCGCATAGCTGGCCACCGTACCCCCACCTGAAATACCCATAAGACCGATTCGAGATGAATCAACATCGCTCAGGTTTGTCAGCCAGTCTATGGCCCGGAAGACATCCCAGACACGCCATCCGACCATCGATTCACCCAGCATCAGGGCTGCACCTGCGGCAGGCATGCAGCTTGAAGCACTTGCCCCACGCTTTCGGGCAGCGGAATCGCGACGATGACCAAAGCCGATCATTTCAAGGGCCAGTGTGGCATAACCGCGACGCACACATTGAAGAGCAAAGTTATGCTGATAAGTTTCGATATTTTCGTTGTCGCGGCCATTTTCGTCGATTCCGACGATCTCGTCTGCCCCTCGACCGTGGCCTGGCAGGCATATGATGGTGGGGAGCGGGCCGGTAATTTTATCTGGCATCAAAAACCAGCCGACCGCCAACAGTCCGGGCCTGGTTTCAAGGCGGATGAATTGTCGCGTATATCCGGGGCGGTGAATGATTGGCTGCAGTTCAACAGCAGGAGCAGAACGTGGGCCGTTGAGCGGTTGAGGAAGCCCGATGAGTTCGGTGAGCCTTGATCTGGACTGGGTGCGCCAGTCTGACCAGTTATTAGGTTGGTCTAAGGGAAATTTTAGAAGCCGACTGGCCTGAGCATATCGAAATTGACTGTAGTTCAGCGAATCAGCAGATGCGCCCGATGCGGTTTCGGCACTGTTTCGGCGTGATGTCATCGGTTATTCCGCCGGATCTGGTGCTGGGCAAAGGTCAGCGGGCAGGTTCAACCAGGCCCACCGGCTTTTGGGCTGATTCCGGGTCCCGACCATCCTGATAATGAATTTCAACCCACTCCCGGAAACGCTCGGGCGTGTGTGTCAATTGTTTTACTTCAAGCCAGTCTGAATACTCACGAATCGGCTGCTGAAGCTTTTCAGGGCCAAACAAAGGGATGTGTGCATGGAAGATGCTGAAACCGCTTAAAGCCTTTTGTGGTAATTCTTTCTGAACGATCAAGTGATAAAGTGCGACACCCAGTCCCGTGCGGTCTGCGCCACTTTTGCAGTGGATCAGCATGGGGTATCGAACCCGGCCCAGGAGGTCAATCATTTGCAGCAATTCGCTTTTTCTGGGGCGAAGCTGTGCAGAAATAGGTATTTCGTAATAATCGACTGTGTGGTCGCGGATGATTTCACGTTCCTGAGCATACCATGAATAAGATGGATGACCACCGCGCAAATTAAGAACTGACTTGATGTTATGCTCTTCAATCCAGCTTGCCAGACGATCGTCGGGCTGGGCACTCCGATAAAGACGGTTGGGCACGACTTCGGCAAAATTCTGTTGAAACAGGGGCTTATAGCCAACGGTAACTGTCAGGCATAATGCGACTACCAAAACTGTCGAGACACGAATCAATCGTCGCCGGCTGATTTTGCGTGTGCGTTCCGATGCAATCTGCGCGTCGATCCATGTGCCCGCAGTGGCCACTCTCGATCTGCTGCTTCGGTTCGCAATACTCATGAACTGTGAACCCCTTCAATGGGAAAGCACCTCGCCAACATGACTGCATGCAATCAGGCACGCAATTGAGGTGTGGACTAATGATGATTACATACCGTAGCAGGATCATCAGATTCGATCAATCCGATAAATTAACCACAGTCAGTTCCAGATTGCAGAATCGTTATTGATGATTCGTTACAGAAGGGATCCGGAAGTTGGCGGCAGTCGGTGGGTTGTTATTGACCTGCAAGCGTGTTAGATTCGGTTAATCCCTGAAAAATCCTGCGAAAATCATCACCGGAAAGAATAAAAAATGACTGAGCCAATCAAGCCTCAGACAGACGGACATATTGATAATGCTCTGGATCGAGCCCGGAAGAAGGCTTATCTGAGGTTAATTCCTCTGCTTTTTGTCTGTTATGTGATTGCTTATGTTGATCGGGTGAATGTTGGCTTTGCCAAGCTGCGTATGAAGGATGATCTGGGCTTCAGCGAGAGTGTATTTGGTTTTGGTATGGGTATATTTTTTCTGGGTTATCTTTTGCTTGAGATTCCAGGGACGCTGATTGTGGAACGATGGTCGGCCCGGAAGTGGATCTGCCGGATCATGATTACGTGGGGGGTACTGGCGGCAGTCACAGCATTTGTGAGAAAACCATGGGAGTTTTATACTGTCAGGTTTTTGCTTGGTTTGGGTGAAGCTGGTTTTTACCCCGGTGTGATCGTTTATCTGACACACTGGTTTCCCAAGACTGATCGCACGAAGGCGCTGGCGTGGTTTTTTATTGGCACACCGATCGCTCAGATTATTGGTCCGATCATTTCCGAGCGATTGATTGATATTGGAGAAGCCGGAAACCCGGCAGTGATGGGATTGGTTGGCTGGCAGTGGGTCTTTATTTTCTGGGGTCTGCCGGCTGTGATTCTGGGGTTGGTTGTGCTCAACTATCTGACAGACCGGCCCAGGGATGCTCACTGGCTGACACTGGAAGAGCGAGAGGCCCTTGAACTGGCGCTTGAAAAAGAGAAGTATCAGCAACTTCAGCACACAGGCCATATGACGGTGGCTCAGGCACTGAGTAACCCGAGGGTTCTGGTGCTGGCAGCGGCCTACTTTTTTGTAGTGACGGGTAACTATGGCGTGGAAATGTATATGGCCTCGATCTTTGAGGACTGGTACAAGATTAAAATCAAGGAAGTGGCTTACCTGATCATTATTCCACCAATTGGTTCGTTGATCGGTCAAATTTTTATCGGTTGGAGTTCAGACCGAACAGGCGAGCGGCGGTATCATGCCACCATACCGATCATGCTGGGTGCAGTTGCGCTTTATCTTGCACCTTTCTCTGAAGGTAACAAGCTGATGAGTGTGGTGCTTTTCACGCTGACAATGACAGGACTGAAGGCTTATCTGCCGGCGTTCTGGGCATTACCGAACCAGTTTCTTACGGCTTCCGCTGCTGCGGCTTCTATTGGCATGATCAATTCGTTTGGCAATCTGGGTGGCTGGGTTGGCCCATCCATGCTTGGTTCCATCAAGCAAGTGACGGGTAATTACACATACGGCCTGTGGTATCTGGCGACATCGATGGTGGTTTCAGCCATTATTATTCATAGAATCGGTAGCTATGGTGTACCTAAAGAGAAGCAGGCCACGTCGCGATTTGAGGATGAATTCAATTCGGCGCCTGAGTCGGTCTGATCCAGATCCGTTTGCCGCCCAGCCATGTCTCCTGAACTTTGACATCTTTGATCTGGCTTTCGGGGCAGGTAAGCGGGTCGCGATCGACGATAATAAAGTCGGCGAGTTTTCCGGTCTCAAGCGAGCCTGTCTGTTCTTCGAGAAACAGAATTCTGGCATTTTCAATGGTATAGAGCCGGATGGCTTCTTCGCGGCTCAGGCCATTTTCGAGGTGCAGCGGTTGATCCATGAACCGGCACTGGCGGCTGACGGCGATCCACATGGCGAGCCATGGGTCGTAGGGATTAACAGACCTTAAACTGCCGATTTTCTGCATGTGGTCGCTGCCGAAGCCGACAACCAGGCCAGCGTCGCGCATGGTTCGCAAGGGTTGAAACCGGGCCATACGCTCAAGGCCAAACTGTTTGGTCAGCGTATTGCCATCAAGATAAAACCAGATCGGCTGAAGATCGACCATCACGCCCAGGCGAGCAGCCTTGCGGATAGTATCCGGATCCATGAAGTTGCAGTGTGTGATACAGGGGCGACTGCTGCGGATGGATTTTACTCGATCAACCTCTTCATAAGAATCCACAAGCAGTTTCACAGCACCATCTCCAACGCTGTGGGCGGTGAACTGGAGTCCGGCATCAGCCACTTTGCGGATCATCCGCGTGAGATAAGTGGAAGGAGTCCGCTGGACACCTCGATAATTCGGGTCGGTGATTCCATAGATTGAGCTGACACCCCAGGGCTCCTGCATCAGGGCACTGCCGGTGAGCATACCCCCATCGAGCCAGATCTTGGTGCCGATGATCTGCAGCATGTCATCTTTTTGACGCAGCGGGTGACGAATAATATGGTCAAGTTCTTTTTCTGTGACTTCCCAACTGACGTTTTCAGAGGGAAACGTGTGGGAAAGCCGCAGGCGGACACTGAGCTGACCGGATGTTTTGAGTTGTTCATAGACAGGGATGGAACTGGCAGCGGCGCCACGATCGGCGATAGTTGTAAACCCAACGCTGTTATAATCTTCAAAGAGATCTTTGAGATGTTTCGCAGTTTCGGCCGGAGTCGGATTTTTGCTGAAGGAGGGGGCCATGACTTTGGCTGAAAAAGCACGAAGAAGGCCGGTTGGCTCGCCATTGGAATCTTTTTCGATGAAACCGGCGGAGCCTTTGGGCACCTGATAATTGCGATCGATGCCGGCAAGTTTCAGGGCCAGCGAATTCAGCATGCTGTCAGGGCCGGTGCTGAAGACAACCGGGTGCCGGGGTGCAACGCTGTCAAGTTCTTTGCGTGTGGGGTATCGCTGTTCTTTGAGTCTTGTGATAAAAACCTGTCTGATATTAATGATGCTGCCTTCCGGCTGAATTTTGGCACGGTTGGCAATATAGGCGAGCAGTTGGCTGATATCCTGAATATCCGGGATTTCATGGTCGTGTTCGTAAGTGGCGGCACCGACCGGATGGGCATGGCTGTCCATAAGGCCTGGCATGAGTGTCCTGCCCTGAAGGTCAACGACCTTGACATTCGCTGATTTTTTCAGTGCAAGGGCATCATTACCCAGAGCAAAAATAAGTCCGTCGCGGATGGCAATGGCCTGCTTGATTTCAAACGTTTTGTTAACCGTAATGACTTTGCCGTTTTCGAAAACGATGGTTTCCGGGTTGGCTGAATAACATGTCAGGCAGGCTGAGCCAATTGTAGGCAGGCTGATTGCCAGAATCAAAACGTATTGATATAAGCGCATGGCAGTATAAACTCCACGTCGGGAAGGTAGATTGAGATATTTCAGGTTACCCGAGATCTACTACATGATCCATGAATTTTTTGGATACAGGTATTTAAGGGTATTCGAATTTCATCAAATTCAATTGCCCTGTTCCGACAAACTCATTGGTGTTAATCTATGGCAATTGATTGACAGGGAAATCAATCACGAAGAAAGCAGGAGGCAAATATGTCTACTCTGGTCAGGGATGAATTGGTGTCGCCATTAACTTTTCATGATGGCTCGATTGACGGCGTTCTGGTTCGTCAACTCAAGCGATACAGTGATCACCGTGGCTGGCTGATTGAGCTGTTTCGGCACGACGAGCTGGAAGAGCAGTTCTGGCCGGTCATGGCTTATGTTTCCAGCACGCAGCCAGGAGTTTCAAGAGGCCCACACGAGCATTATGAACAGGCTGATGGTTTTGCCTTCATAGGCCCTGGGGATCTTTGCGTTTATATGTGGGACAACAGGCCTCAAAGCCCGACATATCTCCGTCGCATGAAGTTTATTGCCGGTGTCTCGAATCCCGTCTCTGTTTATGTTCCTCCGGGTGTTGCACATGCCTATAAGTGTGTGTCTGAAGAACCCGGGCTGGTTTTCAACGCTGCGAACAAGCTCTATGCCGGCTGGGGCCGCAAAGAGGTAGTTGATGAAATTCGCCATGAGCGTGATAACCCTGAAATGTTCCCATTAGACTGAAATGTATTGGATCGTTTGCCCCGGTTGAAATTGACCGGGGCATTTTTGTTTTTAGGGTGTCACGAAATAAAAACTGGTTCGTTTTTATGGCGTGAAGAAAAGATGAGCGGGTTAACCAGGAATCAAATGGATTTCATGGATTCCTGCGGGAAATAAGTTCTCTCCCGGCTCATTGTAACCAGCTGGCGGATCAGGCCCGCTTTTTGCCGACTATTACGGCTTCGGGTGATGCCAGGCTGAGCCCAGTGCATGTTGACGCCATTCTTGTTGGGTGGTGAGCATGCCCGGCTTAAAATCATAATTCTGCAAAATCCTTTTCAGAAAGGTAGATCGTGCTGCCATGCGTACAATTATCCGAAACCTTTTTGCATGTCATTCAGTCAGCCAACCCCTTCGCAAGCGTGACAGAAGGGCTCGCCTGAATCCTGAAATCATGGAAGATCGTCGGCTTTTTGCCGTAGGTGCCGAATTGATTACACCAGTGAATACAGCAAATCATGAACATGAGTCAGCTAATGCTTCAAGCTGGAATGGTAACCATGCAGTGGTTTGGACGGTGAAAAATGCAGTGACTGGTGAACGGGATATTATGGGTCGCATTTTTAATTCAGCCGGTGCTCCTGTAACAGGTGATTTTGTTGTAAATAACGAAGTTGGCAGGGATGATTCGGACCCGACCGTGGCCATGGATTCCAGCGGGAATATGTGGGTTGCCTGGGAAAGAACAACGGCTGGTGTTCGCGATGTTCTGGCAACTAAGATCTCAAATGCAGGTGCAAACATGCTGGGTGCACCGAATTCATTTATCACTGTTTCGGGCACGGCTCGTGACGAATTTGACCCTTCAATTGGATGCAACAGAGCTGGCGATTTTGTAGTGAGCTTTACGGTTAACATGGGTGGTGCTAACACCGATGTGTATCAATCCCGTTACACGGCAGCTGGAATACCCATGGGCATGGTTGCCGTAGCCAACACAGCCAGACCGGAAGGATTTTCATCACTTTCCCGGAATCTGGTGGGTGATTACGTGATTGCATGGCAACTTGATGGAGTTCTCACAACGGGTGCACCGAACGCCGATATTCTCGGGAGAAAGTTTAATAATGCAGGAGCAGCCGTGACACCGGTATTGGTCATCGCGAATTCCGCTTCACGACAGGAAACGGCACCCAGTGCATCGATTGATCAGGCTGGAGCCAGTATTTTTGCCTGGGAATCTGGCCCATCCGGTGGTAATAAAGACGTAATTGCCAGACGCATGTCGGCTGCCAATGTGCTAGCTCCGAGCATTGCCCTTGCTAACTCGGCAGTGGCCCAGGAAACCCGTCCGTCCATTGCACTTGCACCCACCAGCGGCCAGTTCGTCGTGGTTTATGAATCAACAACGGCTGGGGTTACTTCATCTTTTGTGAAGGAATTCAGCGGAGCGAATGTCAATGTGCTCACAGTCAACATGGGTGCTGACCGGAACATGCCGTTTGTTTCGGTAGGGCCTAATCAGCAGTACATCGTGAGCTATACCAACCTGACTGGCAACATGGCCGACCCTGGTCTTGGAGTGCGACGTCGCCACGGTCAACTCTGATCCGAAAATCGTCGATCGAGACAAAATCATTTTTACGGGCCCAATTCACTGAAAAGGATTGGGCTCGATTGTTTTAACTTTCCGATCATCGGATTCGAATTGTTTTTACGCGGCGACCATGCCAGCCTCTTGCCAAGCAACCCTGATTCGTTTACATAGATGTAATGTACAGGCGTTTTTTCGCATACAGATTCCACGGAGTTCACAATAGAAATCATGTCCAGCAATCGACGAGAATTTATTGCAGTATCATTTGGTCTGGCTGGGGCAGCCCTGACTGGAACAAGCCGTAAAGCCCAGGCGGCAGAGCATTCGCTGCCTGCCCTTCCCTATGCTTTTACGGCACTTGAGCCCCACATAGATGCCAAAACGATGGAAATCCATCACGACCGCCACCACGCTACTTATGTGAAAAATTTGAATACGGCTCTGGCTGACCATGCCGGTCTTCAGGGTAAACCAGTCGAAGAACTGCTGAAAAATTTGAAGGATCTGCCCGCCGGCATTCAGATGGCGGTACGGAATAACGGTGGAGGTCACTACAATCACACCCTCTTCTGGTCGATCATGGGTCCGGGTGGTGGTGGAGAGCCGACTGGCAAGCTGGGTGCAGCTATCAAGAAGACCTTCAACGGATTTGATGCCTTCAAGGCCCAGTTAAGTGACGCTGCAATCAAGCGTTTTGGCTCAGGCTGGGGCTGGTTGGCTGTTGGTAAAGATGGCGAGCTGGCTATCAGTTCAAGCCCGAATCAGGACAGCCCACTGATGGAAGGTTCTACCCCCATTTTGGGTGTTGATGTCTGGGAACATGCTTATTATCTGAAATATCAGAACAAGCGACCTGATTATGTTGCTGCCTGGTGGAATACCGTTAACTGGGCTGAAGTGGCCAAGCGTTACGAGATGGCCCGTAGTTGACAGACTGGATTTCACGAACCTGAGAAAAGGCGGGTCTGAAGAAGGCCTGCCTTTTTTGTAACTTTTTGCTAGTCGAGCCGTTATCAGGCTAACAACTCTCGTCTCAGCCAATTGAGAAAGTCGCTGTTGGATAACAGACCCAGATGAGTTGATGAGCCTGTTGTTGGCGTGAAGGTTATTCCAGACGGCGGAGTTATGCTGGAGGATCCCCACAGTTTCAATTTTATTCGCGAGTCGTTGGCGAAGGTGCTCAAGATGGATATCAGAGGCACCATACCATCGCCTTCATTGGCGGTCTGAGCAGGTTGATACCAAGTTTGGCCGTCTACGGTTGGTATGGCTGCAGACTGACCAATTGGCCACACGTATCCACCCTGGCCAATTTGTTGATTGAGCTGAGTGATAGTGGTCGTTGTGACGCCTGCGGAAACTGCAGCCGACGAGACACGGCTGAGCCAGGGATTATTACCGGGCAAGTTACCGTAATTGAGATCAAGAAGCAGTTGTGGTGAAGCATCGGCCACTGAATTTACATTTGTAAGTTGGCCATTAACATTCAGAAAATTGTAATCAGAAATATTTTGTCGGAATGATGGAAAATATAGCCTTGCAAAAATCAGCGGGCTTGGCTGACCAGTCTGTGGGTCTGTGATGGCGGTTTTATCGATGGTGTAATCAGGGCCTGGGATTGTCAGTGTACCTGCAGCGACTCCGCTGAAAAGTGTATTAAGATTGCTCAGGACGGAGGGGGTGTTTGAGCCGAATGCCCCATTAAAATCATTGGTCCAGGGGTTATAAAACTGGGGAATACCTTCATTGGCAGAGCTTGTCATGATCAGGTTTTTCACGGAAGGCAGCTTTAAAGCCGAACCTTGTCCGTTAGTGAATGCACCGCCCAGGGCGGGGCTTTGCACATATGCCCTGGCTAGTATTGAGCCCCCACCAACGGCTGCAATATCAACAGTCTTGATGGTGGCATCGTTGGCAACCATTTGAGCCATAAGGCTACCCAGATAACCGACCTGGTAAGGGCTGTCAGCCTGAGTGATGACTGAGGCTGTCAAGTCCGAGAGATTACCGTCGGGGGTTGAATCAATCGGAGCCTGGGTCAATCGCCAGTCATACGAGCCAATGAAAAGGTCGCGATTAAGAGAATAACCTGAGCTCAGGAGATAATTAATCATTCCATAATATTCACTGGATATGGTAAGGCTGGATGCTGGAATGCCGCGGGAGTTGTAAAAATTAGAGATTCCACTCGGAGATGAATCGATTGGAACGCTTCCACCAAGATCAGGCACAACAATGACCGCTGTTGGCAAGCGTTGAATATTCATTGTGGTATTCAGTGATTGTCCAAACCCGTCATGTAGCGAGACAGCCAACTGGTTCTGGCCATATTGAAGCGGAATGTTGACAGTTCCCGTGCCACTGTTTGAAAGGGAGCCACCAATTTCAGGGGTGTTGGCTGCTGTAAGATTTGTTGCGACAAATGAAGCTAATGGGCTACCGCCAACAATTATTGATGCACTGGCATCGCGGGTATAGCCGTTAACGATGGGTGTGACTGCCGTGTTGATCTGTGTTGCGAAATCGAGAGGTTTCAGGTAAGCCGATGCAAGTAGATTGAGAGTCGTGAGCCGCAGATCTTTGGCATCAACTTTGCCTGAGCCATCAAAATCTGCTGAAGCCAGAACCTGCTGACCATATTTGGTGGGGCTGCGCATGATATCCCTCATCATGCGAACATCATTCTGGCTTACTGTATTATCACCATTGATGTCGCCGACAAGCTGAAATGCAAGGTGATAAGTGCCCTGGCGGTTGGTCCATCCTCCTGATACCGGAAATGTGTAGGAACCAGGCCTGAAATTGACAATCTGTGCATTTCTACCGGCTGGAAATTGCACAACGCTTGGTGTGAGCCGGGGTCTGGGTCTGGGCAGAGGGTTGGGGTTTACATTGTTCACCGCCGGACCCATGAGTAATTCGCCACCGTCAGAAGCTGTGCCCGTAACCTTGACAGAAACGACTTGAAGTCTGGTAAATCGGAAAAGTCTAAAATCAAAATTGATTCGTGGTGCTGTTGCCTGATTGGTTGGAGACAGCTTTCCATCAATAACTGCGAATGTGCCAATCGGGTCGGTGATTGCAGGCACAGCTCGATCTTCAAGCTCGTGGATGCAGGGCTGGAAATACGATTGGCGTCGTTTTTTCATGATTTTCTTCCGAGCCGATGGGTTGTGTGTCACGCCTGCTTCAAAAAAACCGATCTTTGAAGCCTTGAATGATGAGAATACACATTATATCGAAAATAGGTCGATTAACGAAAGTTGGCATTCCATGGGCATGAGCTTCATCGGAATGATGACAGTTACTTTATCTGGTTTTCAATAGGGGGTTATCATCAATCGGGGTCACTCAGCAGGCACGCACCGCTGGCTCGCCCATTGTCTGAGCGATTCGATTTTTTCGCGCATAACAACTGACAGGGGTTGTGTACGTTCGATTGCGTCTAAAATGTGATTATCCTGTAGTTCGGTATTTTGGGCATAGGCGTCGAAAAGGGAAGCGATGACAGCCTGTTCGATTTCGGCTCCGGAGAATCCATCCATGGCAGAAACCAGTTTTTCCAGATCAAACAAATCTGGTTTACGGTTACGTTTCTGAATATGAGCACTCAGAATTGATCGCCTGGCATTTTTGCCAGGAAGATCAACAAAAAAAATTTCATCAAACCGACCTTTCCGCATCAATTCCGGAGGAAGTGCAGAAATATCGTTGGATGTAGCAACCAGAAAAATCGGGTGTCGGTGTTCCTGCATCCATGCCAGGAGTGTGCCGAACATTCGCTGAGAGAGACCGCCGTCGGCCGAAGTGGCTGCTGCCGAGGCGAATGCTTTCTCGATCTCGTCAATCCATAAAACGACTGGAGCCATGGCCTGGGCTTGTTGCAGGGCCTGACGCAGGCGGCCCTCAGTGGCACCGACATATTTTTGATAAAGCGAACTTGGGTCGAGTCTCAGTAAAGGCATATTCCATTGGCGGGCGACAAGTTTGGCACAGAGACTTTTGCCGCAACCCTGAATTCCCAGGAGCAGCATGCCACGAGGGTATTCCAACCCGAAGGCACGTGCCTTGGGTGAATAGGCCTGGTTACGAGTTTCAAGCCACGAGCGAAGGCGATCAAGACCTGCAAGTTCCACATCATTGATTTCGGTTTCAATGGTCTCAAGGCAACCGCTTGAACCGAGCATTGCTCTTTTAGCTTCGACTATTTTCGGAAGATCGTCAGCGGAGAGGCGATTGTCCTCAAGAACACTGGCAGCAATAATTTTTGAGATGTCCGTTGCGCTCAGTCCGCGAAGGGTTGAGACAAGCTGGTCCATCTCGCGGCGAGTCATATGTGCTTCAACCTTGTTTCCGCCCGGCTGGGCCTCAATCTCGGTTTTCACTTTCTGAAAAGATGTTTTGATCAATCTTTCAATTTCAGTTGGGTCAGGCCTTGGTAATTCCAGTTCAACTGTCAGCCTTCGGACTTCATCCGGCAGTGGAGCAGAATCAACAAGGATCACAGACGCCCGACATATTGTTCCTGGATCGGCGATGTCTCGAAGATGTCGAATTACCAGTGGGTCAGCAGAATGTGGAGCAATGTCCTTGAAGACATAAATAGCATGTTCTTCAGTCTGCACCAGATGCCCAAGTGCCTTTATCGCGGAATGCGCCTGAATTGCAGGAATTGACTGTCCGGATTTCGGGAGTGGGCGACTACGAACAAGACCGGCTGTGCATGACCATTCCCAGAGAAAACCATTGGTTTTTTCAGCAAGTTCACGAATGGCAGCCAGGGCAGAAGGTTCGTCGTCTGTCTGAATGGAGATCAGGCGCTGACCGGCTTTCAGCAGAAGATTCATGCGATCAATTAATTTCGGTTGCATGATCGGAACTCACCTTTATCAACGGGAATAATCAGTGATTGTTTATTTCATAGCTGCTCTATCATCTATTATTTAATTTGGTTCTTCAACTAAAGTGTGGGTCAGACTATGACTTGAGCAGGCCATCTTCAATCTCAAATACAATATCGTTCGGCTGTATGAAACGACGATCATGTGTAACTACGATCAGGGTTGTTCCGGATTCACTCTGCAGGTCGCGAAGTATTCGAAAGACTTCTTCGCCGGTTCGGCTGTCAAGTTGCCCTGTAGGTTCATCGGCAAGCACCACTTGCGGATTTTTGACCAGAGCACGGGCTATTGCCACTCGTTGTTGTTCTCCACCTGACATTTGAATTGGACGGTGTTTGAGACGATGACCCAAACCAACTTTCTCAAGCATGAGGCGGGCTTTTTCTCTCAATTCAGAGTTGATACCCTGGGGCAAAAATGGTACCAGCACATTTTCAAGTGCAGTCAGGTTGCCGACCAGGTTGAATGCCTGAAAGATAATCCCAATTTTGCTGCGACGAAATAGATCCTTATCAGACTCTGCCATGGTGGTCAGGTCATTCCCGTCGATGATGACCTGGCCGCTGGTTGGCATGTCCATGGCTCCCAGCAGATGCAGCAAGGTGCTTTTTCCAGATCCGGAAGGCCCCACAATAAACGCGCAGTGACCAGCAGGAATTGACAGGCTGATCCCGTGAAGTATCTCCATTAATCCTTCACCACTGCGGTAAGATTTGGTCACATTTCGCGTTTCAATCATCGCCATCTGTTATTGTCTTTTCAAAAAGGAGATTCAGGCTTTTCCGGCAGTGGTCATTCTGCTTAACGATGCCCAAAACGGATCGCCTCCATAGGTGCCAGTCGGGCTGCTTTCCACGCAGGATAAAGTCCACCCAAGGTACCAGTCACGAGTGACAGAATCAAACCGAGCAAGACAAGCCGCAATGTAACCACCAATTGCAGACCTCCCTGGAGAAACTGGTTAGCAATTGATACACCTATCAGGGCAAAGAAAATACCGATGATGCCTGCGAAGAATCCCATATAGGCACTTTCGAGCGTCACGAGACCAAGAACATGATTGCGAGACCAGCCATTTGTGCGAAGGATACCGAATTCTGAGATTCGTTCCAGCGTGCTCATCAGCATGGTGTTAACAATGCCGACAATACCTACGACTAACGCCAGACTGACGGTCAGGGCCAGGACTTTGTCAAGCTGTCCCATCAAGTCACCAAAACTGTTTTGAAATTCATTCATACTTCGGGCATCAAAGTCAGGCAGACTGGCTTCAATCGCTTGAGCAACCGAATCAGACTGAGACGGATCAATCATTTCTACATAAACATTCGAAAGACCATCTGGTCGGTTCAGAACTTGCCTGGCCGTATCAAAATCCATCACAATCACGCCGTCCAGAAGCATGGAGTTTGTGTGATAAACTCCCACGATATTGAAATCCTGATTGCCGATTTTCAATTTATCACCGGGTTTTTTCGGGGTTTTATCGGCGTTTTTAAATTGGTTGGCATATTTCTTTGAAATGACGATATTTTTGGAGTTTCGGTCATTTTCATTAAGGTATCGTCCGCCATTCTCGCCAGGTGGCAGAAGTGCCTTGCGATAAACCGAAGTTGCGATTTTAGCGTGTGAAACGGGTTCCTGACCGCTGATTACAGGAGTGTCAAGGAAACTTTGCATTCTCTTCTGTTCATTACCCAGATTCGATAATGTGCGGGCAATCAGGCTCGTGTTTTCGATTGGTGGAGAAATACCCCAGATCTCGGGGCAAACAACTTTGACTCCCTGAATGTTCCTGACTTTATCCGGCAAGTCAGGTGGAATATCACTGAAAACAGGGCTGGGTGCATTATTTCGAAGTACCATAACACCCTGTATCTGATTCAGCGTGTTTCCAACAAGCATTCTCAGCCCATTGGATAGACTGAAAAGCCCAATCACGCCCAGAATGGGAATTGAAAGCCCTATCAAGGCAAGCAGGGTCCGGTTTGGTCGGGTCAGCAGGTTTCGCCAGGCAAATTGCCACATTGTTATTGGTCCAGATGGATAGTGCCATATATTTATGGATCGTAACGAATTGCTTCCATTGGTGACCAGCGGGAAGCACGCCATGCTGGATAGATACCAGATGCTGCACCTGTCAGAATCGATAAAATCAAGCCTTTGACAAGGATCGATCTATTCGGCACAAGCATAATACCGTCCTGAAGATAGAGGTTTGCAACCTGGCAACCCACAATGGCCAAGAGGCAACCGGCCAAGCCAGACAAAATTCCCAGGTAGAGGCTTTCAAGCGAGACCAGCCTGATAATCTGCCGACTTGACCATCCGTTGGTACGAAGGACACCAAATTCGGGTACGCGTTCCATGGTGCTCATTACCATCGTATTGGCAATACCGACGGCTCCTACACCAAAAGCCAGGCCAACTGCCATCAGCAAGAGAATATCGATCTGCCCCATAATCTCACCAAAAGATGCTTCAATCTCGTTCATACCCCTGCAATCAAGTTCTTCATACCGGTCTTCGATCAGTTTCGTGATAGCTTCGTTTTCACCAGCCTGATTCATTTCAAGATAAATCGCCGAAACCGAATCAGCCGGAGCTTTCAAGAGTTTTCGTGCTGTCTCGATATCCATAACCAGTACCACGTCAAGCAGCAGTGACCGGGTTTCATAAATTCCGATGATTTCAAAAATTTCTGTTCCTACTTTTATTTTGTCACCAGGCTTCTTCGGCGAACCGTCTTTGTTTGGATATTGATTGGAGAATTTTTTCGAGAGTAATAATCGATTAGTGCCTCTGTCAGCTGAGTTTAGAAATCGACCACCTATGGATTCAGGCTTGAGGACAGCCTTTTGATATACAGCAGAATCAAGTTTGTTATGGGAAGCAATATCCATACCAAGAACAACCGGGGCATCGAGAAAATTTGCGATTCGCTTTTCGTCGGATCCGGAAATCATTGAGCGTAGGACCACGCTGGTATTTTCAACAGGCGGGGCTAATCTCCAAAATTCAGGAGCAACGTTCTTCACTCCCGGTAGATTTCTGAATTCTTCGACAAACTTCGGGTTGATGTCACTGAAAACTGGGCTGGGAGTGTTGGTACGGAGGATCATCACTCCCTGGACCAACTTTACCGTATCTCCGACCAGACTTCGAAGTCCATTGGAAAGGCTGAGCAGGCCAACAACGCTTAAGACTGGAATGGATAAACCAATTAATGCCAGAGCTGTCCGAATGGGTCTGGAAAAGAGGTTACGCCAAGCAAACAGATACATATTGTTGTTCCACAATTCTTGATTTCGTTGCCGAATCATACAAGATTGATTTATGCCTATGTCAATCTTTTGAGGAGGTGAACAAAAAACCCGCCGACGAGAAGCGGCGGGGCATCGAGATTCAGCTATCGTTGATGATCAAAAAAGCGATCAGCTGGTTGGATCAGCATTTCCCTGAGATTCCGGCTGATCGCCCTCTGTTCTTTTTTCAAAAAATTGCTTTAGCTGGCCGAATGAACGCAATGGAACTGCACCTGTAATTTCTTTATCAGACAGAGGTTTTGGTGGTTGTTGAGGTCGTGGTGGGCGATTTTGGCGATTGCTTTGTGGCGATTGATCTCGCCGATCATTCCCTCTCTGTTGAGATTGATGCGAACCACGTCCGTAACGAGAGCGTTCCTGATCTCGGGGTGCCCGGTCACCTGATCGATTCTGGTCTGAACCACTATCTCGACGTTGTTCACGCCCACGATCCTGTCCAGATCTTCCCTGCGGATTATCGCCACGATCGCGTCTCTGTCTCCTGCCCCTGTCCGCTGAATCACCAGGGTCCCGGCGTGGCTGGCCTGAATCATGTCCACGGCTTTTTTCGCGTTCGGTTCCCGGGGCAACCATTGTCAGCGAGACACGTTTTCGGTCGTTATCAACTCCCATCACCCAAACGGAGACAACGTCACCGACCGAGACAACGTCGTGCGGACTCTTGATGTAACGATTGGCTAATTGACTGATGTGAACCAGTCCTGAGTCCTTCAGGCCAATGTCAACGAATGCCCCAAAATCAACCACATTCAGAACGGTTCCCTTAAGCTCCATCCCAGCCAGCAGGTCTTCCAGCTTGAGAATTCCTCTTTTAAAGATCGGCTTGGGAAGGTCTTCGCGAGGATCCCTTCCCGGCTTTGAAAGAGCAGCACAAATATCTGTCAGTGTAGGTACGCCAACATTCAGGGCCGTTGCCGTCTCTTCCACATTGATTGAGGCAAGTTTCTCTATGATTTGTGCAAGTTGCTCTTTATCACGAAGAGAATCTGGCGAATAACCCATGCTTTCAAGGAGCTTCGTCGCGACATCGTAACTCTCTGGATGTACCCAGGTGTCATCCAGCGGGTTCGAAGCATTTCGAATTCTCAGAAATCCCGCAGCCTGTGTGTAGGTCACAGGACCAATACCTTCGATCTGCTGTAGTTCGTCCCGACTTTTGTACGAGCCTTTTTCCTGTCTTCTTTCAACCAGTCGCCGTGCTGTGAGTTGGTTTAAACCGGCCACGTGTCGCAACAGAGGAACACTTGCCGTGTTTAGATCCACACCAACAAAGTTAACGCAACTCTCAACAACGGACTCAAGCGATTCTTTAAGTGTTTTTGGCCCGACATCATGCTGGTAAAGGCCAACACCAACATTCTGGGGATCAATCTTCACCAGTTCAGCAAGTGGATCCAGGAGGCGTCTTCCAATGGAAATCACACCCCGTAAAGTTGCATCGTAATCCGGAAACTCTTCACGACCCTGATTGCTTGTGGAATAAACACTGGCACCGGATTCGTTAACTATTACATACCTGAGCTTTGCAAGATATGGATCTGCATGATGAGGTACTGGGGGTACCGGTGGCTGAGGCGGTTGAGGTTTAGGCCCCCGCGGGGTCCTTTCTTTTTTCTCGGATCGTTCTTTCTCTTTCTTCTCTTTTGGCTTCTCCGGTTCCTTTGCTTCCATACCCTTTGGCAAACTTGTAAGCCCTGAAAATACGGCAGTTGATGATTGCCGATCCTCTTTTGAGTTGCTTATTTCTGATGAACCGTGAGAATTTTCTTCGGGAACCACCGGGGACTCAGGTTCTGAAACAGAATCTGACGAACTGGCAGGATCAGCGTGAGTCACTGGAAGTTCGGCTGATAAACCACCTTCAGCAGATTCTTCAACAGATTCGTCGCCCTCGGGAGATCCGCCTGAGATTGGCGGAGGCACAGGTTCGTCTTGCTGTGGATCTGGCAAAGACTCTTGCTCTGAAGCGGGTTGATAACTTTCCAGTTCGGGTTCCGCTTCTTTTGGTGAGTCAAAAGTTTCAATAACTACCGAACCAGTGTCCAAACTATCCGCATTTTCTTTTGTTGTCACCATGTCAACTGAATTATCCGGGTTTTCTATTGTCTGCGGTTCCGGTGGCATGGGCGGAATGTAATTTTCAGGAGTGATCCCGGCTTCCTGAAAAGCCGTGCCTTCGGCGATTACTTCAGCAACCAGTTCTTCTGTTTCCCTGCATGCAGTGCCATTTCCTATGGCTACGACCTGTACTTTGTGACGTCCCACAAAATCTTTCAGAGTGATCTTGGCTTCATGCCTTCGATTTTGCGGGGCATGAGGATAAATAACCGTATGTTCCAGAACATTGCCAAGTTCATCGATGACAACAATTTTGCATCCAGTGCGAAACCCTGGATCAATTGCAAGGGTCACTTGTGGTGTGATGGGCGGTTGCAGGAGAAGACTTCTGAGATTTCTCGCAAATACTTCCACTGCATGTTTTTCGGCTGACTCCGAAAGATCTCTTCGCACTTCGCGTTCAAGGCTGGGTTTCAGCAGTCGATCAAGCGCATCCAGAGAGGCCTCCCTGAAAATCTCTCCTTGAGGATGTCCATCCAGCGGCAGATGTTCGAGTACAGTTTTCTCAAATTCAGCCTGATTCACTTCCAGCCGCACCTTGAGAATGTGCTCTTTTTCACCACGGTTGAAGGCCAATATGCGGTGTGGAGGAATATTCTGGACAGGTTCACTGTAAGAAAAGTAATCGCGGTAATCCTGGCCCTTTGATTCTTCAACGCCATCGGCCTTTGAGGTGGTGAGTCTTCCAATTCGCCATACAAGTTTGCGGGCTGCATCGCGAATCAGTGAAAGTTCGCTGATAGCCTCAGCCAAAATGTGTTTGACACCTTCACGAACTTGCTCGATACTCTCTACACCTTTTTCCGGATTGAAAAATTCTGCGGCAGTCTGGTTCAGATCGACCAGCGTGTCGTCTCTGTTCCAAACTCTGAGTGCAAGTGGCTCAAATCCCTTTTCTCTCGCTTCCGTTGCTTTGGACCGTTTCTTCGGTTTGTACGGTAAATAAATATCTTCAAGTTTTTTGGGATTTTCAGAGGTGCGAATGGCTTCCCGCAAGTCCTCTGTCAATTTCCCCTGTGCATCGATCGCCTTGATGATTGTCTGTTTGCGATCATTAAGCTCTCGAATTTTTCTGATTCGGCTTTCAATTTCCCTGATCTGGATTTCATTGAGGCCACCGGTGCGTTCCTTCCGATACCGCGTGATGAAAGGAACCGTGTTGTCCTCGTCAAGCAGCTGGACTACGCTTTCCACCTGGACCTTTCGGATCTGCAAGTCCTGAGCAATTCGTCCAAGGTCGATTGGGAAAACGATATCCATGGGAATCAACTTCCACTTATCCAAGGGTTGTTCTGTATGATGGCTAGCAACATATGCCGCCGTTAAGGTTGATCAGGATCAGCTCCGATTTCAACCGTCACGAGATAGATAGATCCATCCTTACATAATCAAGTTGGCATATGCCTGTCAAGGAAAATCCTGATCGGATCATTTGTTTTCGTTTTTTCTCGACAGTGATGATGTTGATATCCAGTCTCAAATCAATAATTTTAACTGAACCAAGAGTAGTCATTTAAGTACCTATAGATACTTTATTTGCAATCATGTTTTCAGTCGATGGGAAAATTTCCTTTTCATAAGATTGATTAAAAATAAAGTAGAAATTCGAAAATTATCATTTATCAACAGGAATGGAAAACAAACTAAATCATACTCCACGGATTTTTCGGGCTAAATGTAATTGATCAACTTTCTCAATTCGGTAAATCAGTATGGATTATTCAGAAATCAAATCGTCGGATTTGATTCAGTAAATGAGATTTGGTCGATGATTAAATATTTGTCATAGTCATCTCTGAGCAGATTGACATCGATTTGAATTGGACAAAATGATTAATTCGATGTAATGAAGCTATTGAAAAAATCTTGAGCAATAAATGACAAAATGAGTTTGATTTCAACCAAATCGCAATCAAAGACCCTAAATACTTTGAAGAACTCCTAATTTACCAGGTTGATCTGATAATAATATCCGCATGACCTGGAATGAAACGACTGTAATCAAATTTATAATTTAGATATTTTGAAAAATTTCGAATAAATTGTTGAGAAATGACTTGCTTTAATTTCACAAATTGATTGAAATACCAAATGTAAGGCAGGTCGTATTTCCCAAGACAATTAGGTAGAGAGGGATCCAACAAAATGGGAAGACCCAAAGGCAGTAAATCAGCCGATTCAAAGAAATCGGCAAGTGTTGAAAAAAAATCACGTGGTAAACGTTATTCTGGAGCTGAAAAAGCCAAGATCCTTGAGCAGGCTCTGGCTGAAATTGCCCAGGGTGGTCAGATAACCAAAATAGCAGAAAAGTTGGGAGTTACCTTTTTTACATTAAAATCCTGGCTTGGTGATAGCGGTGAGTCCGTCAAGCCTGCCAGAAAACCACGAGGAAGAAAACCCGGGAAAGCCAAGAAAGCTGCCAAGGCCAGTCTTTCCGCTGTTGCGACAGTCGTTACTCCAGGGAAACGAGGAAGAAAGCCAAAGGCGGCTTCAACTCAATCATCAGATTCTCCAACTTCAATGAAGAACCTTGAGAAAAAACTCGAGGATCTGACGGCAAGATATTTGAATCTTGCACACCTTTACGGAGAATTGATCAGCAAGTTTGGTTCACCCAAAGTCTGATCTTCCGATAATCACATGGAATCGCTCTGGTAACATTCGCTGTTATTGTTACCAGAGCATTGCTCTTTTCATAATAAGCCATTTTTTTCCACTAAAAAAATAATAGATTTAGATTCGAGATTATTAAACATAAACTATGCTTGCCAGAGTGGATCAGAAAGTTTTATTCTGAACATATCATGATCGGCATTTCGCAATAATATGGGCAAGGGTATGTGTCATAAATGGATGATCTGACTGTTGGCCGTGCTAAAAAGGCTGTTCAAAACTATCTCTCATCTATTGCATTGACTGCTGTAACATTTCTTACGGCAATGATCTCGTCGCGGATCGTAATTCGTTATATAGGAGATGATAGATTTGGAGCATTCAGATCCCTTTTAGAGCTTTTTGGATTCCTGAATCTGATTGATGTTGGTATTTCCTCAAGCCTTCGACCTTTGTTGGCAAAAGCAGTGGGAACAGATCAAACATCGGAAATCTCAAAGATCATGCAGACAGCTTACCAGTTATTTCGATATGCTCTTTTACTATCGATCATCCTGGGGATTATGATTTCATTATTCTGTTATCTGATCATTCCGGTTCCAATTCAAATTCGACTCGACCTTCAGGTAGCCAGTCTTGTATTTTGCTTTGGAATGTTGAATATATTGATCAGTCCAAGTCGCTGTTTCTGTGAAACTGTTCAAAAATTGTCCATTGTAAATTCTCTACTGATTTTTCAGTCGTTAAGCGTCACTGTTACATCGGTTGTGTTTTGTCGGTTGTTTCCTGGTTGGGGTATTACAGTATTATCCTCGAGTCTGACCTTTTGGATATTTATATTCAATACGATATTATATTTGAGGATGAGGAAGATTACCGATACGCTTATTGTAAATGAAAATCATCAGAAATCTGAAAAACTGAGACTTCGTGAATTGATAAAGCATGGGCGAGATAACTTCATATTGATGCTGGCTGGTAGAGCATCCTTACACTCTAACAACCTTATTGTTGGACTGTTTTATGGTCAATCGGATGTTACAAAATTATATGCAACTCAGCGCCTTTTTGATGTGATTCAAACCCAGTTGTTCGGAGTGGGAAATGCATCATGGGCTGCCTTGGCTCAAATATACCATCAAGAAAGGCTGGATTTGTTCAGAACAAGGGTGTTGCAACTCTTAAAATTGATAATGATACTTGGTCTTTCGGTAGTGGTCCCACTCGTGTTTCAGAATAAACTGTTCGTAAGTCTATGGCTAGGCAGTGAACGTTATGGTGGAGATACTCTCACAATTATACTGGTATTTCTGACGATTGGACTTGGATTTTCCGTATTCAGTACCTGGTGCTTGATGAGCACAGGTCATATCCATACCATTTTAAGGCTATCAGTTATAACCGCAATATTAGATGTGATTGCGACATTTATTTTTACGAAATCATTTGGACTGATTGGTCCTGCTTTAGGTTCATGTATAGTGATCTTCTTCATAACAATCCCCTGGCATTGCATTCTCTTGAAAAAACACTTTGGAATTCAATTCGTATCAATAATCAACACCTATAAACCATCGATCTTAACCTTACCAGTTTACATACTCATTAATTTCCTGATAGCTGGCAAATTTGCAACAAATTCGATTTTCATGCTTGCACAAATTATTTTCTGGCCTGCACTGCTTTTCTCCTTTTTCATTTAACATTAAGTTCGAGCAAGGATCAGCGTAGACAGATTATCAGCCGAATCTGGATTAAGAAATAAGTAATTACACCTCTTATATTCAATGGTTCAACAAAAACCTGTTGAAGTTGCATTGATCATAATCTGATAAACTCCAGGTTCAATTTCTTCAACATGGAGTTTATCTATTCTAGACTTGTTTGAAATTGCTACACCAAATTGATTACCGGTGAGAAATCTTGTTAGATTTGTCATTGCCTGGAGCACAATTTCGTTTCTATTTGGTAGAAGGGTTTTCAGTGTGACTCTGACAGAGTAGTTCATCTGGAAAAGGTCTATGTAGGCTGTACTGTTTGCTGATGCAATTATCGGCAGGGAATTGACCTGCAAAGGAATGATTTCCACAACAAGGTTTTCATTGGTGGGTGGTTCATTGGGAAATTTGAAATCGGCATACACCATCACCGTATTCGCATTGAGTGTAGATCTGATACCATCGGCTATATTCTGAAGGAGAGTCATAAATGTATTACCTGAATTGATATTATAATCTGGAATACTTGAATTTAATCCATATATTGATATTCCAAAATAGTCAACTGGAAAATAAGTAGCTGGCATGTTTTATTCGCTTTTTTCAAATTGATTCGTCATGTCTGATAAACAGTAATAATTGACTGATGAACATGGTTTGAATCCGCAAACGGCAATTCTGATTTGGAACGGAAATCATGAAGGAATAATGAGTGTGACGCTAGTTCGGTTACCTTGGCTATCGGTTGTAGCAAGGATTCGAGAAAGTGTGCTGTTACCGCCTCGAATCACAATCTGTCCAGTTCCAGCTCCGGAAATAACACCAGCTGTTGCTGCCAGAATCGGCGAAATAGCTTGTCGAATATTAATTCCCTGCTCGATGTTAATCAAATCAAGCCCGGATGCTGCCAGGCTGTAGCCTGATTTGTCCTGGTTTATACCGACCGAAACCGGATTTGTTACAGAAAGTACTGGTCCACCTGCAAATGTTGAGCGAGATGAAACAGATGCATCCAGATTATCTTTAACCAGCTTACCCACACTGCCTGTAACAGTGAATGTATTGATTGAGTAATCCCAAACATTTTTCGAGACAGCAGCACTGATGGCATCGATGTTCTGGGAAATAATCGAATATCCGGTTTTATCCTGATTTACCCCGACCGTCACTGGATTTGTTACCGAAAGTACCGGTCCACCTGCAAATGTAGATCGAGAAGAGATTGGAGCATCAATGTTATCCTTCAACAATTTACCGATACTGCTTGACGTTGTTGCATTGACTGTACCGTAATCCCAAACACCTTTTGCAAGGGCGTTTATGTCAATAGCTGAGCCGGTACCACCGGTGATAATCACATTATCATCTCCATTGATCATCTGGGTCTGTAGTAGACCAACAACTGAATTATTCATGTCGATCCTGTGAATAACGACAGTGTAATTCCCGTTTGAAAATTGAGCGACAGGAGTATTCAATAGAGTCGCTCTGTATATCCCTGAGTAAGCAGATGTAGATTCTGATAATTGACCGATCTGTGTCGTTGGATTTGCCTTAAAGGTCATATCTGCTTGATCGAGAAATAATCCGTCTGAAAGTCGCTCAATTGAATAGCCAAGTTGAGCCCCAGTAAAGTATTGGAATCTAATTCGAAGAGCCATGTCTTTTCGCTTTCTTAATTAATTATGGTTAATTCTTGAGATAACTCTTAGAGTTGAATTTGCAAACCGAAAGGCAAGAAACAGGGAGGTGTATCTCCTGATTTTACGCTGACGGATCGATTTAATGGTCCACTGGCCCAGACATTTCCACCCGTAGCCGCATCGGCAATAAAAAACCACTCGAAATCACCCCAGTCGGAAGATGGAGCCGGAAAAGTGATTGGCACTTTGTTTGACCAGGTGGATGCGAATTCATCATGCATGGCAAAGTTACTGCTTCCAAGAGTTATTGGAACTCTGGCATAGTTTCCAGTATTCACTTCTGTTATTCCCGTGCCATTAGACAGTACAGGTGTTTTTGATAGTCCGATGTAAAATGTCCCTGGAGACCTGAACGATAAATTGCCAAAAAGATAATCAAGAAATTGATTCATCGCAAAAATGGACCAACTTCCGTCTCTTGGTGCCAGGCCAAATTTAATACTACCAGCAGGAATAATGACAGCATCTCTATTAAAAAACTCTGGTTTCTGTCCGACAAATCGTCCTGAAACCGCAGTGAGAACAGTATGTGGATCCCAGTTGGAATTACCGATATTAATGAAGAAAGAGGCAGATCTTGATCGCATGTTGCTGGACCAAACACCATTACTTTGCTGATCTGTGAGAACGATGTCTGATTTGTTGGTTTTAATCCCATTACTCGCAGCATTCCAGAGGTTTTGATTATTATCAAGAACTGCTGATTTTCTGGTACCAGATGGGACTAGCATGCCTCGATGAGTGAGAAAAGGGTCAATTACAATGCAAAACTTATCTCTTGGAATACCCGTACCTCGATTCAGAATCATATCCATAATTAGAAGACTGGTGTAGTCAACCAAAGTCCCGTTTTTGGTTAGTGATGTCGGAAGTAGTGGATGTTTTGCACTTACGTCTGCATAAAAATTGGCGAAAATATTACCCGATAATACATTCTTTCTTCTAGTGTTACGAATCAGGTTTGGTGTCCAGATGGGAGGTAAACTAGTTCCTTCCATGCCTGTTCGATCGCAATTCCAGCTAGCCACACCACCTTCTGGGTGATTTGCGATAAGAATATCATGCATCCCCCTTGTCCAACCACCAAAATTCGGTGGTGATGATAAATCCCGGTGTATCGATTTCACTTTAGTTGTCAGGTAAGGTGGTTGAGGCAAAGATTCTACGACCCAATCAGCGCACTGCCACCGACAAGCGTCAAGAGTACCAAACCAATCTCGGCCTTTAACCCTGACCAGCGGTCCTTCACAGCCAAATGCACAGGATTCAATTTTTACATAGCCAGGAAAATTCACACTGGGAGACAAAGGCAGTGTGTCGTCAAGATAGATAATCGGCATACCACTGCCATTTCCAGTCGAAACGAGTTTCAGATCTAACGAGTTATTGATAACGTCAGATGCTTTCTGCTGATAAAAATAAGCTATTCGAGGGGTTGATCGGGTGCCCTCGGTATCAATCATGAAATTTTCAAATCGGTGCCCGGCACCTAATGAATTTCCACAAAACCCCATAAAAAATGCCTCTGAATGATCTTCAAAGTCATTTGTCATACCGCATGACCATGTCGATCCGCTACCAACAAGTCGGATGGCTGATCGTCCTATGTACCCGAACGTGATATTTTGAGCCCAGATTGCACTCTGGTTCTGGCCAAAAAAACCGTTGCCCTTACTTAACAGCTTACAGTTGTTAAGCTTGAGTGGATAGCTGACATAACAATCTAGCGATCCAATACTGTTAAAAAACCCAGTCCTGATGGATATATCTGAAATATCAAGATGGAGGTAGGGACCTAGTGTAATTCCATCCGACTGGCGTTCTTCAAATCCGACTATACCAAAATTTCGAAACTGGCAATAATCCAAAGCATCTTGATTTTGACCATCACTGATAGGCACCAGCATTCCGAACCCTCTGGCACCTGTGTTAGTCAAGACCATCAAATCACTACCGGTACCCTCAAAGAGTCGCAACCCAGCAAGAAAACCGGTTCGAAGCGTTAAAATAAGCGTGTCATTATCAGATAATGGTGGCACCACCGAATTTCCACCACCAATATCTACCGGAATTCGTAACTGATTCTGACCTACACTCTTATTTTGATAGCGGAGTGAAGGCCATACTTTTACACCCAGTACTGAAAAATCACTTGCTGCAGGCTGATCAAATTCATTCCTATTCGAGATTCGATTTCTTGAGCCGATTGAAAAATCTGAATATTCCCAGCGAGCCAGGCAGTTGTACTTGCTGAAAAGTTCGGAAACAGCAACGTTATTGTCAAAGCTGAATGTATATGCAACCTGCACTCTGTCAACAAAAACAGCAATTGATTGCTGTTGAAAATCGATTTGCACACTGATTCGATGCAAACCTTTCGTTTGGGGCTGAACAAAGCTGATACGTCCCACAGCCTTATTCATCAAAGTATCGTCGGTTAAAGCAAGGCAGAGCTGAAATTCCGTCGAATTTCCTGACATCAGCCATGGGTCTGGATTTCTCCATTCACCCATACCTGCAATGCCGCCTTGCAGCATTGTATTATGGGAATAGGTAATGAAATCAAATGTCAGTTGTTTTCTTGATTCCCACCCCTCTTCACCCCCGGTTCCAAGATAATTTCCCGGGAAAATCCCTTTCACCATATTTCTGGGTCGAATTCCAAAAAACTGATTAGGTCCAATTGTTGCGTCCAGTGGTGGGACACCTGATTGACCGGCTTTTAGATCACCGTTGGCGGTGAAACGATATAGATCTACTTTGTAGCGATCATTAAAGATAAAATTATTGTTAGAATCACGCGCAGCGATCGCCTGTCCAGTGTCGCTATCAATATAACTTGAAGATCTGCTTCTCCAAAGCCGTGGATGCCAAGCAAACATGATAGCAGGACCCCACGTCCTGATGATGGAACTGTTTTCCCCGTCACCCTGAATCGTGATGTAGTTCTTATTTATATAAACTGGTTTATCGAGATACCAATAATTTGGAGCCTTTCCTCCACCAGGAATATATACAGTACCTCCACCACTGGATCCTACATAATCAATCGCCGCTTGAAATGCGGGCGTGTTGTCAAAACCTTCAACAGCTTTGGCGCCAAAGTCACGAACATCCACAAAAATACCACTTGTCTGGCTATTCTGATTAGATCCGCCAATTGCAACTGACATAATCGCCCACCTTTATTGATATGTTATTAACCGATACCGCCAGGAATTTTTCTATTAATAAGTTCCAGATTTGAACATCAATTTATCGGATTATTTTCGTCCATTTTACGGAATTTCCAAGTTTTCCCGCCAAAGCCCGTAGATAATCACTTTTCAAAGTATCCATCAAATTCTGCTCAACCTGAATTTTTGAATATTGATTCAGACCAAAATAGGACTTTAGCTCATCAGAGAGTGAGCTCATTTGCAGTAGAGTTAATTTCATGACCGTTGTATCTACAAGTTTTGATAGTGAAGTATCAGAAATTGCAACCTGTCCTGGAACAATGGCAAAAGATTTTTGATAAGAATCGAGTATGAGCGAACAAAAATCAAGAATCGTAACTCTGACGACACTGTTGCCAAACGTATTGCCTGGGCCACGACCCACCTGCGATTGGTAACCCGCCAGTTTCAAGTTGAAACCAGAAGAGGTTCGAGATTGAATTAGATAAATGCCTGATCTTGGGTTCATTCCTGTTGTCTCGCTGATTTGTACTATCATGCCTTCCTTGAAATTTGAGGCAGAGGCATTAAATGGCGTAATAAGCATCCAACTGTTATTAGCATCAAAATTAGAATTAAAAGTATCGATCTGGAACATTGTACCGGCAAAAGCCGACCACTGCCCAGGAAAATTCAATAATAAATCTTCGTTTGTGATCATGGTAAAGTCCAAATCAAGTAATAGCTGTGATAATTGAAGAAATCCATCTCAGGGTGAGTGTAAACTCACCCTGAGACTTATTTTATTGATCAGGCCGAGAAAGCCGTAACGCCTTCGACCCATGCATGGTGAGACTCATTCTCAAGCTCAATAGCACCTTCGGCAATCCAGTCACCTTCAACGGCGTCGCCACGAACGCCACGAGGATTCCAGAATTCATTGCGTTTCACACGGAGCCGAATTTCTGAACTGGTCAGAGCAACAGCCGTGAATGGCCGAAGAAGAGGTGCTTCAATCAAAGTGATGCCGCCCAGGAAAGGAGCTTCGAACACATTGATTGGTACACCAAATACACTGGAGCCCGCTTCAATTCTCTGAACAGCATGACCCCATGTGGCAAGACCGCTCATAAAGTTTGAAGAAAGCAGCATCACATCCGGATTGCCACCATTGGTTCGGCAGCGTTCCAGCGTATCGCGGATCAGGTCTGTGGCCTTATAAGCACCGGCATTAGCAGGTGAGGTTACAAGGTTGGTTGAAATCAGTGTACGCAAGCCCTTCTGCTTTGGACGGGCAGCGAGTAGAGGGTCTTCACCACGACCATAATAGCTGGTCGTTTCCATGTCGTCCATCAGGTTTTGAAGTGCGTCCATTCGGGCATGGTCAAGTGGTGTACCATTTCCAACTGGAGTTGTAAAACCAGAAGAGGCCTGAAGAGCACCACTGATTTGAACAGGGTGCTGCCAGGTTTGACAAAACTGGTTGGTCACCAGTGGCTTCATGGCTACGGCCGACTGATTGACTTCGCCCCCGGTACGACTGTTACCAACAAGGCGAACGGTATCGTTGTTCGCACCAGTGCCTGCTGATGTGCCTTCCACTGCACGGCGTACAGACGTGGCTCCAGTAACTGTGTTCGGATCCGCCAGAACTTCCACTCTTTCGCCTGAAACCAGTTCAATAACATCACCTACCATCAGGTAGCTGCTGTCAAAGAAAGTGATTGTTGCATCAGCAGCACCCACAGCTGCTGCCAGACGAAGCGTTCGAGGACGTGCCACCCGGCTGACGATCGTGAATGTTGTTGATGCGACGGGAACGCGTGGCAAACGAGTCATCAGCGGACATCGATTGACAAACCAGTTCATTGTGACAGCATGAATCTCATTGCGAATCTGATCCTTGAAGTCATTGATGAACTGAATACCCTGAGAAAAACTGGCTGGCATTGAAATCTACCTTTCTTATGAAACACGAATCAAATCGAAAACAGAAAACAAACAGAAAGACTTACACTTGACTGGGATTGGATTTTTGGAATTCTGCAGGGTCATTACCCTGTTTCAGGCGTCGATTAATTTCAATTAACGCCACGATAACTGCTGAAACCCATGCAGCATTTTCAGGATTAACGAGTATCTGATTCAATGAAGTTCGAATTGTCGAGAGCATCATGTTCATTCCACCACCTGCTGCGAGTGTGAGGAAAAATACTCTCAATAATTCCTGAGTGTTCAGGTATCCCTTGATTGAATCAGGTACCGCCTTGAACCAATTCAATAGTTTCACATTAGACCCTTTCTTTTTTATTAAATGCTTGTCAAACCAAATATTCAATTTTTTGGCCAGGTTGGCTTATGAACCAGGCCGGTTTGCTGATTCTGCCGTTGACGCCATTGATTGATCACAATTTCATTCAGACTCTTTTCCTTGTTTATGTCGCCGAGGTTTCGCTCAGTCACCTGCGTTTCTGTTCGACTGGCTGTGCCTCCGCGTGTGATTGCTGGTCGAAAGTGAAGAAATTCCGGCTGTTTCAGCCAATCTTTCACCGAATCTGCAATAACCCGACCATCAGTCGAAACTACCTCCAATCCGTTCTTATCATTAAACTTGATGACAACTCGATCACGTAAAAGTTGTATCAGTTGCCCAGTAACGCCAGGTAATAATGATTCTCCACTAAGGGCTAGTGCTAACTCTTTTTCAACAGTTATTGCTGCACATCGATTTTTCCAGAGTTCTATTTCTGCTCGAAATTTAGAGTCATCACCAGCATTGATTTCAATTGCTTCAATTTGATGACCTGAATTGTCATTGACAATTTCAGTTTGTTCACTCAAGGTGGCAATCGATGATGATGTCGAAATTTCAGTTTTAATTTCAAGTGATTCCAGATTAATCATCTTTTTACTCCAAACTTCCCATAATTCCTGCGATAGTTCTCGATCAGGGCATCTGAACAACCTAAAATTAGCGGAAGCACAATCGACCTTATTACAAAAACTATGACTAATTGAAAAACCAGGTAGATCAGAAGTTGACGCATTTTTAGTTCTTTGCTTTCTGATTCAGATAATTTTTAATTTCTGTATCGCATTCCAAATACATTTCATCTGATAATCCTGGCATACAGTGCCTTAACAGTCTGCTAAGTAAAAGCGATTCAGTCTTAGGTAATCGACCAGCCTCTTCTATTATCTTCTGAAAAGTTCTTGTTGCGTCAGCCAGTTCGCTCGTTGTTAATAAATCGAACTCGCTTGGATATTCAATCCTTACAACCTGCAAATCTTTTTCAATCTCGCTGACTTCTCCTTCATTAAGTACAATTAATGCAAGTTGTGCAATTAAACGTTCTGCTCTAGAAAGAGTTTTTGCCAGCTTTGCCAAACGGTTATTTCCATCGTGCAAATCAATTGTTTTTGCAATTCCAGACTGAGGGACACCCGTTCTGTCCATCGAACGAACCAGTGCCGAGTCTCGATCCACGTCATCACGGATGTCAGCTTTGTTCCTTCGTATTGACTCAGCTCCGTCCTTATTAAAGTCGACGACTTCAAAACCATTATAAGAAACACTGTTTCCCGTATTATTCTTTTTCATCGGTAATAGCCAGCCAGGCCCAACTGCAATGCTTCCGTCCGGCTGAATGAGATCTTCAGGACCTTGCATCAAAGGGTGTGCCTGAATGGTATCGGATAGAATCAATTCGCTATCCCGGTTGTAATATTCCCGCTGACGTTCAGCTATGCCTTCATAACGAGATTGGCCCACATTTCGTGTCCGAGACTTTCGAGAAAGGAAAAGACGTTCAATGGGAACACGTCCAAAATGATGTTCAACACTTTCAATAACGAATCCGTGTATATCGTATAGAGTCGACTGATTAGTGGTCCAGTGCCGGAAGACGCTTACGGGCGAACCATCTAATTCGATCGTTTCTGCAATAAGGCATTCTTCATAGTAACGGTTTGAATCATCAAGACGCCACCAAATCATATTCTCGGGTAGGATGTAACCAGCTATGCAGTGATCGAGTCCGAATTGAACACAATCAGCTTGATTTTCAATGGTTGTCTCCCGTGGTGCTCTTGGTCGGTCCATAATCACATCAATTTGACCCAGAGTCAGCAACAAAGGTGCAATCGTCTCAACCATCCATTGATCAACTGTCATCCCACATCCATTAATGTCATTCCACCAGGTGATAAGTTTATCAGGGCCCTCGCGAACGACTTCACGGGCATAAATTCTAGAAAGGTGAGTTTCAACAGCTTCTGCAAGGAACGTAGGTACAGGTGTACGGGATCGTCTTAATTCATAATCATCATCTGTTGCAGAATTGGTTGCGGGTGGAACTATTGCACCATGAGTGGGCCAGTTATCACCTTGAAACGGAACCATGGAAGAATCTGATCCAGGTGCTGGATACTCACGCTTGTGCCGAACGAGATTTCTAATCGGCATTCCCAAAGAATCATAACCGTATATGGCGTCTCTATAACGCTGGCCACCTTCAAGGCTGTCAAGCAACCACCGCCAGCGGACATGATTATCCGACCACTCGCGATGCCTTTTTTGAATTAATTTGTAACCGGGTCCATGCTTTTTCATCGATTAAAAAACCTTTCTTGCTGAAATACGTGATACAGGAATCAAATCATTCGAACCCTCTGGTAATGCAGCTCTTAAGCCACATCGAAGTGCGTCGATTAAATCTTCATGAGGATGCTGAGGATCTTCTGGATAATCCTGCCATTGACCGCCTCTTCTGGCTCTTCTGTAATTTTCAAATGCAGTTATCAATTTTTCACACCTCGGATGAATTAACAGTTTAGGTGGCCCAATCGCCGGATTAATAAGAGATTCCAGTTTTGCAAGACTGTCTGCGACAGATCCACCTGGCCAGGCAGCAAGCCTGATACCAAGTCGTTCATATTCAGCAATGACAGTTGGCCCAATGGCAGTGCGTGCTGATCCCGCTGGATCTGTCCAACTATGATCAGAGCGTCCCTGGCAGAGTGTCCTCATCAATTCCCTGACTTGAATTGCATTTCTTTCTACTCCCAGACCGTCTGTAAGTAATTCACCGAAAATATGAACCTCTGGGACTTGCCTTGAAGGCCGACCAGATAGTATCAGTGGGTCATTTATTGGCTCATTTTTCCATTCAATCTGGAAAAGTAGTGCTCCGGTTACAACTCCCGAATCGAGTGTCAGATGCACTGGTAAAATCGGGTTAAATTCCGCTTTAGCACTGATGACATTCTCTTTTTGAAATTCAGTAAACCATCTGCCGTCTGACTTTGGACCCATACATAGATAATCAGCTTCAAATACGCGACGACTTACCGATTTTACCTTTTGAATTACTGCATCAATTGAATAATGTCCATTACATCGTTTTGCCTTTGGGATTTTTGTATGTTTAACATCGTGGCACCATTGAACTAATGGGCAGGCAGGACAATTTTCGAGGTTTGGCCCGGAACGACTTTCTGAACATCGTTCCATGACTTCAAAGATGCAGAAGCGAAAAAAGGGAAATTCATTCGCTTCCCCTCTTGCAACCAGTTCTGCCATTGGCCCGCCAACTCGATGCCAGGTCGATGTCATTACGGCTGATGCAGACATGTTACCGATATTCATACACATTCCCATTGCCGATTCACGAAGCTCATTTTTGATTTCATCTACTTCGTCTAAAAGCAATGTTGGTATGTGTGGGCCTCTCACGCTCGTATTAGATGCTGGTAAAATCATCACCTCTGATCCGTTTTTATACGAACCACGGTTTGTCATCAGTGAATCAAAAACTTTCTCTGAAAATATATCCCGTATTTCGATTCCTCTCGAAATCTGCTGTAAAGCTTCATATATTTGGCGACTCTGTGACAGGCTGCCTCCCAGAATCCTAACCCGATGATTAGGGTTCCAGGTATTGATCAGGTGAGTTCCTAATGCCGTTAGAAAAGACTTGCCTGTACCTCGACCTCCCAATGCCAGGCTCAGGGCAGGCCTGTCGAAGACGATGTTGCAGAGAAAATCCCAAGGTGCATGATGACCTTCACAAACCGCAGTTCGACTCACCTGAATACCACATTTTTTCGAAATCCAGGAATGAAGCGATTCACGTGTGATTTTTTGGTTTTCCTTTTTGCTTTTCTTCCAGAGAACCTTTACCTTAGAATTGCTAGAATGCATAAATTTCAGCTTAATGATAATGAAAATTAAAGTGATTGTTTATAATTCTATTATCCATACTCTTAAAGACATTGATTCATATTCTAACAAAATAATTTTACTTCCTGAGGCTGATGATGATTACGTAAAGATTTCCGTTTGCGTAATTTGATTTAGCGAAATTTACGGTTAAATCATAATTGAAATATATAACTGTTTTGAAACTATCAATAAAACGATAAAGATGGTTCCTATCGGTTACAGAAGATAAGTTAAACTAAATAAATTAAAATGCTTTTTCCCAATGTTCTACTTTAACAGGCGGCTTTGTAGTATCTGGCCAAACAATTCCAACTATGTCGATTCTCCAAAGTCCAGACCTCAATTGTGATTTACGCCATGCGAGGGAAGCTTTCCGAATATTTTCGGCCTTGCTAGACCTTATCGATGCAGAAGGAGATTGTAACGAATCGTTTGTCAAGGTCCTGACTTCAACGAAAACAACATATTTACCATCTCGTGCAATAATATCAATTTCCTGATAGCTGTTACGATAATTCTGTTCCAGGATTACCATACCTTTTTTCTTTCGCAGCCACCAACATGCATAGGATTCTCCAGTTTTACCAAGCCATAGCGAATGTCTCCTAACATCTTCCTTTGGTGGTTCTGGCTCTTTCTGTCCTGGCCAATTTGAAGAAGTTAATCGTTTGATAAGCCATCGTTCCAATCTTATCTGAATAGTATCATTATGATTTAGCGAGTAGGCAGGTAATTTTCTGAATGTTGGGAAAATTAGTTTCATTTTGCTACCTCTGAATCTTGATTAATTAAAGTTATGGCCTTATCCATGAAACAGGCCCAATCAATATCTGCCCAGTTCTCCAACATAAATAATACACATTTTTGATTGTTTCAAAAATACCCGGGTTTATCCATATAACGCTGGCTCCTTGATTCATAGCATAGATTCCAAAAGATCACACTTGCCGAACTTTTCCCGAAATGCCTATCCTCACTTTCAGGTCAGTCCTTTGAATTGCATCTAATTACTTGAAAAGATATCTTTCAGGGGAATCTATCTCCAACTCAGACCACTTGAATTCGTAACAGATTTCAACAAATTGATCTTCATAGGTTGATGTCTCCATGCAACTCAATAATTCTGTTAGATCGAGCAACATCATTCGGAAAACCCATATCTTCTAAAATTGTTTGAAACTCAGAGATTTGCGATTCCTACCATATTTACAATATATGACCTTGATCAGGTTTGCAAGTTGGATTCTTCTCCAGGTATGTAAAAAAACACCTCAATATTTCCGAATTTCTTATATATACCGGGCTGGAGTTACCAACTTGGTGGCCTGAAACTTCATTAATCCATCCTCGAATTTTGGAATAGCCGGTTCTGCTGATATACCTTCGTTTGTTTATACAGATAATGATGCAGACTGAGTAAACCGTTTCACTTCGATATGAAATTCGATATTTGTAAATTCCAGACTCAATTTGTAAGCCCACGTGCTTCAAACGCTGTTGCTGCTGACATGATGCGTTCTTCAGTCGCTTCATGGTTCTTCATTTCATCCGTGATCCTGCCCTCACACATGACAATAATTCTATCGGCTAATGTCAGAAGTTCAGGTAATTCACTGGAGGTCACAAGTACGGCAAGTCCTTCATCAGCCAACTTTCTGAGCATAGCATGTATTTCGGCCTTGGCACCAACATCAATTCCTCGAGTCGGTTCATCAAGTAGTAGTAATCGTGGGTTAGTCAGCAACCATCTTCCAAGAATTGCTTTTTGCTGATTTCCTCCTGATAAACTCATTATCATTGATTTTCTTGACTGTGTTTTAATATGTAGTCGATTAATCTCTTTGTTAGCTGCAATGTTTTCCTGCTTACGATTAACCCAACCCATAAAAGATAATGGAGCACTGCCAAGTTCTGTTACAGTAATATTCTCGCCCACATTCATATCTGTAAACAAGCCCATGTTTTTCCGGTCTTCTGTAACCATGGCAACTCCAGCCTCAATGGCTTGGTCGGGGCTGTTAAATCGTATCTGATTCTGATCAATCATTATTTTCCCAGACCAGTTGGTCGTACTATCAGCTCCAAAAACGGTTTCCAGTAACTCCGTTCTGCCCGCACCCAGCAATCCTGCAACACCCAGAATTTCACCTCTTCCAACCTTGAACGAGATATTTCGGAGAGAGGGTCTTCCTGATCCTGATGCTCGAGGGACATTTAATTCCTCAACGGTTAAAACCGGTGCTTCGTTTATGTTCCGATCAGCCGATATTCGTGGTTTATCATTGGTCAGTTCACGCCCAACCATCCAAGATACCACCTTTGCCGGTGTTGCATTACTGGCCCTGGCTGATGTAACTAACCTGCCGTCCCTGAGAACCGTTATCTGATCTGCCAATCTGAAGACTTCATTCATCTTATGAGAAATGTAAATGATAGTGTGATTCTGTGCCTTCAAATCACCAATTACTCTGAAAAGTCTTGAAACCTCATTATCCGACAAGGCTGAAGTAGGCTCATCCATAATCACAATATCAGCATGAAATGCTATTGCTTTGGCAATTTCAACCATCTGCTGGTCGCCGATCCGCAAATCTCTTACACGAGTGCGTGGATCAATTGTTGCACCCAATCGGTCAAGCACTTCTCTCGCACACTGAATCATCGATTTGTTATCCAGCAGCCCAAATCCCGTCGTCATTTCTTCGCCCAAAAAAATATTGGCTGCGACAGAAAGATCGGGCACAAGATTTAATTCCTGATGAATAATCCGAATCCCAGCATTCTCTGCATCAATCGTGGCATTAAAGCGAACGGGCAGACCGCTTAACTCAATGGTACCCTCATAATCAGTTAATACTCCCGAGAGAATTTTCATGAGAGTACTTTTTCCAGCCCCATTTTCACCACAAAGAACATGAACCTCCCCGGAATTTGCCTCAAAGCTAACTCCTTCCAATGCATGAACACCACCAAATCGTTTGTTTATCAGGCTCATTCTTAATCGGCAGTTATTTGGTTTGTTATTTGTCATGGTGTTGTTACCAGCCTGGTAATCGCTGAAATTGATAAGGCAGGAATCTATCATCCAACTCACTGAAAGTATATCATGCCTGAAGATCGAAATCACGTGGACCCAATAGAGCCTTTCTGGTTATGAAACAATTATTGCATGCCGAGTGCCCCCATTGTCGAACATTATTCGAGTTGACTGATCAGTCACAATTTCGTTGTATTTGTAAGAAGTGCGGTCGAGCCTTTATGGCCAGAGATTGGGAGGATATTATTAACGATCCTGAACCTGCTATCTTGTTTAAACCCATGGCTGATTTACCGGAAAAATCCTCCTTCTCAAAAAATAGCATTCAACGATCATTCAGATCAATCTCACATAAGGTCAACTCTAATGGTAGTCAGCTGATAAGACTGGTTCTATTCTCAGGGCTGATTTGCTCAATTTCAGCGGGTTTCGCCACAGAATGGTTCAGGTATTCGGATGTCTGGGTCTCGGGACTAATCGGTCTGCTGGTTTCTACATGCATCCTTATTTTACCTGAATTGATGATCTCAATTGGTACAGGTGCTATCATCGCCCTTTATTGCTCAACTACTTTCGTTCCTTTTTCAATCGGTGGCTACAGATTGTATATCTATTTTTTGTTTGGGTTTGTATTTTCATGGCTTCTGCAAATAGCCAAGCGTAAGTTATATCCAAAAGTGTTGTCCGATAGGAATATGCAGATTAAGAAACCGGATTCCGAGATTGAAATTCAGTAATCTCTTACTAACATTGATCAAACGCCAACTTCTAATAGAGCAAAGGAATATATTTGTTTGAATTCTGGTTTCTGTTATAATTAATTGGTTAATCCTGGTTCAGGGTTCTTCACATGAATCTCGACCAAGTCAAACTTAAATGTCCCTCTGCTGAGATGATCGTGATCATGAACCATTTGTTAGGCTCACGCATTGTTGTGCTGGCCATTTTTATCCAGGGCCTTTTGGGGCAGGTGCTTCATGCAGATCAGTCAGAACTGGATAAACTGGCTTTTTTCGAAACAAAAATACGCCCGATACTTGTTAAACATTGCTATAAGTGCCATTCCCTTGAGTCAAATCAGTCAAAAGGCGGACTTCGCCTCGACACTCGCGCGACAATCCGGAAGGGAGGTGATTCAGGACCGGCTGTTGTTCCTGGTGATCCGGAAAATAGCCTCTTGCTTCAAGCTGTCGCTTATGACAACGGGTTTTATGACATGCCTCCAGCCGGAAAGCTCAGTGAAGCTCAGGTTGCGGATCTTCGGCATTGGATTTCTTCTGGAGCTTTCGACCCGCGTGATGAGCAACCAATCGCTGAAGTGCGTGACAGCAAAAAGACGGGCCTTCGCACGCATTGGGCATTTCAGATGGTAAAAGCTGTCAAACCACCAGATATTCTTAATAAATCCTGGCCATTACAGCCTCTAGACAATTTTATTCTGGCGAATCTTGAATCAAAATCTCTTAAACCGGCTCCAGTCGCAAATAAATTAGTCTGGTTACGACGTGTCTGGTACGACCTTGTGGGCTTACCACCGAGTACTGAATCCATAAACTCATTCCTGAAAGATTCCACGCCACTTCCGTTAGCACGCGCCAAAGTCATCGATGAATTGTTAGCCAAACCACAATTTGGCGAACGATGGGCCCGTCACTGGCTTGATGTGGCACGATTCGCTGAATCATCCGGAGGTGGTCGCTCACTACTTTTTAAGGATGCCTGGCGCTATCGTGATTACTGTATCGATGCTTTCAATTCCGATATGCCTTATAATCAGTTTTTACGCGAGCAGATCGCTGGCGATTTGCTGCCAGCCGCTACACCTGCCGACCGTGCCCGACAACTGATCGCAACCGGCTTTCTCGTTCTTGGACCAACTAATTATGAGGAACAGGACAAATACCAGCTTAGAATGGATATTGTTGACGAGCAACTCGACACACTTGGCCGAACCACCATGGGAATGACCCTCGGCTGTGCTCGTTGCCACGATCACAAATTTGATCCGATTCCGACTCGTGACTATTATGCCATGGCAGGAATATTTCGAAGTACTCGAACTTTATTTAATGACACAGATAATGTCGCCCGCTGGATCGATACATCGCTGCCCGCTGATGCTGATTCAATTAAAGAGATTAAGAAACACGAGGCGGATGTGGCCGCTCTTCAAGCCGAATGCCTTAAACTTCGGCAGTATTTACTTCGCCTTGATCCCCAAACCGCCCAACTCGCTAAAGATGGCCCAGTTAATCCATCAAGTCTGCCTGGTATCGTCATCGATGATTCCAACGCTATAGCTGTTGGTAGATGGAAAACATCGACATTTGGTAACCGCTACCTGGGTGAAAGTTCCTCTTATGACCAGCGCAGCAAAAATGGCCCCTCTACTCTAACTTTTGATCCAGAACTGCCAAAATCAGGTCTATATGAGGTACGCCTGGCCTATGTAGCACACAGTAATCGAGCGACAAATACACCAATTACAATTCTTCACGCTGCTGGTGAGGAAACAATACAGATCAATCAGCAGAAAGAACCACCGATTGAGGGGCGATTCCTGAGCCTGGGCATATATCATTTTGAAGCAGGTGGTGCGGGATTTGTGCTGGTTTCCAACGAAGCCACCAATGGCGCGGTATCAGTTGATGGTGTTTGGTTTTTCCCGGTCGATGATAATGTGAAAGAAAAAGCCGAGAAATCGATCAGGAAGCCAGATGATAATATTGCTCTCATCAAAATCAGGAATGAGCTTGAATCGAATGAAAAAAAGCTAAAGGCACTTCAAAAAAATGCCCCATCCGTGCCCCTGGCCATGACTGTAAAAGAGCATGAGAAAATAGAAGATAGTCCGGTTCATATTCGAGGAAATAGCAAAACACTTGGCCCGAAGGTGCCCCGTGGTGCACTTTCATTGGTTGCTTCAGTTTCGCAACCGCAAATTACTGATAAGCAAAGCGGTCGTGTGCAAATTGCGGCATGGCTTACTGACCCAAATCATCCGCTGGTTGCTCGGGTGATGGTGAACCGAATCTGGCTTTGGCTTTACGGTGAAGGGTTGGTAAGGTCTGCCGATAATTTTGGGACTACCGGACAAACGCCTACTCATCCGGAACTTCTCGACTTTCTTGCGGATCAATTCGTTAGGGAAAATTGGTCCTTTAAAAAATTAATTCGTTCTATTGTACTTTCTCAATCCTATGCAATGTCATCCGAACCTTTTTCAGATTCAGAAAAAGTAGATCCAGATAACCTGCTATTGAGTCATTTCAGACGTCGACGGCAGGATGCCGATTCTCTGCGAGATGCCTTCCTCAGCGCCGCCGGTGAAATAGATTTAAAAATTGGGGGTCCGAACATTGATGGCGCAAAGGCGATCAATGCCAACGATAACGGTGCAGGTTCGATCGAATATAACTACATTTTCAGAGACACTAAGCGATCTATCTACACACCGGCTTTTCGCAACAATCGACTTGAACTTTTTGAGTCGTTTGATTTCGCAGATGTCAATCAGCCGATCGGACGCCGTGAAGAGTCGATTGTTGCTACCCAGGCACTTTTCCTGATGAATCAGTCATTTGTCAGAGAAATGAGCACCAAAGCCGCCAAAAGGTTAATCGACTTGAATTTAGAGGATAATCAGAAAAATCTTGATCAGCTCTCGATCTGGATTCTTTCGCGACCAGCCACTCAGGCAGAAAATGCTTTGCTTTTACCGATGATCAATTCAGCAAAATCATACGATGAGCAAATTCAATCATGGACAAGAATTGCCCATGCTCTTTTTGCAAGCATCGATTTCCGATACATAAAGTGAATCTGCCTGTCAATTTTGGAGCTTATCCATGAACGAAACAATTCCGGCCTGCACCCGCAGAAGCCTTCTTCGTTCCACAGCATGTGGTTTTGGATCGCTGGCATGGTCGGCATTGATGAATCACGTCGCATCAGCCAGCGACTATCAAAATCCACTGGTCGCAAAACCCCCTCACCACCGTCCTCGGGCGAAGCGTGTGATTTTTCTTTTTATGTCCGGTGGTCCCAGCCATGTTGATTCGTTTGACCCCAAACCAGTACTGACTCGGGAAAACGGCCGGATTATGCATTTTAATGATCCACGCTCGGTGGCCAAAACCGGCCAGGGCGCACCCCAGAGAGTTATGCAGGAACTCTGGAAATTTAGAAATTATGGCGAAAGTGGCTTACCCGTTTCCGATCTTTTTCCTCATATGGGCAAGATAGTTGATGATCTTTGTGTCGTTCGATCTATGGTAACAGAAGGGGTGGCACATGGCCCCGCCACGCTCTTTCTGCATACGGGTTCCACAAATTTTATCCGCCCATCCATGGGCTCATGGGTCACCTATGGATTAGGTACTGAAAATCAGAATATGCCTGGTTTTGTTTCGCTTTCACCGGCCCTGGGGAATGGTGGCCCACGTAATTACGGTAATGCATTTTTACCTGCTGTTTATCAGGGCACTCCGGTAGGCAGGCCTGGGATTGCTGCCATCCATTCAAAAATTCGTAATCTTGGCGATCCCAGTAGGTCATTAGCAGAACAACGATCTCAATTTGAAATGATTCAGGAATTGAACAGGGCACAACTCGGTCAGGGTCAACCAGATTCGGAACTTGATGCTGTGCTGTCATCTTATGAACTTGCCTGGCGAATGCAAACTGCTGCGCCTTCTGTGATGGATCTTTCAGGCGAATCAACAGCTACCTTGAAGCTATATGGTATCGGCCAGCAACCGACTGACAATTATGGTCGTATGTGCCTGACAGCCCGGCGACTTGTAGAGTCGGGAGTAAGATATGTTCAGGTTAACTATACTGATAATACAAATAATCCGTCTTGGGATCAGCATTCGAATCTGCCCAAACACGAAGAACACGCGCGTGCCGTTGACCAGCCTGTCGCTGCCCTCGTGCAGGACCTCAAAGCCCGTGGCCTGCTGGATGATACAATCGTATGGTGGGGCGGCGAATTTGGCCGCACACCTTATGCAGAACGCAACGGAACGGGCCGCGACCACAATCCGGCTGGTTTCAGCATCTGGCTGGCTGGTGGTGGTTTTAAAGCGGGTGTTGCCTTTGGCTCAACTGATGAATATGGTTTTCAGGCAGTCGAAAATCGGGTACACATGCACGACCTCCATGCCACGATCATGCATTCTCTGGGCCTTGATCACCAGCGAGTCACTTACCGCCACGCTGGGCGTGACTTTCGCCTTACTGACGTTCATGGCGAGGTTGTTCACGGACTATTCGCGTAACTTAACAGATGAAAAAGATCTTGGATTTGCATTTTCATTTTGTCCGTATTTCTGCGACGCTGGTGTTGCTCTTGGCTTCAGGCTGCTCACCCGAAAACACTTCGATCAAGGCCAGCAAGAACATTTCTTTTGCAGATCTACCAGAGAAGTTTCAGGGAATAAAACCAGAGCCCACTCGTGACGGACCAATTAAATTTACTGATGTCATAGATAATTCAGGAATTCAATATCGTCATTTTTCGGGTACTACCCCCGAAAAGCCAGTTCCCACCGCGAATGGTTCGGGAATGGCTATATTTGATTATGATAATGATGGCCTCATGGATATTTATTTTGCCCAGTCCACGAGTTTGCCGGTCGACCCGAATGCTGGCCGGATTGGTAGGCTATATCGTAACCTTGGCCAAATGAAATTTAAGGATGTCACGACAGAAAGTGGTCTTGCGGACCAAACTTATTTTACTCATGCTTCCATTGCCTCTGATGTCGATAATGATGGAGATACTGATCTTTACTTGTGCAATTTCGGTAAAAATGCGCTTTTTCGTAATGAAGGTAATGGAAAGTTCCTGGACATCAGCAGGGAATCATCCGCAGATATTGATACATGGTCTTCCTCGGCCGCTTTTATTGATTACAACGGCGATAGCCTTCTGGATATCTACATAAGTACATACGCTGATTGGAAATTCCCGGAAGATAACAAATTTTGTGGTGATGCAAACAAAAAGGTAAGACTATATTGCGACCCAAAGGAACTGCGTCCGGCTCGTGATTATCTTCTGAAAAATCTCGGTGATTGCAAGTTTGCCGATGTTACGAAGGAGGCTGGCCTTTTGAGGCCCGATGGTCATGGTTTCGGTGTGATAACCGCAGATTTGAATTCGGATCTTCTAACGGATATTTATGTCGCAAACGATCAGGATCCAAATTTCCTTTTTTTAAATCGCGGTGACGGTAAATTTGATGATGTTACGGCCTTTGCAGGAGCTTCGCTTGACTCACGCGGCCATGCCCAGGCAGGCATGGGTGTGGATACTGAGGATATTGATGGTGATTGGCTTCCAGAAATTATCGTTACCAATTTTGCAAATGAACCGAATACACTCTATAAAAATCTGGGCAAAGGCCTTTTTATGGACACAACATCAGCATCAGGACTGCTTTCACCAACGCTTCCTTTTGTCGGCTGGGGTGCAGTTTTAGCTGATTTCGATCTTGATGGCTGGCCTGATTTTTTTGTGGCTAATGGACATTTAGACGACAATCGCCTTGAACTGGGCGAAAACTCTCCTCAGGCTGAGCCTCCTTTAATTTTTCAAAATCAGAATGGGCGACGTTTTGAAAATGTGAGTAAAGTTTCCGGAAATTACTTTCTGGCGAATCATGTTGGCCGTGGGGTCGCCTGGGGAGATCTTGATAACGATGGTGATATTGATCTGGTTATTTCACATAAAGACTTCAAACCAGCAATCCTCAGAAATGATAGTGCCAGGCAGAACAGACATTTTATTCGTCTGAAACTTGTTGGGACCAAATCCAATCGTGATGCAATCGGTGCACGTGTTGAATTAAGTCTGAGTAGTCGAACAATTTCACGACTCAGAAAAGGAGGCTGCGGTTTGATGTCAACTCACGATCCACGGCTCACGATTGGTGTTGATAAATATTCAGAAATTCAGACTATCAGAGTATTTTGGCCATCCGGGAACGAAACAATTATTGAAAATGCTAAAACAGATACGGAAATTACTATCAGGGAAACATGATGATGCTTCGGATTGGACAATACAGTTACTTTCTTATGGCTATATTTACTACCATCAGTATCAGTTGTTCAAATCCCGATCCAGCTGATTTAAGAGTCAAGTTAAGCCGTTATGTTTCAAATTCAGATTCAGGAGTTTCCAAAAAACAGTCCAATCAACTGATAAATTACTTTTTAATGCTCAAACCCGAAAAAATATTAACCTCAGATCGTATGCTGATAGCGGCAGCTTTTGAAAAAAATAATGATTTCCAAGGAGCTATGGATCAACTCGCTCTTGTACCAGAAAGCGATCCTCTGGCAGCAAATGCATTTTTCAGTCAGGCACAAATTGAATTCTTTCAACTCAGGCGCGCGGTTAAAGCAGAAAATTATTTACTTAAAGCAATTAAATTAAAATCTGATTTTTCTCTGGCAATTTCTCGCCTTGCTTCTATCTATGATATACAAAACCGCTACTCTCTCAGAAATAATTATCTCCGAAAACTTGACGAAATATCGTCTCTAACCAAAGAAGAACTTTTACTTTGGACAACTAACGATCGTCTGGATTCAATCACAAAAGAATATCTGCAGATACTTGTTAAATTCGTTAATTCAGATTCAACAGACCTCTTTTCTCATCTGGCACTGGCGGATTACCTTCGTCTTCAAGGAAAATTCTCTGATGCAAAAAATATCATAGAGAAACTATCTTCAGAAGAAATGAAATCGAATAGATTTCTTTTACTGGCTGAACTGATGTTCGATCAGGGGGAATTGAACGAGGCAATTGACTATTCGAATTCAATTAATGACGGTAATATACTGCCTGAATTAAAAAATCGGTATTTACTTTTATGTGCAAATATCAATATTTCCGAAAAAAAGTACAGCCCTGCCGAAAAATTACTGAAACAATTACTTCAAAACGACCCTCTAAACCGGTCTGCTTTGCAGCATATGATTCAGTTGTTACATCTGCAGAATCGTCGTAAAGAGTCGGTAATATTAGCCACTCGGCTTCAAAAAATTGATCAGCTTGAAGATTTGGGACAAAAAGCAAGGGCCACCCTGTATCAGGATTCAATCTCATGGAATGAATCTATAGTTAACACTGCGGCTGAGTTGGGTCGATTTGATTTGGCCAAGGCATGGTTAAAACTTCGCTTGTCGAAGGAACCGCTTAATCAAGAAATACAGAACCAACTCTTCCAACTTGACCAAAAGTTGAAGATTAACAATTAAATTATCTTCTGATAGCAAAATTATGCCAATATCTTTTTGATCACATTTCCTGAAACATCTGTCAGACGATAATCTCTGCCCTGGAACTTGAAAGTTAATCTTTCGTGATCAAAACCAAGCAGGTGCATAACCGTTGCGTGCAGATCATGAACATGCACTGCATCCTCTACAGCATTAAAGCCCAACACATCCGATTGCCCCAGTGTAATACCAGGCTTCAGGCCACCGCCAGCCATCCAGATGGAAAAGGCATTTGGATGATGATCCCGCCCGTCAGATCCTCCCTGTACCATCGGCGTTCGACCGAATTCACCACCCCAGATAACGAGTGTGTCATCCAGCATGCCTCGCTGTTTCAAATCTTTCACCAGTGCTGTACATGCTTTGTCCGTGTCTCTGCAATTTGTCTTCAGGTCGTTGACTAGATTCCCATGCTGGTCCCATGCTTCGTGAAATAACTGTACAAATCTCACACCTCTTTCAATCATCCTTCTTGCCAGAATACAGTTATTTGCAAATGAGGGCTTGCCTGGCTCGGCTCCATAAGAATCCAGAATGTGTTTAGGCTCCTTTGAGATGTCCATTAACTCTGGCGCACTGGACTGCATGCGAAAAGCCATTTCATAAGCACTGATGCGAGCAGAAATCTCTGGGTCACGCACCGTGTCTAGCCTCATTCGGTTAAGTTTGTTAATTGCATTTAAACTCTTTTCCTGCAATTTTGCATCAACACCTTGTGGATTCGACAGAAAAAGAACTGGGTCGCCGGCATTTCTAAACTGAACGCCATTGTAAACTGTAGGTAAAAACCCTGAACCCCAATTCGAATTTCCTCCCGAAGGCCCTTTCTTTCCAGAGCTGAATACAATAAATCCAGGTAAATCTCTTGTCTCGGCACCCAGTCCATAAAGAGTCCATGCACCCAGGCTTGGTCGGCCAAATTGCTGACTGCCTGTATTCATAAGAATTTGCCCGGGTGCATGATTAAATGCATCGGTTTTCATCGACCGTATAATTGTAATATCATCAGCGATGGTGGCCAGATTCGGAAGTAATTCAGATATTTCCTGACCACTCTTTCCATGTTTTGCAAATTTAAATTTTGGACCCAGTAATTTCGAATTCGGATTAATAAAAGCTGCGCGATAACCCTGCAGTAAATCGGCAGGCGGCAACTGACCATCATATTTCGCAAGCTGGGGTTTGTTATCAAAAAGCTCAAGATGACTCGGTGCACCCGCCATGAATAGATAAATTACATTTTTGGCTTTACCTGGAAAATGTGGTTGTTTGGGTGCGAGCGGATCCGCAGTTGCAACCATCTTGGCATTAGCCACCTCTGCATTTATGAGCGAATGCAGAGCCATTGTACCCATTCCGATGCCGCATTCATGAAAGAACCAACGCCGAGATACGGCCCTGGAAAGTTTGGATTTCAGTATCTGAGACTGGTTGTTTTTCTGAATCATTGATTTTCCCTGAATTTGTATTTACAGATAGTTGAAATGATATTATTCACGGGTTATCGTTTCGTCCAGATTCAGCAAAACACGGCTCACTGCCACCCAACCGGCAAGTTCCGCTGGATCAGTCGAAAGCAATATTTCGCCATTGCCCGCATGTTCCAGAGCGACCAATTTCATCGCTGCTTCGGGCGAGGATCTAAAGTTGGTCGTGGTTTCCGATTTCAGTTGCAAAACGATCTTTATTTCTTCATCTGAAGGTATTCGTGAAAGGCAGCGACGGAATGCGTATATCGCCTTGTCCAGATCACTTATTCCTCCTTCTTTCATAGTTTTGATACCCAGTGCACGTGCAGCTTCGGTAAAAGTTACTTCATTGAGTGCCACCAGTGCCTGCATTGGTGTATTTGAACGCGACCGTCTGACACATGAAAAATCGCCATTTGGAGCGTCAAAAACCTGCAGAGCCGGGTAAGGTACGGAACGATAGCGAAAAGTGTAAAGCGACCTGCGATAACGATCGGAGCCTTTTTCTTCTCTCCAGACTTTCGGGCCGTAGCTAATCGGTGGTTTGAATAGAAATTCAGGAGCAGGCGGATAAACACTTGGCCCACCAATCTTTAAATTAATTAAGCCGCTGGCTGAAAGTGCGATGTCGCGAATTGTTTCCGCATCAACACGAACTCTTGGCCCTCTGGCTAAAAATCTATTGTAAGGGTCTTTTTGCAATTGTTCATCGGTCACTCGAGAATCTCTTTGATAAGCGGCGGAATCCGTAATCAACCGGTGAAGATGTTTTAAACTCCATCCGTTTTCCATTAATTCCACAGCCAGCCAATCCAGCAGTTCCGGATGACTCGGAGTTTCAGCCTGGCTGCCCAGATCTTCAGAAGTTGAAACCAAACCAGTTCCAAAATAGGCTTGCCATATTCGATTAACTATGGATCTGGCAGTTGTCGGTGATTGCTCATTGGCAATCCACTTTGCGAATTGCAATCGGGCAGGATGATCAGGTTGAAATTCTCTATTACCGAATAATGCCGGTATACCTGGCTTCACTGTCTCTCGGGGTTTGAGGAAATCTCCTCTCTCCAACCGTCGGGTCGTTCGTGGTTCGGATCTTTCCGCCAGGACCATCTGTGAAGAGCCCTGCGGGTGTTGCCTCCAAACATTTTCGATCTGCTGGTTGAATTGCTTCCATGAATCAACGGTCGTTCGATAATGACTAAAAATAGTTTCTGATTGTAGTTTTGATCGTTTTGAAGCCTCTATCTTAATGGCATCGCGAACTCTGGCGGGTATTGGATCGGCCTCAGCCGCTGGATTATTGCTAACTGAAAGACGAAATCGGCCAAGATTATTGTTTTGATTATCATCTGAATTCCAGCCACCGTGGCTTTGATTCAGCTTCACCGTGACAACCGCCCCTCCTGCAAAATCAACCGGCTGATCCAGTTGGAAAACCGCCTGTCGCGGCACGTTCGATCGACCTGGCCCCAAATCCGTCGTCCAAGCGGTTTCCGTCTTGCCGTCGATGGCATACTCCACCGGCCCTGTCACCCGCTTTTTGCCGGTTTTATCGTCAAAAGCATCATCCAGTGGTTTTTCTTCCGGATTAGCATCTGATGTCGCTTTAACCAGCTTGACCGTCTTCGCTTCACCTGGTTTACCTTTCGGTCCAATCAGTACCGTGATCTCTGACAGACCAAAAAGCCCATAAATGGAACGCCCAGGACCACCCAGTGGTAAATTGTGATCATTGAGTAACTCCAGGCGCAAAGCGCCGATTTTCCCACTACTGATCTCTGACTGAAATTCAGTGGTGTGTTTAGTCGGTGCATAACCGGCGGCCAGAATTGAGCCATCATCAAGCAGATAATGCTTCTGGCCGCCGCTGGTATCAAGCTGCGGCCTTAATATTTCCCAATCGGTTTTCAATTCCGGCCTGCCAGCTATTGATTGCTCCCATGCGAGCATTCTCGCCTGCCAGTCAGGAGTCTGTTCACGTAAGGCATCTTCTATTTCACGAACTTTAACCAGAGTGTTTGCTCTCCTGCGCTCGTCATCAACCGTATAAACCGGAATACTTGATTCATGACTGTTATTCAGGCTGGCAAAAACCCGGTAATAATCTTCCTGTGTCAAGGGGTCAAATTTATGGTTATGACATTGGGCACATTGAATAGTCAGCCCAAGCATTGATTTGCCAACAGCATCCATCCGGTCGAACATGGCCTCCATGCGGAATTGTTCCGGATCGATACCGCCCTCTTCGTTAATCATCGAATTCCGCAGAAAACCCGTTGCCACGCGTTGGTCGTCACTTGCGTTCGGCAAAAGGTCACCAGCAAGTTGCTCGATTATGAACTGGTTATATGGCAAGTCCCGGTTCATGGCAGAAACTACCCAGTCCCTGTATGCCCAGACCATTCGACCTTTATCTTTTTCATAGCCATCTGAGTCGGCATATCGAGCGGCATCAAGCCACATTTGTGCCCATTTCTCGCCGAACTGTGGTGAATCCAGAAGCCGATCAATCAGTTTTTTTGTCGATGATGGAGAATTGTCTGCCAGAAATGAATCAACTTCTCCTGGGGTTGGAGGCAATCCAACCAGATCCAGATACAGTCTTCGAATGATTTTGGTTCGATCGGCCGAACCGTTGGCAACCAATCCGGTAGAATCCAGCTTCTCCTGAATAAAAGCATCAATCGGGTTGCGAATAACTGAGCCTTTGCTGATGATTGGAACAACTGGTCTTACAGGTACCATGAATCCCCAGTGATCCGCCCAGGGAGCACCTGCAGCAATCCAGTTTTTCAGCAGTTCTTTTTCCGAATTCGTCAGGGATTTGCCGCTTTTAGGGGGTGGCATCACAACATCTGCTGAAGTGGCTGTTATACGCTCATAAACGACACTTTCTTCAAGGTTACCAGGAACGATCGGTTTGCCACCCTCGTGTTCAGCATAAGCATCGATTCGAGAATCGAGTCTGAGTTTGGCTTTTCGGTTCTTTTCATCGGGCCCATGACACGAAAAACACTTGTTAGAAAAAATCGCTCTGACCTGTTGAATCTGATCGCGGCTCAGCTCAGGAGGTTTAGTTTCAGCCATTAAACTAAGACCTGACAGCAGGCAATGCAAAAATGGCAACCAGAAGCATGGCGAGAGCAAAGCGTATTTCCGGTCAGTAGGGTCAGTCATGATATTCACCAGTAAGATTCATGCAGGTGTTCAAGGGCTCACTGATTCGGGTGGGATAAATAAATCTAACAAAAATTGTCGTGTTTTCACAGAGTTCCTGAGGGATCTGGAAGTTCATCACGTTTTATGATAATAATGATCTACTCGCCGGAAGATCGCGCTCTGTCAAACCAGGTATTCAATGACGATGAAATTCAATATAAATTTTTTTATTTGTTTTTATGCGTTATGTTGCTTTCTATCTGGTTCCCTGTGTGCCGATGAAATTTCAAGACCCCCCAATATCGTTTTTCTAATTGCAGATGATCTGGGTTATGGTGATATCGGTGCTTTTGGACAGAAAAAGATAAAAACGCCTGCACTTGATAAAATTGCTTCGGAAGGTATGAAGCTGACAAGACATTACAGCGGTAATCCTGTATGTGCCACCAGTCGGTGCGTTCTGATGACAGGAAAACATCCGGGTCACGCACAGATTAGGGATAATCGTGAAACCAAACCCGAGGGTCAGTATCCGCTTGAAGCTGGCACGAAAACACTCGCCAGGGTTCTCAACGAAAACGGTTATGCAACAGGAGGCTTTGGCAAATGGGGTCTGGGAGGACCGGATAGCGATGGACGTCCGGTAAAACAGGGTTTTGATAGGTTTTTCGGTTATAACTGTCAGGCAAGAGCGCACAATTTCTATCCTCCGTATTTATGGGATAATGATACAAAGGTAGAGTTGAAAAACCTGGCATTTCCTGCCCATCAAAAGTTTCCAGTTGGTGCAGATCCGAACGACCCCGAAAACTACAAGCGTTATCAAGGGGTGCAATATGCTCCAGACCTGATCACCGCACAGGCTTTGAAATTTATCGAAGTTAATAAAAACAAATCGTTTTTCCTGTATTATCCGACAACTGTACCACATTTGGCTTTTCAGGTACCTGATGATTCACTCGCCGAATATTCAGGTAAATTTGATGAAACACCATATGATGGGTCTAGAGCCTACTTGCCAAATCGTACACCAAGGGCAACTTATGCCGCAATGGTCACGCGAATGGATGCCGCTGTTGGCAGGATTCTTGGCAAGATCGATGAACTTGGCCTTACTCAAAATACAATTATAGTTTTTACTTCTGATAATGGGCCGCTTTACGACAAACTCGGCGGAACTGATACCGAATTTTTCGAGTCTGCTGGCAATTTACGAGGACGAAAAGGCTCAGTTTACGAAGGTGGTGTCCGGGTGCCAACACTCGTTAAGTTTCAGGGAAGAATACCCCCTTTCACAACCTCTGACAGAGTTACTGGCTTTGAAGACTGGATACCGACACTCTTAAAAATGGCAGGTCTGGGCTCAATAACCCCTGATAATCTGGATGGTATTGATTTTTCAGAAACACTTTTCGGGAAAATGCAACCGGCACGCAGATTCCTCTATCGCGAATTTCCGGGATATGGGGGTCAACAGGCTGTCTGGTCTGACCAATGGAAGGCTGTCCGGCAAAATTTAAATCGCCCAGTTGCTGGAACACCTGGCAAAAAGTCTGCTGCGAAGAAGAAATCAGATCAGCAGTTCGGCAGTATTATTACCGAACTTTATGATCTCTCTGTTGATCCGTCCGAATCAAAAAACATAGCTGCGGAATATCCCGAAGTTGTTGAACGCCTCGAATCAATCATGCAGTCGCAGCATGAATATTCAAAAGTATTTCCTATGAGACTTTTGGATAGTTCGCCTAATCGTTAAAACATTTCTAGCCGGTCAGATTCAGGACTACTGATATGAATCGCAAAATGGCTTATAACTTTATCCATCAATTAATTTTTACGCTCGTATTGATCGGTAGTCTTTCTGCACAGGATCAAAACAGTCAATCTGATGAAAAACTTTTTTCAACTATCATTGCCCCATCTTTTGAGCAGTCATGTATTCGTTGTCATAATGAATCAAAGTCACGTGGTGGTTTGAAAATGGATAGTGCCGCCGGACTTTCGGCAGGCAGTGAGAACGGCCCAGTCATTAAGCCCGGTAAACCTGATGAGAGCCGTCTGCTGGAAGTTATTTCAGGTGATAAACCAGAAATGCCGCAGCAGGATAAACCATTGGAGCAGAATGTGGTTGCTGCAGTTCGCGCCTGGATAGCTTCGGGCGCGCGATGGCCACAGGATTTTAAACTTTCAGACAAGTCAGACATAAAACAGCAGAAGCACTGGTCGCTTGAACCATTAACTGATCGTAAACATCCGGCATTACCGGCCTCACATAAAGGTTGGGCTCGAAACCCCATCGATAATTTTATTGCTGCAGCTCATGCCCAACATGGGTTTACTCCGACAAAAGAGGCGAATCGCCAGACACTTATCAGACGTCTTTCATTTGATTTGACAGGCTTACCTCCAGAACCGTCAGAGGTTCATGCTTTTGAAGCCGATTTATCAGCTGATTACTATGATAAGCTGGTTAGCAGGCTGCTTGATTCCAGTGGCTATGGCGAACGCTGGGCCCGCCACTGGCTTGATATAGTCCATTATGGCGAAACGCATGGCTATGACAAGGATAAACCTCGTCCCAACAGTTGGCCTTACCGTGACTATGTGATCAAATCGTTGAATGAGGGAAAGCCATACAGCCAGTTTGTACGAGAGCAGATTGCAGGTGATGTTCTCTACCCAGAAAGTCCGGAAGCGGTAAAAGGGCTTGGTTTTCTTGCGGCAGGTCCCTGGGATTTTATTGGTCATGCAGAAGTGCCTGAGTCCAAGATCGATGGCAGGGTGGCCCGCCATCTAGACCGCGACGATATGGTGGGAACGACGGTTGGTACACTGCTGAGTCTGACAATTCAGTGTGCCCAGTGCCACGACCACAAATTTGATCCGGTGAAACAGACGGATTATTACAGCCTCCAGGCCGTCTTTGCAGGAATTGACCGGGCTGACCGCCCGTATTTCAAAACGTCGGATGATCAATTGAAATATGAGCGGACCAATCAGAGGAAATTGCAATTAATTCGGGAAATATCAAGGCTGAAAAAAGAAATTGAGTTGCAGGCAGGATCAGAATATTCAGCGTGGCAGCAGCGAATTGCATCTGCAGGAAAGAAAGGATCTGGCAATAGCAGCCCTCAGTTTGGATACCACAGTGCAGTTGAAAATGATCGGAAGCTGAACAAATGGGTTCAATTGAATTTTTCAGAGGCAGTTGAAATTAGCAGGGTAGTGCTTGCACCATGCTCCGATGATTTCAATTCGATTGGTGACGGATTCGGGTTTCCCTTGAGATATAAAATTGAAACGGCCGAAAACAAAGACTTTACAAAAAATGTCAGGTTTATTACTGATCAAAGCGGGTCCGATCAACCGAATCCCGGAATCGAACCACAGTTATTCCAGCAATTCGAACCTCTTAAGTCGCAATTTTTAAGGATTACTGCCACGAGGCTGGCATCTAGGGGAAGTGATTTTCATTTTGCACTTGCCGAAGTAGGTATTTTTGACAGCCATGGAATAAACCATGCATCCAAGGCAACCATCACAGCATTAGACTCTGTGGAAGCAGCCCCTAGATGGCAGAAAACAAATCTGGTGGATGGTATTTCACCGGGTGGTTTGGTTGCAATTGCTAAAAAATCAGAAAAGCCTGATCAGGTTCGAGACGAATTCAATCAGTGGCTCAAAAAACGGGTTTCTGCCGATGTCCTTGACAGCTATCAAAAATGCACTGCCGAATTGAACAAAATTGAAAATGAAATCAAATCAATTAGACCGGCTGGCTTGGTCTATGCAGGAACAGTGCACTCGGGCTCTGGTGCTTTTGAGGGGACAGGCAAATCTGGTGGCGTCCCCAGAAGAATTTTCAGGCTTAATCGTGGCGATGTCAGGCAACCGTTCGAAGAAGTTTCGCCTGGGACTATCGAATCGCTGAAATTTGCAACGTATCAATTGGCGAAGGACGAGGCTGAAAATGAATCGCTTCGTCGATTGCACCTGGCCGAGTGGATCACCAGCCCGGATAACCCGCTTTTCTGGCGTTCGATTGTTAATCGGGTATGGCAATATCATTTCGGGCGAGGGCTGGTTGACACTCCTGGCGATTTTGGCAGAATGGGTAGTCGGCCAACTCACCCGGAACTACTTGATTATCTGTCTGTATGGTTCCGTGATAGTGGTGGAAAATTAAAAGACCTGCACAGATTAATTGTAACCAGCGCGACTTATCGGCAGGCAAGTATCGGGAATTCCGAATATGCCCTTCATGATTCGTCAAATGCATTTCTCTGGAGACAGAATCGACGCAAACTTGAGGCAGAGGCAGTTCGCGACAGCATACTGGCCGTTTCCGGCAAACTTAATCGTCAGATGGGTGGACCCTCTTTCCAGGATTTTCTTATCACTCATCCGGAGCATTCGCCACATTATGAATATGATAGGGCTGATCCTAACGACCCGAAACTGCATCGTCGATCAATTTATCGATTCATCGTTCGAAGCCAGCCACAGCCATTTTTGACAACGATGGACTGTGCAGATCCTTCGATAAGGGTCGATCGCCGAAATGAATCTGTCTCGGCTGCTCAGGCACTTGCTCAGTGGAATGAGTCGCTGGTGCTTGCCATTTCAGCAGATTTTGGCAATTGGATCGATCGTCAGCCTGGCAATGATGATGAGAAAGTCTCAATTGCATTTGAAAAATGCTTGTCACGCCGACCAGTCACTGACGAGTTGAAATCACTCGTCATGTTTTCGCGAAAATATGGGCATGCGGCACTGGCAAGGCTTCTACTGAATTTAAACGAATTCAGTTTTGTCGATTAAAACTGACCAAAAGTATCTGGGGTTGCTCAAAAGCTATGAAAAATAAATCACCATGGCATGGGATTGAATTAAAATCTCAGGATCAATCGTATTTATCCCGACGAGACTGGCTGAAAAACAGCGGTGCCGGCCTGGGCGGTCTGGCTCTGGCCATGATGATGGCCGAAGAAGAAAGCCTTGCAAGCGAAGCCACCACTACCGGAGCGAACGGCTTTCTTAAGGGTGTGCTGCATCATCCGCCCAAGGCGAAGCGTGTAGTTGAGTTGTTTATGGCTGGTGCGGCAAGTCATATTGATTTGTTTGATTTCAAGCCCGAGCTGGTTAAAAGACATGGGCAGCCTTCAGATTTTGGCGAAAAGGTAGAGGCCTTCCAGAACGGCCTTGGTCCATGGCTCAAGCCAGTTTGGAAATTCAGCCGTCATGGTCAATCTGGCAGATATTTGTCAGAAGTCGTTGAGGACTTCGCACCAGTTGTTGATGAAATGGCTTTTGTCCACAACCTCGTCGGCAAAACTGGCGTGCACAGCCAGGCAACACTTTTGCAGACAACTGGCTTTAACCTTCCAGGTTTTCCATCGGCCGGGGCCTGGGTCAGTTATGCTCTGGGTAGTATGAACGACAACCTGCCGACATTCGTCGTCATGCCAGATCATCGTGGACTGGCTTCAAATGGTACTAAAAACTGGGATGCAGCATTTTTGCCCGGGCAATATTCAGGCACTGTGGTTTATCCGGGCCAGCCCTCGCCAATAGCCAATTTACGTGCCGACACGCGGTATACATCGGTATTTTCGGCTGAATCTGAGGAAGCAAGCCACGATTTAATGGCTCGACTCAATCGTTCGCATGCCGCTGAAAGGCCAGGCGATCCGAGACTGGAAGCACGTATTCGCGGCTATGAATTGGCGGCAAAAATGCAATTGGCTGCACCCATGGCGATTGATATTTCAAAAGAGCCGCAGCATATCCTCAAGATGTATGGGCTTGATCATATACCGACTTCATATCCGTCAGAAATCAATGAACTGGAAGAGATTCACATTTTCGCTCGTAAGTGTCTTACGGCAAGACGGCTCCTTGAAAACGGCGTACGGTTTGTACAGATCTGGTCTGGTAATGATAATGGTTTCCCCCGGCGAAATTGGGATAGCCATGAAGATATTAAACGTGACCATGGGCCCCTTGCCCGGGGTATGGCAAAGGGAGCATCAGCCCTGATTCAGGATTTGAAACAGCGAGGTATGCTTGATGATACGATTGTCATATGGTCTACTGAATTTGGGCGAATGCCTTCAAGCCAAGGTGGTAGTGGACGTGACCACAATCCTTATTGCTTCACCACCTGGCTGGCCGGCGGTGGGATTAAAGGAGGGATTGCTTATGGCCCCAGCGACGATTTTGGCTATAAGCCGGCGGATCGTAACAATCCGACCATGATCTATGACATTCATGCAACGGTGATGCATCAGCTGGGCATTGATCATAAAAAATTAACAATTAGAAATAATGGAATCGACAGACGACTGACCGATGTTCACGGGCATGTCATCAAAGATATTCTAAATTAAGAGAAAATACCGGCAGGCTTTTAAACCTGCCGGTTGAAACTCATTAAGGAGTCCTTGACCTGATCAATAATGGCCACGATTATAAGGATTCCAGATGGGCGAACCCTGGCTCGGGTCATACCACCAGAAGGAATTCCACCCGAAAAACCGATTGGAATTTGGCCCGATGGTAGCAAAATTTACCGGTGCTGGTGGCTGAAAGGCACCATTTGGCCACTCACCGGCTGTTGTTACAGTGCGGGCTGAGAGGATCGGTTCGTTGGGGTAACCGCTCCATACAGGAGCAACCGGTCGAGCAGCCAGTGGTTCCTGATAAATATGCACTCCGACGCCATTGTAACCGCCAAATGTGTGACTTGCTCCGGAGCGAATGCCATGCCCCCCCAGGATTTGGGCATTAGCTGATTCAGCTTGAGCAAGGCCGATAACCAGAGCCAGCAGCGATAGTGAAACGAAACGCTTCATGGTGTTTATCCCGTGGTGCGTATGATTGATGATGAAGTTGCCTGTTGCAAATCCCAATGCATGCTGAATGAAATATAGACGCTGATCTGCCAAATGCAAATTCAGTCGAAAAGACTTGTGGAAATAACCAACCTCGATAGAGATATCAAAGGCGTATCCTGATTCGATTCTTATCCATCCAAACCAGAATCAGCCAATATACGAACATCGTCGCCGCCCCAGCGAAAATTGGCTCATAAAGCGATCCGAAAGTTTGAAAAATATTTTCTCCGAAATGAGTTTTGATATTCCTTTGGATAAAGCTATTCCACCAGTGAATCACCACATACGTAAAAATGCAGTTGGCACCAATAACTTGAATTGGCCAGAAGAGATCGGCAAGTCCTGCGGCGTCACATAGAATCACAAAGCCGCTGAGAAATAGAAAACAGATTCCTCCTGAAAATAAGACCCAGCTTGGTGTCCAGATTTTTTTAACCACCGGGCAGATGCCAAGTTGACCAAGACCATATCCGAATCCAACCAGAACTGCACCCAACAGGGCGAACTGCAAGCCATTCTTCCAGGAGGGATATGGACGTGTCATCATTCCGCCCGCAATCAGACCCAAAATCATAGTGCCGAGAGTAGGGATGAAACTGAGTGTGCTATAACCGCCTCGATTAAATGCGAATGGTGATTCTCGCGGAAACAGATTAAGAAACCAGGTGTCAAATGCCCATGCAGGGTTAGAATTAATATTCCAGTGAGATTCAAATCCTGACATCAGGTGCGGCCATCCATCCGGCACGCCCACGGCCTTGTAATCGTAATTCGGGCCAGGTTCGGGGTAGAAGGCAAAAAGTGCCCAATAGCCCGCCAGAATAACACCAAGAGTTATCCACTGAATTTTTCTCGAATAAAATGCAAGCGCGAAAAGAAATAGGTAGCCGAGACCAATCTGAGAGAGTGTGTCTTCGAAAGTAAAATTTGTTTGTTTTCTACCGACAGAACGAAGAAAAATACCCAGAGCAACCAGCAGAAAACTACGCCAGATGGCATGTACCCACATTTTTGCCGTGCTTTGATCTTTTGATCGACGTGCCAACAGCGAAAAAGGAAGCGAAACACCAACAAGAAACGAAAATGACGGCTGGATCATGTCATGCAGAGAGCAGCCGATCCAATCTACGTGAGTTTGATGATAGGCAAGTGTCTTCCATAACCGACTATCAGGAAAATTTCTTGCCATCTGGCCCAAATGAAGGGACTCTGCCATGAGCAGGAACATCACCATGCCTCGATAGACATCAATCGAAGCAACGCGGGAAACTAATTTTGGTTTTTCTTCCAAACCGTAGTTCTCGTTTGGCAAATCAAGTGTGGGCTCTTCGACAGATACAGGGGTAGTAAGATTATGCATGATTCAGGCAAGTTCCATTCAGGCGGCCAAAAGTTGGCTGGGGAGATCGTTTCCGGGTAAAACAACTTGCCACCGGACACGGACTCAATCATCATAGATACTTAATATGCCTGCAATACCCTGCATGCACAAATTCCGATGACTTGCCATTCGACCGGTGTCGCCAGCCATGTTCCTCCATCAATTAATGACCGTCCTTCTGTCTGGCCTCATAGTTCTACTGAACGGTTTGATATTATCCGTCCAGGCCGATAATTCTGCAGTGGATTTTCAGACACAGGTCGCACCAATTTTATCGTCACGTTGTGTGGGTTGCCACCTTCCAGGCAAAACCAAAGGTGGGCTTGATCTGACGACCCTGAAAAAAATGTTGGCCGGTGGTGAATCCGGGCCAGCTATTGAACCTGGTAAGCCTGAACAAAGTGAACTGTTCATCCGGATCCGACCTGAAAAACCTGGTGAGAAGGCAGATATGCCCCGCCAGGGCGACACATTAAATGTTTCTGAGATTGGAATTATTGAAAAGTGGATCAGCCAGGGTGCACACTGGCCTGAATCAATAGTACTGAAAGAGTCCTCAAAAGCCGACAGTTCATGGTGGTCATTGCAGAAGCTGGCCGATGTCAAAGTTCCTGAGTTACCAACTGGTTTCCCAACTGAGTGGAACTCCAGCCCAATCGATCGACTGATTGCTTTCAAACTTAAGAAGGAAGGACTCCATCCTTCACCATCGGCTGATAAGCGGGTGTTGCTAAGGCGATTGTATTATGACCTTACAGGCCTGCCACCCAGCCCTGCTGAAATGCAATCGTTTCTCACAGATCACCGAGAGGATTCATACCGGCGGGTTGTTGACAGGCTGCTTGCATCACCCCGATATGGCGAGCGTTGGGGACGATATTGGCTTGATGTTGTCAGATTCGGCGAATCCAATGGCTTTGAACGTAATGAACTTTATAATAATGTCTGGCCGTTTCGTGATTATGTAATCAGGTCATTCAATGAAGACAAGCCATTTGCACAGATTGTTCGTGAACATCTGGCCGGCGATGTGGTTGCTGCCAATGATCCGCAGAACTTGATAGGAGTAGGCTTTTTAACTGTCGGCCCCTATGACGATGTCGGGAACCAGGACCCCGTTCAGGCCGCTCAAATCAGGGCCAACACCATTGACGATATGATCGTCGCCACTGGCTCGGCGTTTCTTGGCCTGACAATTGGCTGCGCCCGTTGCCACGACCACAAATTCGATCCTCTCGCCCAGGCTGATTACTATAAAATTCAATCGGCTTTAGCCGGCGCTCGCCATGGCTCCCGGCCTTTAGCTACATCTGCCCAGCTTCAAATGCGGGGCAGACTACTTGAACCTCTGGAAAAACAACGAAATGAAATCAACAAGGCACTTGCCAGTCTTGAAAAAGCATTTCAGGATCGTGTGCAAAAAGAATTGAAATCAAGGCCGGTGACGATTAACAAGCCGAATGTCAGCCCACAGGGTGTCGAGGAAAAACTTCCGGAAACACCGCTGAAATATATTCGTCTGACAATTCTCAATAATGATCGTAATGCTGAATCAGCCGCCGGCACACGCATAGATGAGCTTGAAGTTCTCACTGATGCACCGAATCCGCAGAATCTTGCTCTGGCAACAAAAGGTACAAAAATCGAAGGGCCCGCCCGTAAGCCCGGTGACTTTGCCGATGCCTATGCGCCTGATCTCATGATTGATGGCAAATATGGCGCAGCGTGGGTGGCGGCAGCCAGCCCGTCAATTGTTACTATTGAACTGAAATCGCCTGCCAAGGCATCAAAACTCATTTTCTCAAGCGACCGAACAGGTGCCATTAAAGGTAAGTCGCCATATAATATTTTTGTAGGTGATTATCTTGTTGAAACTTCTTTTGATGGCAAAAACTGGCAACTGATAGCTGATTCATCACGACAGCGCCCTGCCCCTACTCCTGCCCATGAAGCCGCCAGACGCCGAAGGCTGGGCTACAACGCTCAGGAATCGGAAAGTATGCAGAAACTGAGGCAGGAACTGGCTTCCATTGACCAGAAAATGGCAAGATTGCCGAATTATCCAACCGCTTGGGTCGGGAATTTCTCCCAACCCGACAAATCAGGATATATTCACCTGGGTGGCGATCCACAACGCAAAGGGCCTGAAATTCAGCCATCATCGCCTGGATATTTAAATCACCTTGAGACAGATTTGCCCTCATATCAATTGTCGTCTGACGCTCCTGAATCCGCCCGCCGCAAGGCCCTGTCCGACTGGATCGCCAGTCCGAATAATCCGCTTACATGGCGTGTTCTTGCGAATCGTGTGTGGTATCTGCATTTCGGTATGGGCCTGGTTGATACACCCTCGGATTTCGGCTTCATGGGTGGGCGTCCAAGTCACCCTGAATTGCTCGACTGGCTGGCAGCAAGGCTATTGAAACATGGTGGTAGATTAAAGCCGCTCCATCGTGAAATTGTTTTAAGCCAGGCATACATCCAATCTTCAACCGGTAATTCTCAGGGTCTTGAAAAGGACGCCCAGAGCCGGTTGCTCTGGCGCTATCCACCACACCGGCTGGATAGCGAACAGATTCGTGACAGCATGCTTTTTGTGGCCGGAGTGCTTGATGATAAGCGTGGCGGCCCTGGTTTCAGGCTGTTTCAATACCTTCAGGACAATGTAGCCACTTATGTTTCGCTGGATGACCCCGGCCCCGAGACCTGGCGACGCACCGTATATCATCAGGCACCGAGAGCAGCCCGGGTTGATTATCTGGCAGACTTTGACTGCCCAGATAACGCCATTCCAGCACCGGCCCGTGCCACCACGACCACGCCTCTACAATCAATGACGCTCTGGAACCACCAATTCACCCAGCGCATGGCGGCAGAACTTGCAGCACATACCGCAAATATCTCTGACGAGAAAGAGCGGATTGAATCCATTTACCAAAAGGTATTCCAGAGATCTCCTGCTCCTGAAGAAATTGCCGATGCCAAAAAACTGGTCAAGCTGGCTGGCTGGCATAATCTGGCCAGAGTGCTGATCAACAGTAACGAGTTTCTCTATGTTGAATAACGACCGAATAGAATAGAAATTAATCTTTAAAGAGAATGAACATGCAACCAGCAGAAAAGCAGTCAATCGGTGAATGGATCAGTCGTCGCGGGTTCATGGGCGATGTGGCAGCCGGCATATTGGGTGTGGCTCTGCTTGACCTTGAAAACACCAGAGCCGCTGATAACTCTGAGAAAAAAATTTCTTTGAACATCAGTCAGTGGAAGCCAGGCCAGCCGCAATTTAAGCCAAAGGCTTGCCAGGTTTTGCATATTTTCTGCCCGGGTGCAGCCAGTCATATCGATCTATGGGATTATAAACCGTCGCTGGCTCGTTATGACGGCACGCCACTGCCCGGTGCCGAGAGTTTTCTGAGTTTTCAGGGAAAAAATGGCAACCTGATGAAAAGCCCCTGGCCTTTTGTGCATGCAGGTCAGTCAGGCAAACCAATTACTTCAATGTTGCCCAACATGGCCCGACATGTGGACGACATGGCCTTTATCCACAGCATGACTTCACGCACTAATACTCATGGGCCCGGTTGTATTTTTATTAACACCGGCTTTGTGCGAGAAGGTTTTCCGTCAGCCGGTGCATGGATCGGCTATGCCCTCGGAAGTGCGAATGATAATCTGCCACGATTTATCGCCATGCCGGATGTGCGCGGCGAGCCCCCCAATGGTAAGGCCAACTGGTCGAACGGATTTCTACCGGCAGCCTATCAGGCAGTGCCAATTACGGCCCAGCAGCCTATTCGCAACCTAAATACACCGCCGGGTGTAGGGTCTGAAGCTGAAAAAGCGGCCCGGGCTTATCTTGATCGGGTCAACCGCCGTTATGCCGAACATCATCCGGATAACACCGAACTTCAGGCCCGCATTGCAAGCTATGAACTGGCTGCCCGTATGCAACTGGCCGCCCCTGAGGCGGCCGGAATTGAATCGGAACCAACTCATATCAAAACGTTATATGGAGTTGACGATCCAAACACACTCAAGGCATCCTACGCCCGAAATTGTCTGATGGCTCGCCGCTTTCTTGAGCGTGGTGTGCGATATGTCTCACTTTATTGTGCTTCAAGGGCATCAGGGGTCGATGGTCTGTTGAACTGGGATGCTCATAAGACCCTCAAGGCCGATTATGAACGCCATTGCCCAATTTTCGACCAGCCCACCGCAGCTCTTTTGACAGATCTGAAGCAGCGTGGCCTGCTGGAAAACGATGTTCTGGTTTTGTGGACAACCGAATTTGGCCGTATGCCGACGCATCAGGAAGGCACCTCGGGCCGTGATCATAACCCTGATGCCTTCACAACTTGGCTGATGGGTGCCGGTGTGAAAGGTGGAGTCAGCTATGGAGCAACAGACGAATTCGGCCGCAAATCGGTCGAAAATGTCTCAACAGCACACGATTTTTATGCCACGGTCCTACACTTGCTGGGTCTTAACCATGAGCAGCTCACCTACTATCATAATGGCATCAACCGACGCCTGACGGATGTGCATGGCCAGGTCATCCGCCAGATTCTCGTATGAAGTACAAGAAGATATTGATATATCAATTCACATGATCGTAATACTTGCCACTCTGGTCGAAATTGGAATTGTTCAACACTGTCTGGCAGGATAGGATATATTCCTGTTGTAACCCGCCTTTAGTCGAATCTATCCCTGCCCCCAATCAGAGAGAAAGCCCGGAGTCATGAGAAATCGTGATGCACAGCAAATGAGATCGCGAACTCCGGTGAGTTTCGCGCACCCTCCTGGGCTGTCCCGTCGCGGGATGATTCAGGCCGGCGCGATTAGCCTTCTGGGTCTGGGAACTGAGCACTTGCCTTCCCTTCAGGCGGCCGCCGATGACTGGACCCGTGGTCCCATCTCGTCTGATCGAAAAGTCATCTTTATTTTCCTCTCGGGTGGCCTTTCCCAACACGAATCGTTCGACCCAAAGCCAAACGCTTCTGATCAGATTCGCGGCGAGTTCAACTCCATCCAGACTCGATTTGGTGATGGAGTGAGAATTACCGAACACCTGCCTCGCCTGGCAGAAATCAGCCACCTCTGGTCGATGGTCAGGTCACTTACGCATGGCACGAACGATCATTCCCTAGGCCATCATATAATGCTTACCGGTAAATCAGGTGCACCGGCCGGATTCAACCCGAATCAGCCATCTGCCACCGACGAGCCATCTATTGCCTCCATCGTGGGCGCGGTCACACGCTCGGTCAATAACCTTCCGCCTGCCATCGTTTTGCCCGAGAAACTGGTTCATCGCACCGGCCGAATCATTCCTGGCCAGTTTGGTGGTTTAATGGGCACTCGCAACGACCCATGGTTTCTTGATTTATCTCCATTTGATCCAAATAGTTATGGTGCCTATCCAGCTTATGGTTTTGACCATCAGAATAAACCAGAACAGTCAAAAGTCCGTAAGTTTGAGCCCCTCTCTCTCAGTCTGCCTTCCGACTTGACATCCAATCGACTGGATCGTCGACTTGATCTATTGAAGTCAATTGATCGACAGCGCAAAAGCCTTGATAAGTGGGCAAGTGCAGCGGATGGACTCGACCATCAACGATCCGGTGCCGTTGCCTTGTTGACCGACCCCAAAATCAGGCGGGCTTTTGACCTGGGAGACTCAGACCCGAAACTGCTCGATCGATATGGCAGGCATAGTTTCGGGTGGAGCTGCCTGGTCGCTCGTCGTCTGGCAGGTGCCGGTGTTCCTCTGATTCAAATAAATCTTGGAAATAACGAGACTTGGGATACGCACGGTAATGCATTTCCTCACTTGCGGGAAAACCTGTTACCGCCTATGGATCAGTCTGTATCTGCACTGATTCAAGATCTTCATGCTTCCGGCGAGCTTGAATCAACTTTAATTGTCATGGCAGGGGAATTTGGTCGAACACCAAAAATTTCTCACCTGCCCCAACATTATAAATTGCCAGGCCGTGATCACTGGGGTCGAGTCCAGTCAGTTCTGCTTGCTGGTGGCGGCGTAGCGGGTGGCCGTGTCGTTGGATCCACTGACGGTCTCGGCGGAACACCTGCAAGTCGACCCGTGACTCCAGAACAATTTGCAGCAACGATTTACGAATCGCTTGGTTTGCCACAGACACTCGCCTGGTTCGATAGCCAGGATCGACCCCATGCTATCTATCATGGTGAACCAATCCGAGAATTGTTTAACTGACTGCCAAAATGGCGTGCCCGAAAAGAGTGGGTAAAAATGCCAAAATGGCAGTAATAATTTTCTATTCGGACAGTATATAATTATTTTGTCAAAATGACAGTCTTCGTAAACATCTGTCCAATCAAAACATAAGAGAATTTCTATTTTATCTTGACTGAATTTGGCATGATCAATGCATTCAGTTCAATTCAGGCACGACTGCCAAATGTGAGGTGGTTGCCAGAAATAACATGACAAAGTGTAATGCAGGGGGTATCAAAAATGGCGAGTTATCGTACCTGGTCGTTTGGTCCGGTGAATTTCACGACACTATTGCCGGAATTCGTTGAGAATTCAGCTGAGTCTCAAGAACGAACCATGGTTCACAATTTAATTCCGGTTCGGCTTGGCGAAACCGAAACAGGTTGGACGATAGATGCTGACGTTCCGGGCGTCGATCCGGCCAGCATCAGTATGGAATTTTTCCAGAACAGGCTCACGATTGCCTACCAAAGGCCGGCTCCGGAATCCAGATCACAATATGATAACAGAACTTATGGCGAATTTAATCGCGTTATCAAATTGGCTGAAGAGGTGCAGGTTGATGCCATCAATGCCAAGGTTGAACATGGAACATTGAGCATCTCTCTGCCGAAATCAGTAGCCAACCAGCCACGCCGGATTGTTGTAAACGCTAACTGACCAAGCTGATTACAGCGTGCATATGGCGACACCCGCCGATTTCTTGATTGGAGAACCTAATGAGAACACAGCGATGGGAATCTTTTCATGACATGGCCAGCTTCAGCCATGCCGTGAAGGCCTTGCTTGACGGAGGTTTGGGGCAGGCACAGCCGACCCATGAAGCGACTCTGGCACCAGCAACCGACGTTTCCGAAACTTTAGACGCCTATAAGGTTTGCATCAGCTTGCCCGGGCTGGGCCCGGATGATGTAAATGTGACAGTGCATGGCAATGTTGTCACTGTTTCAGGTGAACCCAAAGTGGATGAAATGCCCAGCGACAACAAGTGGTTACTGAAGGAAAGACTGGTTGGTAAATATAGTCGCAGCATGACCTTCACCGTGGCACTTGATCCAGACAAGGTGGTTGCCAGGATTGAACATGGTGTGCTGCACCTGCATCTACAGAAAGCCGCCAGAGAATTGCCCCGGCAGATCAGGTTAAACTGAACGAGCTCTGAATCTGCAGAAGCGAAAAGCCTGGCCTCGAATGCCAGGCTTTTCGTTATCATTCTTTCGATTTAATGCGCCAGGTTTATTAATTTAACTTTGAAATGACGAACTGATCACTTAGAATCCGATTTAATTGAACAAGTCAGATTAACACGTCCCGTCTTATTTGCGATCTTGCCGGATACCACACAGACACTTCAAATGGCTCAAGGCTTTTCAATGTCATTTCATTCCTTGTCTTCTCGAAACATCAAAACGGCATGGCTGGTGGTGCTTCTTCTTTTTCCGGTGGCTTTACTTAACTATCTTGACCGGCAAATGCTTGCGTCGATGAAATTCTCAATTATGCGAGATATTACCACGATCGAATCTGAGCAGAACTGGGGTTATATGCTGGGCCAGTTCAAGTGGGTTTATGCATTGCTCAGTCCTTTCGCTGGTTACATAGCCGACCGGTTCAGTCGCCGATTGACCATATGCTGCAGCCTTTTCGTCTGGTCGGCTGTCACCTGGTGGACAGGACAGGTTGATACATACCGCGAACTACTCATGGCCAGATCGCTCATGGGTTTCAGCGAAGCATTCTATGTTCCAGCAGCACTGGCACTTATATCAGAATATCATATTGGCTCGACTCGATCCCGGGCGATTGGCCTGCACCAGATGGGTATGTATTTCGGGCAGATCATGGGTGGTTTTGGCGGTCATGTGGCAGATTCTCCAAATCTTGGATGGCGTTCGGCCTTTGCATTCTGTGGCTATTTCGGAATGCTTTATGCGATTCCACTGATTTTGATTCTGCGGGAAGCGCCACGCTCGTCAGATTCAGAGATTGTATCCGCACCAAAACCCGTGAAGCCATCACCGCAGAGGGCACTAGGAGAGCTTTTGTCAAACAGGTCATTTATCCTTCTGGTGCTTTACTTTACTTTGCCGGCGCTGGCAGGTTGGGTGGTGCGTGACTGGATGCCTGCTATTCTGCAAAAAGAATTTAATATCAGCCAGGGCAAGGCTGGCGTGTCAGCCACTTTATATTGGCAGGTTGCAGCAATTATAGGTGCGATCATCGGCGGCTCCTTGGCTGATTCCTGGATGAAAACAAATATCCGGGGACGAATTCTGACCAGCGCGATAGGTATGTGCCTGATTGTACCTGCCATTTTTGGTGTGGGCAGTGCAGGCTCGTTAACAACAGCGATTCTATTTCTCGTGCTTTTTGGTTTGGGCTGGGGCTTTTTTGATTGCAACAACATGCCAATTCTCTGCCAGATTGTTAGGCCCGAACTTCGGGCAACTGGCTATGGCATCATGAATCTGGTAAGCATAAGTTGCGGTGGGTTGGCTGACTGGCTTTTTGGTTTTCTTCGAGATAAGCAGGTGCCAGTGAGTCAGATTTTCAGTGCATTCGCCTGCACTGCAATTGTTTCAGTGGTGCTTGTGCTTATGATTAGACCACGAGAGGATTTGTTAAGGGTTAGCGATTAACGGGTGTTGATAAAAATCAATGTTTTCTTGACACTTAAAAAGCATTTAGTTATCAATTAGGTTGAAGAATTTTTAAAAAATTGACAAATTTTTGGTTTTTTATCTTTACATTTCTACAGAATTACGAAATATTTAGTATGGGTGTTTGTGGATCGCCGGAGTCTTTCAGTAGATTAGTCGGTCTTATTAGATCCCCGCAGGGCCGCTGTCGGCCTCTTTCTGATGGAACCCGGAAAGTTCTTGAACGGTTCCAAAGCTCCGTAGCTTTAGGTAGTTGACCTTGGGTAAGAAGTTATATGTTGGTAACCTGTCGTTCCGCACGACAAGTTCTGACCTCGACCAGTTGTTCTCCCAATACGGGAGTGTCGTATCCGCACAGGTTCTCGAAGATCGAGAAACCGGACGAAGCCGTGGTTTCGGCTTTGTTGAAATGGCCGGCGATGAAGAAGCGTTAAACGCTGTGGAATCGCTGCATGATCGTGAATTTCAGGGCCGTCGTCTGACGGTCAATGAAGCCCGTCCACGCGAACCTCGTCCTGGTGGCGGTGGTGGCGGCGGTGGCGGATACGGTGGTGGCGGCGGCGGTGGTGGCCGCGGCGGATACGGTGGTGGCGGTGGTGGCCGAGGTGGTTACGGCGGCGGTGGCGGCCGTGGTGATCGTGGCGACTACGGCGGTGGCAGGGGCGGTCGCGATCGTTATTGATCCGATCTTTCACTGATACCAGTCACTTCCGCGAAATTATTACCAACCGAATTTCGCGAATAATCAATCAGGCCAGATCCTTTTCAGGGATCTGGCCTTTATTTTTCAACGGCATGCTTTCAGAACCTGTGTCAGGGCAACCATCTGCTCAAGCCCATTCTCTGAGGGCGAAATCAATTTGCCGCTATGCACACTTTCTGAAAAATTGTCTACCATGCATGCATATTGATTCCGTCCATCGAACAGCATTTCCTCTTTAAGTTTCCCATCTGAATCGAATAACCGAGCCATTGGTTTATCTGGCGGTAAATACGCCGCTGGAACTTCAATAAATCCTGTAGAACCCACTAGTTCATAATTGCAACGAAAAGGCTGTTCAAAGCTGCAATCAATCGCTCCCAGAACGCCATTCCCGCATTTCATTGTGGCACTCAGGGATAGATCAACGCCTCGATCACTGAAATGACCACTGCCATTTATTGCTTCAGGTTCGGCCCCGGCAAAGAGCCTTACGGTTGAAACACCGTAACAACCAACATCCCACAATGCCCCACCTCCTCGTGCCGGATCAAGACGCCAGTCCGAAATATCAATAGGAAATGAGAAACTTGAGCGAACCAGCTTCAATTCTCCAATCCGTCCACTGCGAACAATTTCGAGTAGTTCCTTCACACGTGGCTGGTGTCGCCACATAAAGGCTTCCATCAAAATCACGCCTCTATTCTGGCAGTATTCGACCATCTCTCTGGCTTCATCTGCATTCAAAGCCAGTGGCTTCTCACAGAGAATATGCTTGCCGGCGTCAGCTGCCAGTTTGACGTAGGGGGCGTGCTCCTCATTGGCCAGCGGAATGTAAACTGCATCGATGGTGGGGTCGGCAATCGCAACCTCATAATTTCCAACATGTCGTGGAATACTAAATTCTCTGGCCCATGTCTCCGCCGCGTCTCGCCTGCGGCTCGCAATCAGTTCCAACTTGCCTGAATAACTCGCCTGAATGCCAGGGATCAGGCCTCGTCGGCTGATGCGTGCACAGCCCAGAATAGCCCATCGAAGTGGTTTCTCTTGTTGGGCTGGCATTTCGCAAACCTCGTTTGATTTGGCAAATGGTTGCAATGACTATCGTGACTTCAATCATTCAAATTAATAAGCTGTCGGATTGGTATGCAAGTGTCATTTTCTTCTGGATGACAGGATTTCTCTCGCCTGCCTTTTGTTAATCGGTTTGATTTCATTTAAGTGCCAGAAAAACAGACCCAAATTCACTGGACAAATTTGCCTGTTTCGGTTCTAGTCTGAAAACTACTGTCACAGCCGTCCTGAACTGGTGCGCAACGTGGCAAAACTGAGAAGATTGATAAGCAGGAAGCCTTGGAGAAAGGATCACTCCATGCTCGGTCGAATGGCTTGGAATGGCAGTCGTAGGTGCAGTTCTTTTGCTTTTTACATCATTTTGGCCGGTTTGGTCGGTCTTCAGCCAATCGCCAAAACACACGCCCAGCAATCCTCGGCGGGCTCAGCATCCTCAGTGTGGCTTGCCGGTGCTGCATCCGTTGAAATCACTCCACCTGCCGATTCAAAAGTTTGGCTGGCTGGTTATGCTGCCCGCAAGGAGCCTGCCAAGGGTGTTGAGCAACCACTTTTTGCCAAAGCCCTTGTGGTCACTCAGCCAGGTGGTGAAGCGCTCGCACTGGTCACACTCGACTTGATTGGAATCAAGCGGCCAATCACCCGGCGCGTTGCCGACAAAATCGAAACACGCTATGGCATCCCGCGTAAAGGCCTTGTCCTTTTTTCTTCGCATACCCACTGTGGCCCAGCCCCCAACGACAGCAATGAGAAATGGGAAATCATGGGCATAGACCCCGCCACGGCAGGGCCAAATGCTGAATTCACCCTTGAGCTTGAGAACAAAATTGTCGAAGTGGTCGGTCGCGCCATGGCCGCCCGACGTCCTGCAAAACTTGAATATGCTGAGGCAAAGGCCGATTTTGCGATCAACCGTCGTGAAGAGACCCCACAAGGTTTTAAAATCGGTCTCAATCCTAAAGGCCCAACCGATCATGCCGTACCTGTCCTGAAAGTGACAGATGCTCAGTCTAACCGGACTTTGGCACTCATGTTTGGCTACGCCTGCCATAATACCACTCTTGGTGCTGATCAACTTAAAATCTGTGGCGATTACGCTGGATTTGCCCAGGCTGAGATTGAAAAGAAGAATCCTGGGACGGTGGCCATGTTTGTGACCGGCTGTGCCGGCGACCAGAACCCCAACCCACGTGGAACGCTGGAGCTGGCCAAAAAACATGGCGAAAGCCTTGCAAGTGCTGTAAATTCTGCCGTTACCGGTAAATCAAAAGCCATCACCGGTGCTCTAAAAACTGTTCACAGTGAGCCAATCCTGCATTTTGCCGGTCCGGTTGACCGTTACTCTTATCAGGCTCGTCTTTCTGAAAAAGGCGGCCCGAGAGATGCTCACGCCCGACGCATGATCAATATTCTTGCAGCCGGAAACGTGATTGATCGCTTCTATCCCTATCCTATTCAAGTAATTGCACTTGGCGACGATTTGCTTTTGGTCGCCCTGGCTGGCGAGGTTGTTGTTGATTACAGCCTCAATATCAAGGCCAGACATGCCAAACCCTCACGTAGCGTTTGGGTTTCTGCCTATGCCAACGATGTTTTTGGCTATGTGCCAAACTCACGCATTTTAAAAGAAGGTGGTTATGAAGGTGGCGAAGCCTTCTACTATTCTAACTTCCCCACACCACTGGCCGCCGATACCGAGCGAATCATTCTCGACGAAGTGCGCCGAATGGTTGATCAGATCAATGCTCCTTCCAGCTCATCACCTGCCCCTGCCCGGATCGCATCGCCTGTTGCTCCGAATTCTTCGCGAATCATCGACCCTGCCGCGCCACCTGAACCACCTGCAAGCGAAACCCCAAAAACGAGCGAATCGCCAGCCAATCCTGCAGGTCCTGTCAATCCGGGCACTGCCCCAGCCCCTTCGACTCCTGCTGCGGTTCCCGCCCCCTGACTGGTTGATTGCTCAGGTCGTCTCTGATAACAATAAGGGCAGAAGCGATAAATCCTTGTCGCCTCTGCCCTGCCTTTTTGGCTGATCGATTTCCTGGCCTAACCCAAATCAACGAGATCAATTCCAAAGGATTGTTGCATCGATGCTTCAGCAACTTCTTCTTCGCAGCCAGTTCCTTCTGATCGTTGTTTTTGGCTCGGCATTCGCCGCTGCACAAGCACCAGCACCCCTCAAGTTCAAGATTCAGGAGATTGATCCGCACGTTGGTAATGTCTGTTATGCCCTTACTTCAACAGATGTTAACGGCGATGGTAAGGTTGATCTCGTCGCCCTGACGGAAAATGCAATTGTCTGGTATGGTCTGCCCGACTGGAAATCAAGAGACATCATTCGCAATCGCACTGAAAAAGATAATGTTTGCATACAGCCGCTGGATATTGATGGCGATGGCCGAATTGACTTTGCTTTGGGTGCCGCCTGGCGACCGACCGACACTGCCACCGGAGGCACGCTCCAGTGGATACGCCAGCCTTCCACACCCGGCGAGCCATGGACTATTCATCCGCTTGGGAATGAGCCTACCATGCACCGACTGCGTTTTGGCGATGTGCTTGGCACCGGCAAGCCGCAACTTGTAACTGCTCCGCTCCAGGGCCGAGGCACAAAAGCCCCAAAATGGAATGAGGGCAACGGTGTGCGAATTCAAATCCACAGCATTCCTGGCAAGCCTGATGCAGAAGCCTGGCCGGCGGTCGTGGCCGATGAGTCGCTGCACACGACCCACAATCTCCAGATTGTTGACTTCGATGGAAACGGCACCAGAGACATTCTTTTGTGTGCCTGGGAAGGCGTCTTCGTGCTGACGTATGATAAGGATTCAAATAAGTTTATCAAAACTAAAATAGGTACAGGAAATCAGTCTGCCGTACCATTCAAAGGCGCTAGTGAGATCAAAATGGGTCGCCTGAAAAATGGCCAGCGTTATGTGGCAACGATCGAGCCATGGCATGGTTTTCAGGTGGTGATTTACACCGAGCCGGGCAAACCGGCAGCAACAGCCGTTCCTACACCCGAAGGTGTCTCACCGGAAGCTCACCAAAAAGGCTTGTGGACAAGATCCGTAATAGCGCAACCATTGTCGTGGGGGCATGGAGTGTGGACTGCTGATCTTGATGGCGATGGCGACGACGAATTGGTGATTGGGCAGAGAGACAAGAACAAGACCGGTACTCCCGCTGGACCGGGAGTCTATCTTTTTGACCCAGTGAGCGATGGCAATTCGCTGGTATTTCACAGACAGGTTATCGACGATGGTGGAGTTGCAGTCGAGGATATTATTGTTGAGGACTTCAACGGCGACGGCCGCCCCGACATCGCTGCCGGTGGTCGTGCGACTCATAACGTGCGAATCTACTGGAACCAGGGCCGCTAAAGTTGCTTTCGTCATCCGGATTGCTCTAAAAGAGTCCCAACCGGGTCTCTTTTTTCATAAAAATCGTAAAACTCTTAATAATCGATAAAGTTTATCTGATTTAACAACGATATAGATGATAACGATCAGCTGAGAACCGCTTCCGGGGGGAGTGCGGCAGTTGATCAGATCGGCCAGCTGGCCGAGCCCATGGATGGATAAAGAGATGTCGTTATTTCAGTCAATGACCTTTGGTCGTTTTTCACAAGTACATAAAAATAAAAAGTTTAAGAAAGAGACAAATCTTATTGTCGATCCGCTTGACGATCGAGTCATGCCGGTGGTCGCTGCGTTTAACGTACCTTCGCCACTTCGCCCCAATAAAAGTAATGCCGGCGTCGTATTGATACGCCAGAGTACAGACGATGTTGGCGGGGCCACCGGCACATTACTTGATGGTGCTCAATATGTGTTAACGGCAGCGCATGTCGTTGATTCCAATGGCGACCACGTGGCCGACCAACCTTATTATTATGTGAATTATGACTTGCCTGCCGGCCGAGTTCAGATGGTTGTTCCCGGAAATCGTGTGAAGATTAACCCACAGTGGCAGGGCTCAACTGACGCCGGTTTTCAGAACGGGCACGATCAGGCAATTCTCCAGCTTCCTGCCCTGTCGCCATGGGGCAGCGGCCCCGGGTCTCTTGGTTATTCGCTCTATACAGGCGGGGGTATGACACCTGGCAGTTCTTCCTCCTCAAATAAGGTCAATATAGTTGGTTATGGCTATTCAGGCGATGGCACGACAGGTCAGAACACCTCGCCCAATCCAAGCCAGGTTTCTTCGACTGTTCAGCGACTGATGCTCCCTCCAACAGCCCAGGGCCCATTCACCCTGAGAAATCCAAAGACCAGATCCAGTATCAATCTTAATGCTAAGGGATTAACTTCATCGGTCGTGCAAAAAGCTGTGCAAAGTCTTGATCCTACAGGTTTTATTGACGTTCAGGTCGTACAGGTTACCCAAAAGGCCAGCCCCTACTTCGGCTCGTTCGACATCGTCTTTCGGCAGGTTGATACCTCGCGTTATCCGATCGGTAATGTACCGGCTTTGCAGATGTCCAGGCAGCTTGGTTTCAGCGGAGGATCCCAGGGGCCAAACTATCGAACGGGCATTGCCCGCCCTGCATTCCCGACAATGTTGGGATCAAAATCCAACGCATCCACTCGTTTTAATTCCAATCCATCGGGGATGGATAATGTTTTTGTGACCCAGCTTTCGCCCAATCGTGGTCTGGCCCTGCTGGGCCAGGGTGATTCAGGTGGCCCGGCTTTGTTAAGGCGACAGATTGTCGGTGTCGCTTCGTTCTATAGTGGAGCCTCGCAATTTGGTGATGTCAGTGGTTGGAGCAGCGTTAATCCTGACCTTGCCTGGATTCAGACGAATTCAAAAGTCGGTGGGAATGTGGTCGTTGATCTCGCGACTCAACCAGTGACCAAAGGCAAACCGGTTGACTACGTATCAGTCCGCGGCGATCGGAAAACAGACTCAATGGTCATTCTGGTGCATGGCCGTCAGATCTTCTCTGCCCAGATGAGCAGCATTTCAAGTGTACAGATTGTTCCGCGTGGTGCACCTGCCCAGTTTCGGACAATTGGGCGGCCGTCATTCACGGTCACTAACGTGCAGAATAATCAGCGAGGCTATCTTGGACGTGTCGAACGCGTCTCAATCATGGGCGAAACTCCCTCATCTCCTGCAGTTGTGATGGCTGCAAAATTGCCAACCATTCAAAGTGCCTCAAAAACCAGTCCAATCACAAACATCGTAAATGACGTGAAAAATCAGATTGATACAGGAATGAACAATCTCAGTGCGGACTGGAATAAACTCAGACGTAGCACAACCAATACGATCTCTGATGCCCTGCACGATGGTCTCCAGTCTGAGCTGAATAAGGCCAGACCAGGGATTCAACAGCGAATCCGCAAGGTTTTCTGATTGATTGACTACTTGAAAATCCAATCGCAGAACACACTAAAAACAATGCCCGGGGCAGTTTGCTCCGGGCTTTTGGCTTTTTTGTCCGGTCACATCGCCTTGAAGGCTCGCTGTAACTCTTTTCCAAGTAGAAATCTTGCATCGGAATTTCAGATTCTGTCAAGTCAAACGATCAGTCTGACGATTCAATTTGTAGGAATTGTTCCGATCAGCAGGAGCGATCGGCCCGATGCGTTGGATGGACCTCGCTGGGCCGCCTTCTCGCCATGGAGGGTGACACCATGCTCACTAGGATATTGGGTCGGTTGCGTCAAAAGAAGCAGTCGCAGGCCATGTTAATGGCTTTTGCCGCTGCTTCTTGTCTTGGAATAAACACTGGCTGCCAGGTGGAATATGCCGGCATGACTTTGCCATCCGGCAAGTATTTTCATGACGATGTTCAGTATTTCAATCCTGGACCGAAATTCCCCTATGCCAACACAATGGCTGCCACACAGCGTGCCCGTATGAAGGCTATGGGAATAGATGTGGCTGCTCCGACCGGTGGTCGTGTGATTACGCCGCCCGTACCATCTGGAGACATCGATCCGGAGAAGAATGCTCCCGGTAATCTCGATGATTCGGCCAACCCCCAACCGGTTTCTGGTGGCCGAGACAACATTCCGGCTGTACCTCCACCAGGCGGCCGCAATCAGTGATCAGTTAAAACGAATCTGATATTCATTTAATTAATAAAGACGGGTGGGTCAATGACCTGCCCGTCTTCATTTGTTTTAGTCAAGAAGCTGGTAAAACCTCACTCGGTCTTGGCTTTATCCATTTCTCTGCCCTTGAGTGATGTGATCCAATCACGCAGCATTTCAACCGATTTCTGATCAACCACATTGGTGCTCAGTGGCGGCATCTGCCCGGTTCCGCGGCGGCTCATTCGCAGGAAGACAACCGAATTATCAGGCTCACCTGGCTTGATCAGCTCGGCATTCGGATTATCCGGGAAGTTATGGAGTGGCTTTACGCCGACCATCCGCATGCGATCAAGTGGCACGGTAAAGTCCATGTTCATCAGTGAATTGCCACCGCCTGCCTCCTGGTGGCAACTGGCGCAGTTAGTATAAAAATAGGACCTCGCCCGATCTTCCAGCGGCTTTGTGGTGTCGTGCGGGTCAACCAGCTTGTGAGCCAATTCAGTTGTCTGACCCCGACCACCTCGAAAGCCGCGTCCCTTCTTTTTCGCTTCAGGCTTGCCCGGCTCAGCTGGCTTTGCCTCGACAGGTGGCTTGGGCGGATCCTTCTTCAAAATACCCGCATGGGCCAGCGTGCGAAGCTGGTTATCCTTCACACCTGATGGATATTCGAAGTCAGAATCAAGTTGAAGGTTGTTAAAACCAAGCACAAAATTTGCCGCTCTACTATGGCAGACCATGCATTCCGTCCGGCTGGGGTAATGCCAGACCTGCTCTCTGACTCCACCCGGTGACGATTTGTCTGCCACGCGATAAGTCTTGTCCAAACCTTCTTTTGCAACGAGCGTCGCTTCGGTTTGTTCGTCATTCCAAATATAGCTGTAACCTGTCCATTCCTTGTCCTGTCGGACCATGACACGCGTTTCAATCAACTTTCTGTTTGTCGAATCGCCGTCTTTCAAGTCGAACAGAAAACTCTTGATGGTCACTGTTCCTTCCGGGGCTTCCCAGCGGCCCGAATTGGCATCGATCGATTCTGTGCCCGGCACACCAATCGCCCGGATCTTGATAGCTCCATCCGACCAGAACGGAGCCGCCGGAGCATAAGGCACGATACCGGGTGCCAACTTGTGCGATTTAAGGTCGGCGAACAGGCCAGTTTCACTAAGTCTGGCCGGAAAATTGCTGGGCATATCTTTCTTGTCGTTCGGCACAATCCGGTAAAATGCTCCGCCATGGTCAATCACCCACAGGTCGCCATTCGGATCGTTGCCAAAACCTGAAACCGGGAATGGTGCATCGACCAACTCCTTGTGGAAAGTGGCTTTTGTCCCATCATGGCGAATGCCCCAAACCTTGCCGGTTGAGAAATCACCATAAATATAAGCACCTGTTAATTCAGGCATTTTCGTGCCTGTGTAAACCACGCCACCGGTCAGCGAACGGGCTTCGGTGTGATGATGTTCAGCTGCAGGCTTAACTGGTGGCGTTGGGCCACGCGGCCGGTCCAGGTGAAATGGGTGCGAGCCTTCATAAATTGGCCACCCCTGGTTCGACCCCTTCTCAATCAGATGTACTGTTTCCCACAGGTCCTGCCCGTTGGCTCCCACCCAAAGTTGCCCGGTTTTCTCATCAAAATCCATTTTCCAGGGGTTACGCAGGCCATAGGCCCAGATCTCGGGCCGGGCACCGGGATGTCCAATAAACGGGTTGTCCTTCGGCACCGAATAAGCGCGGCCGGGGTCGGGTTTGTCCACATCGATTCGAATCACCGAGGCCGGAATATCGCCAATATCCTGGCCGCTGCCGTAAGTGTCGCTATCCGACGATCCGTCACCGGTTGAAGCATAAAGATAGCCATCCTTCGGGCCAAAGTGAATTCCACCACCATCGTGTCCGTTAGAAGGCCATGCGATCACGTCAAGCCGGCTGCCGGGAATCATCTTGAACGGAGATTTGCGGTTGATGGTAAACCGCACAATGCGGTCGTGCAGTACTGGCCCCTGCTTATCATTCATAAAAACATAAACATAGCCATTCTCTTTATAATTTGGGTGAAAGGCCACCGCATAGGCCATTTCCTTCTCAAATTCCAGTATCGGTTCTGATTCCGAAACGTCATCGCGGTTCTTCACTCGCAGGAATTTGGCCCCGCCCGTCCACGAGCCCAGGTGCTGCGTGAACCACAGATTATCCGTACCAGGTTCGGGTTCTATCCCAATCGGCTGCAGCATTTTGAGGTTCGGAAAAGCACGCTCCAGCTTATACGGAAGCGGCGGTTCGGGATAACCCTTCACGCGGCTTGTGGTGAAAGCTGTCCGTTTTTCGATGCCGAAAGGCTTGTTAGCATCGGCCTGGTCTGCGGCGAATATCGCCGTCACCAGCCCTGCTAGCGACAAGAATATGAATGAGACTCGACGCATGGCCGAAATATCCTAAGCGGTTATGGCTGATTGACAGGCGGAATTCCGTTGTCGAAACGGATTAATTGTTTAATCATAATTTAACCTCTGGTTGCACCGGAATCAATATTCCGCCAAGATCAAACCGCCCAATCCTTTTCCGCCACTGTAAATTCTATCATCTTAATGCTATCATCTCCTCATATCCATTCGATACAGCTTCAATTAACAGATGCCTCAGGCCAATTTCAATGTCTCGATTCCAACTCCTCATTGGCTTAGCCGCCAGCTTGTTTTTTCATTCAAGCCTTCTCGCCATAGACGGCCCCACCAGTGGAGTTAAGCGATCCAGCCTCGAACGATTCCAGTTGGATCATCTGAAAAAAACCTCGGTGGATGTCGCAGCCATCAAGGCTCGCCGCAAAAATCAAGCATTACCGGCCAACTGGCAGGACGTCAGATCGATTTTTCATGCCCATGCCGAAGATTCAGAACACACAGGCGGAACTCGCCCAGAAATGATAGCTGAAGCCAAAAAAGCCGGCGTTAAAGCCCTTTTTCTGAGCGATCACTATCGACCGCCCCGCGATTTTTTCACACCGGAACGTCGCGGAATGGTCGATGGAATCCTGCTTGTACCTGGCTCGGAATGGGCCGGCTTTCTTATCCACCCGACTAAATCTGTTGTCGCTCAGATGAAGTCGCCCGCTGACGATTTGCTCAAGGCCGTCCGTGCTGATGGCGGATTTGCCTATCTGTCACATGTCGAAGAACGCCCGGATCACTCCATGGATCAACTGGATGGACTTGAAATCTACAATCGCCACTATGATGCCAAGGTTGACTCAAAAGGCCTGCTCCAGCTTATGCTGGCCATGACCTCGCGTAAAACCATCGATGAATTTCAATTAAAAATCGATCAGTTCCCTGACCCCACTTTTGCCTTTCAGGTCGAATATCCCAAGGTTTATCTTGAAAAATGGGACTCTGAATTGCAAAAAAAACCACTCACAGGTGTCGCCGCTAACGACTGCCACCACAATATGGTGCTGGTCGTGAAAAAAGCCGATGAAAACAGCGTTCTTGTCGGCACAAATGTGGATAAAGACAACCAGATGCGAAAAATTCCTGTCGGCCTTGCTCCCGGAGTCAAGGAACTGATCGAAGGCAAGAAAACAGGCGAGATCGTCGCCAGACTCGATCTCGACCCCTATCACCGCTCATTTGCCAATAGCAGCACACATATATTCGCGAAAGAAATTTCAGAAGATGCCCTCCGCGGTTCTCTGGCTAAAGGTCGGGCCTATGTCTCGCATGACTGGATCTGCGACCCTGCCGGTTTCTGGATCGATCTGCAAAATGCCCAGGGGCTGTCTGTAGGTATGATTGGCGACAAAATCAGCCTGAAATCAAACAGCGGGCTGAAAATGAAAATCACCTTGCCCGTATCGGGTTGGGTAAGGCTTGTGCGAGATGGAAAAGTCGAGAATGAAATTAAAGACGTCGCGGATCCTGCTTTCGAGCTGACCAATCCCGGTGCTTATCGCGTAGAGGTGTTTCAAATCCTCGACAGTGAAGCCCGGGGCTGGATCTATGCCAACCCCGTCTTTGTCACTGAATAACCGCTGGCCAGAAGCGGAGTCAGGCTTTTCTTGATCCGTAAGTGCGGCCAAGCGTGTCGGCCAGCACTTTCTTGAGTGCTTTCGGATCAATTTCGCCATTCTTGCGGTAAACGATCTTTCCGCCGGGGGCAATCAGAACCGTATGTGGCACAGGCCCCGGCCACGCTTTGTCTATCGCTTCGGCCAGATCGTCCTGATTTTCGCCGGTGAAAATAAAGTTACGGCACGATGCATGATGTTCTTTCAGGGCGGCAAGCGCCTTTGCTGCCTCTTCCGGCTGATCAACGGAAATGGTGACCATCTCAAAATTGCGCTTGCGATACATCCGGTGCATTTCGACAAAACTTGCCAGTTCGGCTACGCAGGGCCCGCACCATGTGGCCCATAGATTGACCAATATGTATTTATCAGATTTCTTGTTTTCTGCCAGTTCTCGAACTATCTTCAGATCAGCTTTTTCAAGAGAAACTGCTTCGGAATTGCATTTCGCCAGATGTTCCGCTGCCTGTGAACGCTTGTCAGACCATTTGGTCGAACAGCCCCTGACCCGTGTTGTTGCCACAGCCACAGCCTTGCCCGCCAGCAGGGCTTCAACGGCATTAATGGTGTCGTGGCTTTTAACAGGCCCGACTTCGGCATCGTCAAATCGGCCCTGATATTGCAAATGGCGATTCTTATCAAACACAAAAACATGCGGAGTGGCCAGACATCCAAATGCCAGAGCCACTTTCTGTGTTTCGCCGTCATAAAGATACGGAAAATTGAATTTTCGATCAGCAGCCCGCACTTTCATGTCGGCCAGTGAGTCGCTGACATCCGTAAACCCAAGCTCATCCAGCCGCAGCGCTTTGTCATCGTTGGGTGAAATGCAGACAACTGCAACACCGCGTGATTTATACGCTTTTACAAAATTCATGATACGTTCTTCATAGGCCTGTGCGGTGGGGCAGTGGTTACAGGTGAAGATGACAACCAAAACATTTGCCGAATTGAAATCGGCAAGTTGATGATTTTTGTCGTCCACGCCCGGCAAATTAAAATCGGGGGCTGCTGCACCAATCGCAAGTGCCTTAAGCCCTTCCGGATCAGCTAAAACTTGCAATTCAGTGAATGATGTCATACAAACGCCGGCCATTGATAATTTGATAATTCTTCTACGATTCATTTCCGGTTACTCCTGCAGATTTCACGATATGAAAAGTCGAGTACGCGCGATCTCAAAAATGCAATCGCCGGTTTTCTTTTATCTTACCGGATGGCTCATCGCTATGAAATCAAAATCATTTGCCATTTTCATGGCCGGGCATCGTGTTTGATGTAGCGATGCCCACGCCTTATTATTATGCAAAGAGATCACGAATCACCTTGGCATCAGGCGCGTTGGAAGTCAGCCATTCTTCGCGACCATTGTGCTGATACCGCAATTTTGTGTGGTCTATACCCAGCAGGTGCAGCAAGGTTGCCTGAAAATCGTTGGGCGAAACGATTTTATCAACAGCCTTGTGGCCAAATTCGTCGGTCGCACCATAAGCCTGTCCACCTTTAATGCCGCCGCCTGCCAGCCACACGGTGAATCCCTGCCCGTTGTGGTCGCGGCCAGCTTCAGGCCCGGTCCCTTCTGTCACCGGCAGACGGCCAATTTCACCACCCCAGTGAACAAGCGTCGTATCAAGCAGCCCCCGTGCTTTCAGGTCAGTCACCAGTGCTGCAGCCGGTTTGTCGGTTCGGTTACAGATGGCTGGCAGCGTTTTGCGTATGTTTGAATGGTTATCCCACGGCTGGCCACCCATGAAGAGTTGCACAAACCGAACGCCACGTTCCACCAGCCTTCGGGCAATCAGACAGCGGGTGCCATAATCTCGCGTCTCAGGCTCGTCGATTCCATAAAGTTTCTTTGTAGCTTCTGATTCGTTTGAAATATCCAGTGCATCTGTAGCGGCTGTCTGCATCCGCGCCGCCAGCTCATAACTGGCAATCCGTGCTTCCAGGTCTCCTTCTCCCGGATGTTCACCGGCATGGTTTTCGTTAAGTTTACGCAGGAATTCCAGATTTTTTCGTTGAACATCGCCTTTCAGATGATCTGGCGGATTCAGATTAAAAATTCGCGGCTCGCGTGGTCGCAGCACCGTGCCCTGAAACAGCGGCGGCATAAAGCCATTTGACCAGTTGGTCACACCATCCACCGGCAGGCCGGCAGGGTCTGTCAGAACCATGTAAGCAGGCAAATTCTGATTTTCTGTGCCCAGGCCATACACCACCCAGGAACCGAGTGTCGGTCGCCCCAGAATCCCTGCCTTGCCACCGTGAAAATACCGAATGGATACCTCATGACCATTATGGCCGGTGTGCATTGATCGCATCACACAAATGTCGTCGATTACCCTCGCCGTGTGTGGCAGAAGCTCGGAAACCGGCAACCCCGATTGGCCGTGCTTTTCAAACTTGAACGGGCTTCCCAATAGCTTTTTTGAAGCCCGGTTCACAAAACTGTAAACAATGTCGCCCGGATAATCCTGCCCGTTACGCTTCTGAAGTTCATCCTTTGGGTCAAAAAGGTCAACATGGCTTGGCCCGCCATGCATGAACATCGAGATAACGGCGTTTGCCTTTGGCGCAAACATGGGTGGTTTTGGCAAAACGTCGTAATGCACCGGTTTGGTGATCGGCTTGACAACCTGTGCCAGCAACCCCTGTTCCGCAAGCATCTTGACAAGTGCCAGTGCCCCCAGCCCCATGCCGTTTCGTGTCAAAAAGCTGCGCCGTGAACTTTCATCGATCTGGGGCAGCATCATGGGTGTGTTGGTGTTGCTCATGGCTTTTTCCATCTCCGGTTCAGTCCACATAGAGAAATTCGTTCGAGGCCATCAGGGCCTGCCCCAGATGTCCCAGTGCCGTCAGAACCCGGTGCGCCGGTTGGTCAGCCTTGAGCCCGGGTGCAACCGCCTCACCCGATTTCAAATGATCTCTCACAAATGAAACGGCTATTGTCAGTTCCCCTTCTGATGGTGCCCTGCTGTAGGCCCGTTCCCACACCACAGCCACTCGCCTGGCCAGGTCGGCGGGCTCGTTCGGCACAGGGGCAGTAGCTTTTCTGGATGCATCAATCTTTTTCAAATCTGTCAGTAAGGGCATGGCTTTGGCATCACTTACCGTGGTTGCCAAACGGCCTGATTCATCAATCAGGAACTGTCCGTTCATCAGCATCAGCGACTGTGTCGCCACGGTTGCCGATGTTCGCCGTTCGCAGTTGGTCTCCATCACCGGGGCGTCAAAGGCGACCATCAGGCTCACTGGCTGGCTTCGTTTTTGCTTGACATAAATCGATCTACGCCCTGAATTTCCGGCGACTGTCACCTGACCGGTGTCGTCGGCCGACACATCAACAGCCGGCCCATACATCGCCGTATCCAAATGACCGGAAGCGGCCAGCGTGCGATCACGCAGGGTTTCGGCCTCGAGCCGGTGTACAGGGAACCGACTCAGCAGACGCCCATCGGCATCAGGGTCAGCCGAGAGATTCCCCCCCGATCTTTTTGACGATTGACGATAAGCCGTTGAGGTCACTATTTGCCTGTGCAGCCGCTTCAGCCGCCAACCGCCTGCTTTCAGCTCGCTGGCCAGATAATCAAGCAGGGCCGGATTGGTCGGCGGTTCGCCCAATCGCCCGAATTCGCCGGCTGTGGCCACCAGGCCCCGGCCGAAATGATTCATCCAGACCCGATTGGCCAATACCCGGGCTGTTACCGGATTGTCGTCCGCAAAGAGCCATTGGGCGAATGCCAGCCTTCTGCCTGTCGATTGACTGCCATTGGCCACTGGCTTGATAGACAGCTCGGCCCCCTCAGGCCGCAAAACTTCAGGTACACCCGGCTCAATCGATTCCAGCGGCTGACGATAATCGCCACGGTGCAACCGGTGAGTGGCAGGAACAGGCTTGCCAACCGGCTCATCAAAAACAGCCAGAAAATTCTCTGCCGGTTTCCTTGCCCGTACGGCTGCAATCTCGGCATCCTTTTTTTTGAGTTCCTCCGCCGCTTTTGGCAAATACTGATACAACACGCCTGGCGAAATTTTCACGCTGGGATACATGTCCAGCAGTTTTTTCATGGCATCAGTGCGCTTGCCAGGCTCGGTCTCGGCAGCCTTTCGCAGGTCATCCCGCAGCGGCGGCTGATACTTCTCGAGCTCCCTAGCCAGAGCCAGCTTCATCTGTTCATCCTGATATTTATTCCGCTTTTCCACAAGCGGCCGCACTTCGTCCTCTATCCGAGCCGATGCCGCCCTGTCCCGATCCGTATAAAGAGACACTTGTCGGGCTGCCGGCTGGCGGAAACCCTGCCAGTGCAGCGCCGGTTCGAATATGGCCCTGAGGCGATAATAATCGACGTGCGAAATCGGGTCATAGCGGTGGTCGTGGCATTGGGCACAGGCCACAGAAAGCCCCAAGGTCGTTGTCGTGACAACTTTCAGCGTATCGGTAATCACCTGGTTGCGTGCAACTTCAGAGTAATCCGATGCCGTAGCGTCAGCAGGCATTCGCAGAAAACCAGTCGCTGTCAGCAGGTCCGCCTGGGCGGCGGTCAGATTGTTCCAGGGCCGGGGCACAAGCTCATCGCCGGCCAGTTGCTCTTTCAGGAAGCGGTCCAGCGCCTTGTCGTCGTTAAAAGCCCGAATCAGCCAGTCGCGATAACGCCAGGCATTGGGCCTGTCGGTGTCGGCTGATGAACCACCATCGCTATCGGCATAGCCGGCCGTGTCCATCCAGTGACGCGCCCATCGTTCACCATAGCGAGGCGAAGCCAGAAGCGAGTCAACCAGCCTCTCATAAGCTTTCGGGCGAGAATCTGCCAGAAACCGGGCTACTTCTTCAGGTGTTGGCGGCAGGCCCGTCAAATCGAGATAAACTCGCCGAATCAGCGTGTTCTTATCGGCATCTGCCTGAAATTTCAGGCCAAGTGGCCGAAGCTGTGCAAGAAGCAGTCGATCGATATTGTTTCGGGCCCGATCTTCGGCTCTTGCTGGTGGAATGGACGGCTGCCTGATTGGCTGAAAGGCCCAGTAGCCGCGTTCTTCTGCAGTTAACCCAAGGGTTTTGCCCAGCGACTCGACTGCCGGTTCGGGCCTTGCAGTTTTCGAGCCGGCATTGATCCAGGCTTTGAGTTTTTCGAGTTCTTCGGGTGTGAAGCCCTGCCCCTTGGGTGGCATTTCGCCATCTTCAATCCGGGCCACAAGCAGGCTTTCGTCGGCATGGCCTGGCTTAATGGCAGCACCATTCCTGCCGCCACTGATTATCGTTCGCACAAGCCGCAAATCCAGTTTGCCCTTGGCCCCTTCCACCCCGCCATGGCAGTCCAGACAGTGGGCCCGCAAGATCGGCCGGATGTCCTTTTCAAATGTCAAAGATTCGGCTTTCCAGGTCTTACCAGATTCGTCAGCCAAACTCAGACCAGCTGAAAACAGCAGATACAATCCGGGTATCAGCTTTTTGAATAAACTGGCGACAGACATGGCGGGAATCCTCAGTCTCGAGCCGCTTCAACCGGTAATTGGCGGGTGTGGGCCGGTTGTCCTTCGGGCAGGTTGATTTATTTGATCATTGTGACAAAATCAGGGCAGATTGACAATATTGTTTAACACGAAAATCTCTATCCGATACAAATAAATAAGAGCTAATAGGCATGAGACTTACACGGGCAGAAACATATTTTCAGGGGGTTCGCCAAGACTCAATTTTCTCCCAGAATTCAATTTCACCAAATTGCATTCGTTTCTGAAACGTTTTGTAAATAAAATCACTGACCTGATCAAGTTGTCTCCGGTTGTCAGGGTTCATTGACCTTTGTTCCCAGATTACAATCGTTCCGAAAGGTGCCTGCTCCAGCGAGTTGATAATCTCAGGCTGAAAATTAAATTTCTTAAACCAGTTTAATAATACAATTGATTCGAGCCTACCGGGAGGCATCCGGTCGGTTGTCGCGCAGAATGGTGGAAAAGGCTGGTAGCTCAACAGATTCAGAATTCGTGTTTCCGGGCTCGTTTCCAGTTCAATCCATGCTTTTGACTCAACCCAGTCAGACCAGTCATAATGATATATTCCTGTTTCAAGTGGATAAGCGGCGCGTGCTCCCGGCGGGCTATAATCTGGCTCGTGCCCGGTTATCAATCGTCGCATTGCAGGCCGAAAAAAACTGAATTCAAAATATAACTCAGTTGAAGTTGATGAGACATGAAATGCAAGACCACATAATGCAACCAGATTTAAAGTATGAATTTTGCAGGTTAATGATTTAATCCATGCCAGAATAGTGATTAAACCGATACATTCCAACAATTCCAGTGGTGTTTTCAGATAACCATGATCAACAGGATGAATTAAGCGGTAAACGTTACCTGTAATAAATATAATCCCGAGCAGCAGTCCTTGTTTTCTCCATTTGTTTTCAACTGGCCAGATCATCATCAGGCTGGTAAAAACCATGAACCAGAAATGCCGAGGTATTCGATAAGCATCCATATAAGTATTTTCCCAATTTGAAAATGGTAACTTTCTGTAGTCGCCAGCCTGGCTCAGCGGAAACTGCAACGCCTCCCAAAACTCCCTGGTTTTATTTATTCCGATAACGGGCGAAAAGAACAACACGCCTGACAACATCACAAAAAATGTCCAGATCAGCGTATCATACCAGTTAAATGGCTTTTTTAACGGCATATCGATCGAATCTCTGTCAGATGAAATCCCCAATAAATAACCACATGCAAGCAAAGGTAAAAAGAGAACTGAATGAGGCCTCACTGATAATGCAAAACCAAATAAAATGGCATTAAGACATAACCCGTATTCCATTTTTCGAAAGATAACCGGCATGCAGAATGCCATGATGCATAAAAGTGTCGCATGGGTGTCTCTCTGCGCTGTGCCTGTGAATGGCAACGACATTTCAATTGCCAGTAAACCCATATACGAAAAAACAGCATATTTCCACGAACCATAAATTCGCTTCGACCATAAGGCCAGAATTGTCGCTGTACCGAGAAATAATATTAAATCTATCGCATAAAAAACTACCGGGTTATTCCACCCACCAATTTTAGCCGCTGACCATGCTATTTGCATTTCACCCGGAAACTGATATGTTCGCATGGCCGTCCATGGATAATTTCCTTTATCCCAATGCCTGGCCATTGTGATAACGTGTTCGTGATCAGTCCAGAGCGGTTGGATCAGAAACTGCGGAACCCACAGGATTGTGACGAGCACAAGGCAGAATATTATTACAGCAAGCAAAATACCTGAAATACCTATCAGCCTGTCTTTCAGTAATCCACTCCTGTACAAAATAGTTTTAGTTATCTTTGCTGTCTCAGCATCGAATCTCTCTGTTTTGGCCAGGCCACATAAAACCACGTATAATCCAGGTCCAGCCACTAAAAGCCATGGTGCTATCGGCTGGTTATCTGGATGAAACGGCAGATAATAAAAATATCCCTCAAAAGCAGCGACCAGCGCAATCAATATCAAAAAAAACGAGACAGTTAGAATCCTGAAAATCAGTTTTTTCCAGCAGGAAATCATACTTTCCCCCAGGCCTGATTTATTCAAAGCCAAACTGCCAGATATGTTATCTACACATATTATTCAGCGTCAGGATCAAAATGTATGGAATGTCTTTATAGTAAAATATGTAAATATTATCAAAACAGTAAGTCCTGATAACATGTATCAGTTCTAACTTTAAATCAAAGGCAGCCTGCACACTGCCATTGATTCTGATTTAAAACTATGATCCCTCACGGGTCTCAAAGCTGCCTCAGTAGCCTCTGATAAGCATCAGTCCACATCTGGGCCCGGCCTGCCCGTGGCTCATAACGCTTCACGGCAAAGCTCTCGGCCAAAATCAGTCTCGCTTCCCGCAGATCTGCCACCCGTCCGGCTGCGATAGCCTGCACCATGATATTTCCGGCTGCTGTCGCTTCAACCGGCCCGGCCACCACATGCCTGCCGGTTGCGTCGGCCGTGAGCTGGCATAACAGTTCGTTCTGAATTCCTCCGCCCACCAGATGCACCGTATTGATTGACGTACCCAGTATTTTTTCCAGCTTTTCAATCGTCCAGCGATATTTCAGTACCAGACTGTCAAGTGCCGTGCGGATAAATTCACCCGGCTCGCGTGGTACCACTTCGCCGGCTTTAGCTGCCAGAGCTGCAATACGAGAGGGCATATCACCCGGCGGCATCAAAGAAAGGTCGTCGGGGTTAATCACCGTTTGCAGAGTCTTTGCAGCAGCAGCCAGCCGTGTCAGTTCGGCGTAATCATAATTTGTGCCGGCCCGTTGCCAGGTGCGACGACATTCCTGCACAAGCCACAGACCCATAATGTTTTTCAAGAGTCGCGTGGTGCCAAAAACACCGCCTTCATTCGTGAAGTTGGCCTCATATGTTTCCGGCGTAATCACGGGTCGCGGTGTTTCCACACCCATAAGGCTCCAGGTGCCGCATGAAATGTAACACCAGTCGGGTGGCGACCCCAAACCTGCTTGCCCAGTGTAAGGCACTCCTACAACAGCACTTGCCGTATCATGGCTGCCTGGAGCAAAGATATTCAGTGTTCTACCCGAAAGCCCGGTTTCATCAGCCACACTGCCAAGAAGTTCACCGATTTTCTCGCCCGGCTGTACTAATTCAGGAAAAATATGACGTGGTAAACCCAGTGCTCCAATCAGCTTATCCGACCATTGTCCGTTACGCGGGTCAATAAGCTGAGTGGTTGAGGCGTCAGTCGATTCGCAGGCCCTGCGGCCTGTCATCAGCCACGTGATTACGTCAGGAATCATCAGGAACGATTCCGCTGCATCAAGAATCGGATTCCTGGCCAATTTCATCGCCAATAGCTGGTAGGCAGAATTAAACGGCATAAACTGAAGGCCAGTGATGTCGTAAATTGCCTCCCGACTCATCAGCGTAAAAGCCTTGTCCATAATGCCTTCAGTGCGTGCATCACGATAATGCACCGGGTTGCCCAGCAGGGTGTCGTTGCGTCCTGTAAGGCCAAAATCCACGCCCCACGTATCGACACCACATCCCGCCAGTTCGGATTTTTCGGCGGCTTTGCCGATGGCTGTCTTAATCTCGGCCCATAGCCTTGGCATGTCCCAGTGCAGGGTGTTCAGCATTCGCACTGGGCCATTTGGAAATCGGTGAACTTCTTCCAGCAGAAGCTGGTCGCCGGCAAGGCTGCCAATGATGCCTCGCCCGCTTTCGGCCCCAAGGTCTATGGCCAGGAATGAGTTCGACATGGAGAAGTGTCTCTTCAGGGGGCATTTCGGAATGCCCGTGGGAAGTCTGATTAATCGTCTTTGCGATTCATTCAGGCTAGTGATTCAGCTAGTTCCGGGCAAGATGGCAGTCCCGGAAAATATCATAGTAGCGAATGATTTTACAGTTTTTGTGAATGATCTTGCCGCTTTTTCTTGTTATCTGAAATCAATAAGGAATAAGAAATGAAATAAATGTTATATTGGTTGTGACAGTTGACTCACTATTCATGACCATCTACCTTTGAGGCTGCATTTGACCGGTGCATCGCTCATTCCTGTTTCCGACCTGTCCCGCCAGAATGCCGATTTGCTACTCGAACTTGAGTCAGCTGTAAATTCGGTGTTGAACTCGGGCTGGTTTATATTTGGTGAGAACACACTTCGGTTTGAGGCCGAATTTGCTGACTATTGTCAGGTGCGGCACTGCGTCAGCGTGGCCAATGGCACAGATGCTCTTGAACTTTCGCTGCGGGCTGCCGGATGTCAGGCCGGGAGCCGGGTGGCTACTGTTGCCAATGCCGGTTTTTATACATCTACTGCCCTTCTCGCAATCGGTGCCCGTCCGGTTTATGTCGATATTGATGAACGGTTGACTCTTTCTGCCACTGATCTTCAGCGAGTGCTTGATCAGGACCCGGAAATTCAGATTGTTGTCGTAACCCATCTTTATGGGCAAATGGCTGACATGAATAACATCTGCCGGCTGGTTCAGTCTCGAGGCATCAAACTCATTGAAGACTGCGCCCAGGCACATGGGGCTGAACTCGCCGGCAAAAAAGCCGGTTCCTTTGGCCAGATGTCGACATTCAGTTTTTACCCCACCAAAAATCTTGGGGCAATTGGCGATGGCGGGGCTGTCCTGACCAATTCTGACGAACTGGCTGACAAACTGCGATTGCTCAGGCAATATGGTTGGCGGGAACGTTATAAGGTGGAATGCCCGGGCGGCAGGAACTCAAGACTCGACGAGATTCAGGCCGCCATTCTGCGAATCAAACTGCAACACCTTGACAATGCCAACCGGCAACGCCGCGAGATTGCCAGAGCCTATCATCAAGCCGCCGGTTCAACAAATCTTAAATATCCTTCATCAGGTTTCGGCACTGATTATGTCGCACATCTTTGTGTGGCCATGCATCCCAAGCGAGATCTTCTTGCTGATCACCTCCGTAAAAATGGCATTGCCACTGCCATTCACTATCCGATTCCTGATTATCGCCAGCCGATTTTTCAATCTTTTGAACATCCGCTTCCAGAGCTTGTTCTTACAGAAAAAGCCCAGCGGGAAATTCTCACACTTCCCTGTTTCCCGGGAATGACTATGGATGAAATCCATCGCGTCTCTGAAGCCATCGCCGCATTTCATTAAAATATAGAAATACAGATGAAAAGCCTTGTAATACCAGTCTATAAAAATGAAGGTAGTCTCAGTGAACTTCTGGTCACTTTAAATTGTCTCGGCCGTAAGCTGGAGAATGGCCTGGAAGTAATATTCGTCATTGATGGCAGTCCTGACAAATGCGAAGAAATTTTACGGAAAGAATTATCAAATATTACATTTCATTCGCAATTAATCTGCCATTCACGCAACTTTGGTTCATTTGCAGCAATCCGCACAGGAATGGCTGCAGCCAATGGCGATCTGATTGCGGTCATGGCGGCCGATCTGCAGGAACCTGTTGAATTAATCGAAGAATTTTTCAGAACTCTCGAAACAGAACCTTATGATGTCTGTCTTGGCACACGCCGCTCACGTCACGACTCTATGGGCACACGAATCAGTTCGGCAGTTTTCTGGTATCTTTATCGAAACCTGGTGATGCCGCAGATACCTGCCGGCGGTATTGATGTTTTTGCGTGCACACGCAATGTCGCCAGGGTGATTTGTCAATTCACCGAAAGCCATTCCTCGCTCGTTGCACAGATTGTATGGATTGGCTTTCGTCGCAAACTGGTTGCCTATGATCGTTTACCAAGAAAAGCCGGACGCAGTGCCTGGCGAATCAAACATCGATACCAATATATGCTCGATAGTGTTTTTTCTTTCACTGACCGGCCACTGAAGCTCATCACGCTTATTGGTATCATGGGCATGCTGCTGTCGATTGTTTACGGTTCAATTCTGATCGTGGCTCGACTGGGCGGTTATATTATCAGCGGTAGCTATTCAGCCTTGGCCGTGATGATTCTCTTTTCCCTCTTCCTCAATCTGTTCTGCATGGGTATCGTCGGTCAATATGTGTGGCGTATTTATGAAAATTCAAAGCAGAGACCACTTTCCATCATTCGTGAAAGCGTTTCATTTCAGGCGTCACCCAAAATTGGAAAAGATGAGGAGATAATAAAATAAAATGTCAAATATCATTCACGAAACTGCTATCTGTGAATCAGCCAGAATCGGCGAAGGAACACGTATCTGGGCTTTTACCCATATTCTGCCTGGTGCCGAAATTGGCCGGGATTGCAATATCTGTGATCATGTTTTTATTGAAAACGATGTCATTATTTGCGACCGTGTTACCATTAAATGCGGTGTCCAGCTTTGGGATGGTATCCGGGTCGAAAATGATGTTTTTATAGGCCCAAACGCAACATTCACAAACGACAAATTTCCAAGAAGCAAGGAATATCAAACTGCCCCTGAAACGACCAGGCTTGAGCATCATTGTTCGATTGGTGCCGGGGCAGTCATCCTGCCTGGAATCACCATAGGGGCACATGCCATGGTTGGTGCCGGTGCCGTGGTTACCCGCGATGTTCCCGGCTATGCGATTGTGGCAGGTAACCCGGCATCAATCGTTGGCTATGCAGAGACAAGTGTAAGCGCGATTTCAACCGTATTCAAGCCTGATACGCTGGCGGATAAGGACCAGGTTGAGCTTAAAGTTCCAGGCGTGCGGCTTTATCGTGCCCCTCAATATGAAGATCTTCGAGGGAATCTGACATTCACGGAGCTTGACGAACGATTTCCTTTCCAGCCAAAGCGGTTTTTTCTGGTTTACAGCGTTCAGGATAAGCGCATTCGTGGCGAACATGCCCACCGGGAATGTCATCAGTTTCTCATCTGCGTATCAGGCTCGATGAGTCTTGTGCTAAACGATGGCAAGAACCGCGAGGAAATTATGCTTGATCAGCCGCATTTTGGCGTTCATGTCCCGCCCATGATCTGGGCGAGTCTCTATCGTTTCAGCCCTGATGCCGTTCTGCTCGTTTTTGCTTCCCATCATTATGATGCTGCCGATTACATCCGGCAGTATAGCCAGTTTGTGAAAGAAATCTCTGTCGATTGAGAAAAATAAACCTTATTCTGCTCTAAAAGGTGACTTAATCAAATGAGAAATAAAGAATACGCTATTTTAAATGCAGTTATTTTGATTCTGGCAGTTGCCTGTTCTTTAATTGCCTATAAATCGGCTCACGATTCAAATCTCTGGTCGGGCGATAGCAACGGATATGCCCGTATGGCTAATAATCTGGTGCAGCATGGTGTTATTTCATTAGAAAACCACGATCAAAGCCGCCCGTTTTATTCAACCATGGCGAGATTGCCCGGTTTTCCGGCTGCACTTGCCGCCACGCAGATCATTCTTGGAAAGTCAGCCTGGAATTACGCCGTTCTGAATCTAGCAGCATGGGTAATCACTGTGATTCTGATTTCGAACATCTCACTTGAACTTTTTGGTTTTAGGCCGGCACTTCTAACCGGAATTCTGGCTTCGACATATACCACTGCACTTTTCCAGGCAACAAGTATTCTGCCTGAAATAACAACTAATCTACTCATTATTATTATATTAACAATATACTATAAATCAAGAGACATTACCGGGATTCATAAGCTTTGTTTTATTGGAATCATCAGCGGATTGGCAGCCTTTTACCGAGAGCCAGTGGCACCGACACTTATGATTGGTCTTTTGACTCTGGGAACGAATTGGCAAAACCGTATCAAATTGAATTTGAAACGTCTTTTTATCATCGGATTGATGATGTCACTGACTTACACGCCATGGATAGTCAGGAATTATCGATTATCAGGAAAATTTATTCCGGTTACGATTTATGCCAGTGGTGGTGGGACAAATACAAAAGCACTTCAGGATAATGGTAAATTTGGTCTACTGTTGCCCTTGGATTTCTGGGAGCAGAACATGAATTCTGAATATTACATGCTGGATATGATTTCAAAACGCGTTGGATACAGGTATTTCATATTGTCAGGTAATCTTGAAGATCGTTTTATTAATGCTTCTCGTGATGATCTTGTCTTTGACCCTGCCGATTACTTTCCGGATGAACTGGCAGATCGCCTGGTCAACGATCAGCAAATGCAACCAACAATTAAAGTAGAACTTATTTTCTTGGAAATATGCAAGCGATTTACCAGATCAATTGCAAAAGATTTCTTCGTTAAACGGTCACTTAAACTTTTTGCTTATCGTTTGTTCTTGCTCTATTCACTCAATGATACGACTCCCTGGACACACTGGCGATATGGTAAATTGATTCATCGATTGAACCAGGTTCGATGGTATCTCATTGAAATCCCACTCATATTCCTTGGGATTGCGATTAACTTGAAGCAGAACTGCGGTAAAAGAATTTTTTTATTTGTCTTTTTCTATAGCCTTCTTGTTATTTTGAATATGCCAGTCGAAGCCAGGTATGGCATATTACCTGTTACTCTGCTCAAAATACAGGCTGGCGTCGGTCTTGATCGAATCGTCACATGGATTTTAAACAAACGTAATTGATCGAACTTAAGGCATTTGCAAGAAGTAATATACTTTCGCTTATTCTTACGACTCCGAGTCAATGATATTGGCCTTGACCAATCTTTCTATTTGATTCATGATGCTGCCGCAGTATGATCTGTCCGTGTATTGATTCAATGGTATGGAGTCATGAGTCATGGTTGGCCTGGCATGGTTTGTTCTCACACTACCTTTTCGCCTTGTTTTTGGCGTTGTTGGTGCTGTTGGCCGGATGATTAGCCTGGCTCTCGGATTCATACTGCTGGCAACCGGCGCGGCCATGTGGGCAGCCCAACTTCCTCATTTCGCTGTCCCTGTAATTGGAGCCGGTGCCTTATTGACCATGAAGAGTATTCTATAGTGTACCTGTCGATAATTATTTATTCTTTAAGACGGATTGATCAGAAAGTTTACAGTTAAGCGGTCTTTTATTCTGAAATACTTTGTTACCCACCAGTCACAGCGGCTGACAGCTTCCGTATTGTTTTATGGAAGAAATGCTTGAATCAGCTTACTGGTAGCCTGGTCACCATGGATCTGATTCGAACAATAAAGGGTTAGAAGACGTAAATGAAAAGACCCCGACTGCGGCAGCGGTAATCGAGGGTCGAATCAGGAAAGCACCGGAATATCCAATCCGGTTCCCTACTCGCACACCGTGCCCTTGCACCTCGAGTAGGTTGCAGACAGTCCTTTACAACAACAACATCCAGAGTCTGAATTGCATTTCGCCTTTCAGTACGATATTTCATTGCCCGGAGCATCATCATGTCTAAGCCAAATACTAATTCCGGCCGCTCAAAAGTGGAAAATAAACGGAAAAATCGACGATTATTTTCCCGTGTGGATGCTGAAATGCCGTTTCTTGTGCTGGAAATTCGGCAACTTCTGAGTGGTACAGATCCAAATCCGCCGACTTCATGGACAACCCAGAATGCGTGGGCAGCAGGCTATCAGGCTCAAATCACGGTTACAAACCGTCAAACTACATGGATCGACGATTATCAGTTTCAATTCGACCTGGCTGATAATATAACTTCATTCTGGGGTGGTAAAATTGTCGGTCAAGTCGGGTCGCGCTATACGGTCAGACCTGACACATGGGCCACAAAGCTCAATGCAGGTGCCACAGCAACTTTTGGCTTTGTTGCATCAGGCAACACTGGCCCCGGCGTTGCCAAGGTTCAAAATCCGCTTCTCAGCTGGAATCTTGATGGCGGTACTGGCACAGGCGGTGGTGGAGGATCAATTGTCGCCGGGCAGGTAAGCCTTGCCTACAATATTACCAATACATGGACCGGTGGCTTTAATGGAGAATTGAAAGTCACAAACACCGGCAATTCCAGCATCAATGGCTGGGAATTGAAATTCAATACGAATAATACCCTGAGTAATGTCTGGAATGGAATCCTCAGCGGGCCGAATACCGGTAGTATTACTATCAAAAATGATACCTGGAATGGCACGCTTGCGCCCGGCACATCAGCTACCATCGGCTTCACCGCCAGTGGTTCAGCATCTGCCCTGCCCACCAGTTTTTCCTTTAATGGGGTTGTGGTAACACCAACATTTGGCGGAGGCACAGGCCCCATTGTCACTCCCTCAATTTCCAGCAGTTCCCTGAGTGTTCTCGAAGGTCAGTCGGGTACAAAAAACCTGACTTACACCGTGAAACTGTCGGCTGCCTCCGCCTCAACCATCACGGTTCAATATGCCACTTCTGATATCACCGCTTCAGCAGGCACCGACTACATCGCCACCAGTGGCACCCTTTCTTTTGCCCCCGGTGTGACATCTCTGCAAATACCGGTGGTTATCAAGGGTGATACTGATGTCGAAACCGATGAATCATTCAAGATGTCATTCAGTAATCCCACCGGTGCCAGTCTCGAAACTACGAGTGTAACGGGCCTGATCACCAACGACGACACGGCTCCAGCCCCGCCGCTGCCGTCGTTGGTGGTCAGCTCGCCCAGCATTACGGAAGGCAACAGTGCAACCACCGACATGGTTTTCACTGTTTCCCTGTCCGCTGCAGCCTCCAGCCAGGTCAGTGTAAACTTTGCTACATCAGATGCCACCGCCACTGCCGGTTCTGATTATTCAGCGGCCAGCGGCTCTCTGACATTTGCACCTGGCGAAACTTCCAAGACGGTTGCCGTGAAAGTCAGTGGCGACTCAACCGTCGAACCTGATGAAACCCTCAAGTTGCTGATTTCAGGTGCTGTTGGTGCCGTGATCACCACTGCCACGGGCACCGGTACCATATTCAATGATGATTCAACCACCCCGCCGCCGCCAGTCGCTGCCGGTAAAGAGATCGTCGGCTATTTTGCAGAATGGGGCATCTATGGCAGGAACTACCATGTTGCTGATATACCAGCCAGTAAACTGACGGTTGTCAATTATGCCTTCGCACAGATCAAAAACGGTGAAGTGGCTGTTTATGACACCTACGCTGCCCTTGAAAAACAATATCCGGGCGATACATGGGATCAGCCTGTGAAAGGTACTTTTAACCAGGTCGCCAAGCTCAAGGCTGCCAACCCGCATTTGAAAGTTGTCATATCCGTAGGCGGGTGGACACTCTCAAGCCCCTTCTCTGATGCGGCTCTGACAGATGCTTCACGCAAGAAGTTCACAGACTCGGCCGTCAGGTTTGTCAAGCAGTATGGCTTTGACGGCATCGACCTTGACTGGGAATATCCTGTCAGTGGCGGTCTTGATACAAATGTCACACGCCCCGCCGACAAGCATAATTACACCCTCCTGGTGCAGTCGCTGAAATCTGCCTTTAATACCCAGGAAGCCATTGATGGCCGCGATTATCTTGTCACCATAGCTGTCCCTCCCGGCTATTCCACCATGCAGAATTTTGAGGTGGCCGAACTGGCCAAATCCCTTGACTGGATGAATGTGATGGCCTATGACTATCATGGTGCCTGGGAAAATACAACAGGCCATAACGCTCCTCTATATGCAAACCCATCCAGCCCGTTTGCAACAGAAAGCCAGTTTAATGTCGATTACATTATGAAGGCCTATGTCGCAGCCGGCGTGCCGAAAAACCAGCTTGTCATGGGGGCGCCCATGTATGGCCGAACCTGGAAGGGTGTGGCCCCCGGGCCCAATGGCAACGGCCTGTTCCAGTCGGCTACCGGTGCCGGCTCGGGCACATGGGAAAATGGCGTGATTGACTACAGCGACCTGCTGAACAAGGTCAAGACCGACCCGGCCACTTACAAGCTCTATCGCGACAATGCCTCGCAGGTGCCTTATGTCTATGCCCCGACAAAAGAAGGTGGCTGGTTCTCTACCTTTGAAGACACCACAAGTCTTGGCACGAAGCTCGATTATATTGCTGCCAACGATTATCGGGGCATGATGTTCTGGGAACTTGATGCCGATGTTCGCAACGTCGCAAGCCCCGATAGCCTTCTGGGTCTGGCTGCCAGCCGACTGCTTTCGAACCAGCCAGGCCTGCCTGGAATGAGTGTCTCAGATCTGTCGATTGTCGAGGGCAACACAGGCTCCAAATCAGCAACAGTGACAATCACTCTTTCCAAAGCGGCATCGACACCCATCACCGTGAATTATGGCACTTTTGACGGCACGGCCAGGGCCGGTGAAGACTATGTTTCCGGCTCGGGCACAGTCTCGTTCGCCGCCGGTGAGACATCAAAGAGTGTTAATATCACCATCAATGGAGATACAACATACGAAGCTGACGAAAAGTTCCAGGTTCGCCTGACAAATGCCAGTGGTGCCTCGCTCCTGAAAAGTTCAGGAACGATTACACTTGTCAATGATGAAACGGCTCCTCCTCCACCTGTCAGTTCAGGCACAGCTGTACTGAACGTCACTGGAACTTGGCTGCCAGGCTTTGGCGGCGAAATCACCGTGAAAAATACAACCGGCTCAGCTATCAGCAACGGATGGGTATTGGAATTCGACTCGAATTTCGATATTACCTCCATCTGGAATGCCGAGATTGTCAGCCGCGTTGGCACGCGATACAAGGTGAAGAGCCTGTCGTGGAATGGTTCGCTTGCCCCAAATGCAACCGTGAAATTCGGGATTAATGGCAGCATGTCGGGCGGGGCCACCACTCCTGCTATCAGCAATGCCACCATAAAGAGCATGTAAAACATTCCAGATAACATAACTCGTTTTGCAAAAGGGGTCGCTTTTCAGGCGGCCCCTTTTTCATTTCCAAATTCAAGGATCATAATTTCTTGTTAACCCGGTCGCGGCCCCGCATCAATTGCCTGAAATCCGGGTCCACAACAACATTTTCAGGTTCAAAGGGGCAATTTAATTGAAATTCGACCCGGCCACCCGATTGAATTTTAACTTTCGTACGAACTTCTTCGTATTTTTGCGATTCATCAGGCCTGTTGCCAGGCTTTACGAATCTCTTGCCCCGGTATGCTGCAATCTCGACTTCGCAGTCGCCAGTTTCATCGTTGCGTAAAGTGCCCTTCACCAGCCATGTCTTGTCGGCCTGGGCGGTTCTGGATGTTTCCTCAATAAAGAAATTTGGCAGAGCTTTGCCTTTAATCCACTGTTCCGTAAAACGATCATATTGCATTTTATCAGGCGCAAATGGGCGAACTGTTTCAATCAGGTCTTCGACCAGTGGCGCATCAGCTGTTCCGGCCGGATATTTTCTGATAAATTCCGCCAGGCCTTTATTGAGATTCTCGCGACCCATGATATTCGACAGCATCCAGAATACCATGCCGCCGCGATCATATGTCGTGGTTTGATCGGTGGCACGCTGGCCATCAATCTTTGTCAGTGGCCGCTCGTCATCGCCCTGCCGCTGCTGAATATAATTCGCTTCGATTTGCCGGGTCAGGCCAATGCGTGATTCAAGCCCTTTAACTTCGTCCATTAAAATGATGGCCGAATAATTCGCCAGCGATTCACTCAGAATGTTTCCGCCCGGGCCTTCACCTGGAACAAGCAGGTTGCCCCACCACTGGTGTGCCGCTTCATGCGATGTGACATAAAATGCAACATTGGAATCAGGGCGAGAGAGGGTTTTAAATCCGATCGACTCACTGAAAGTGATATTCGTCGGAAAACCCTGCGCATAATCGGCCATGCCTGGAAATTCACTCAGTTTCAATTCCTTCCAGGGGAATTCACCAAACCACCTGGAATAATATTTACGCGATGCTTCCAGAGCCTGCAACATTTCCGGTACGTTCCGCCCATGTTGAGCATCATGATAAATCGCCACGCCTTCGCCTTTGGCTTCAACCCAGCGGCCGGCAACGATATTGAAAAACGATACGGGGTGGTCGCTCTTCCAGACAAATTTTCGAGTGCCATTGGGGTTATCGGTCATGCTTTCAAGCACGCCGACGCTGTTGGCACGGAAGTCGGCTGGAACGGTGATGGTAATATGCGTTTTCATTTTCGCGCCATCGCCGAATGCCGGATCAACCTTTTCCCGGTAATAATCATCAGAATAGGTTTTACCTTCGGGTTGCATTTCCGGTGGTAATCCGCGCGAAGCATCAAAACCGAGCTTGGGTAGAAAACTTTGGCTGAAGCTGGTCAGCACAACGCCGGAAGGCAGAATAAACTCCATCGCACCAACACTTGATTTTGACATTCCGCCGGGATAGCGACCATCATACTGAAAGGATAGTTTGAAGAATTCACCGGGTTTTAATTCGGTGTTATCCTGCTTTTTCACAATCATCAGGCCCGACCTGTCTTCAGGCTGAAATGGTTTTTCATTGATCATCCACGAAGTATTCTGAATGTGTCTGCCAATTGTGACAGGAATTTCACGAATTGGCTTGTCCAGATGGTTGCGAATGATGTAGGAACCCTTTGCGGTGAATGAACTCGACTCGGGATGAATTTCAATGTCGAGAATTGTTTCATCAATTGTTGGCGATTTCATTTCAAAGAAGGTGGCAACATTACGCTTCCAATAATCGCGGTCGAGCTTGCGGTTCACCGAGCCCTGCGGCCCCTTACGCACCTGGGCGTATGTCCAGACAGTGAGAACCAGGCAGGGGATGGCAGCGATGATGGCAGGTGTAAAGCGTTTTACTAGCAGACCAGACTGGCGGCGTGAACGAGAAACGACGAGATCAGGCTCAACGCGTTTGAGCGTGATGCTGGCAAGTGTCAAAAGAAAGATGCTGGCAAGCAGGGTGTTCATGCGATTGGCGATGATGGCAGTGCGTTGCATTTCAAACTGGGAAATATCACTCCAGATAACAGTCGGGCCAATGAGAGACCAATTCACGGCCCAGTTGTTATATCCACGAGTATTGGCCCAGAAGTTCATCGCCAGGAAGAAAAACCCGATTGCAATTCCGGCTGGTCGGTTTGGAGTGATTGCACGAATCAGTGAAATGAACCCTGACCAGAAGAGAAAAGTGGGCACAAGCAGCAGGCCCCATATGCAGACAAGCGGCCAGACTTCAGGGAAGGTTTCCCGTTGCCAGATCATGGCCGCGATCATGCCGGCAAATGTGCCCCCAACCACTGCAAAGCCGGCGAATGCACACGCGAGTGCCTTGCCACAAAGCCATGCCGAAGTGGTGATGGGCGAGCTGAAGAGAAGCGGCTCGGTGCGGGTGGCTCGCTCACGCTGCATGGCATCGGTGCCGAAGAAGAGAGCCAGCAGGACGGTGCAAAGTGTGACGAATAAAAACGACCTGGCGGCGAAATTGCCTGAGGTGACAAGAATAATCGTGTCTAGCGGGCCGGGCTGCAAAACGGCTGTGATCGAAGCCGTGATGGCAATGATGACGGCAAAGAGCCAAAGGCCCGGGCCAGACAGGATATTGCGCGATTCGACCCTGGCGATGCAGAAAAGAGTGCCAAGCCATGATGGGCGACGAAACTGCATGCCGAGACTTTGCAAGTCAATGGCTGCGGGTTTGGCTGAGGTGGAAACGGTCGCTGATGAGGGCTCAGCCAATTGCTTTTTACGGCGCCAGCGAAGGCTGATGGCCGGCACTTCAACCAGCGAGCTGCGGGCCGCAATCGACACAAGCCCAAGAGATAATGCAATCAGGATGAATCGGCTGAGAAGATAGGCCGAGTCGTATTCAATGGGCGAATTATTGTAGAAGGCCGCGCCGCGGTCGTCTCTGAGATATTTCTGGCTTAACCATTCGGTGCCGCTCGGGTCTGCCAGCCGAATGATATTTCGGGTCTTTTCAGGCAGTCGGTTCAGCAAAGTTTCCGAGAAGAGGAAGCCGTAGGCCAATATCATGGCCATTGGCGAAAGAAATACAATGACCGAATTACGAAACCGCGTGCCAAGATAAAATGAAACGGATGCCGTGAAAAGCAAGCCGGGAAGCACAAGCAGCAGCATTGGCCGGAAGTAACTGACCAGATGAAACTGGCCGCGAGATTCAACCATGTCGGCATTTGGGATGATGTGGTTAAATACAATTCGCGTGAGAACCTGAAGCAGGAGCATGACGAACAGCCAGAGAGCTGCGCCAAGATATTTGCCACAGACGTAGGAAAGTCTAGTCAGGCCGGTAGATCGTTCAATTTCAAGCACGCGGGCTTCGTGGTCGCGTGGTACGCTCATGCCGGCGAGAATTGCGAAAAAGAAGCCGTCGATAAGAATTGCCAGAATAGAGCTTTGCAAGGCCTGGGCAAATTCACTGGTGAGGTGTGCCTTAACGCCACCAATGCCGCTTGAGCCCGATTGAACTTGCACTGCACCAATTGATGTGGCCCAGCCAAGAATGACAGTAATAATGGCCCAGGTGATGAGCAGGCCCCGCGACTGAGGGTAGAGAAAGTCGTAGCGGGCGATGGCAAGGGTGCGTCGGACGGAAGTCGTCACAGGGCACCTCCATTTGTCATATCGGCCGGTTGCATTTTCATCGAGATGAAATAAGCGTCTTCAAGAGTGGGTGGCACCGGCTCGAATTCGGCTGGGGCATTGCCCGATTCCATATGGATGCGCACCTTGTTCCGGCCTTCGAATATCATGGCCTGGGTGACGTGATGGCTGGCTCGAATTTCATCAAGACGATTGTGGTCAACCACACCTTCAAACATCTTTCCGGCAAGCGATTCGCGAGCGGCTTTGGGTGTTGTGAGTGCAACCAGCCGACCTTTGCGAATGACGGCAAATTTGGGGCAAAGCGTGGCGACATCCTCAACAATGTGTGTAGAGAGTAAAATGATACGCCCCTCGGCCAGTTCCGACAGAAGTCGATAAAACCTGAGCCTTTCTTCAGGATCTAGACCAGCGGTCGGTTCGTCAACAATAATCAGCCGGGGGTTGCCTGCCAGAGCCTGGGCAATGCCCAACCGCTGCCGCATGCCGCCGGAATATTCACGCACACGCTTGCGGGCGGCCTGGCCAAGATTAACGCGTTCAAGAAGCTCGGATACAAGAGCCCTGCGGCCGCGCGGGCCGCTGATGCCCTTGAGTTCGAGCAGAAAGGCGAGCATTCGTTCGCCTGTCAAATGTCCGTGGAAACCAAAATCCTGCGGCAGATAGCCCAGGCGTTCATAGTGGCGGGCACGATGATCAGCCAATGAAAGATCAAGGTCGTCAAGCATCACCCGGCCACTGGTTGGTTCCAGAAGCCCGGCAAGAATCTTCATCAGGGTTGATTTGCCTGCCCCATTGGGCCCCAGCAGGCCAAACATTCCTTCACCAATTTCGAGTGTCAGATCCGACAGAGCCGAAACCGGCGGCTGACCTGCATATATCTTCGAAAGTCTATCAACGGTAAGCATTTGAGATGAATATTCCTGATTTGATTTGAGACGATCTGGACACACATACGGTTATTCGTCATAGCCTATGGATTATTAGATAAATAATCAAAAATATTGCTGAACAGGCCTGGCCTGTTAGCAGTAAATTATTACTGAATAAATTTTTAGGCTACAGAGGAAAATTGCCGGGACCAAACTAGACCCGGCATGACTGACAGATCGGGGTTCAGATTAGTTCGTGGATCGGTTCGCCACCGGGAGCAACAATACCGATGGGGCGGCCCGAGGCCCCTTCCCACTGGGTCTCGATATTGATTCCAAGATGCGTAAAGACAGTTGCTGCAATATCTTGTGGCGTAACTTTGCGGTCGAGGATGGAATGGCCCTTGGCGTCGGACGAGCCAATGACCTGACCGTGTTTCATGCCGCCACCGGCCATGACCATTGACATGACATTTGTCCAGTGCTCGCGTCCGGCTTCGCGATTGATCACAGGGGCACGGCCGAATTCGCCCATCATCAGCACGAGGGTGTCGTCGAGCAGTCCGCGGGCTTCAAGGTCGGTGACCAGTGTAGCCAAGGCATTATCAACATGCGGCATGAGTGGCCGCAGGCCTTTTTCGATGCCCATCCAGCGAACGTGGTCGCCATGGTGATCAAAATAGCCCCAGGCACCACTGACGACGACAAATCGCACACCAGCCTCGATCATGCGGCGGGCCAGCAGGGCTTTTTCGCCGATGCTGGTGCGGCCGTAGGCATCACGCAGGCGTGGGTCTTCGGTAGAGACGTCGAATGCTTTAACCGCTTTGCCGGAGGCTACCATCTCAACGGCGAGCTGGGTGTAATTGTCGAGATTATCCATGCTGCGACTGGCTTCAAGGCCAGCGTGGAGATGATCAAACCGGCGACGAATGTCGTTACGATTACGGATTCGGTCGATGGAGACTCCCTTCGGCGGCTGAAAAAGCCCGGCCAAGGCGGTACCCTGCACTGGTTCAAACGTGCTGCCCATATCGCCCGAGCCCCAGACGTCGGCCTTCAGGCTGTCGGCCAGGGCAACGAAGGGCGGCAGGGCTGGATCGATGGGGCCGGCATATTTCGCGGCCACCGAGCCCATGGAAGGGTAACCGCCGCCATCGCGACCGTCGTCGGTGCGGCGGGCAAGCGGATGGCCAGCCTGCATGGTGATGGGCGTGTGGTTACTGGCAGAGCAGTCAACCGAGCGAATGATGGTGAGCTTGTCCATAACCGCCGCCTGGCGGGGCAACAGGTCGGAGATGCGAATGCCGGGCACTTTGGTGTCGATTGTGCCGAAGGGGCCGCGTATCTGTTCGGTGGCAGTGGGTTTGGGGTCCCACATGTCAATATGACTGGGGCCGCCGGAGAGCCAGAAGAGAATTACTGATTTCTTGTTACCGCTGGTGCCGGTTGGTGCAGCGGCGGCCTGTAACTTCAAAATCTCAGCAGTGGATAAACCCGCGATGCCACCAAGACCCGCCTGAAGAAAGAATCGGCGATTTGTGCTGCCTGCTTGTAAAATATCAGCAATCCGTGGCTGAAACGGCGAAGTGGCATGCTTGTGAAGTGGGAGCGATTTGTTCACGGAAAAGGCTCCTGTCAGCCAGAGAACGAGGCCAGGTTCGGCAAGAGGATCGGACAATCTATCATCAAGAATCAGGAGGACGAAATTAGTTTATCAGTCTCACAGGAAATGTCAAACATTATTGGGCCTGGGAGGCTCCATTTGCTTACAAAACACAGGCATCCGCCGCAGGCACCCTGGTTAATGGCCGCGTCGGTCGATTAAATATCGGTTTATTCCATCATCCGCCGCCTGATCGACAAGTGTCGATCAGGCCTTGAAGGGTGTCTGACTTCGGTCAAACCGCCTCATCTTCTCTTTCGCCAGCAATCGCCAGGCAATGTTCACAAAAACA
>JBEITT010000008.1:0-89231 GCA_040374745.1 Planctomycetaceae bacterium | reverse complement strand
CCTGTGTTGAATTCAGGCCATGCGAAGAATCAGCACAGACAGCGCGTGTGAGCAGGGCCGAAGCGGGCAGGGATTTGATGAAAGCCGCCTGATCAGGCCAAATATCGTGGCGGTGAAGGAGGCGGGTGGGATGGCCCACTTGGTGTTTACAGGGTGGAAGCAATATTCAAGACAGTTATTACCCGTTTGTCGAAATGAGTGAGCTTTGAACAGGCGTTTTATTCAATCATGTCAGTGCCGAATTCTGTTTCAATATCAATTTGTATTTTAACATTCATGCTGGTATCAAAAATTAGATGCTGGTCACTTAAGAAAAACAGCCCAGAGAACCATCGAAACGACGCATGAAAAGCAACAGCTTGTTCAGCAGGTGAAAATGAGCCTGAAAGAATCGAAGGATATTGCATGCCGATGTCTTTGGCTATTGCATGAATGGGTGCATCACGGCGAAGATTCAGTTGAATAATTTGTCGAAATCTTGATGACAGGTGCTGATGCATAAAAAAAGGACCCGGGCTTATCACCCGGGGCCTGTGGAAATCTGGACTTCATGCGGAAGACGATCAGATCATCTTCTGACCAGCGTTCTGGGAGGAACCTTGACCAGGGGCTTCCTGCCGACCGGTGGTCTGGGAATCGGCTTCCTGACAACCGGTTTTTTCGGAGCTGGTTTGGCAACCGGCTTCGGAACTGGCCTTGGAGCAGGTTGCGGGATCGGGTTGGTTGTCGTGCCAGGGTTATTGGTGGTTGTGCCACCCGTGGTAGAGCCACCCGTGCCGCCACCGGTTGTGCCACCCGGATTATTGCTGGACGAGCTACCGCCTGAGCCTGATGTCGGTACGACGACCGGCCAGGACGGGTTGGTCGAAGCACCGTTATATTCAAAGGCACCCATGTCGGCAGGACCCGTGCCCGGATAGCCACGGCCGGGGATTGTCACGCGGGTGCGATAGAGGAAGTCGAGCAGAGGGGCGGCCGCATTATCGGCAGCATCAATTGCCGCTGACTGGATGCGAATATTGTAGTTGCCATCGATGAAGAATCGAAGCGGGCCATCGGCATTTGGCCTTGGGTCAACCGGGAATACGAAGGCTGGATCGCCGGGGACATTGCCCAGAGAATCGCGACCTGTGTTCAGGGCTGCAGGATCAAAGCCATTGCCGATGTTATTGGTATCATCAGCGTAATTTGTGGCACTGACACCGTTATTGAAGAAGTTATTGAAACGCAGTGTGACACGGTCAACCGTCGTTGAGCTGACAGCATAACCACTACGTGGGCTGGAGCTGGTCGGCACCGAGGCATTGCCCGAGAGGATCGAGTTTATGATCTGGACAAAGTCAACGGGGCTGCCGGCGGCAACATTCACCATGACACCATTGTTATTGAAACCGATGGTATTGTTGGTGATTACGATAGGTGTGAGCAGTGATTCGGTGTTACCACTGTCAGAAATTCCGATACCGGTGTTGTTACCAACCACAACCGTGTTGGAAATAACCGGAGTCGGGGCCGAGTTTCCGGAGGTTGTAATCTGGATACCGGTTCCCGAGCTGATTGCGTAGATTCGGTCAACGGCTATTGAGCTATTGTTAACTGCCAGTCCAACAGAAGTTGGCTCGATAGAGCCGGTCACCGGATTACCAACCAGATTGGAGGCGATGGTGAAACCGCTCAGACGGGTTGGGGCAACTGGTGTCGAGATCAGGCCGGAAGCCGAAACCGTAATGACATTTGTTGCGTTGGCGGCAGGACGAATGATTGTTGCCTTGGCGTCGCCAGGGTAGAGGGTCGTGTTGGTGCTATTGGCACCTGCCGACACAACCTGGATGAGCGACTTGAGCACAACATTTTCATTGTAGGTGCCGGCCATTACTGCGACTGTGTCGCCGATCTGGGCAGCATTGATAGCACCTTGAATTGTGCCGTAGGGACTCGTGATCGAGCCAGTGGCCGTTGTGTCGTTACCTGAGGGGCTGACATAGCGGACAAAGTATCTGGATGGATCAAGAATCGTGTAGTACATCACATAATTGCTGCCGGTGCCGTTCGTCACTCCGGAAGGGAATGAGCCATTGAACTGGCCATTAAGCGGGTTGCCGGCTCGGTCGGTAACGGTGTTGGTGCCTGCACCGACAAGTGTCACACGGTAGAGGTCGTTGGGGAATGGCCCATTGACATTAAAGGCGACATTGACTGAACCCTGAGCATCGACCTTGAGATAGGTGATGCTGATCGAGGCCGCATCGATCGTCATGCTGACATCGTTGCCATTGCCGAAGACACCGTCGCCACCGGAGCGAACCACTTGAATGGTCTGGTTATTGAGCGATGCTGGATTAACGTTTTCATTCATGCCGAGAGTTATCGGCAGGATGGAACCGGGGCTGATCTGGGAGCTGGGGGAAGGACTGGCGCTGGTAACGCGTGGGCCCTGAGAATCAACCACGAATTTCAGCTGGGCATTCCGGTCGTTCGGGTTCGAAATGTTGCCGCTGGTATCGGTCACTGAGACACGGGCCACGCTGTAGCCGGAGTCGTCAGGAGTGCCGAGAATCCCGTCAGGCCCGACATTGTAATTCGTGTCGGGCAGGGGCTGCGAGGGACGAACCACGAAGATGCCCTGGGCGTCTGTTGTGGCAGTGCCGACATTGGGAAGGTCGTAGATACCATTGCCGAGGGTTGAGACCGAGAGATTAACCGTCTGGTTAATCAGAGGGTTGGCAGGAGGCGGAATGTCAACCACCGTGCCGGTGAACTGAGGAGTGGTTGCACGGGTGATCTGATCGCCAGGCTGGCCGGTGTCAGAGGCCGGATCAAGCCTGAAGGAACCAGCCAAGACTTTGGGCGGGTTTGTATCAACCGAGAATGTGACCTGGAAGCTGCCACCCGGGAAGGTGTTGCCCGATGGCAGGGGCAGTTGCTGGCCTCTGGTGTCAAGGTTCTCGCCGTCAAGCGGGTTCCCACGCTGGTCGCGTATGACTGAAGCGCCTTCACCGACCAGAATGATGCGGTAGAGGTCGTTAGTCAGATAGAGATTGCTTGTGGCCAGGTTCACCGTGATGGTCTTGGTCAGGGCATCGTATGTGAGCTTGCCTGAAAGATCGATGGACCTGTCGGAGGTACTGTTATTGTTGCCAAAGATACCATCGCCACCGGAGGCCATCAGAATGATCGTGCTGGAATTGACGGTCAGAGGGTCGAGACGCGAATCAAGCAGGAAGCTGATCGAGTCGGGGCTCTGGTTCGTACCGGCCACACCCAGCGGCTGATAGATATTGATTGGCGTGGTATTGCCAGGCAGCAGGGCTGTCACCGCTGTGACATGGGGGCCAACCAGCTTGCGGTATTCAAAGGCACCGACGTCGAAGAACGGGCGGCTGCCGAAACCGAGATTGCCACTGGAAGGATCATCCTGCCGGAGATAGCCATTCTGATCACGTTCACCCGAGATCGGCGTGTAATCCCATGTGGCCACATTCGAAGCTGTGCCGGCATAAGAGACAGGCGTTCCAGGCAGAATTGGAATGAACTGATCCTTGTAATTTCGATAAGGATAGCCTGGCAGCGTGACAATATCCGACGAGAAATAGACGCCAGCACCGCCACGCGAGCTGATTCGGCCAGTCTGGTTACGGATACCACCCACGGTTCCGGCCAGGACCTGATCAGAGATCGGAGCCAGGGCATTCCCGATTGCCAGAGGGCCGACTTCAGACCGGGCGACATCAATCGCGGCCGAACCTGGAAGCAGGGTGAAATCGAATTTACTTGTATCACGGAAGACCGGGTCGCCAATGATACCCGAAACGTCGTAGATTCCCGACGCATTGAATCCGTTGTTGAAGTAGAGGTTGTACTGGGCTTCCGAGCCGTAATTCTGCCCAACCATGACGATGGCTGCCTGGCTGTTGTTGGCAAAGATATTATCCATCACGTACATATAGACGTGAGAATTGCTATTCTGACCATTGAAACCCGGAGCCTGGCCAAACATACCGTAATCGGTATTGTAGAACGTGTTGTTGAGGGCCATGATGGTTGTCGGGTTCTGAGCAGTGACGTTATCTGTCGTTTCCGACAGAGCATTAATACCTGCCTGCATGTTGGCAAAGGTGTTATTCACAGCGAACAGCACATTTCCCTGACCCTTCAGGCCAGCGACACGCTGCACAAAACCACCGGTACCCTGCGAATTCACCACTCGGGCAAGCAAATCGTTACCCGGGTGAACAACCATGCCGACATCGCGGAAATTAGCGAAGTTGGAATTAGACAGGGTCATGGCATTCGCCGAATTATACTGAGTCAGGGCGGGCGAGTTCGTGCCCGGCAGCAGCAGACCCAGTTTCTGGTAGAGCGGATTGTCGGCGATGGTGATTCCGGCCTGGCCATCAAGCTCGACCATATCCGCGACATTGCCACCCTGCATTTCCAGGCGTGTTAAGTAGCGAAGATCGGCATTATCGACAAGATTACCGCCCCGGGGGTCGAAGAGGTTGTAATCCGTGAGCGAGAGGCTTCCGAAGTAGAGCACGCCACCGTCACCAGGAGCGGGGGAAGTGGGAGCCAGACCGGCATACCGGGTCGAACTCAGAATATTGTTCATGGGCACACCACGAACCGTCTTCCCGTAGGTGCCATCGCGAAGGCTGGTGAAGACCACCGGCACACGTGACTGACCTGTCGTTTCGTTCGAGCCGATCCCCAAAATCCGAATCTGGCTTCCCCACCCTGCATCAAGCGTGGAGTCTGGTGTCGGGTCGATACCGTTGTCACGGCCAACCACAAAACCGGCTCCCGCAAAAGTCTCATTTAAATCATTACCCTGTCCATCGGGACCACCGCCCGCACCACCGGCCTGTGGCCCGGTAGGATCGTTCAGCAGCTTGACCAGCAACGACTCACCCGGACGGGCAATACGTGATCCATCGGCCAGGAGTGTATCAGGCAGTGATGACTGGAATGTCAGTGTCTGCTTGGGCTTAAGTTCCTGCGTCAGAACTGTTGGATCAGGTGCCGGCTTGGAAACTCCGCCAAAGCCACTCCACCCAGCCATGATAATCGTTCCACGGACGACATAAGTAATATCAGTGTCATCCCAGACCGAATCAACACTCAGGTTGAAATAATTACCCGTACCTGCACCAGTAACAGGCTGTTCAACAGGGCCGTTTGGATTGTAGGCGACTGATGCCAGCACAGCCAGTCCATCAATACCATTACCCTGCATCACATTGCCACGGAAATAAGGGTTCCCTGATGACAGCGGCCTGGTTGGGTCGCCGGCATAAAGCGAGTTAGGCCTTACTGCAACCGGAGCATCGATGTTAAAGAGAAAATCATTGTTGGTGATCGAGGCATAGGCACCGAACTGGGCAGCTGTTGTGCCGGTAGCCGTGGCTGATGCGTCGAAGTTCAGCACATTCAGGCTGGGGAATGTACCATCAAAGTAGTTCAACAACCCACCACCATACTGGAACTGTGCTTCATCAACCACAGTCACAACACCGGAAACAATATTGAACGCACCCCATCGAGCCTGAGGACTGACCAGAGCAGGCGTCGGCTGAAGATAGCTGCCGGCATTGTCCGTATCAATCTGTGGAACAATCGTTGTACGGGTTCCGGTGGCCGGGTCGAAGTAGAAAGTACTGGCCGTATCGTCGTATATTGAGGTGAAAAGAACCTTGGCATCGCCGGTGGTATTAGGCTGGAATGTCGGATTCTGCGGACCGAAGTTCGGGTTCGCATCATACTGATAAATATATGTGCGGTCGCCGATATTAATAGATGCCTTGGGCGTCTGGACACTAAACCAGGCACCCTTCTGCATCTTGAACATCATGCCAGGCTGAACGTACATACGGTTGGTGAATGTCTGGGTTGTGCCCACACCGCCGGTATAATTCAGTCTCTCGCCAATGACAACCTGAGAAGTTGGCACGTAAGGCAAAGGATCGTCGAAGGTGTAGTTCTGGGCACCGCCGGCGAAGGACGGATTGTCAGGATAAAACATCGCATTTGTCGGCTCGGCATAACCATTGGCATTTGACATCAGCCAGATGCCATTAATCGAGTTTCCGACCAGGGACGTTTGGCGAACCAGTGGACCACGGGCGATCGCATCTTCGCGGAAGCTGTCGAAATCGGCTGCGATTGCTGCCTGGGCAGAGCCTGAGCCACCACCACTGGAGATCCGCGTGTTGGCGATCATTGGACGAGCGTTAAACAGCGTTATCGCGTTATAACGATTTCCAATGGTTTGCGGAACCGGACCACCGGCATAGCGTATATCAGCATAATTAAATGCGCTCATGACATCGTCTGCACCCGACAGGCCCAAAGCACCGTTAATCGGGAAGAGCACAGGGTTTTGTGAGCGACCATTCGAAACGTCGTCAAAATTCCGAAGAATCAGGCCACCCCAGTCAGCGGCGGAAGGCGCGGTGTCAATACCGTCACCGTTGGCGTCGCTACCGACACTGTCATCGGCATAGGATGTGAAGATCACACTTTGGCCGGGCTGCGAGCCACCACGTGTCTGGATCGCCGAGCCCTGTGTCTGAACGTAAATATTTGTGTTCATCATTTTCAGGGCTGAACCAGTGTCGAAGACCAGCGTGGTCATGGCAGGAACGCTGCCCGAACCTTCGTTGGTTGTGCCCTGAGGTGTCTGAATAACAAATGTCCGTCGTTCAACCTTACCCGTGACCGGGTTGTACTGGTCAGAGGATGCCAGCGCGATGATTGCCACGGGACCATTGGCAGACTTCACGCCTGCGGCATAAAACGCTGAGGGATCGAAGTGGCCGTTACCATTGCGGTCATAAGCCGGATTGAAATTAATGCCGTAATTCTTCGGGCTGTTCAGATCGCCGCCGTTGACAAGGCTCGCCACAGCTTCAGCGACCAGAGTCGGGAAGGGCTTGGCGAAAGAACCGTCCGGATCGTCGCCCAGAATGAACGGATCATCGTTGTAATCAGCCCGGGCAAAGATCAGGTTACCATTAGGAACAACCGTGAAGCCTGTGATGAACGTACCACCGGCCACGGCATCGCCCGAAAGGCCATTTCGGTATTTGCCGGTCGGCATCAATGTCTGATAGGTTTCAACAGGATTCAGATATTTGCCGAATTCGTCAACACTTGCCGATGCGGCTGTAGCAGCAGGGTTACCCAGGAATTCGCCATCAAGCTGCAGGCCGAAAATGTCGCGGATAGCCAGAGAACCGCTGTTGGGCAACTGAATCCGGTAATTATCGGCCACAAGTTGAGTGCCAGCCGGAATCTTCACCAGAAGCCTGTTACGATAACCCGGAGAACCGATGGCACAGCCCGGAATGGAATCAATCAGGCTGACAGAGACACCTGTCACCCGAACATAGCCATTGCCAGGATCAGATGCCGTTCCGAAATAACGGAAGTCGCCATCAGGATTTGCAATATTGCTATCAGCCGATCGGAAAAGCTGAACTGAATTGTTGCTGATGGTTGAAGCATCAAGCGTGTTTGAAAAGTCAATCACAAAGGTGTCGGGCGAAGTTTCAGCCGCCTGAGGGACGCTGGGGTTTACATTTGGCAGTTCAAAAATGGAACGGGGGCCACCAGTGGGAACAAAAACGTCGATGCTGCTGCCATCAGTCGTGGTGTTGCCCATCTGGAACCCGGTGATGTAAACCGGAGTCGGATTGACATTAATGCTGACGCTGTAAGGCACCAGCGTGTTGGCCGCAGAATCGGTAACCCGGCTTGTTGCCGTGAATACGTATTTGCCGGCAGGAACTGCTGACGAGAATTTAATCGCAACCTGTGCAGAATACGGATCAGCCGTAGTCACACGATTGGTTGTATTGGTGTAGGTCACGCCGGTGATATAGGCTGAGGAATCTCGGTCATCCGAAGTTCCATAGATCCCGTCTGCACCAACATTGATAAACGAGTAATTCGAAATGTTAGTTGCAGAATTGACATTCAGTGCCGAAACATCGAAAAGAATCGGAACGGCAAACGGGCTGTTCGTATCAACGGGCCGGATCGGGTCAATCACGTCAAGCGTTATCTGTGGCAAAGCGGCCACAAACGAGTTGTCCTGGATGTTCGATACATTCACATAGGGGTGTGTTGTGTCGACACGGAAGGACTGGTCAAATTTCGTCGAAAGACCAGGCAAAACATTATCCGTTGGTTGGCCCACAGCCACCAGACGCATCTTGTAATAACCATCCTGAAGAGCAGGAAGGTTTCCATAGGCGATGGTGAACTTGCCTGTGCCATCGGTGGTGGTGATCACCTGCGGATTGCCGCTCCAGCCACGGCCGCCCGGCCCGAGGTCAAGGTCGAAAACTCCACCAGGCTGCAAAGCATTATACTGGGCAACGACTGTCACGCCCTGAACGGCGGCTGGAAAATCGCTTTGGACCTGGCCGACAAAGTCTGGCGTGACATCGCTTGTATTCTGATCGTTCAGGTTGCCTGAATCGCTGTAAGGAGCCAGCGAGGAATAAACGAATTTCGGTGCTTTCACCGCACGATAGCCAAGGCCATAAACAAAGTCGGTGCCCTGAGTGCCATCGCCGGAAGGCAGTGTGCCGTTATATTCACCGTCAAGCGAATTGCCGGCAACGTCAGTGATGGTGTCACGCAGAATCAGCGTGTAGGTATCGCTGGGCAACAGGCTCTGAGGCAGGTTGGTCAAATCAAGTGTCAGCTTGCTGGTCAGCGGATCATAGGCGATTGCAACGCGGGGATCACCAAGTTTCGTGACCAGCGTATCAAGCGGATTGACCGTTCCATTTGACCGATAAAGCTGAACAGATTTCAGCGAAAGCGAATTATCCCGCAGTATTTCGTTGAAGGTTGCATTGATTTTGCGACTTTCAACCGTAACTGAAGTCACTCGCGGGCCAGAAACATCGTTGTAATTGAAATTGCCTGAATAGGCCGCAATGAATTTGCCCGAAGCCGAGATGATTGAATCGGCGGCAATGTTATAGCCAAAAGTTCCACTCACCCGAGTCGTAATCGGGGCCGAGAATTTGATCGGGAAGGCTACCGCATTAGGCAGAGCATTGTATAGCGAAGGTGTGCCAACGGTGATGGTCACACCCTGTGGAACATTGGTGAATTTCAGGTCGGAAGCAGAAATCGAGGCGAAATTGACTGGTTCCGAGAAATAAATAATCACCTGAGTCGGAGCAGTGTTAACCGTCGCACCGTTCAGAGGCGTTGTTGTAGTAACCTGGAACGACTGCAGCTTGGCTACAGCGGCACCAATATTCATACGGCCATAGCCATATTCAATATTGAAACCATTATTATCGTAAGTTACACCACCCACTTTGGCTGCGGTGGAAGTGATGGCTGATGTAATTTCTGTCGCCGTGGCCTTGGGGTTCGCGGCAACAGCCAAAGCACCACCACCAGCTGCAATCGGAGAAGAAGCCGATGTGCCACTGAAGGTTGAATAATCAAGCGTGACCTGACTCGTCGGATATTCCGGCAGGCCACCAAGATCGCTGTTGTAACCGGCGGCACCGACAAGGTCGGTGGTCAGGGGATAAGCGCTTGGTGAAAGCTCATAGGGTTTGCTGCCGGGACCGCTGGGGGCAACAATGTCGATTTCAGGGCCATACTGGCTGTAAGTTGAACGCAGATCGTTGTAATCACTTGCGCCTACAGCAATAACGCCGGGATATGCGGCTGGAAACGAAACATTGGCCTGACCGCTGTTGCCGGTCGAGGCAAAATTCAAAGCGCCCAAGCCACCACGTCCATTTTGAAAGGCGGCTAACCAGGCAGCGGCTTCGGCATTTCTGGGGCTACCAGATCCATAGCTGGCGTTAAGAACATCTGCACCACGCCAAACACGGTTGCCACCGTTATCAAGACCGGCAGCATAATAAACGGCTTCAATAAACGCCGTGGCAGTGGTTGGTTCGCCATTAAAGGGAACTCGGATTGGCAGAATCTTCGAAGTATAGGCAACACCTGCCACACCAATCGCATTATTTCCCACACCAGCAGCCAGGCCCGCCACGGCCGTGCCGTGTGCATCATCCACCAGCCTCGGGTTCGGGTCATTGTCGTTGTCGGCAAAGTCCCAACCTTTATCGTCGTCGATGTAGCCGTTATTGTCGTTATCAATACCGTCATTAGGTATTTCGTTTGTATTAATACTGATATTGTTCACAAGATCGGGGTGAGTTAGCTGCACACCGTCGTCGATAACGGCGATAACAACCCCGGTTCCCGTCACACCGCGATTCCAAGCCGTCACTGCATTAATATCAGCGCCAGCCGTTCCACCACCCTGACCTGTGTTTTGAATCTGCCATTCCAGGCCCAGATAGGGGTCATTTGGCAAAGCAGCCTTGCTGATTTTTGCCCAGCTGTTTGGTTCTGAATAAACTACAGAAGGGTTACTGGCCAGGTTAGCTGCATAGCTCAGTGTTTCAATGCCCAGGTTGACCTTCAGGCCGACCACATAGTCATTGGCCGAACCACGAATCTTCTTCCAGCTTGAAACATCCGGAAGAGATTTGAAAAAAGTATCTGCACTGACACCCGGCTTCAGACCAACATACATTTCGTTCAGGATATAAAGTTCGGAACCAGGAGACTTGCCTGAGAAGGCCGGTCCGGCTCCCAGCACGCCCTGAGATTGCTTCACCTGACTGGCAATCTGCATTAGAGAAAGAACCTGATCGGCACTACTCTGATTAGGATTGGCGTCGCGGCGATAAACCGCAGCATCCTCACCAAGATTTGTTGCCTTGGTGAAGCCCATCAGGAGCCCGCCCGGAAAGAGCAGTTGAAATTCGCTGATGTCCCGCTTGCCAGACTCGAACTGAACAACCAGTTCTGTGCCGCTTCGCAGAATTGACTGCTTCTGCCCCTGATAGAGGTAATAATCACCAAAATTTGAGAGAACTCCGGAACCGTCCAGCATCTGGCGGTCTTCCAGGCTCTCCACATTCCGCTCAATGAACAGTCTGTTCTTGAAGCTGGAACGATTGGTGTTCTTGCGGTTGCGTCCCGAATTCTTGCCGTTACCGCCGTTGAAGCCGCCCATCGTAGAACTCTCCGGAATCTTCCGAAAACCTGCCTGGGTCACCTGAGCCATAAAATCGCCACATTCCGGGCCTGGCTCACATGTTCCCTGACAATCTGGTCTCCGCTTGGTTCAATTGAATGTCCCGTTTGATCGTTTGTTTCTACACCTGTGGACCGCCTGTCCAACATCGCCCCCCTTCATCGCCGGAAAGGGTCTTCCTCAGAGTTCTTGCTCAAGTCTCCGCATCTTTCGCCTCCCCGTCAATCGCAGCAGCACGCCTGACGCCCATTTTCTTCTCATCGAGAAAGTGCATGCATGCACTCATGCATTATGACCGGTTTGAGGGTGGTTCGTCAAGCACGCCTGGATAAAATTCGCGGGTCCTGCGGATCGAAAGGGTCGATCGGCGAATTTTGAGCCTCCAAGCGGGCTCGCCATCGACAATATCACTTGGAGTGTGACTTCCATTAGGGTAAAGTCAAACGCCAAACCAAAATTGACCAGTCCCACAGTCCAGGCAATCTGCACAGGCCTGAAAAATAGAGAAAATCTATGGATCGTATCGAATCTGGCGACCCAGCGCAACCCCTTGCCGCATCTCGCCTATGGGCTGCTGTGCCCGTGCCCTGCAGGGCCTCAGGCGAGATCGACACCGATGCCCAAAACCACTATGCACACTGGTTTTTCAGCCAGAAAGCCGATGGCGTTGTTGTCTGGGCACACACGGGCAGGGGCCTCTTCTGGAACGAAAATCAGCGAGGAGAGATCCTCGAAACCTGGCATAAAACCCGTACAACCGGCAAGTTTGTCATAGCCGCTGCAGGCGCACCACCCGATGCAAATTCTTTCATGAGTGCCCTTGCAGCCGCCCGCGACATGGCACAGCAGGCCGAGTCGCTGGGTGCCGATGCCATTATGATTCACCCGCCTTGCTTTCTCAGGGGCGACGAACAGATTTGGCAGAAGTGCTTCGCCTTTCATCAGGCGGTGCTTGAGTCGGTCCGTATCCCAGGTGTCCTGTTCTATCTTTATGAAAAGGCGGGCGGGCTTTCTTACCCGATGGATTTGCTCGACGACCTGCTGACAATGCCGCAGGTGATGGGCATTAAGGTGGCCACTCTCGACTCGGTGATGACCTTTCAGGAGATCGCCGGCCTGATGAAGCTGCACACCGATAAAAAACTGATCACCGGCGAGGACCGGTTTCTGGGTTATTCACTGATGGCCGGAGCCCAATCGGCCCTGATTGGTATGGGCTCGGCCTTCGTTGCCCCCCAGGCCGACCTGATTAAAGCATGGCATGATCAGGACTTGTCGCGATTTATCAAGCTCAGCCAGATTGTGGACGCCTTCTCGTTCACCACCTTCCGCCAACCGATGGAAGGTTATATTGCTCGCATGCTTGCCTGTCTCGTTCATGAAGGTGTCTTGGAAGCGAACTCGGCCCACGACCCCTTCGGCCCCGGCCTTGAGCCCGGCGAATTCCAGAAAATCGGTACGATCCTGAAGGTGCTGCAGAGAAGATATAAAGAGGCTGGATAAGCTGCAGGGTGCAAGTGAGTGGGAAAATTTCAGGTCGCAGGAATGGACGCATACTGACTTATATGCCATAGGTCCATCAAAATCATTTAGTAATAATGCTCCATTTTAATACCTGGACTGCATTGCCTGGTCACTCATAGAGACCATCGACGGGCTTCGCTTTGGGGTTCATTTTCATGAACGTTCCGCCAGACGGCCGGTGACATACTTGTGAAGCACGCTGGCGATCAGCGTCTGGTAAGGAATGCCTTCTTCCAATGCTTTGACCTGAAGGGAAGCGAGGTCAACGGAAGAAAGTCGAATATTAATGCGACGATCTTTCGTTGCCGTTGCCCTGGCAGAGGCTTTTAACTTCTCCATCTCGCTTTTTGTGGCAACAGATTTGAGCTGCCCCTGCTCGAAGGCCGCCAAAAGTTCAATTCCATCCTGATCCATATCAGCGGGCATCATGATCACCCTTGTTCAAATAGTCTCTGGTTGCTTTACGGCTGGGAATTACCGTCTTCAGGAAAATGTAATCGTCTTCTTCCACGAAAGGGACCAGATATGCATATCCTTCGAATGCTACCACAAGCACACACTGATGAGGGTACATTTCCTGGTTGGGATGAGTCAGTATGTCCAACAAACCTTTTGCCTCAATGGCAACAACGATGCTCTCAAATGAAATGCCCCTTTCTCGCCGCAGCGTATCGTTATTATCCGGGTTCCAACGGAAAGCTTTCATTATCAGATAACACCCAGATGTGTGCCTTTTGTCATCAGATTGATTGAGATTGTTTTTGGTGTGAATTCTTTGTGCCCGAAAAATTACAAAATCATTTTTTCGTTAACTTATTTTACGGTGGTTGGAACACGCCTCGCTTTTCATGTCGCAAGTTTTGCATAATTCAAACTTTATAAAACTGGGTTTGAAACCCAGCTTACTTGGCTGATTTCCAGACGCCCTTCAACGAAACTTAAAGTCGAACAGGGATTTGTCTCCTGTTGCTCATCAGTCATCCCGCCAGTTATGATCGTGCCTGACGAAAAGATCTTCATCTGCAAACTGAAAATAGTCGCAAAATGACACGACATCGCATTGCTTTTGGTCTGACCTGCTTACTGACACTGGCCCTGGCCCTGAGCGCGGCGATGAAGCTGGCAGGCTCGCCCGAGGTGCTTGATGGTTTCGCCAAAATGGGGCTTGCCAATTGGCGAGTGATCATCGCTATGGGTGAAATCGCCGGTGCAGCACTGTTTTTCATCCCGAAAACCAAAAATTTCGGAGCCTTGGTACTGTCTTCCTACATGGGCGGGGCGATCATGGCCCACATGAGCCACGGTGAAGCCTTCACTGCGCCCGCCATCTTTCTAATCATAGTCTGGTTGACGGCCGGTCTGCGTGAGCCAGGCCTGTTTGGCCTTAAATCATAATAATGAGACAGTTGCAACTCATTTCACGATAAAACTCCTCCTTAATTCGCTCAACTCATCAACAGCCCCGCACGAAATGTGCGGGGGCAGCGAGTTCGACTTATCCTTATAAGTTCGCGATATTGCTTCAGCCTTGCTCAGTCATCAGATTCAGAGTCGCCCGACCCTTCTTTGATAAATGTTATGACACCATATATCAGGAGCAGCACGCCGATAATGCCAGCTCCCAGCACCAGCCACTGCAGTAAATCAGGCGTTATGTTCAGTTTTTTGCCGTAAAGTGTGACACCCGCAGCAGGGTTTTTACGGGCTTCCTGAACTGTTGTCAGATAGACATAACCGGAAACACCGAGAAGACCAATCCCGCACAGAACTCTGAGAATGGCTGAAACGTTTTTCATGGTTACTCCCGTCTAACTTCAAAAGCATTAAATCAGTAGACCAACCAAGGCCTACTGCACCTGATGAACATAAAAACAATCATCGCCTGTTACACCGAAGTGCAAGGCCAGAGTACGTTTGTTTTTTTAACAGGACTAATTTCAACTTCCCCGAAATGGCCAGATAATACAAGTGCCTTTACCCCTTTATTTCAGGCTTTTTCGACAGATTAACACAGAGTCAATCGAGCTTTGCATGAGTTGAATAGCGAATCCTGGATAATGCATTGAGCCAAATGCAATTGACAAACGAAAGATTTTTAATTTAGCCCTGAGCCAATTCCATTCGGCGAACATATTGACCCACTTATAAATCTAATGGTTATCTGGCGAACTGAGACAATCGAAATTATGATGATCTGACAAAATCAGATTCAGAGACTGGAAAAGGTGAAAAATGGCCCGAAAGAAGGTGGAAAACCAGGCGATAGATGCACAGCCAGTTTCGCTGACTTTTGACGGATTGCCCGAACAGATTATGCCGGATCAACCATGGACAATGATCAGACTGCCCGGCGAATCGGTCCTTTTCTTCAAAACCAGGGCCAGTGTGCGGGTTTATGTGAGAATCGGCGGGGAAGAATTTCGCACGTCGATCATGCCGACGGGTGATGGGCATCATCATTTGATGTTTAACAAGGCCATGCAGAAAGCCGCCGTAAAAATTGGCTGGAAGGCAGGGGAGCAGTTAGAACTGAGCATCGGGCCTGACATCGATCTCAGGCCCGAAACCCCAATGCCAAAAGAGCTTGAGACAGCTCTGTCGGCTGATGAAAAGGCCAAGACTCTTTTTGAAAAGCTGGCAATCTCGCACCGAAGAGAATACATCAGATATGTTAGCGAGGCGAAGCAGGAAGGCACCCGCCAGCGTCGGGCGATTCGGTGCGTGGAATCAGTTCTTAAAGAAAGGCAAGCCTGATTTTTAATGCAAAACCTGGTATTCTGCGAAAAGTTTACCTTTTGATCAGTTTGTAAAGATCAGGTAAATTAAATAAAGATGAAATTTCAAGCCAGTGTAAACATTATCAGGCATAATTCATAATAAAGTCTGTTTCCAGTGGGGAAATACTGTGAAGACACAAGCGGAGGTCAGAACGATGACGGAATATCGACCAAACGGCCAGATCAAACACAAGTTTCTGGCCAGCATGCTCTTGCTGATATACCCCAGCCTGACAGCCAATGCAGCCGGCTGGTGGAATCACAGGTCAGTGGTGGCGGTGCCCACAGGTCCTGCTGTAGGCACTGTGCAGAACGCGGCTCCGTATCAGGTTTTTGCCGCTCCGGCACCTTACGCGGCTCCAGCACCGCAAGCCTATTCGGCACCGGCTTATGCACCTTCTTACAGCTATGCGCCCGCCTATTCAGCCGCCCCGGTTTATCCACAGGTAACTTATTCAGCCGCTCCGGTTTATACACCGGCTCCTGCAGCAGCAACCCCTGCTGCTTTTTCGGCACCGGCACCGAATACGTATGATCTACAGCGGGCACTGATTGAAGGTCTGAAGCAAATGCAGAATTCTCCAGCCGCAGCAGCAGCGGCGGCAACCGGTACGCCGCAGGGATCTGACTTGTCGAAAATTCAGGAAGACCTCAAAAAGCTGACTGAATCTGTAAACAAGCTAGCATCGGCACCGGCTGCACAGTCAGCAGCACCATTAAACAGTGCACCGCAAGCCGCCGCACCGAACTACACACCTGTTTTTATGGGCTACGCCTATCCTCAGGCTGCCCCGGCGGCAGCGGCTCCTCAGGCAGCAGCCCCGCAGCAACCGGCAGCCACGGGCACAAGCATGCAATTGGTACCAGTTCAGCTTTATCGACAGAAGTCGTTTCTGGGCTGGGATAAGCTGAAGCCCGTGAATGCCTATCCTTACGGCGTTCGCTGATCGGCTTGCCGCTGACTCAGCCTGCTGTATGCCGCCGCGATTTGACCGGCCGTGGCGGCATTATTAATAATCAACTGTTTATTGACCCTGAGGCTTTGCCCCAGGGTCAATTGACTTATCCGGCCCAGGAGGAAAGGAGTAATGGCCTTGCCTGTGATACCCTGCGATGCCGCTTCGCTCAGGGCCTGTACCCTGGCTTTTTCGGCCAGATCCACATCGAGTGAAAGATCGCTGGAACAGGGCTGGGCAAATAGCATCATTGTCGGCATGTCGAGCAATTCATGGATTGAAAATATCCTGGCGGCCAATTCTGGTTCACCAACAGAATGATCCAGTAGCAGGCCAGACGAAAATTCGGTGAATGCTGGAAATTCTCTCGTTTGATAGCCAACTACTGGCACGCCCAGCGTTTCCAGCTTTTCAAGCGTGGCGGGAATATCCAGAATTGATTTGACGCCCGAACAGACAAGTGCCATGGGCTGGCCAGCGCGGCCAAGCTCGGCCAGGTCGCACGAGATGTCAAATGTCTGCCCAGCCCCCCGATGCACGCCACCAATGCCGCCAGTGGCCATAAAGCGAATGCCAGCAGACCTGGCCAGAAAGGCCGTAGCTGAGACAGTTGTCGCAGCTGTGGCTCCGGTCGCCATGATTGCCGGGATGTCACGCCGAGAGGCTTTCTGAATATCGGCCTGTTTATTACGTGCGAGCCTTTCCAGAAGCTCCTGTGAAGAACCAATATGTATGACGCCGTCGATAATGGAAACGGTGGCGGGCAGTGCACCTGCCGTGTGCACGGCATCTTCGCAGGCGAGGGCGGTTTCAAGGTTGTCGGGCCAGGGCAGGCCATGGCTGATGAGGGTGCTTTCAAGGGCGACGACCGGAAGCCCGGTTGCCAACGAATCATGCAATTTAAACTTTATTTTTAGGTGTGACGGATTTTCGGAAAAGTTTGTCATGAGAAAGTTGACAGTCTGTCAAAGGCGTTAGTCCATCGTGTCGATAGAAAAGATATACAAAAGCGATATGGATGAATACAATGTCAAATATATCGAATACAAGAAGCTTTAACGACTTGACGCATCAACAGGCCCGCAATTTTGTGTCAATTCAGCCGCAAATGAAAGCACATCTGGAATGGCTCTCGGGCCCGATCAGGCCAGACACAATCAGACGTCCGATTCCGGCCGTTACAGGCATAACGATCGGTCGATCACCGGGCTGCGACTGGCCATTGCCCGACGACAGCCTGCTTTCACGCAAGCACCTGAAATTTGAAATCATCGGTGAGACTTTTTTTGTTATTGATCTGGGCAGCACCAACGGAACCAATCTGAACGATCAGCCAATTGAACCAAATATTCGAGTCAGGATTAATGAAAACGATATTGTTCAGGCAGGTCGAAATATTTTCACGATCAGGTTGTCAACCGAAAACACCAAATCCATTGAAAACAATGATTTAATCAAGCCTGATTTCGTTTACAACGACAAATCTGAGACCGCCGGGCAGGATATTCTGGCCACGGTTACAAATAACTCTGGTGGGCCCGTAAACTATTGCAGCCTTTGTAAAAAAGAATTTTCAGACCCCATGGAATTCGTGGCACCTGATCTTCCAGGGATGGATCCGTCGCGAAATTTGTTGGTTCGCGTTTGTCGGAAATGTCGTCAGCATCATCAGACAGTCACAGCCGATTCCATCAGCGACATGGCCCCTCATTTTGAAACCATTCGCCTGATTGGCCGCGGGTCGATGGGCGTAGTCTATCTGGCACGCCATCGCGTGACAGGCCGCGACGTTGCCCTCAAGATCATCGACCCCGAAACAGCTGCTACTCGCACAGCGATGGACCGCTTTCTGCGCGAAATGCATGTGATCGCCCAACTTCGTCATCCGAATATTGTCGAGTGTGTGGATCTTGGCTATGACGAAGGCCGTCTCTGGTTCGCCATGGAATATGTTTCGGGTATCAACCTGCAAACCCTGGCCGAAGCCAATCGGGGTACTTATCCTGTGAAACAGGCTTGCCGAATTGCCTGCCAGGTGCTCAAAGGCCTTGAATATGCACACAACCTTGGCATTGTGCATCGCGACATCAAACCTGAGAATATTTTGATTGGGAAAACTTCCGATGGCAAACTCATCGCCAAGATCAGCGACTTTGGCCTGGCCAAGAATTATGAGTCGATGGGCCTGTCGAACCTGACCTTTTCAGGGGAAATGCGAGGCACCATTCCGTTCATGCCACCCGAGCAGATGATCGACTTCAAAACAGTTAAGCCCTCTGCCGATCTTTACGCCACAGCTGCCACCATATACTTCCTGATCTCGGGGATGTATGTTTTTGATTCCGAAGATTCTTCACCCGACATGATTCAGTTGCTGTTGGATCACAAAATTGTGCCGTTAGCCGAACGCCGCGACGATGTGCCGCAGGAACTCAGCCAACTGATTGAAAAATGCCTGGCCCGGCATCCCAACGACCGACTACCAACGGCTACTGCCATGCGTAATGCTCTTAAGGCATTTGCCTGAACTGAATTGACACGAGCCGCACGATGACTGCCGACGACGCTGACGCCATGAAGCTCTCGCTGCTGGTTGCCTTGGTGTCGACATTTGTTGTCTGTATACCGGGTGTCCCCCTGGCGTGGCTCACTGTGCGTAAATCATTTATTGGCCGGGGGCTGTTGATCACCCTGCTGACACTGCCACTGGTGCTGCCGCCCACGGTGACAGGCTACCTGCTACTGGAAATAGTCGGTCGGGGAAAGCCCCTGGGGCGTTGGCTCGAATCAAGTTTCGGGCTGGTGCTGGTTTTTCACTGGACCGGTGCCGTACTGGCATCGGCCGTCACCAGCTTTCCGCTCTTTTTCCTCTCAGCCCGCACGGCCTTCGCAGCGATTGACACCCAATACGAACAGCTTGCGCGAATGCTGGGGGCGAGCGAGCCGGGGGTTTTTCGGCGAGTCACGCTGCCACTGGCACTACCAGGACTGGTGGCCGGCGCACTGCTGTCATTTGTCAGGGCTTCTGGCGACCTCGGAGCCACACTGATGGTCGCTGGCAATATTCCCGGTCGCACGCGAACTGCCGCTCTTGCCCTTTATGATGCAACCATTCTGGGTAATGCCGCCCAGGCTCGCGGGCTGGTTGCCCTGCTCAGCGTGCTGGCCATGGCGGCGCTATGGCTTTCCAGCCGAATAACAAGAAAGTCTGCGTGAGCGATGATGAACAAGATAGCAGGCCCTTCGAGTGAAAACTGAGCCGCTCCTGCTTCAGGCACTGCTTGAATACCAGATCCCCGGGCGATTTGACATCCGCCTGGAACTTTCTACCAATGAACGCCTGAATGTACTGACCGGTCCTTCAGGCTCAGGCAAATCGACAATCCTGAAACTGATTTCAGGCTGGATTCAGTCAAATTCAGTTATAAAACTCAGTGGGTCCCGGATTGATCTCGACAATTGGGGCAAAACACTTCCGCTGTCCTGTCGCCCAGTCGGGATGGTTTTTCAGGATGACATGCTTTTTCCACACCTTGATGTTCAGGCAAATACGGAATTTGGCTTGCGACGGCGTGGTGGCCGATCAGCCATTGCAGACGATGAATATCAGGCATTGATCGACATTTTTGAAATCAGAAATCTGCTGACAAACCGAGTGCAGCAGCTTTCCGGTGGAGAGAGGCAGCGAGTAGGCTTGGTGCGGGCCCTGGCATGCCAGCCGAAACTGCTATTGTGTGACGAGCCTGTCAGCGCGATCGACAGGCAATCTCGCCGATTAATTGTCGGCAGGCTTATTGAGTGGGTCGAAAAAGCAGGCTCATGCCTTGTCTATGTAACGCACGACCCCGAAGAGACGGAACAGTTGGGCCGTCGTTTCTGGCGAATTGACAATGGCCAGTTATGCGACTGAAACAAAATCCGTATAATACCATCGGAAATAATGAACTCAATTTCGACAGGCACAACTGATGCAAAAGAATAAGTCTCGCTGGGCAATCGCCATTACGCTGATTTTATGTTTTTTACCTCGACCAGCCATGGCATGGAATGGTCGTGGGCACAGATTGGTGGCCTGGATGGCCTTTGAGCAGCTCGACGAGAAAACGCGTAACAAACTGGCCGACATTCTGCGTCAGCACCCGGCTGAAAAACCCTGGTGGCGTGATGCCCGCTTTAATCCGCGAGACGGAAGGCTTGCACTGTTTGTAAATGCTTCAGTTTTTCCGGATCAGGCCCGGCCCGACTCAGAATTTTCTCGCTATTTCCGCCCAGGTGCTCACTACATCAACTATCGACTGATTTACGAAGCGAACAAGCCCCCCCGGCTGGAACCGCCCCGAGCCAGCGACGAAAACGTGGTGAATACGTACATCGCCCACCTGAAAACCGTGAACGAGCGGAAAAATACGCCACAGGAAAGGGCTGTGGCCCTGAGCTGGATCATCCATCAGGTGGCCGATATTCACCAGCCCTTGCATGCAACCGCCCGATTCTGCCCGGCTACGCCTAATGGCGACAAAGGCGGCAACGACATTGAATTCCCCAACGACAACGGCCCGGATAACCTTCATGCCTATTGGGACGGAGTGCTGGGCCGTGAGGAAAACCCGCCTTCGCTCGACCGCGAAGCCAAACGGCTGTTACGCGACTTTCCTCGACTGTCTTTCAACAAGCAGCTTGCCCAGCCTTCAAATATCAACGACTGGGTTAAAGAGAGTGCCGAGTATTGCCAGAAAGTGGTTTACGGCAATCTCTCAATCAACGAAAAACGCTTCAGAGATCTACCGATTGGCTATGCGGCCGATGCCCGCAAACTCTCGGAAAAGCAGGTCGTTCTGGCCTCTTACAGACTCGCCGATGTACTGAAAAAGATTGCCAGCGAGGCACCGTGATGCAATCTTGGGTTATTTCGCCCCAAGATTGTCTTTGACAATTGACCCGGCGGAGTCTTCAATCACAATCCACGGCTTTTCCGGCCCGCTACGCCGGCAACATTCCGTCAGAAGATTCGAGGTGACCAGCAGCCGTTTGGCTCCGCCGGTAGCTTTCACGGCCTCATAATCCAGCCCGGTGAATGTGTTGCCTGTAATAACCGTGTCGGACGAGCCTTCCAGCACCACGCCGGCTCCGGCATCGATTTGCATCTTGTTTTCGTGCTCCAGAATTGGCCTCTTCAGCTTGCCGCCACCAATATATGTGTTTGCGAAGGCATTCCCGGAAATGCTGTTTCGCGTGCTCTCGGCCGATGCCTTCACACCAAAGCCGTGGCAAAGCACAAAGCTGTTTGCACTGATAGCGCAGCCATTGGCATCTTTCAGGTCGACACCGCCGCCCAGATGATGCGCAACCACATTGGCGGAAACGGCAATGCCATAGCTGTCGCGGTCGAGAATGATGGCCGTGCCATTGCATTCTTCTATCATGTTACCGCTGATCACTGAACCATAAGTGTTTTCAACCACAATGCCATGACGTTTGTGGTCGTCAATATTATTGCCGTTGCAGCAAAGGTTAAACGAATCAACGCAGCGAAGGGCGTCCTGATTGTCCTCAAATTGATTGGCGTTAACCACAATATCATGGCACTCGGTGATCTGCAGGCCTGCCAGGCCGTTGTAAGTCATGAGGCAATCGCTGATGCGCGGGTCTTCATAGCAGCGATCAAGGTGAATGCCGTTACCGCCATTGTGATCAACCGAGACGCCCTGAATGAAGATTTCCTGCACACGTCGGGCATAAATGGCATCGCCACTCTTTGGGTTTCCGGTGATTCGCAGATTGCCAACGTGCACACGCCATATCTCGGCATTTTTGTTTTTATCAATATCCGGCGGCTGAATGATCAGAGCCGGCTTGCCAGTGGTGTCTTTATTGACGATCAGAGTGGCTGCACCCGAACCTTCGATTCGCGTTTCCCCGGTTTTCACAACGATCGGCTCGGCGATTTCAAAAGTTCCCGGTGGAATCGTCAGGATGCCGCCGCCTGAGCCATGTGCGTCAACAGCGGCCTGAAGCGATGGATACTCATTGGCATTAATCCTTCTGGCAGGCTCGGCAGCAACACCAACCTCTGCAAAACAAAGAATAAGAGTGATAATTTTTGGCAGATGTTTCGAAATCATGTAGGCTTCCCGACTTTCCCGTTTTCTTTTGAGTCTTTCGAATCCAGTGGTTTTCTGAAAATAATGATGTGCTGCCAAGGCAGACGCGGGTCATTCTTCACGAAGTCAAAACCCTGTGCCTCAACCTCTTTTCGGGCCTGAGCCAATGTCATTTTATGCTCAGGTTTGATAGGCACGTCCGGGTCTTCGGCCCGAAATTCAATCAGAACCAGCCGACCGCCCGGCTTCAGGGCTTTCTTGATCCCCTCAAGCGTTTTCACGGGCTCGGAACATTCGTGATAAACATCAACCATAATCACCAAATCAATTGACTTATCCGGTAGGCCAGTCTCGGTAGCTGTGCATTGAACCGGCGTGATCAGCTTCTCCAGCTTCATCGTTCGAATATTCGCCTTAAGCATCCGGATCATCTGGGGTTGAATATCCGTTGCATAAACCTTACCACCGGGCCCAACACGGCGGGCAATTCTTACAGATGTATAACCAACGCCGGCGCCAACATCGGCGACGACATCACCTGGCTTCAGTTCAAGGGCATCAAGCATCTGCTCGGGTTGTTCTTCTTCTTCGCGGGAGTCTCGCAGTAGCCAGTCGGCCCCAAGATAGCTCATCACCGGGGCAATGGCTCGCCCCATAAACGTCCCTGACCGATCAGGCAACTTGTGAGGGTTCTCATCCAGCTTCTTTTTTTCAACAAAGTTCTCTGATTTTGTATCAGAAGATTTAGTTGCCTGAGCCGGGATTTGCCGGCTGCCTAAACCAAAAAATATGATTAGAAGGCAAGTAAGTGATCTTTTCATTGTCGGAGTCCTTCAAGGGTGCCTTCGCGGTTTGTTTTTTCGAAGTCAGGCGATTACATCTTTCACCACATGACCGGCCTGGCCGTCGAGCAGACTCAGTTTCTGTCCGCCACGTTCATAAACCATCTGGTTGACATCAAGACCGAAGAGATCAGCCACGGTAGCCAGCCAGTCGGTGTGCAGCACTGGTTTATCCACAGCCTTGTGGCCAAATTCGTCGGTATTGCCATAACTGTAGCCGCCCTTGGTGCCACCACCAGCCATGCAGAGCGTGAAGCCGTCTGTATTATGGTCTCGGCCGGGCGTTCTGCCAGGCCCACGATACTGAATGACCGGCAGGCGGCCCATTTCACCACCCCAATGGACAAGTGTCGAATCAAGCATACCCCTCTGTTTCAGATCTGTGATCAGGGCGGCAGAAGGTTTGTCAACCGTGCGGCACGTCTTAGGAAGTGTCACGTTGATATTTTCATGCATATCCCAATTGTAGTGCCAGATCTGTACGAAGCGCACGCCACGTTCCACCAACCGCCGGGCAACCAGGCAGGCCTCGCCAAATCGCCGCGTTTCCGGCTGATTCAGACCATACATTTCTCTGGTTTTTTCAGCCTCTCGTGAAAGATCCATCGCCTCAGACGCAGCCAGTTGCATGCGTGCGGCCAATTCATAATTGGCAATACGCGCGGCCATGTCGGTCTCGCCGGGATGCATCTGCAAATGCATTTCATTAAGAGATTTGAGTAGGTCAAGACCTTCACGCTGCGGCCTGCCCTTAAGCGCTGAGGGCGGGTCGAGGTTCAATATCCGCGGGTCGCGATCACGTACCACTGTCCCCTGATAAATTGATGGCAGAAAGCCACTCGACCAGTAGGGCGAACCCGGCGGGTTGGCATAAAGCGGCATAGCCACAAATGCCGGCAGGTTCTGGCTTTCACTCCCCAGGGCATAGCTCAGCCAACTTCCCAGGGCAGGGCGAGTGGCCCCAGTGCCCCGGGCCGTGTTCAGGGCACGCATTCCGGCCACGTGGTTTCGCAGGCCGCCCAAATGCATGGATCGAATCAGGCACAAGTCATCAGCCACGCTGGCCATGTGCGGCAGCACTTCGGAAATTTCCAGGCCCGACTGGCCGCGTTTTTCAAACTTGAAGGGGCTGGCCATCACCTGCTTGGTCGCACCACCTGCGTTGTCGAAAGCAATTTCGCTGCCCGGGTAGATCTTTCCCTCATATTTTTTGAGGGCGGGCTTGGGGTCGAGCATATCAAGATGGCTTGGCCCACCGCCCAGAAACAGCGAGATCATCGCCTGGGCCTTCGGCGGCTTATGGCTTGATTTGGGTAAAAGATTATGCACAACAGGTTCAGTGGGCGGCTTGGTCGGTGGTGCCGCCTGCAAAACGCCGTCTCGCTCAAGCAACCCGGCCAGAGCCAGACCGCTTAAGCCAAAGCCACTTGCCGAAAGAAAATGGCGGCGAGATGATTCAGGACAATTAATCGGAAACATGGTTTGGCCTCGGTTTTCAGTCGATGTAAAGAAAGCCGTTTGACTGTAAGATAATCTGGGCCAGCCGCGACCATTCGTCGAATTGTGACGGTGGCTCGGCCGTGACAATCGCCTCCGGGCGACTTTTACGGCCATCCGTATTACCGGTATTTTTCAGGACATTGCCCTGGTTAGCCTGGAGAAAGGCCAGCATGGCCCCGGCTTCCTTTTCGGTTGGCTGCCGCCCCCAGGCCACCAGACAGGCCTGAATGATACGATTTTTGTCATCAGTATCCTTTTTTTTCAGCAATTCAGCCCATTGGGCAGCAACCCGGCCGATAAAAGCGTCGTTCATGAGCCACAGAGCCTGAGTGGGCACGTTTGAAGCATTGCGAAGCTCGCAATTGGGGTCGAGCACCGGTGCGTCAAAAACTTCCAGGGCGGGCAGTGGGGCCTGCCGCCGCACCTGAAGATAGACTGTTCGACGATTGACGGACGCAGCCGGCCCGTTCACCTGCGGTTGGCCGTCTTCCGTCACTGAAACTGGCACGGGCGGCCCGAACATGGTCGGCTGAAGCTGCCCGGAAACGGCCAAAAGCGAATCTCGCACTGATTCGGACGAAAGTCTTCGGATATTCATGCGATGCAACAAACGGTTATCTGGATCTACCTTCTCAGCTTCCAATCGCCGGGTTGAACTCTGTTGCCAGGCCTGTGTCAACAAAATCTGCCTGTGCAGTCGTTTCAGGCTCCAGCCATGGGCCATGAAGTCAGTAGAAAGCCAGTCAAGCAGTTCGGGGTGTGTCGGCCGGGCCCCCTGCGAGCCGAAATCGCCGGGAGTTTCAACCAGCCCACGGCCAAAATGACCAAGCCAGACGCGATTGACAATGACTCTGGCCAGAAGTGGATGGTTCCCGGATGTTAATTTTTGGGCCAAAGCCAGCCTGCGGCCTGTTGATTTCGAATCGGTCTTTGGGGTGATCAGATCCGTTTCTGAGGGCGACTCATAAAGCACGCTCAAATCGCCCGGAGTAACTGACTCTTTGGGCGATTCCACATCGCCACGAAACAGCAATCTCGTTTCCGGTGGTTTCTGCCGAGCCTGATCTGATTCACTGAAAGCCCGGATGGTGTCAGCGGCCGGCATGCGCGACCGCACGGCGGCAATCTTCTTCTCCTCAACCTCAATCGCTTCGTTAAATGGCTTATAAACCTTATCAAGCTCTAAATAGAGCTTGAGGGCACCGATGGATCGCGGCACATCCAGGTTCGGATAATCCTCAAAGAGTTTTTTCGCCTCGGCCGAACGCTGATTTACCGGCTTTCGCCACTCGGCTCTGGCCATTTGTCGCATGGCATCGCTTGCCAGTTTCTTCAACTCATCCTGAAACACTCGCTCGCGTGCTTTTTCAACAGCTATGTCAAGCATTTTCTGAAGTGGAGCCAGTTCCCTGTTAATTTCAGCCGTCAGCTTTTCCGAACCGGGTTTGACGAAAGAAAGCTGACGAGTACCCGGCGACTTCCACTGCGAGGGGTTGAAACCAGGCTCAAAAACAGCCCTGAGGCGATAATAATCAGCTTGCGGAATGGGGTCATAGCGGTGATTGTGGCACTCGGCACAGCCTATCGTCATGCCATAAAAAGTTGAAGAAACCACCTTGATCGTATCGGCTATGACCTGGTTACGCACTGCAGGAGTATTATCTTCACCCCTGCCGGTTGGATCGGCGACGGTTCGCAGAAAACCCGTTGCAGCAAGCAGTTGCGACTGTTCTTCGGTGGGCCGGGCGGGTAGTGGGTAGCCCACCAGTTCGTCGCCGGCAAGCTGCTCGGTCACAAAGCGGTCAAAAGTCTTGTCGGCATTCAGGGCCAAGATCACATAATCGCGATATTTCCAGGCATCTCCACGAACGGCATCCAGCTCGTTACCGCCTTCAGTATCAGCATAACCGGCAACATCCAGCCACATTCGGGCCCAATGCTCGCCATATCGCGGGCTGGAAAGATAATGATCAACCAGTTGAGACCACGCATCCGGGCGAGTATCAGCCAGAAAATTTCGGACTTCATCGGCAGTGGGCGGCAAACCGGTCAGGCCAAAAGACAGTCGACGGATCAGGCTTTCACGAGAGGCAGCCGGGCCAAAACTCAGCCCGACATCTTCCAATGACTTCAGCAGGAAGGCATCGACAGGCGCACCCTTTGAATTTTTGAGCTTCGGAATATCAGGCGAGACAATTCGTTGATACGCCCAGTGCTCGCGTTCCTCAGGCAGAATCACCGGCAGCGAAGAAGGATTTTCAGGTTCGGGCCGATTGGTGCGGGCCCCGGCCCTGATCCAGTCAGTCACTATTTTCATCTGTTCGGAAGTTGGCCTGATTTTTATATGCTCAGGCGGCATTTCGCCGTCGGTCATACGGTAAATCAGCGGGCTTTCCTCAGGATTGCCTGGCACCAGTGCTGTGCCACCCTCGCCACCCTTTACTGCAAGTCGCTTTTGCCGGAGATCGAGTTTCGACTCGCTTTTCCCTTCGCCATGGCAGCCAATACAATGAGTCTTTAAAATAGGATAAACATGTCGCTCAAAAGTCATTTCTTCAGGTTTGGGCAAGGGCTTCCGACCCGCTTCAGCGGCCATTATTGAATTGTTAATAATGAGAACAATCAGGATCAAAGAAATTTTTTGAGGAATCAAATTCCAGGATACGCGCGTGGACCAGAGGATTCTCAATAATATGAAGTCCGTTAAAAATTGAAGCAGCTTCAATTGAATCTCTCCCGTAACGGGCAACCAGAGGCAGGGAGTCAGATTTTCGATGGAACGGTCGGCGGGTATACTAATAATATATCGTTCAATCCGTAGAGACGCTATATTCAGACTTCGAAAAAGGTTGAAATAAGTACAGGATGGCCATACCGGACAGGGAAGTGTCTGTGATTGAAACAACTGGCAGTCGCAGCCTGCGAAATTCCTGGTTCCGGCTGGTGATTCTGCTCATGCCAGTCAGCCTCGCGTTGATTATTTATCCTGACGCGATCACGCAAGACGGGCCGGCTCATCTTGCAAGCGGTAAGATTGCTAATGAAATAATTGCCGGAAAACCCGTTGTCAATTCGGTTTACCATCTTCAGCTTAAACCGCTGCCGAACTGGGCCGGGCAGGCAACGGCTATGCTGGCCCTGAGGTTACTTCCAAATCAGTCTGCCAATTGCCTGCTGAACCTCCTGGGGCTATGGCTTCCTGCCCTGGGGCTGAATTGGCTTATCCAAAACATTCGCCAGAAAACAAGTTACGATACGTGGGCAAGGCCGCTCTGGATCAGCCTTTCAGCAATGAATGTGGTCTGGATTTTTGGATTCACCTCGTTTCTGATCGGATTGTCATTTGGATGGATCATGCTCGGCCTGGTTTGGCGGGCTTTCGAATCGAAATCAAAGTCGTTGTTTGTGTTACTCACATCAGGCTGGTGCTTGCTTTTTCTTTCGCATCTGGTGGCTTATATCCTTGCAGGAATTATCTTTGGAGTTCTCCTGGCCAGCCACTTTCTGATCCATGACACCAAAACCGGTCTGAAACTGGCGGCGACGACAATTCCAAGTCTTGGTCTGTTGGGCAATTACCGCCGGATGACAGGCGAAACAAATCTGGAACTGATCTGGGAGCATCTTGACTGGTCAAATTTAGCCAGTCTTGGAACCTGGGCGAAACAAATCGGCTGGATTGATCCTTTATCACTTGCCTCAAAACGATGGTTGCCGTTTCTGGAGAAAGAGACAGCCTGGGCAATTTTTTTTCAACCCATATTATGGACAGGAATTGCCGCAAGTCTAATTCTTTGCAGACTTTTACGAGAAGTAATCCGGGGGCACACGACCACCCATTTTCCTTCGTTAATGGCCTTGGCCGCAATCAGCCTGATTGGCATTCTGGGGCCGGATACTTTGGGAAAAGAACAGGGGCATTACCTGCCGCAACGGGTCTGCCTGATGGCGATGGGTCTTTTTTGCCTGACATGGCCATCGAGATTATCGCCACTGATAACACAAACACTCATATTATCATGGTTTATGCAAGTATTTCACTGTATCTACTTTATCCCTCAGTCTGCCAGGATGGCCGGCGAAGTTCGATTGATTTCCCGCGAAATTCGCACCCGGTCAAAAGTGATTGCTTTTTTTGATGCCAAGCCTTGGCCATTCAGGGCCAACCCGCAACTGCATCGTGACTCTCTTGTTGTCTTTGCAGCCGATGACATAGCATCAAACAATCTCTATGAAGCAGGGCATTCCTACTTTCCCCTGCAGTTCAAGAGACAGCCAGAAGGTCTTGAACCATATAGACTTGAGCGAGTTTCGCTGATGCGGTCCAATGCAGATTTGTCAATGCGCAGAGAGGAAATTATCTTAACATTAAAATCAGCAATGACTTATAACGATGTTGTCGTGATTCTGGGCGACCCTGAATCCGATTTTTGCAAACTGGTGAACGACATAATCAAGGAACTGAACGTTGATTCATCAAAACTTCAAGTCATTCGACAGTAGAAACATGCAAGAAGTAACCAAATCAAACAAAATTATTCGCCGACAAGCTGGATTATCATTGCTCAAGCTCGATTCTGAAAATCGGTCTGGCCTCATTCAACTGGTTTATGCTTGATGAAAAACGTACAATAATGATGTAATGGTCGTTCCCGCCCCTGTTGAGCGACTCGATTTCGCCCTTTTGGGCTCACTCCACGACTGACCGATATGTCACGTTCCCCCAAAAAAAACGAACTGAATTTGCCGCCGAATCAGGTAAAACCAGACTCGGCCATGCCGGCCGAAACATCGGTGGCCCTGACACCTGAAAAAGCTGATTCAGGCATTTTTCGGGCTGTCTATCGATTTCTGGCATCATTGAAACTGGCTGTGATCAGCCTTTCGTCGCTGGCTCTACTACTGGCTTACGCAACGTTTTTTGAGTCATGGTATGGGGCAGAAGCGGCAAGAGCTTATGTTTATCGCAGCCCCATCTTTTATCTGGTCAATATACTGTTATTTTTGAACATTCTCTGTGCAGCCACCATTCGCTACCCGTGGAAGCGGCATCAGACCGGGTTTGTGGTCACTCATATTGGTCTTCTTACGCTGATCGTAGGCTCGTTTATCAGCCAGAAGATGACCGACGATGGCCAGGTTGGTCTTGCAGAAGGTCAATCAACCAAACAGTTGATTCGTGATCAGAAACCGCTTGTCAGGGTACGAGTTCCTGAGAAAAACGATCAGGGCCAGCTTACGGCAATGCAGGAATATGAGCTTGATTTATATCCGGGTGTTTTCCCTTGGCCTGCTGGTCGGGCTGAGAAAGTGACTCTCCCTAAGGACCCGTTCCAACTTGAAATTACAGGTTTTCTGCCTGCCGCCAAAGCCCAGTTCGAGCATGAAAAATCGCAGGAAGGCAGGCCAATGATTGATGCTCACCTGATCATCAATGCTCCTAATCAGGTGGAGGGCGAGGATATTCTTGGCGATGAAGTCGGTCGGTGGCTCAAGGCTGATACCAGGTTCGGCCGGGTGGCCCGCTCTGCCGGTCCTGCAATCGTGGCATTTCAACATCTGCCGGCAAATGACCCTGATCTGAACGAAAAAATCAGAGATTTTATTGAACCACAGAAATTAACAACGGCTGATGGAACGGCACGTCTGCACTATAAGGATAAATCAGGGAAAAGTCGTTTTTATGACTGGATTATTGATGGCCAGCCACGCAAGGAAACGCTTCCTGAGAGTGATCTGACAGTAGAATTTCTGAAAACCCAGGAAGGCGAAGCGACACTTCGCATGCCGACCCGGCTTGGTAACGACGATGGTATGGGCGGCAGCGACCTGCTTTATGAAGCGACTGCCGAGCCGGAAATTGCAATTGTTCGATTTAAGGTGCAGAAAGATGGCGGTCAGGCATTTGACCATTATGGCTGGCCTGATCTCATTCAGGCACCAAGTCTTGTCCCTGGTGATGCCTCAAAGGGCGGAACTCAACTGGTTCGTATCAATTACATGAGGCCGCGGCCACCAGGCACTTTTGGCTATGTTGAGGTGTTGGGTGCAGGCGATGGGCGACTTTTCTATCGGGTGTTCGGTCGTGAAGGATTCCGGACAGCTGCCGAACTGAAAAAGGGAGAAACCGTTCAGGCTTTCAGCGGCGGCGGCGGCATGGCAGGCCGCCTTCGGGTGGATGAGTACTATCCCAGCGGTCTGGAGAAACTGGTCTATGTGCCAGCGACTTTACCTGTCGGCCAGAAGGGCATCCCCGCCATCAGATGCAATATGTCTGTTGGTAATGAATCCAAAGAATTCTGGGTGCGTGGAACCGCTGATCTGAAGCCCTACTACCAACCGGTGGTGATTGGGGCAGAACGTTATGAGATAGCTTATGACGTTGATCGCAAGGAACTTGATTTCGAGATTAAGCTGATTGATTTTGAAGCGGCGATGGATCCTGGCACACAGCAGGCATCGAGCTTTGAAAGCCGAATTGAATTGACTGATCCGGAAAAAAAAGTGCGATCCAAACCGGTATTGATCTCAATGAATAATCCGATGATCTGGCGTGGGTACACTTTTTATCAGTCAAATTATATTCCAGAATTTGACGAATCAGGCAGACAAACGGGCGAATTTGTCTCAGTGTTCCAGGTCAGGCATGACCGCGTCTGGGGAATCACATATCTGGGATGCCTCATTGTGGTACTAGGCATATTCCTGCAATTTTATATGAAGAGCGGACCCTTTAAGGCTCGACCTGCCAAAACTCAGCAGGTTGTCCAAAAAAGTCCGCTCAAAACACGTATCAAAGCGGAACCGACATTATGACAAGCAAAACCCTCATTAAACTCAACCAGGGGATACAAGCCATGCAACATCTGCTAAGGTGCTTTGGCCAAATCGGTCTGGCCATTTTGCTGTCAACGGTTGTGTCAAATGCCACAGCCGCCGAGGATTCGTCCAAGGTTCTTGGAAATATCGCTGTGATGGAGGCTGGCCGCATCAAGCCGCTCGATACAGTCGCGCGGCATGAAGTGAAGCAAATCTTTGGTCGTGAGACGATAAAACTTGGTAGCCCTGATGGCAAGGAAACCAAATGGGGTGCGGTTGCCGCCTTTATTGACTGGCAGATGCCAACCCGCGACGACTTCTGGGATAATCAGGCCTTTATTCTGGCTGAATTTGTACCCCTGAAGGAACAGATCCTTGCGGAACCAATCAAATCCGCCATGAAAGCGGCAATGGACGACGGTGCCACTGATGCATCTGCCAAAGCCGCCCTTGAAGCACTCTCCAAAGAGGTCGTGATCACACACGAACAGCTTAAGAAATTGCTTGAAACAGTTAATTTGCCTGACGCCCACATGAGCATTTTGAACGATCAGCTACGCAAACTGGGCGTAGGATCTAAATGGGTTTCACCAAAGGATCTCGAAGCTACAAAAGTTACGGTTGATGGCCAGACGATGACGTTTGAAGACTGGTTCCGCAACCTCATGCGGAAAAAAAGTGGCGGCGGGATGGGTGGAGCTGAAGTAAAACTCAGTGAACTTGAAAATCGGGCCTATGAAGCGGGTGGCCGCTTTGTGCATTACAAAGCCATTCGCGATCGTAGAGGCATTGGTCGAACGCCGGTTTACACTGCAGTCCCCCGACCATCATCAGAGGCATACATAAAGTTTTCTGCCTCGGCCATGAAAAAAGTGATAGAAGGAGGCGAGGCGGCCCTTTCACCGCTGGAACGTGATACGGCCGAAGCACTTCAGACATATTTTGAGGATATTCCAAAATCAGACCGGGCCATGCCAGGCACAGTGGCAGAGTTCGATAAAAAATATGCAGCATGGCTTGCGACGCGTTCGCCATGGATACCTCTCTTTGCCGTAATTGAATCAGATGATGCTCAACTGGCTGAAGCAGGATTTGATTCGACGAAAGCCAGGGCTGTTCGCGACACCTTCCGCAAAATTGAGTCGGAATCGCAAAACGGGGCGATTTCAGTGGCTACTGCCACAGAATTTGCTGGCACCATGCGGCAGTTGGGCGAGCAGGCAGGTAAATATCCAAGTATCAGTGCACTGACTCGGGAATCGCACTTTAACAGTTTTGCTCCGTTCTTCCACTGCCCCGAACTTTACGGAACAGGATTATTTTTCCTCCTCTTCAGCATTGTGTTCAGCGGCATTGGGCAAACACGTCCCGGATTTTTCCGAACAGCTGGCAAAGTTACCTATGCCATCGGGCTTCTGGGTTTTGTCAGCGGAATCTTGCTCGAGATTTATGGATTTTATCTTCGCGTGATGATTTCGGGCTGGGCACCTGTCACCAACATGTACGAAACGGTGATCTGGGTTGCCCTGATTACCGCAGTGATTGGTCTGGCACTTGAATTGATTTACAAGAGAATTTATGCAGCCACAGCTGCAACAGGTGTGGCCATGCTCGCCACTCTGCTTGCAGCGAACGTCTCTCTTCTAGATCCTGAGATAAAGAGTCTTCAGCCAGTTTTGCGTTCTAATTACTGGTTGACAATTCATGTGCTGACGATTGTCTCCAGCTATGCCGCCTTTGCCCTGGCCCTGGGGCTGGGTGTAATCGCAACATGTTATTACCTGACAGCCACTTACAGAAAGTCACCCAGCTTCCTTCAACTCATGTTGCCAGGGTTCATCGGCATTCCGATCATGGCCTTGGGTTATCTGGTTTTGACAGGGAGCATGGGGTCGATTTCATCGACTGGCAATGCTTACATGGCGAGCTTTGGCATTACTGAAATTGGGTTGGTTATGACAGTTGCCTCAATCTCTGCCCTGATCGGAGAAGCAGTTGCCCGACTGCTTTTCAGAACGTATGAGATGAGCCCGGCCGTGGTTATGGATGAAAATCTCCTGGAGGTGGCTAATCTTTCAACAGAAGTTGAATTTGCTGAGTCGCTGACCAGATCTTCGGGAGTGAAATATCGAAATCTGGCTGAATCGACTGCCACTGCTGTTGATGATCCACCCGCCAAAGTGGCTAAAGTAGATACTGGTCACCTGCTGAAACAGGTGCGGGAAGAATCTACCAAACCGGTCGTTCCCTCATCGCCACGTGATCGCTCAATGATGGACACAGCAGCGAAGATCAAGCCACTGTCAAATTTTATTTACCGTTCAATGCAGGTAGGCGTTCTGCTCGTTGCTGCCGGCACCATCCTGGGTGGTGTTTGGGCTGACTACTCATGGGGCCGGTTCTGGGGTTGGGATCCCAAGGAAGTCTGGGCACTTATCGTGCTCTTGGTCTATCTCATCCCACTTCACGGCCGATTTGCAGGCTGGTTTAACACCTTCGCACTCGTCGCCTCGTCGGTCGTTTGCTTCTTAAGCGTGATGATGGCGTGGTATGGGGTTAACTTTATTCTGGGTGTGGGACTACACAGCTATGGTTTTGTGGAAGGTGGCAGCCAGGGAGTGGTAATGACTGCCTGTGCCGGGGTTTGCGGCGTTGTCGGCGGTGCCTACTGGCGTAGATCGCTTGGCAATCAATTGGCCTGATCAATAGACGAGAATGAGCAGGGGTATTTAATATCCCTGCCCACTTTTCGATTATTTAATCACCAGGCTTCCTGACTCGATTGTTGATTTCAATACGACGACTAACAATTCGTTGAGATCGAGGTAAGATCAGTCGCAAAACGCCCTGATCAAATTCAGCCTGAATCTGATCGCTGTCAAATTCATCACTCAGGATGAACGACCGCTCATAAATTCCAACGGTTGACTCAAGGGCCAGAGGTCGAGCATTCTCAAGCTCGGGTCGCCTCACTTTTGCTGTAAGTTTGAGCACATTCTGCTTTAGCTCGATAATAATCTCTTCCTCAGCCACACCCGGCAGGTCTGCCTCAAGAATGAGGGCATCGGTTCGATCATGAATATCTACCAGGGGGGTGGCTCTTGATGGCCCCAGCCCTGCGCCAAGTTCTTCAGCCCCTGCATTTTGTGGCGTCTGGCCATGCACATCAGAAAGTAGAGGCCATTGCCCCTGTTGCTGAAACAGCTGGGCAGCCGGGTTTTGCAATGGATGCTGGCTGGGGTGCCCTGATACAAGAACACGAATCCAGCGAGGATTCTGACTCATGACTGACCTTCCTGAGATAAGTCATCACGTTGCTGTGGCTCTTTCTCGACACCCGGGAGCGCTTGTCTTGCTGTATAACCACCTGCTTCCAACGCCGGGCGTCGCGGTTCAGCTTCCATTCCGGCTTTTTTCGTGCGAACAGGAATCTGCTGGGGCCTTGGACGAGTTGCCTTTGGCATCTCAACACGAAGAACACCATTCTCAAGCTCTGCAGTAACATCTTCGGCCAGAACAGCTTCCGGCAATGTAACACTCCGTTCCCACCGACCGAATGGTCTTTCCTGGCGACGATACATCTCATCTGTTATCCGGTTGTCACGCAGCCGAACACCGCTGATCGTAACCGTATCACCCGCCACACTCACATCAATCGAATCGGGATCTACACCAGCAACTTCAGCCAAGATAATATAAGAATGGCCACGTTCATAAACATTAATTGCCGGAAATGGGCGTACAGCACGCATGGAGAGTGCCCCCAGACGCTCCATCATGCGGCCCATCTCTTCACCCAGTAGCCTCAGCGGATCCCAGCGACCTGATTGATCCAACTTGATTCTCCTCAACACCTTTTTAGTGACTTAACAAGCAGCAAATCTTATACCGACCGCAGATTATTAAACATAAATATATACCCAACATCAACTTACACAACACCGGTTTTCAATAGCTGTCAGATTGGCAGTCTATGACTTGTCTTGTTCACATGATTCGGAGTCATTACAGTAGGTTTTAGAAAGATGCCGAAGACTCTTTGTGCAGAACAGTGCATGGCTTCAGGCAGAAATTATGTCTGCTGGGGAACATATATCGATGTCAGATAACCGCAGACTGGAATATTCATGGACTGGGCCAGTCTGTATTTTCATGATGGTTGGTGCTGTTGCGCTGATTTTTTTTGACCGGTTGCCTGATGGGCAAGACTCGAAAACTAAAAAGTCGACTTCGGTTGAGAAGAATGAGCTTGTTGCCAACCCGACCGGGAATTCACAAAAGCCCTCCGATGACATATCGAAAGTTCTGGCCAGTTTAAGCTCAAAGCGTTTGCTTGACATGAGTTACAGTTTTGATGAATCAACTGTTTACTGGCCGACGGACAAATCGTTTCGGTGGGAGCAGAACCGATGGGGTCCGACAGCCAATGGATACTGGTATGCATCGGCCAATTATGCAGCCAGCGAGCATGGCGGAACGCACCTTGACAGCCCGGTTCATTTTGCGGAAAAGGGCGACACAACAGAAAAAATAACTCTCGACCGACTGGTTTCAACGGCCAATGTGATTGACATCCAGAGCAAGTGCAAGTCGAATCGCGATTATGAGCTCACTATCTCCGATATTCAATTTTGGGAAAAGGCTAACGGCCCCCTTGAAGCGGGTTGTATTGTTGTGGTTCGCACAGGCTGGGGGCAATTTTGGCCGGATAAAAAAAAGTATCTTGGCACTGACGTGCCCGGCGATGTTGCCAACTTGCATTTCCCCGGAATATCACCCCGGGCCGCCGAATACCTGGTGAAGAATCGTAAAATTGACGGTGTGGCAATCGACACACCAAGCCTTGATTTTGGCCAGTCAAAGTTGTTTGAAACTCATCGAATTCTCTTAGGTGACAATATTTACGGTATCGAAAACCTGGCCCAGGCAGAAATTCTACCTGTCAAAGGTGCGGCAATCATCGCTTTGCCAATGAAAATCAAGGGTGGCACCGGTGGTCCAATTCGTGTGATGGCCGTTCTGCCCTGACACAACTCATGAGAACAATCACTTCATCTAATTCCAAGAAACCCCATGCCTGACACACGTCGCCATTTTCTGCAATACTCGGCAGCTACTCTTTCTATTTTGAGTCTGGCCCAGGCAGAAAGCCCTTGGGCCCCGGCTATTGCCGGAAATCTGGAACGCTATGATGGAAAAGAGTTTACAGCCGACCTGGCTATAATTGGTGGTGGTCTGGGAGGAGTTTCGGCAGCCATTTCGGCACTTGATGCAGGGCTGACTGTCATTTTGACAGAAGAAACAGACTGGATTGGCGGGCAAATAACCAGCCAGGCAGTGCCACCTGATGAGAATCCGTGGATTGAAACACACGGGGCCAGTCGTTCGTGGCTATCCTTTCGGCAGGCTTTGCGAGATTATTACAAAGTCAATTATCCGCTGACGCCGGAGGCCCTCAAAAACAGTCTACTGAACCCAGGAAACGGTTCTGTATCAAGACTTTGTTGCGAGCCGAGAGTGGCCCTTTCAGTCCTCACCAACATGCTTGCAAAGTATGTTTCCAGCGGCCAATTACTGGTCATGACATGGCACAGGCCACACGAGGCGGAAAGCCGCAATGACAAAATCGAATCGGTAACGGTTCAAGATCAATTAACAAAAGAACTTCGGGTCATTCGAGCAAAGATCTTTATCGATGCCACAGAGTTGGGTGACCTGGCAGAACTCGCCAATATTGAACATGTCGTTGGTTTTGAATCGCAGGCCGATACAGGCGAAGCTCTCGCTCCATCAAAGGCCCAACTAGAAAATCAACAGGCTTTTACAATTTGTTTTGCCTTGGAACATGACCCAACGAAAGAACACCTGATTGAAAAGCCTGCTGAGTATGCCTTCTGGCGAGACTATGTGCCCAATCTCAAACCAGCATGGCCAGGTAAATTGCTTTCGCTGACTTATTCCAATCCCATCACTCTGGAACCTCGCACGCTGGGGTTCGACCCGACCAAACCCAACGAAGCCGGCTGGTGGAAATATCGCCGGATTATTGATTCAGCCAACTTCAAGCAGGGCACATATCCCAAAAGTGGCATCACGCTTGTGAACTGGCCACAGAATGACTATCTGCTGGGGAACCTGGCCGGCCCGGGTGTGACACCCGCATCGGCTTCTGGACATGTCATACGGGCAAAACAACTCAGCCTTTCTCTGGTATACTGGCTTCAAACCGAAGCCCCTCGACCAGATGGTGGTCAGGGTTGGCCTGGTCTTAAACTTCGGGGCGACCTTCTGGGTACAATTGATGGCTTGGCCAAATCCCCTTACATTCGCGAAAGTCGCAGGTTAAAGACAAGATTCACGGTTACAACCGCGCACGTAGGCACCGAAGATCGTCGCAAAGCCACTGAAAAAACCACTGAAGCCTTGAAATCAGAACCGTTTGCAGACAGCGTGGGTATCGGAGCTTATCGCATAGATCTGCACCCTTCTACCGGCGGCGACAACTACATTGATATTTCAAGCCTGCCGTTTCAAATTCCACTCGGCAGCCTTGTCCCGGTTCGATTAAAAAACCTCATCCCCGCATGCAAAAACCTTGGCGTAACCCATTTAACAAATGGTTGTTATCGTCTTCATCCGGTGGAATGGGCAATTGGTGAAGCAGCAGGCTCGCTGGCTGCTTATTGCCATAACAGAAAATCAGAAATTCAAGAAGTTTATGAATCGTCAGAACTGCGAGCCGATTTTTTGAAAATGCTTGATACACGTGGTGTGCAACGCGTCTGGAAAGAGTCAAAACCGCTTTGATGACAATACTTGACAATCTTACTCAACTAACGTAAGATTCTGGCCGATGTAAGGTCGGCAAGAGAGCAGAACTTGTTGCAGCGGGTTGGGTTAAAATTGAAAAACCGAATACTTTTTCGTTTCAGGCAAACCATTTTTAATCTGGCAACTGCGTTAATAATTTTCAATTCAGGCTGTGAACCGTCTGACAGATTGAGCCAGAGTGCGCCGGATCGATTAACACTTGGAGCGTTTTCTGTAACTCGCGAGGTTTTTCACAACGGATTGATTCCTGCGTTTAAACAAAAATGGCTGGTTAAAACGGGTCGAAAGATTGAATTTGAGGAGTCGTATCTTGCATCGGGGGCACTGTCGCGGGCGATTAATGGGGGATTCGATGCTGATGTTGCACTTTTTTCACTCGACCCTGATGTAGAAGCTCTTGTCTCGTCAGGGCTTGTCGATAAAAGCTGGAATGCTGGCCAAAATGCGGGCCATGTTGTGAGAAGCCTGGTTGTGATCGGGCATCGCCCTGGGAATCCGAAGCAAATCGATGATTGGTCTGATTTAACAAAGCCTGACGTCAGTGTGGTTTACGCTGACCCTAAAACATCAGGCGGGGCTCGATGGAATCTACTGGGTGTCGCGGCGTCTGGATTCTGGCCTGTAACTGTCAAAGCCAATCCGGCAAATGCTGACCGTAATACGGCCGCAAAATTGCTGGCGGATGTGCAGCAACAAGTTACGGTAATGGATAGTTCCGGCCGGCAGAGCCTGGCAACTTTTCTGAGACTAACTGGTGATGCAATAATCACTTATGAAAACGATCCGGTGCAGTATCAACGAATCACCGGGCAGCCTCTGCCTTATGTGATTCCGAGTCGGACAATCTGGATTGAAATGCCGGCGGTGGAAATTGCCGGGGTCACAAAAAAGAATGGTCGCAGCGACATTGCTAAGGCATTTCTGAATTTTCTTGAGTCAGCCGAAGCTCGCCCAATCTGGAGCCAATTCGGCTTCCGGCCAATCGATGGCGATGGCAATGTCGAAGGCCTCCCCCCCGTACCAGCCGGAGTAGTGACCATCAAAGAATTTGGTGGTTGGAAAAAAGCCCGGGAAGACATCTTCGGCAACGATGGACTCTGGACCAGGAGCTTTATCAATAAGGGGTTGGCCCAATCGGAGAGTAAGCCGTGAGTTCAACGGCCGCCAACCGGCCGGTGCGCATCACCGGCTTGATTCTGCGATACTCGTGCCTTTTGTATATCGGCGTGGTGCTGATATTTCCACTGACTGGGTTGGTAGTCAAGGCCGCTTCCGCCGGCCCGGTGCGCATCTGGGCTGAAATATCCAACCCTTTCGCTTGGCATGCCATATGGCTCAGCCTGACGACAGCCGTGGTAATGGTCGGAATCTCCGTTGTCACCGGCACCGCCACGGCATGGGTTCTTGCCAGGTATGAATTTCCTGGTAAAGGATTAATTAACGCACTGGTCGACCTGCCTTTTTCAGTTCCAACAATTGTGACCGGGCTGATGCTGGTTGCACTTTTCGGGCCGACCAGTACACTTGGCGTTGTTTTGAGCGGCTTCGGGCTGAACATCATCTATCATCAGTCAGGGATCGTGCTGGCACTACTATTTGTCTGTTTCCCGTTTGTTGTAAGAAGCGTGCAGCCGGTACTTGAGAACCTTGACCCTGCTGAAGAAGAGGCGGCGGCCACGATGGGAGCAGGGCGGTGGATGATTTTTACCCGAGTCATCCTGCCGGCTCTGTATCCGGCAATTATTTCAGGGGCCGGGCTTGCATTCAGCAGGGCCCTGGGAGAATTTGGCAGCGTGGTAATGGTGGCAGGAAACCGGCCAATGTCCACAAAGACTGCTCCTCTTTATATTTACGGAGAAGTTGAAGGGTTCAATATTGAAGGTGCGCTAGCCATCAGTCTGGTTTTGCTGAGTGCCTCTCTTCTCAGCCTGGTGGTAGCGTCGAGATGGGCACGGGGACGAGGTTGAAATGAAGCCGCAGGGCCGCACTTTTGAGACCATGTCGTGGCCCCAGCGTTTCCTGGTGTTGGCCGTGCTTGCATGGTTTTGCCTGTTAATTCTAGGCCCTGCGGCAGCACTGCTTAGAAGGGCACTGGCCCCTGGACTCGGAGCATTCGTCGACGCCCTGACACAGCCTGATGCCTTGGAATCACTTCTGCTCACAGGCAAAATCACATTGATTGTGACAATTTGCAACACCATTTTCGGCATTGCAATGGCACTGGTACTGGTAAGGCAACGGTTCTGGGGTCACCGGTTGATGGATGCCATGCTCGACATGCCTTTTGCTGTTTCGCCGATTATTGCCGGACTGATGCTTGTAATTCTCTATGGCCCACGATCATCTCTCGGCGGCTGGCTGGATTCGATCGGCATTCCGATTGTTTATCATTTGCCCGGAATGATCCTTGCCGGCCTGTTTGTCACTCTGCCGCTGGTGGTTCGAAGCATTGTGCCGATACTGGAAGAAGTTGGCTCCGACCAGGAAGAGGTAGCCTCAACACTTGGGGCTGGCCCGTGGGTTACGTTTTGTCGAGTGACATTCCCAACAATCCGGTGGGGGATCGCCTATGGGGCTGCCATGGTGGTGGCCCGTTGCCTGGGTGAATTCGGGGCCTTGCTGGTAGTCTCGGGCAATGTGATCGGCCGAACGCAGACTGCTACACTCTATGTGCATGAACAGGTTGAGAGCTTTGAGCCCTATGGAGCTTTTGCCATGAGCACCGTGCTGGCAGGGGTTTCGTTTGTGCTGCTCATTGGGCTTGAACTTCTACAGAATCACATTCGGCGGCGTCAATTTGCCGACGATAAGAATGAGATTTCCATCGCCGGGCCTATCAAACCCACCCGGCGGCATTGATAACAAAACAAATCGCAAAAAACCAATCGGTGGCCTTATGGACATTGTCGTCAGAAACCTAAGCAAACGATTCGGCAGCTTTCAGGCTGTAGACAATGTCTCTTTCGCCATTCCGGGTGGCCAGCTCGTCGCCCTGCTTGGTCCTTCAGGATCAGGTAAAAGCACAATACTGCGAGCCATTGCCGGCCTTGAAACGCCTGATTCAGGGACGATCGAACTGGTGGGTGAAGAAGCGACCAATCTGCCCACAAAAGATCGGGGCGTTGGCTTTGTTTTTCAGCATTATGCCCTGTTTCGGCATATGACAGTCCGGCAGAACATCGCTTTTGGTCTTGAGATTCAGAAAGTGCCTAAAGGCGAAATCAAGAGCCGGGTTGATGAACTGCTTGGTCTTGTACAGATGTCAAATTTTGCTGATCGATACCCTATTCAGCTTTCAGGCGGCCAGCGTCAACGGGTAGCACTGGCTCGCGCTTTAGCACCCAAACCACGGGTATTACTTCTCGATGAGCCTTTTGGGGCACTTGATGCCCGGGTTCGCGACGAACTTCGGGTGTGGCTCAGGCGGCTGCACGACGAGAGCCATGTTACCAGCCTTTTTGTTACTCACGACCAGCAGGAAGCCTTTGAAGTTTGCGACCAGGTTGTGGTGCTGAACAAAGGCAGAGTTGAGCAGATGGGCCCACCGCAGGAGCTTTATGAAAAGCCCGCCAGCGCCTTTGTGACTGAGTTTCTGGGCCAGGTGAACATTTTAAAGGCCGAGACAGTCATGGGTATGGATATTGACGACGAAAGACCCCTGCCTGTGCCACTGCCGGGCACGCCCGGCGGAGCAATTTATGTGCGGCCACACGACCTTGAAGTATCGGTCATTCGTGACAATCGACCTGGCTGGCCTGCCACGATCAGGCGTCTGACACCTCTGGGATGGCTGGCCCGACTTGAACTGACTCTGCCCGATGGTACGGCCGTGCATGTGCAGATTACACATTCAGCCTGTCAGGAAATGGGATTGGTGCAGGGGCAGGATGTCTACGTCAGGCCAAGAGACATCAAGATCTTTGAAGAACCGGGAATCGCTTCGCCAACTGCTGATTATGTCATCTGAACATGGTAAAGGCAGGACCATGCTTCCTAATCGCCTGATTTTGCCCGTTTTCTGAGTTGAAACGGGTGCGGCATCAATTCCCTGAGGGTGTAAGTGCCAGCCTGGGCGACCAGAAAAACGGTGTTTTCGTCGGAAAATTCGGCAAGCAGTTGTCGGCAGGCACCACAAGGCATAAGTGATTCAGGGTGTGTCAGTGCCTGTTCCGGCTTCACATCTGCACAACAGACTGCCACTGCCTGAAATTCCTGATGACCCGCCAAAACAGCAGCAAACGCCGCGGTGCGTTCAGCACAAGTTGTCAGGCCATAAGATGCATTTTCTACATTCGCACCTGTGAAAATTTGACCATCCGCCAGAATGGCAGCCCCCACATGAAAATTGGAGTAGGGGCAATAGGCACGGTTTGCCGCAGAACGGGCTTCAGCCAGCAATTTCTGTCGCAGCTCGTCTGTAAGTTCGATTTTGGACATGGCAGATTTGACCCTGATACCGGTCGCACGTGAAGCCGCAGTCAGATACGAGTGTCCTGAATATCATCACCAGGGGCATGATCCACAAAATGCCACGAAAGTTCGGTCGCCACCAGCTTCATGAACTTATTCTTGAAGGCGGCCTTGCTGACACCAAGTTCCATCGACATCGGGGCAGTCTTTGGAAAGATCGTATCCCGAAAATCATTATAAATTACATCCACCTCCTTGGGCTCTGACTTAATGGGTTTACCCTTTTTGTCCTTTGGGTAATCTTTGGTCGTCACCTGAACATGGATCTTGGAATGGCCCTGAAAGAGCATGGGCGTGGAAGGATCCTGGATCTGAAACTGCTCAATTTCCAGGAAGATCACGGCGTCGGCTTCGAAATGATTAAGAGCCTCTTCGGCGTTCCAGTCAGAATGTTCCTGCTGCCATTCAGCAACCCTCTCAAAAGGGGCAAATTTGATACTGGAATTTGCAGCCCTGACTGATCTTTGAAATTCTTTGGTCAGATCACGCTCGAGCATTTGAAAGTCATTATTCGCGCCATTCACTGCATGAGCCAGCACCACCACCAGCTTGCCAGAAAGATCCGGCCCGGTATGAGCAATCGTTGGCTCAAAAGGCTGTAGAAAATAAAGACTCATTCGCGGGTCGCAGCCCATCATCACAGCGACACCAGAAAGCAACCCAGCAGAACCGAGAAAACCGCGACGTCCCAAAGTGTTCATGGCTTGCTTCCTTGCTTGCCTTTGTTTGAAGTGAACCCGCTGTCACCAATCCATCAGAACCCTGAAACCATATGCCACTGCGCTGCACGAATCAACCAGGTGCTCAGGGCTATGACAAACATGCCGCCAGCCCAAAGTTCCAGCGGTCGATCCCATGAATCAAAACCAGCAAGTTTTCTCTGCCAGAACGAAAAACTCGCCCAGACCGAAACCAACACGCCTACCATCGCCATTAAAACCAGTGTTGTATTGCATTTCCATGCTTCAATGATTCGCCCCCTGGCCAGGTTGGCAAGGGCCGTTGTCATACCGCATGTGGGGCAGGGAACACCTGTTTTTTCAAGCGATGCACAGGCAGGCAGGCCAAGTTGCCTGTGAGTGCCAAGACCAGCCTGCTCCGGCTTCAACCCAGCACCAATTACCAACGTCACCATGAACAGAACTGGTATCAAAAAAAGCAGCCAGCGGCTTCTATAAAGCCGGCCTTCAGCCTGCCCCTGAGACAGGTGAGTCAATAAGTCGGACCATCGGCCCACTGAGTTCTTTGGCATCCTGCCAGTTCTTTCCACAGTCACACACCGATCCATCCATGGTTCGGTTTTGTTTCAAAATATCAATTTTTGTAAATCATGCAATATCAGCTTTTTTAAAACCAAGCCACTTAGCTGATCGAACTGGTTGCGACGAGCAGCGAAAAATATCGATTATTCCGGTTACGCAATTTCTTCTGTAGTCAACCCGTTTTGAAATTGATAGGATTTTGGAGTCATGCCAGAGGAATTCCCTCATCGGCTCATCTCACAAACTCTGATACTGGCAGAACGGGGAACACCGGAAATCACGTTCAATACACCAGTGCATCACCAATTTCTGGAGTATCAAATCTCATGAATATTGTTCGCCGGACTATTTTTTCGCTGTTTTTTGCTGCATCATGCCTTTGTATCCTCCATGCAGAAGATAGTGCAAAGGCTTTTTCAGGCACCTGGAAGACTGATGGTGCTGACGGAATCGATGCCACATGGACCTTTGATGGCGAGAAGCTTAAGGCACTGGTTAACGGCAACGAATACAAAGCCGAATTCAAAGTCGATGAAAAAGCCAAGCCACATGCCACAATGGATGTGACGATTACCGAAAGCCCGGACGGCGATGGCGGCAAAAAGGTAGGCAAGGCAATTTACAAGCTCGATGGCAACAAATTGACGATCTGCGTGGCTATGCCAGGCAATGAACGTCCCAGCGAATTCAAAACTATTGACGAGGTTCAATACAATTTTGAACTAAAGAAACAGTGATTCAACCACTGTAATGCAATTTAAAAGAAGGCGAATGGTGCTTAACCATTCGCCAGTTTAGTTTATTTACTTGCCATGCGGGAATTATCATTCGATATTATTCCGTTCTTCCTGGCATCTGGAATTCGTACCAGTTTCCCGGCAACCAGCCGACTTTCGAAACCGCCTGGATAACGATCTCGATTAGCCTTCCAAATTTCTTTGGCACGGGATTCATCACCAAACAATCGCCTGGCCAGGTCATTCCAGGTCTCACCTTCGGTTGAAAAGACTACGCCCCGACTTAATTCTTCGGCAGAGACTTGTCTGACCGCGTCATAACCGCCGGAGGTTGAAGAAGGCGCGTATTCACTTTTTTCAACTGAACTTGCCTGATTTACCAATCCTGAATCAAGTCGACCGGGTTCTTCAGAGCCCGTTGTCGATAATCTGCCGGAACCGCTTGATAAACTGGTGGAATCGTAAGAAGCGGATTGACTATCAGACGACAATCCGCGACCAGATGCAGAAGAGCCTGTGTTATCATAATCAGATGTTGAGACTCTAGAATCGGATGTACCAGTGCCAGATGGATTTGAGGATGAATTTGAGACGGAGGTCTCCGATGATCTGGATGGACTGCCCGAACTGTCAGAGCCTGTGGTGTTGATTGGATTTTTTTCGCTGGACGAATTCGAAAGTGAATTCCCGGAATCTGCCGTGTCTGTCAAAGACTTTGAGACCGACAGATCAGAATCGGTTGACCCACCCTGTGTGGCTGAAGAATCAGAAGTTGTTGACTTCGAGAGGCTTGAAGTGTCAGCCGATTTTGTTTCAGGCATTTCAGATACGCTTACAGGCTCAGTTTTCTCGTCTGATGACGTGTCAGTGCCTGATCTGCTCGAAGTGCCCGAAGTTTCGCTGGTTAAAGAACTTGAAGTATCCAGCGAGCCAGTACTTGAACCAGTTTCAGAACCGGTCGAATCATTTACAGACGATGTTGCCGAATCACTGCCTGAATCACCCAGTGGATTTAGGGTTTGCGATCCTGTTGAATCATTATTCTCTGAGTTGGCCAAGTTTGTATTTTGATCAGAAATTGGCGGGGAATCTGAAACAGTCATTGAATCAGTAGATGAACTGGACGAAATGTCGGTGGCAATTGGCGGGTTGTCAGATGGTGAATTAACCACTTCCGGGCCAGTGCCACCAGCAACCACCGGTGAATTGCCGTAAACAGAATCTTTTGAGGAGTTTAAAGAGCTATCTGTATCTGATGTACTGGATAAATCAGCAGATTTTTGGTTAGAACTTGATTCGGACGACTCATTACTTGTCTCGTTGATTTGAGATAACGAGTTGGACGAATCTGTTGATTTTTGATTCTCGTTATCAGGCGTCGAGACAGAAGAAGTATCACTCTTCTTGTCATTATCCACCGAATTCACGCTGGAATTTAGATGCCGTTGAGTCGGCCTCAAGTCGACAAGGGTGATTACAGTCAGGCCAACTATAAGACTATAGTGTGCAAAGATTTTGATCGCTAAAAATATGTTATTCATGGTGCGTTTCAAAAGTCATTCTTCACGGTTGCGGTTTCGAGAACATCATTAATATCGTCGGATCGACGTGAAAACTTCAGGTAATTTCAAAAATATTCCAAGAATCTTCGGCCTTGTTAGGATTGCATGGAGCATATACGATAAAGAAGGTATATGTGAAGGATTGTTCGCAAGTCGGGGTTCAATGATGATCAGGTCAAGGTTTCAGCCATATCGTCTTCTTTTTCTCCTGACCGGTCTGATTGTTGCCACGGGGTTATTCGTCGGGGCTCAGGCCCCGAGTCTGACACCGACGCAAATCGATCAGATTACAGCCCGGCTTGTTTCGCTGATCGTGGAAAATCAGCACATTGCCAAACCAAAAATCGATGATCAGATTTCTGTTCGATGGGTCAAAAACTTCGTTAAGTCTCTGGATCCCCAGAAAATATATTTTCTGAAGTCGGATGTTGACGGATTCATGAAGCAGGAAAAAGAGCTTGACGACCAGATTAAAGACGGCAAGATCGACTTTGCCGAAGGTGTGTTTAAAACGTTCCTTAAACGGGCGGAATCCTCGAATACATGGATTCAGGATTTTCTGAAAGCCGATGTTGACTTCACCATTGATGAAACGATTCCTGATAATCCGGACAAGGTTGAGTATCCGCTGACCGAGGAAGAACGCAAGGATCGTTGGCGAAAAAGGATTAAACTGGACCTGCTTCAGTATAAGGTTGATGACACAAAAATCGAGGAAGCACGTCAGAAACTCGCGGTAAGGTATCGCGACCGTATGCGTGCCTTCAATCAGATCAATTCCAATGAACTTCTTGAAATCTACCTGACCTCGCTTCTGACATCAATTGACCCTCATTCGAGCTACATGTCTCCCAAAACCTGGGAGGACATGCTGCAAAGCCTGAGGCTCGAGCTTGAAGGGATTGGTGCTTCGCTGGCCTCGGAAGATGGCTTCGCCACAATTAAGGAAGTGGTTCCTGGTGGTGCTGCTGACAAAGACGGACGCCTGCAGGTAGAAGACAAGATCCTCGGAATCCTCAAGGACGATGGATCGGAAGAAGATTTCGTTGAGAAGAAATTGAGTGATGTTGTTCGCAAGATTCGCGGTCCGGCTGGAACAAAAGTTAAATTGATTGTTCAGCCTAATGGCACTCGCGACCGGAAAGTTTATGAACTGACCCGGCAGAAAATTGAGTTAAAAGAGCAGCATGCCAAAGGCAAGGTGATAGACACGAAGGGTGATGATGGCAAACCTGTAAAGGTGGGCGTGATCAATCTTCCTGCATTTTATGGTGATACCCAGGCAATTTTTCAGGGTAACCCCAATGCTGTGAGTGCTACTCTTGACTGCAAAAAGATACTGGCTGACTTCAAGAAACAGAATATCGATGCCCTGCTGATTGACCTTCGTGGCAACGGCGGAGGCCTCCTCCAAGAAGCTATTACTCTTTCAGGTCTTTTCATCGATCAGGGCCCGGTGGTGCAGGTCCGACAGGCCTCTGGTGTTCGCCATCTGGATGATGAAAATGCCGGCACGGAATGGTCAGGTCCTCTTGCTGTGTTGATTGACAAAACAAGTGCCAGTGCCTCTGAAATCTTCGCGGGCGTGATTCGTGATTACAATCGCGGTCTGGTTATTGGCGATTCCAGTACATTTGGTAAGGGAACGGTTCAAAGCATTGTTCCACTTAATGAGCAGGTTCGTATCAAGGAACCTGATCTGGGGGCATTGAAACTGACTATTCAACAATTTTACCGGGCCAATGGTGAGAGCACTCAGATTGAAGGTGTTAAACCTCATGTGCACATCCCATCCATCCGAGATCAGGCTGATTTCGGCGAAGGCAAGATGGATTATGCTTTAAAATTTGATAAGGTTCCTTCTTTGGACCGTACAAATTTTCAGATGGTCACACCGGAAATTGTTGCAAAACTGATTGATGACTCAAAAGCGCGGCGCAGCAAGGATGAAAAGTTCCTGAAACAGGATGAATTGATTCAGAAGTCGATCGAACGTAAAAAGCGTGAGTCGATTTCTCTCAACGAAGCCAAGTTCCGCGCTGAATTCGTTCCAGAGGAAGATCCGGATAACCCTGAGAAGAAAAACAAAGACAAAGATCAGCCGAAAAAGCGATTTGCAGAACGGCCAATCTGGGAATCTGAATTCTACAATAATGAGGTGATGCGAATCGTGGCTGAGTATGTCGAACTCTTGAAGACTCAGCCTGGCGTCAAGGCCGCCGCCCGATAATTCTCATTGAAAGCTGATTACAGGGGCCTGAATCAGTAATTGATTCAGGCCTTTTTTATTGATATTCTGTTAATTGGGGCTGTAACAAAATTTGTCTGGTTTCACTTTTCCGTCGATAAATCATAAGATAAGTGTACAGGTGAGTTGAGCTCACACATACTTTGAGACAATTTTTGGCTGGACAGGAATTGATGCAGCAGATTGAAGCACTGGCTGGGCAAGGAAAACGAGTTGTCCTCGCCATGAGCGGCGGGGTCGACAGTTCTGTTGCTGCCTCGATTCTCAAGAATCAAGGTTACGACGTTGTGGGGCTGTTCATGCGAACGGGCTCTCATTCGGAAGACTATGAGCGTCGCACCAAAACCTGCTGCTCCATAACCGATTCGCTTGATGCCCAGCGGGTAGCTGACAGGCTTGGAATCGCCTTTTACGCTCTTGATTTTGAAAACGACTTTGGGCGGATCGTCGATTACTTTGTGGATGAATATTTTCAGGGACGCACCCCCAATCCATGCGTCATGTGCAATATCTGGCTAAAGTTTGGAAAACTCTGGGCCTATGGCCAGAAAATTGGTGCCGATTACGTGGCCACTGGCCATTATGCACGTATTGTAAGAGATTCAGCAGGCCATCCTCGAATTGCGCGAGGCCTCGATATTTCCAAAGATCAGTCATATGTGCTGTCTGGCTTGAAAAAGAACGTGCTGGAGAAAATCCTGTTTCCAGTTGGTGATTTTCCGAAATCTCAGATCCGGGAAATGGCCAGGGATTTGAACCTTCCTGTTCATAACAAGCCTGACAGTCAGGAAATCTGTTTCATCCCTGACAATGATTACGTCAGATTCGTGCGTGAACAGGTGCCCGAGCGTGAAACATCAGGCAAATTTGTCGATAAGCAGGGTCATGAACTGGGGCAGCACGAAGGATTTGAAGGTTACACCGTCGGCCAGCGAAAGGGTATTGGCATTGCGTCCGCTAATCCTCTCTATGTTCTGGAAATTCAGCCGGAGTCTAACAAAGTCGTGATCGGTTCGCGCGAGGATCTGCTGAAAAGCGGCCTGACCGCCATCCGTTTTGGTTGGCATGTGCCACCGCCTGCCAAAGAAATTAGATGTTTTGCCCAGATCCGTGCACGCCACACAGCTGTTGCCTCGATTGCATGGTGCGAGCCTGGCAACCCAGGTACGGTGCATGTCCGATTCGACGAACCACAACCGGCCGTCACCCCTGGCCAGGTACTGACACTTTACGAAAACGACAGTGTTTTGGGCGGAGGATGGATCGAATCCAGCGTCGATTCGGCTACAGATTCTCTGCTGAGTCAGACAGTTTGAGTTTCAATCTATTCCCTAATCAAATGACTGACTCCCTTCAACCTGCTCTTAACCTTGAAATGCCCGAGAACAGAGGCCAAGCCTCTGATTTTACCAAGATTTCTATATGTGCCCTCTTGCTGAACTACCTTGATGGAGATGCACACGGCTCGAAAAATTTGCTGGATCGATTGTTTCATCAACTTTTTAACGGTAAAAACACTTTTGACCACCATCGGCTGCACCAATTGCATTATGAACTATATGGCAAAGCATCAGAATTGCCGTGCTATGATTCGATTCAAGTCGAAAAAATTATTGAGAAACTGAATTGCCAATATCTTCTCTTATATGAATCAAGCAGCACTCCTTCGGAGCAATGGATTCAAGAAGCACTGGCGTTGCTCGACTCTCATAAATCCGACATCGTGATTGGTCCACAGGCTGAAACTGGCCCGATCAACTCGCTTCTCGGCAGGTTCATCACCTTTTTGACAACATGTATAGCACCCGACGCGCGTACGATGCTCCTGCGCAAGCCTGCATTCAGTCATCGCCCCGTCACACTGAGGCCGGCAGGCCGATGGCTATCTGTTGAACTTCAACTGAGGGTGCCACAAGATCGACGTGTTTATCTTGCAGATTCAGTTGCAGGACGGCCAGCAGTTGGCAAGCCGGGAATGCCAGGCCGCACCGAACTGAGCTTCATCAAATCTTATATTGACCACCGATTTGGCAATGCATCACGACTGATCCAATTCTGCGCAGTCGGTTTTTCAGGAATGTTTGTAGATCTGACAAGCTATGCTGTTTTTCAGGAATTATTTCGCAATACAGTTTTAAATCAGATTTCAGTTCCGCTGATTGGTGGCACATTCGACCTGGCTCTGGCAGGCTTATTGGCTGTCACATTGGCAATGACATGGAACTTTCTGCTAAATCGTCGGCTCACCTTCAACGATGCACGCAAAAACGCTTCCATCGTTCGGCAATATCTGACTTATGCCATGGGCAATGCCCTGGCCATCGGCGTGAGTCTTCTGATTCGCCTGTGGTTGCCAACGAAGATCACTTTCTTTAATGATCACAAACTGGCTGCGGCACTGGTTGGCATCGTACTGGCCACCGGAATTAGCTTCAGCATGGCGAGATATTTTGTCTTCAAATCAGATTCCAGCTCCCCAAGTTCATAATTCGCCACGAAGCAGTAACTATCGTGAGAAAATCACGTTGCTTGACTTTAGATTTCCGATCGGTTGTGATATTTTTCAATAAAGAACATTCCACTTTGCTATCAATGCACCCAGTTCTAAGGCATAAAGCCAACCCATGAAAAATCACAAGTTGCACCGACGCCACCTTTCGAAATGTTGTTTATCAGGTCTCTTCAGTGTGCTTGCCGGCTGTGGTGGTCAGAAATCCGAACCGAATGTTCAATCACCGACTAACCCTGCGGCCTCTGTTTCTCCAAATTCAAACGGTAAGAGCGTTGTCTTTGTTGGTTTCGATGGCAGTCCACCGCTGGTTGAGGCGATGCGTCAGGGCAAAATACAGGGCCTGATTCTGCAAGACCCATTTCAGATGGGCTATAAATCGGTTATGGCTATCAGTAATTCCCTGCGAAAAAAGCCAGTTGAAGCCGTCATCGGCACTGGCGAGCACCTGATCACGCCTGAAACCATCGACAAACCCGAGATGAAAGATCTTGTGCTTCCGCCCAAGCTGGAACACACTGTTGACAGCAAAGCCTCAGGTAAAAAAGAAAAGGCCTTTCGTGTGATGGTAATTCCGAAGGGAACCACCCACGAACACTGGAAGGCTGTGCACGCCGGGGCTGCCAAAGCTGCGGCTGAACTGGGCGATATGGAGATCATCTGGCAGGGTCCGACAAAAGAAGACGACAGGGCCGACCAGATAAAGTTAGTACAGAGCGCAATTGCGACAAATGTCGATGGCATGATCCTTGCTCCTCTCGATGCCCGAGCATTGGTTGAACCAGTGGAACAGGCAATCGCCAAAGGCATGCCTGTAATAATTTTTGACTCGGCTCTGGAATCGAAAAAAATAGCAGGTTACGTCGCCACTAATAATTACAACGGGGGAGTGATTGCCGCTAAAAGACTTGGTGAAGCCCTTGGTGGCAAAGGTCGTATCATTCTATTACGATATAATGTTGGTTCGGCCAGCACCGACGAACGGGAAAAAGGCTTCACCGATACCATCGCCAAAGAATTCCCGGGTATTTCCTATCTCTCAAATGATCAATATGCCGGTGCCACCGCCGATTCAGCCCAGCAGGCTTCACAAAACCTGATCGCCCGTTATCGGGGCCAGATTGACGGCGTCTTTTGCCCGAATGAATCCAGTACACTTGGAATGCTGAGAGTTCTGGACTCCATGGGCCTGACTGCCCGCAAATAATCGAAATGTCACAGCCGCAAATTGCATTTCAACTCGTACTCAGTGAGATTTCCAGGCAATTTGGCCCAACCCTTGCGCTGTCAGGGCTGGACCTTGAAATGAAAGGGGGCGAATGCCTTGCGATCGTCGGTGAAAATGGTGCTGGCAAAAGTACACTTTTGAAGATTATCAGCGGGCAGATTCAGGCTGATTCAGGATCGATGCTTCTTGGGGGTCAACCTTTTCGTCCGCGAAACCCACGCCATGCATTGCAATCAGGCGTGGCTATAGTGCACCAGGAGCTTTGCCTGGCGCCTCACCTGTCAGTCGAGGCCAACATCATGCTCGGGCGCGAGCCTACTCGCAAGGGATGGATCAACCTCAAGGCGTCGCGACAGCGTTGCCAGGCAATTCTGGCTGAACTTGATCATGGCACTTTAAATTTAAACACTACAGTGGGGCAATTGACGCCTGGAATTCGTCAAATTGTTGAGATTGCCAGAGCACTTGCTTCAGAGGCCAGGATACTCCTGCTGGATGAGCCCACAAGCAGCCTGAGTGAAGCCGACACCCGCAAACTTTTTCAAACAATTGATCGTTTGAAAAATCGGGGTATGGCCATTGTTTTTATCAGCCATGCGCTTGAAGAAGTCAATCGAGTGGCCGATCGCATAGCCGTTATTCGCGATGGCCAACTCGTTCGTGTGGCAAAAAAAGCTGAGTGGAATACAGGGTCGATCATCTCAGCAATGGTCGGACGACCAATCGACGACATTTATCCCAAGCCGAATGAAACAATATTTCCAGACACTACTTTTGCAGTTGAAGCAAGAGAGCTTTCAGGAACTAACCTGCCTGAATCTGTTTCATTTCAATTGAGAGCTGGAGAGATCCTGGGTGTTGCCGGATTAATTGGCTCGGGCCGTACAGAAACGGCTCGGGTAATCATGGGTCTTGACCGACATAAAACAGGTGAAATGAAATTATATAATAATTCAATTAATAATAAAATCAGCATTCGTCAGCGATTGAGTCGCGGTCTAGGTTTATTGAGTGAAGACCGTGCCGGAGAAGGCCTGGCTTTGACACGATCCATCGAAGCGAACATTCATTATCCAGTTTATTCTAAATATTCCCGACTTGGCTTCATTTCAAATCGAAAAACTGGAGAAAACACCAAAAACTGGATCAAGACCCTGTCAATAAAATGCAATTCGCCAAATCAAGCCGTTCAGCGACTTTCTGGCGGGAATCAGCAAAAAGTTGCACTTGCCCGGCTTTTCAGCCAGCAATCCAAAATTTTAATTCTCGATGAGCCAACGCGTGGAGTGGATGTCGGAGCCAAAGTTGAAATATATCGATTAATTCGACAGCAGGCCAGTGAAGGCAAAGCAATTATTCTGATCAGCTCATATCTACCTGAGCTTTTCGGGCTTTGCGATCGTCTTGCAGTCATGCATTCTGGCAGACTTTCTGAAATCAGACCAATTAAGCAATGGACTGAAGAATCTGTCATGCATCTGGCAACAAGTGGCTTCAGTGAAATACAATCACATAAAAACATACACTAAAGATCATGAAGAATTCAATAAATAATAACCCGCGTCTCACAAGAATTTCAGCCATTTTAGCCGCAGGTGGACCATTTGCCGGCTTGCTGATTGCAATTACACTTTTTGCCTGGCTTACACGAAATGAAAACACTTTCCTAACCGAGTTTAATTTCAGAACAATTGCAGTGCAGTCTGTCATAGTAGGATTATCAGCCCTTGGCATGACTCTGGTTGTCATTTCAGGTGGTATTGATTTATCTGTTGGTTCGCAGGTTGCACTTGTCACCGTGGTCACATCATTAATGGGGCGAGACTATCACTGGCCAATGGCCTGCTGCTTTATAGTCGGTTTGCTTGTCAGTACATCTGGCGGAATGATTAATGGAATTGCAATCGACAGGCTTGGGCTTTTGCCATTTATTGTCACACTTGGTACGTTACAGATTTTCAGAGGTTCGGCAAAACTACTTGGAAAAAACACCGCTGTTTATTTTCCAACGGAATTGAAACCAACATGGCTGAGTGAAATCATGGCCATTGAAACCGGTCCCAGGTTTCAATTATTTACGCAAGGATTTCCTGCGCCACTTGGCAAAATACTAACAACAGTGCCATTCGCCGTCTGGTTATTAATGCTGGTCGCCTTGTTGGTTTGGATATCACTGAGAAAAACCACGTGGGGACGATATGTTGTCGCTATCGGCTCAAACGAGGCGACTGCCAGGCTCTGCGGCATTCGCGTCGGCATGGTGAAGATTTCGGTTTATACCATCTGCGGTTTGTTGACCGGCCTGGCTGGATTAATGCAATTTGCGGAAATGAATGGGACGGGCGACCCGGTCGTGGCATCAGGGCTAGAACTTGAAGTGATTGCCGCAGTAGTAATCGGAGGAGCATCGCTGGCGGGAGGTGAAGGCTCAATTCTGGGTACCCTGATTGGTGCACTGATAATGAGAGTGCTCCGCAGCGGTTGTGTTCATGCGGGAATTCCAAATGCCACGCAGGACATACTGATTGGTCTGATCATAGTCGGGGCGGTCGCACTCGACCAGTTTCGCATGCGTCTTGCCCGTCGTGGCCTTAGCCATTGATGATTCTAATTTCCAGCCGATTGCAATTGATCCAGTTTTAACTGACCAAGATCAAGCCAACATGTCATTTCATTTTTATTGATCATGTTCCAGTTGAATCTTGCATGCAGCAGCCACGCGACCAGACCGGTTGCCGGATCAAATATGAGTCGGGCCATCTTTCGACGGAGTCGTTTCACACCACTTCCAGTTTTATCATTTTCTGGTATTTGAAAGTATGTATGAAGTTGTACTGATGTGGCCCCTCTCATGCCATATTCAACTGCCGTACGGCCTGAGCCTATATCTCCCGTACCACTGACTTCGATTTTTGATTTGCGGATTGCATTTTGACATTGTTCAAGAACATAAATATTTCTGTCGCTTAAATCAGGACCGCCATAAGCTACTCCACAATGATCTTCAAAAATTCGGCCCGGATCAAAAAGCCTATTACCATAAACCAGAAAATCAGCTGATTGATTCAATTCGAGCGTATGTCGCAGTAATCTTTCCTGAAATGCAATTGGGCCAAGTGCATTCATCAGTTTCATGCCTATCTTCAATGGCGATGGAGAGCATTTACGCATAATTGGCAAAATTTCATTAAGCCATCGAATGATCACCTCTTCGTGCCTTGAGCGATCATCACCGGCCAGAGTTGGCGAAAAATCTTTTTCGATCGGCATGGGTTGGCCTGCATAAGATGAACTCTGCCATATTCCATTAAGTTTCCCAAGAACATATTCATATTCTGATGTTTTCCAGATCCCTTCGAGATCACCGGGCAAATGAAATTTCACGGAAGGAGCGATATAAAGATCTGATTTTTCAGCAATTTTCAGACTTACGCTAAACAATTCCCGATAATCGTCACACGACCGGCTCCACCCCCTCCCTTTCCAGGTGACTGTCCAGCCTTGCCGCCCTGATGTTACAGCATGAATTGGCTCAACAACCATTCTTGCTTCGGGAATGGCCCACGCCGACATGCTTTGCTGCCCTGACTGGTCCTGGGCAATCACTGTTTTCAAAATGGCAAACCCCAAACCGGCATCGGCAGCTTCGGAAATCTGATGGGGAGTCATCGTCAATTGCCCCGATCCCTTGCCAAACGGGTTGGCTAACTCGCGCCCGGCATATCTGGCTCGAACATCAACACGATACGAATTCATCAGGTATTCGTTAAGATCTTCAGGCCACCAGCCTTGCAAACTGTTTTCCAGATCAGTCGTCAGCTTTTTTTTCAGCTCGGTGCTAATCAGTGCCGGGCCGGCAAGTCGACTAATTGATGGAATCTCGTGATGACTGTTCATTTTCTCTATCTCAAAAAAAAATGGGCAGCCGCTTCAGAGCAACTGTCCATTACCTTCATTAGAATCAAAAAACAGTGATCCGGATTCTACCAGATCAAATCAGCGAAATTCTTTAGAAGTCGAGATTGATTGCCATATGATAAGAGCTGCACCAAGGGCAATCAAAATATCCACAACGATGTTGGCTTTGCCGAACGGGAAGCCTATGGCTGCATCGGCAATCATCAGAAATGCCAGGAGAGCGGCCAATATCGCGGTGATCAGACAGATTGCTTTTTCCATCACTCAACCTCGGTCGGGATTTTCGATCAGAATCCACGTATTTCTTCTAATTTACCACATTTTTTCCAATCTTAAAATCGTTTGCGATTCGACTTTTTTGGTTGAATTCGAATGTATCGGTTTTAATGATGCCGGTGGGCTCTTCACCCAACCTGGGAAGAGCCTTTTGGCAGTTCCATACCCATCAGCCAAACCATTAATCCCGTGATAACACAGCCATGGTGGATATCTCCCAGGGTAATCAGCCTTGGAATTTCCACCGGGCTTTGCCATTCCAATTGCAGTTCTTCGGTCGGGTCACCATGCGGTTCGGCAACTTTCACAACATTTTCGATGACTACGGTCCAGATTCGGCTGGTTCCCAGGCTTGGCAGCGACCAGAAAGCACCAATCAACCGTGGATTTTCTCCACGGTAGCCCGTTTCCTCCACAAGTTCGCGGGCGGCAGCAACCAGAGGATCTTCGCCTGGGTCTATCAAGCCACCGGGCGTTTCCAGACTGTCGGTACGCGAGCCTACGCGAAATTGTCGAACCAAAAGCACACGATTTTCAGAGTCGGTGGCAATCACATGCACTGCGTCGGCGATCTCGGCGACAAAAAAATCGTGTTGTTTTGAAGAAAGCCGGGAAATATATCGCTCTTTCCTGAGCTTAAACAGCCAGGTTTCAAGCAGGGCCTGATCATATCCCGGCTCATAAGACCAACTCGGCGCTATTGAACTCGGCCAGCCATGAGGCTGAGATTCCAGTGAAACAGAACCTTGACTATCGATCTTTTTTAGATTGCCCATGTGCAAGCAGAATCCCTGATCAGTAAGCCGATAACAGAGTTTGAATCACCTGAACCAGTCCATTTTCCGTGTTGGCAGGGCAAGACCAGTTGGCATGCTGATGAACAAAGGGCTCGGCGTGGCCCATCGCCACGCCCCATCCGGCATGACTGATCATTGGAATATCATTGGCATCGTCGCCCACAGCACAAATTTCTTCAGGCCTGATCTGCCATGAGTCGGCGAGTGTTTTCAGGGCCGTCCATTTGTTGGCATCGTGCCGCAGCACTTCACACATCCACGCGACATAAGCAGGGCTTTTTTGCACAAAGATCTGAAAACGGCCAGGGTGTTCTAGATTGAGTTGATCAGCAATCTGCTGCATCTGCTCACGATTGCCTGCGGCACAGAGATGAAAATGCCCCAGGTCCGATCCCGGTCGATCAAGCCAGTTTGGCACCACCTGGCCAAAAGCCAGATTTTCAGCCAAATAACGGTCAAAAAGGGCACAACCAGATGGGTAAGAGGCGGTTACGAAGTCAGGCTCTTCCGGCGGTGTATCCAGAAAACTGAGAATCGGCCGATTGTGCTCTCGAAAGAGGGAAATAATCGTTTTAAAACCTGAGGTAGAATGGGTTGCAGACCAGAGCGTCTGGTTTGAACGAGGGCATTTGACCAGCGCCCCGGAATTGGTGACCATTGGGGAATCAAGCTCAAGCATGTCTGCGATAGCCCTGGCCCGACGAAACCGCCGGCCCGTGCAAAGCACTACTTTCACACCGGCTTCAACCACCTGGCTGATTGCCCTGCGAACCGACTCTTCAAGCTGGCTTTGTGGGTTCAGGATGGTTCCGTCCACATCCAGTGCCAAAAGGCGAACAGGGGCAGGGGGCTTTTCGATAATCTTCTTTTCCCACATGGTCAATGATGACCGCCAGATTTACGACGCCCACGCACGCTTTCAGGAAACAGAGATTCCTGATTCAGGAAACCTTTATCATCCAGAGGCAGCCTGACAAAGCTGCTTTCAAAGCTAAGGTCGGGGTTGGCTTTCACATCAGCCGCCATCGCCTGTGACACATATAAAGTACTTAATTCCAATGAATTAGGAATTACAACCATTCTCACGTCTGCGGGCTCAATTCGCCAACACGTCTGGACAGCGGTCTCCAGAACTTCAGCATCTGTTGGGAGGGTAATCGGAATTCTCGCCCGTTCCAGAAAGCAACTGGTAATCACGTTAATATGGAATGGTACATGGTCAATTTTATCAACCAGACGTTGAGTGCACAGGTCGGCAAAACCTACACCCACAATATTGCCGTGGCTTTCTTCACTCACATCAAGTACGACAAGACGCGTGACCAGCGGTTTCTCAAAATCAGCCTGTGTTTCCACCATCAGTCGCCCAATCACATTCGGGTCCATGCCAGCGCCTGAATAGTTCTTGCCAATTTCGCCGACAACCAGAACGTCGATCTGGTCAAACGGTAAACGCCCCATCAGTGATCGAACTTTCTCCAGCAATTGCGGCTCGTTGGCCAGGACTTCATCAGGCTCAAGCGGTATGATTTCTGCCGGCTGGTCGTCAACATTTTCCAGAATCGCCAGACCAAGGCTGAATTTGGTATTTTCAAGTAAAAACTTACCAACGGCCGGCAAGACTTCCTTCATGCCTCGAAGGCCGAGTTTGTGAATCTGCTCGGCGCCTCGCTGTTTGCCAAAGCCTATCACCATCATTTTCAGAATGCCCGACTCGAAGTTGGCCCTGAAATCGGTATGCGGCTTTATTCGATTCAGGCAGATGATACCATCGGCTTCATAAGCATCCTTATCAAAATAAATTGGCAGGCCAATCGGGCTTTTTCCGAGCACCAGAGTTTCAAGGCCGGTAAGTACATCGACACCCATACTTTCGGGTGTAATGCCATAACCAGCCAGCAGCTCTCTCTGGCCTTCGGCCGTTGCACCACCATGTGAACCCATGGCTGCCTTAATAAAAGGTTTAAATCCAAGTTCTTTTAATGTGTCAACTGTAGTTCTGGCAACAATCTGAATGCAGTGAATACCACGACTGCCCACACCGACGGCGATGCGGCCGCCTGCTGGAACGCGATCGCGAATTTTACTTTCAAGAATGAGGCGACGGACCGTTCCCGCAACATCTTCAACGCGGGGTCTTGGTTGATTCTGACGTACCCTGGCAACCAGTGGAATCGTGTCTGACATGATCTCGAACTCATCCCGAAAGTGACTATCTGGTGATTCCAAACCCGAAAGATTCTTTCAGGATTGATCTACCAACTATAGCAAATTCGGGAGGAATTCAAAATTGATCAGTCTTTCGCAGTTTCGAATGTGGAAACTACCAGACCAGATTATCAATAAGCTGTTGGACGGCGTGTGCCGTATCCCGGTCCGAGTGTTGGCGCGTATGCACCAATTGGTGGGGCGGGTGGCAATTGCCGGGCAGCCTGTTGTCGGGGGTCTGCCCAGGTTTGGTAGCGACCCTGATAAGTGTATGGTGCCGGGTTCGGAACAGGTGCCGGGCCTGTGGCCTGCCCCCAAATTCCCCGACCCCACTGATTATTGGCGACAGCATAAGGCCGAAGGCCACGACCATATGTTGGCGGACCGTAATTACTATGCGTACGGACCGAACCATAGCTGGCTCTACCGTAGCTGGTACCATAGTTGCCGGGTGCCGTGTAATAGGGCGAAACAGTCTGTTGAGCAGGAACGGCCACCATGCCTGTCCCGAAAACAGTATAGCCCAGTGCAAGACCGAAAAGCGTGAGGGAACCTTTGGAGAAGGGTCTCATCTTTCTACTCCGTTTTTTGTTGAAGGTGGATCCACTCACGTACTTAAATACGCCAATGAATCGCTTCTGCAACCATAATTCAAATAATTCGAAATGCGAACCGACTTTTGCATTTTTTAGTGTAAGGGTTATCTTTTCTACGCTTCATTCTGATTAAATGACGATCTCCAAATAATATTGATAAAATCATTTAAAGAAAATTAATCCTCGGCATGCTGAATGACGACACCAACCAATTGATTATCGCCAATGTCGTTTCTCGGCTTACCAGATCTCAGGTCAAATGCCAGTTCAACTCGTTTCAATAACTCACCTCTGGCAATCAAGTCGTCATTCTGGTCTTCAACTTTAAAAGGTGCACATATAATTAGATGATCCTCAGCACGGGTCGCCGCCACATAGAGCAAATTGTCTATTTCCTTGGATTCGCCGACTTTATTGGCAGATTTTGCCAGTTGCCAGGCAATATGATTTTTGCCACCACCGTATTCATCCGAGTCAATCGTTCGCGACTTTGTGACAAGACCTTGTTCAGGATGAATTATCCAGCTGGAAGTATCATTCCGCTCAGCTGCATTCAGGCCGACCATCACCACCACCGGAAATTGTAAGCCCTTGGCTGAATGGATTGTCAAAAACCGAATTCGATCACGAGGCGGTTCAACAACTGCTTCATTCACCTTACCGCCTTCCATATCAGCCAGCCATTGACGGATCATAGCCTGCCAGCCAAAATCAGGATCCTGATCAAACGTGCGGGCATCATTCACCAACACATCAAGATTTTGCAGAGCTCTGTTATCTTTTTCCCGAAATGAAATTTCCCTGATTATCTGTTCGTAGGCCGTTCGTTCCAAAGCCATTTCCACCACCCGGCTGGGGGCAAGCAAAGTTTTCGCCTGCGCGAGACTTCTCAGCAGGGCTCTCAGGCCATCAAGGGCATCTGCCTGATCCGCTGAAACTTCATCAAAATCGGCAAAATCCATTCGCCAGAAAGCCTCTGATAAAGCTATACCATGCTCCTTTTCTGCAAGCCAAAACAGGGTTTCATCAGTGATCGCACCAAAAGGCCCGCGTAAAACCGCAGCTAAAAGCAAGTCATTCGTAGGATTCTCAACCAATGCCAGCAAGTTCACAAGGTCTCGAATCTCCTGTCGTGAAAAAAGTCCACTGTCTGTTTCCAGATATGGCTCAAGATGAACTTTACGCAGGGCTTTTTCATAAATTGACCAGTGGGTGCGATTTCGACTGAGGAAGACAATGTCTCCGGGCTGAACCGGCCGCATTTCATTCTTTCTTGCCCCAACTTCAAACTTCTTTTCGGTTAACTTCTTGATATATTCTGCCAGCAATCTGGCTTCTGTTCTGACATCCAAGTTTGACTCAGCAACTTCGTGAAATTCTGCTGATTCTTTATTCTTTTTCTGTGTCAACGTCCAATGAAAAGTCACTGCTGGCGATGATGCTTCGATTGCTTTTTCATGCGTCAATCCCGGTTCTAGCGGCTTCATCCCACTATATAGGATTCGCTCAAGATGGTTAACAAACCGAATGATCTGGCGACGACTTCGATAATTATTTATCAAATATTGTCGTCCGGCAGGGGAAACGGCATTCTGAAGCTCGTCTAGCTCTTCAGGCCTGGCACCACGAAATCGATAAATCGCCTGGCGACTATCGCCAACAACAAACAGCCTGCCGTTATTGAATTCTTCACCAGTCAGATTTCTCAGAATTCGAGCCTGACGTGAATCTGTATCCTGAAATTCGTCAATTAAAAGAAGCCTGAATCGGTTATTAACTCCACCTTTAGCTTTCTGGCTCATTTCTGTCAGGCGTTCGGCCAGTTCCATCAGGTCATCAAAATCAACCACCCGCCTGGCCATTTTGGCCTGCTGATAAAACGCTTTGGTGTCTATTGCCAGAGCGGACAGTAATGTTGTTTCGCGTGCGGCCAAATTTAACAATTCCGAATCTGATTGCAATAATGAAAAAGACTCGTCTGCCCGAATCCTTTTATACTCAATGAAAAGCTCTTTCAATACCGGGTCTGATGGATTAAGTTTTCCAATTGTCGAGTGGACCATTTCAATAAGTACAACCGGATTACTGTTAACGTATTGAACGATAATTTCATCAAGTTCAGCCATTTTTTCTCTCTGATTTTTATTAAGCCCCTTCCTCTCGTATTTTGTAATCCCGTTTAATATCGACAAATACTTATCTAAAGCTGCACCCGCTGCTGACTCTGCCAGTTTCTCCCAGCGTTCAACCCACTCTTCTGGGCTTGTTCTGCTTAAATCCGTTAGTCTTCCTTCTTCTATCTTGCTGACTAATATGCAGAGTTCTTTGACAAGTGTTTCAAGCCTGTGGCGGGCAGCAAATTCAATCACATTGTCGTCATCGGTTGCGAGCCTGTTCTTCACGGCCATCCTTGCCGCCTGTACCAGCAGTCCCTGCGCAATCCTCTGGTCAATAAGTTTGAAGTCAGGGTCAATTCCCAGCTCTTCAGCATATTCCCTGCAAAGTTCTTCATAAAACGAATGATATGTTGAAATAATTACACCATCAATACAAAATGCAATAAGTTCCCAGTTAATTTCTGAATTTCCTGATATTCTGGCTTTTTCGATACACTCCTCGCGGATTCTATAACGAAGTTCGGCCGCTGCCTTTTTTGTAAATGTCAATACAGCAATTGCACCTGGCTCAATGCCGCTTTCGATAGCAGCAATAAATTTACCACCCAGAGTACCGGTTTTACCACAGCCTGCCCCGGCTGTCAGAACCACACTCGTATGCATGGTTTCTATTGCAGTTTTCTGCTGACCATCAGGTGTAAATGCCATTTCTGCCTCGATTGAATTTACGTTAATTCTTGAGAGCACTACGAGTTTTTAACCCATTTCTGGATAATTCCGGATTTCCTGAATCCGGCAGACCTCCATCATCGGGCATTTCTCCTCACATTTTGGCACCTTCGGGCGAATCATGTATTCACCATTTCTAATTTTTTGAACAAGCAACACTATTAATTCTTTAAATTCCGGCCAAAATTGTTTCACATCAAACTTCTCATTTTTTTCAAAAAGCATTGGACTTATGGATTGGTAGCCACCCGCAGATCTTTTCAAATACCAGAAGCCTGCATCATTCACTTGAAATTCAATTTGTTTTTCAGACAGCTTCTGCTTAATTTTCAAGCCGTCAAGCATCATTGCATATATTGGTAGTTGCAGATGTATTCGCTTGACTACCTCAGACCTGTGTATTTTGCCACCACTTTTATAATCGATAATCCGAACAAATGTATTCTCTCCTTCAGTGAATTGATCGATTCTATCAATACGGCCATGTATTTTTAATACGGTCCCCGTCTGAGAATCTTCCAGAACCAGAGGTTTTACAATACATCCAGAATCTCGCGTGTTAAGTTCAACCCCAAAAACTCGGCCAGTCGATGAATACTGCCTGGAGTCCTTTTCAATTTGTTTTTCAAGTTGCTCAACATAGCCAAGCAGGCGATGCTCAAGACGCCTTCGCTGAATTTTCCACCGTGCGAGTGTTGCAACAGACTGCTTCACCCGATCCGATGCTTCAAAATACTGATCGATAACCTGGGGCATATGCGAGCCAATCTCATCAAGATTTCTGTTAGAAAGCTCGGGCAAGCATTTATGAATATCTTCAAGCACTGCGTGGATGATATTTCCTTCCAGCAGGTAATCTGTCTCAAGATCATCGCTGATTTCATTCTCGCTGATTTTTAATACCTGTGATGCAAAAAACTGAAACGGGCAAAGCGATGCAGATTCAAGCGATGTCGGGCTAAACCCATAATCCTGATTAAAGTATTCGCTCAGACGCCCGGTTGCCGAATCACCCGAGATTAAGCCAAGATACCGGGAATCACCAGTCAATCTTGTTTTGAAAAGAGTTACGCCCCGTCTGAAAAATCGGCTTGCCTCTTCAGTCAGACATGCTGCTGCTTGATCATTACCCCATTGAATTCGATTAAATTCAGAAACAGGGAGAGAATCTAAGAGCCCGGATGGATAAACCTCGTCACCAGCATTATTTATCCTCGAGCTTGTAAAAACTAACCTTTGAAACGCATGTCCACCAAGTTCGGCAAAACAGTTTAATTCAAAATCCTGCATCTCCTCCTTTGATTTTCCTTTGCGAAGACCCTCCCTGAGCCTTTTTCTGTTTGGATAATATCCTTCTACCATACCGCAGCAAACCCATTCACCAGCTACAGAAAACTCAGGTAGTTCACCATGATATAGCACTACTTCGCTGGCATTATCCGGGGCAGGGCTTATCACTCGCTGTTCAACAGCCAATTGTATTTCTTTCAGAAACGCGGATAGGCTCCACAATTTTCCCGATAAGTTTTTTTCCATTTCTCCATATTCATCAAGAATCTGCCAAAAATCGCCCAGCCTTTCTGAAAATGCAATTCCCAATAATCGAAATAGCATTTCACGCAACCATACCGCCCATTCTGACCAGGTCTTTTCGTCCTTTGATGCTGTAGCGATTATTTGAATACCGGCAAGCATGTCCATCGTATGTCGTTGAAAATCTGACGGAGGAGGCGCCAGTCGAAATTTTTCAGCCTCATCCCACTGATAATAAAGGCTTTCACGAATCTGATATATACCATTGACTTCACCCAGTTGCTGTATGTCGCCTGCCAGCCGATTTATATCTCGCCTTGTGAACCCGCCAGGAAATTGTTCGAATTCAAATGCTGGATTTCTCAGAAGATCAACAAGATCTGTTGCAGGCCAGTCATCGCGAACAGCATTTGCAATATCAAGGGCTGTTCGTACTTCCGGTTTCTCAACCAGTGCAGTTCCAGGGCCGGCATGAGAAATTCCAGCCCGCCGCAGTGCCGAGCTCACATAATCTGCCTCCTGCCTGCCTCCCGGTGTGTAAACAACCACCCGGGTAGCCGGGTTTTCATCACGTATCTTCCTGATGATTGTCAGAACTGATGATATTTCAGAGGCCTGATTCCCGAATTGAAAATGTTTTACTTCTGAATGCAGATCTGGCTGATCCAGTGCGATATTTTCAAAATTACCGCCTGCCATCATCCAAGTTTCAAAGGCCTTTAAAAATATCTCATTCGGACCAAATTGCTGCATGGCAAGGCCAACCTGCAATTGCCGAACCACATCACAAAGTGGCAGGGTTATTGCCAGGGCCAAACCCGAAAATTGATCTGCACGTGGAATTGCAATCACAGGTTGATTCACGGACCCATTATTCAGGTTTGAAACCCAGTTATGGATTGTAGATAAGAGTGCAGGCTCATGCTGTAGTTCAATGAATCTGGCCAGAATAGTGTGCTCGTCGCACAAATATGACTGCTGCTGAAGTTGCTCGTAAATTTGGCGAAGTTGGGCCAACTCGTCAGAGACACCTGATTCAAGGGCTAATTCAGGAAAAAGTTGTCTCTGAATCAACTGGTGGATTTGCACCAGAAGTCGCTTCTGACTGCCTGGAAACTCCAATGCCTGCCGAAAAAATGTTATACCCTGACACCGGGAGTCACTCAGGGCCAGTCGCAACAGGGCAAGTTGCTGCCAATCTTCTATTAATCTAATCTGAAGAAGCCCACTTTGGGCAAGCATGAGCCGGCACCAGCCCGGAAGATCAATAACAGCCATTCCCGGCTTCTGCAACTCAATCAATCGACGGCTTTTGCTGTCCTTAACCAGCCACAGGGCATGCCCTGAATCTTCTAGTTCCGACCAATAGCGATTCAGTGAAGCAGGCAGGCCTGAAACAAGTTTTTTCATTGGAAAAATCACCTTGATTGAAGGATAATTAATTATATTAACAAATGAACAGTATTAACTCAAGAAAACCGAGAGTATCTAAGAATATTCCTTGCGCTGGCGGCTTGAAGGTATGTGAAGTGCCTCACGATATTTCGTTACAGTTCGTCGGGCAATTTTGACACCCTCGTTTTCAAAGGCCAGTTTTATGTCCTCGTCAGACAGAGGCGATTTTTTATTTTCTTTGGCAATAAGGTCAGACATTTTTTGTTTGATAATGTCCCAGGCCACTTCTTCGCCATCAGCAGTGGTTGTGCCACTGGTAAAAAATCGCCTAAGGGCGAAAATGCCACGCGGTGTGCTGATCCATTTATCGTCAACCGCCCGGCTGATGGTTGTGACGTGCATGCCTACCCGGTCAGCAATCTGCTGCATTTTAAGCGGTTCAAGATACTCATCGCCCAGTTCAATGAATTTCTGCTGATGATCAACAATCTCCTGAGCGACGCGTTGGAGGGTAGCTCGGCGTTGCTCAATTGCCTCAATTAACCACCTTGCCGACTGCAGTTTTCGCTGGAGATATTCACGAGTCTGCCCATCAAGACCCCGGTCTCGTGCCAGTTTGGCATAAGTGCGTGAAACACCCAGCGTGGGAAGCGAATCGTCAACGAGTCGAACGACATATCCGCCGCCTTCTTTTTCTTCTAAAGTGAAGTCAGGCACAACGAATTCATTCTGGCTGGTAATGAATTGTGAACCTGGCCGTGGATCCAGGCGTCGGATCACTTCAATCAGTTCACGAATCTGTGCAATCGAAATGCCTGTTTTTCGCTCAATCAGCGGTAATCGATTGTGCTGAATGTCTTCCAGATGATTCTGAATCAGAATTCGCAGACCACCAGCCTGAGGATGGTCGTCAGGTATCTGCAGAAGCAGGCACTCTCTCAGGTTTCTGGCAGCCACACCTGGCGGGTCGAAAGTCTGCACGATCTTGAGAACATCTTCCGCCTCTGTGGGCCGTACGGCATGGCCACTCTCTCGTGCAATCTCAAAAACGCTCACTGCGAGGTACCCGCGTTCATCAAGATTGTTGATGATAAATTCAGCCATTTGCCGCTGTTCATTTGGCAGATCAAGCAAAGCCAACTGTTCTTCAAGATGGCTTTCCAATGTCTGTGGCCGGTCTGCGGCGTTCATCAAGGCTTCATATCGCCGCTCGGAAAGCTCATCGATCGCTGACCGACTCAGGGAATTCTCACGGAAATGGTCATCAAAATCATAAAATTCATCATCAATCGACGAATCAGACTGTGGATCCGCTTCAGAAGTCACACTTTTCTGATCATCAGGCTTTGGAATATCTGTGGCTTCAGTGAGCGATTCAGCACCTGATTCCACATCGACACTTGCCGACTCTGGCTTAAATACCTCTGCTTCGCCAGGATCAGCCTCTGCCACGTCAAGCAGCAGAGGATTATCGTTCAGCTCCTGATCGATCTTTTCCTGCAATGCCATAATGGGCATCTGCAGAATTTCCATTGACTGGATCATCCGAGGCGCCATCTTCATGCGCATCTCGGTTCTCATGCTCTGAGAAAGATCCATCCGCATCGACATGGCCAGCTGCCTCGATCAACCTTGAACTGAAATCCACACCTGAATCAATACGGCCTTCGGCCAGCCATGGCGTCTGCCAGCATCTCGCGATTGGCAAACTCCAGAAAACCTCCAGAAGGCAATCCGCGTGCCAATTTGGTAATAACTATATCAAAATTTTCAAGACGCTGAGAGATCAACACTGCAGTGGCATCACCCTCTAGATTCGGATTTGTCGCCAAAATGACTTCCTTCACACCATTTTTTACAATTCGGTCAACAAGTGTCTGAAGGCGAAGTTGCTCGGGCCCCATTCCATGAAGAGGTGAAAGTCGCCCAAGAAGCACATGATAAAGACCGCGATAACTGCCTGAGCGGTCTAGCGCAAGCAGATCTCTCGGTTGTTCAACCACACAGATCACTGTCTGGTCGCGTCTGGGATCGCGACAGATATGGCACAGAGCTTGACCGGCATCGGTCAGGTGATGGCACTGGGTGCAATAACCAATACGTTCCTTGATGGCTCGGATGGCATCGGCCAGAGCCAGGGTTTCTTCAGCAGGAGCCTTGAGCATGTGGTGCGCCAGACGTTCAGCCGACCGGGCACCAAGGCCCGGCAAACGTCCCAATAATTCCACAAGTCGCTCAACGACTCCCTCGTGGCCGGAATCCGTTTCCATAGCTCGCCAATTGATTAAATGATCTGGTCCAAACCTGGAAGTGATTCTCCACCCGTGACGAGAGCCATTCGTTTGGTAGCCTCTTGCCTGACTTTGGTCAGAGCATCGTTGATGGCATAGAAAACCATTCCTTCAAGCTCGTTGACAGGAACACTTCCAATCACCGAAGGATCGATTTTCACCGACTCCAACTCCATTTTTCCAGACATCGTTATCTTTATCTTTCCAGATGCAGATTCGCCAGTGACCTGAAGCCTGGCCAGTGATTCCGAAGCCTCTTTCATCAGTTCTCGCATGCGGCCGGCGTCGCGAATCAAATCCTTCATCTGACCAAGCTTGTTGAACATCCTGGGCCCTTTCTGGTTATCGCAACGTTTTCTGGAAGACTCCGTCTGTCAGCATAATTATTTTAACCAACAAAGCCGCATAATTGAACCTGATTGAGCGAATTTCAATAATCAATCGGTTTTCATTCTGATATATTTCCAAAGCCTCAACGTCTATCGCTGGTGATTTCCACTTCAACAATAGACCACTGCCCATTCTCTTCACCGAAGGATCAAAAAATGACCGACATCGAAACACTGCAACGATTTTTCGGCTGGTTTACGCTGATACATATCGGCCTATATATCTATTCAGTTACCCTGGCAAGTTTTGCACAGGATTGGCTCTACCGAAACAAGACCGAAAGATTTGGTTTTCAAATGAGCCGTGAGGTCTTCACCGTAGTCTTGTTCAGCATGATTGGTCTATATAAAATCCTGATTATCGTTTTCGGTATCGTACCATGGCTAGCCTTAAAGCTATGCGGCTAAGCGGAATAAGCTATTCTGCCAATTGAGTTTCGATTTTCGCCGAAATATCATCGCCAATGATCAGGACATCGCAGAGGCCTAAAAAAAGTCCGGTTTCAAATACCCCGGGAATAGCCAGAAGCCCATACTGCAGGGTTTGAACATCGTCTATCGGACCGGTTTCCAGATCAACTATAAAATTACCGCCATCGGTGATAAAAGGCAGACCCTCAGGCTTTGACCTCAATAGAAGGCTTCTGCCAAATTCTGCGATCCGGTTAATTGTCCATGAAAAACCAAAAGAGGAGATCTCCACCGGAAGCCGATGCCTTGAGCCTAGCTTTATCACTTGCTTTGATTTATCAATCAAAATAATCCGGCGATCAGCGGCTGATGCAACGATCTTCTCGCGGAGCAGCGCACCTCCCCGGCCCTTAATCATCTGAAACTGCTGGTCAACTTCGTCGGCTCCATCAATCACAAGATCAAGCCGCGGAGCATACTGTGGATCAATAATTTCAATGCCAGCCTGCCGAGCCAGCAATTCCGTTCGTTCGCTGGTGGCTACGGCCTTAAATGAGAGCGTTTCAATCTGAATACGCTGGGCCAGTTCGCCCACCAGTAATTCGGCTGTGCTGCCTGAGCCCAGTCCAACAGTCATACCTGACTGCACCAGTCCGGCACCAGCTTTTGCGGCATTCCGTTTTGCGGTCAGATACGGGTCGTTCGTTTTCATGGATGATTAAATCTGACCCGCAGGATTACAGGAAAATTCGCTGGAAATCGCTGTCCAATGCAAATGATGAGTTGGTTGTAATCAGAAAACATAATTTAGCCTGAATGTATCGCAAATTTCAACCGGCAACGAAATCGGGAAATGCAGTCAGAAGAAAAATGAAGATCATCATCACAAACAAAGGGTATGTTGCAAATAAAAATGACTTGGAGAAGAACCTGACAAATATTACCATAAATTCATATTCGGGCTGGTTCATTCTCGGTCAGGAGAGATTAATCACGTGGACACTTCGGTCGAACAGAATTTGGAAAACACGGTTGCCGGCGATCGGGACTTTCGTAAAAAGCCTGCCGTATCTTCCATGCCCAAAGGTATTTCCCGAACAATGCTCAATTTTTGGGTCGATGTGGTTCTGCTCTGCTCTGCGCTGAGCATGGCCTGGGTTTCCGTGATGCTGATGGTAGTTTTCCCTATTCCCACCCGCTCGGAAGGCATAAAGCTGCTGGGTTTGGATTTTAACCAATGGCGTCAAATACAGTTTGGGCTACTGATGACAAGTGCCCTGTTGGCACTTGAGCATCTGGTGCTGCACTGGAAGTGGGTTTGTGGCGTGATCGTTAATAAAATACTGAAACTGAAAAAATGTCCGGATGAAGCGATACAGGCTGTTTATGGAGTTGGATTTTTCATTGGCACCATGCTTTTTATGGGGGCCATGATTGTTATGGCCAGACTACTAGTCCAAGTACCAGTGCCAGCATGATTTTGGATTATCAGCGATCTATCTGGTCACAATGATCAGGGAGCCCGGCGAACAATAACGCTCACGCGTTCACCGCTGGGGCTGCCCAGTGTCAAAGGCAAACCATTGATGGCATCATACTTCATGGTGGCCAGATTAAAATCTTCACGATTGTTCACACGTTCGGGGCCAACTGCAATCACACGCATGCCAGGTCGCAGGCCTGTCATTTCAGCCGGGCTACGTCGATCCACCTGATCTACCAGCAGAATGGTGGGGCTGTCGGCGCGGGCCGGGTCCGTTTTTACGTCTCTGACTGAAAAGCCCAGAGTTTCAAGTGGCAGGGGCAGTTCATTGCCGAGGTCGCCGACCGTGACTGTGACCTCTGCAGTTTTGCCATCACGCAGATATTCCACGGCGACTGATTTACCCACCTCAAGTGATGAGATCTGCACGCGCAGCTTGGCCGAGTCTTCAACCTGCCTGCCGTCAAGGCGTGTAATCACATCACCGGAAAGCAGCCCTGCCCTGGCAGCCGGACTACCAGGCACCACTGACGAGACCAATGCACCACGACCATCGCTCACACCAAATTCTTTCGCCAGCGTTTCACTCAGCGATTGCAGGCGCACACCGAAAAAGCCACGCGTCACTTTGCCATCCTTGATAATCTGGCCAACTATACGCTGGGCCAGATGCGAAGGAATGGAGAGGCCAATGCCCTGATTACCACCATTTTCAGAAAAAATAGCGGTGTTAATGCCGATCACCTCGCCCTTCAAATTGACCAGTGGGCCACCACTGTTCCCGGGGTTAATCGGTGCATCAGTCTGCAGGAAATCTTCAAAGGAATTACCTTCAACCAGACCAAGATTTGTTCTGTTCTTGGCTGAGATGATACCAGCCGTGACTGTTCTTTCCAGGGCAAATGGGCTACCTATGGCAAGCACCCAATCACCAATCTCAGCCTGTTCTGAATCGCCCCAGCGTGCCTCTGTCATCAGTTTGGCACCGACTCGAAGTACAGCAAGGTCTGTCTTGGGGTCGGCCCCGACAACTTTTGCTGGTATCTCGCCGGAACTCCCAATTCTCACGAAGACAAGATCTGCATTTTTGATCACATGATGATTGGTGACGATATAACCATTGGTTGAGTCGATCACGACCCCCGAACCCATGCCGGAATTCTGAAGGGAGTTCGGCCCCTCTGCTAAACCCTGGCCTGTGCTGATGGTACGGATATTCGCCACAGCTGGGGCCACCGCCTGCTGCGCCAGTCGAAACAGTGCTGAAGCCCGAGAAAAATCATCCGTTGAAACATTTTTTAACGCATCAATGGCCGCCTTGGCTCGGCCGGATTCATAAGCATAGCCCATTCGCCAAAGTATATAGGGCCCGCCGTAAACCACGCCGGCCATGGCAGCCAGTATCGTCAAAACGACGAGGAACCCACTACGCACAGGCGGAGTAGTTGGTCGCGGTGGCTCATCAAGCATGGCCTGAAGTTCTTCCTCGGTGAATTCACTCATCGTTATGCTTTTCGTCATCCGTATTTGTCAGGAATCTTAGAATAGCATAGTCAGCAGGCGAACTTTCGACCATGGTTTAACAACATCGAAAGATCAAAGTCAGAGGGGCTCGATAGTCGAACTCACACTCACGCCATTCTCTCGAACTGTTTCCATTCGTAACCGGCTGATGTAACCCAGTGAAGGATTATCCAGCCACACAAATCCATCAGCCTCAATTCTGCCGGTGGTACCCGTATCAATCCAGCCTTTTTTCCCTGCAATTCTTACCATCAGTCTTCCTGATTTATTGAAAGAACATTCGTTACCATCTTCGTCAACTGCTTTAATTGCAACACCTGGCAGGGCCTGGCCGACCGACCCCGGTTTGTTGGCAACCTGATGAACCCTACGATCAGGCTGAAGGAAATCAGGAGCCGATGCCGCCAGCAAACCCAGTTCATGGTGCCGCCAATGCCCCAGCTCAAGATTGATAATGTCGCTGAGAATTGGGCCATCTGTAATCAGTTCAGTGGCATTCACAATTTCTTCAAGAATGTGCTTCCGCAGTTCGACTGCCTTGATCGTGTTTGGCAGCGGTGGCCCAAAACTGACACCGACTCGTCGTCGCCAGCCTTTCGGCCATTTCTTAAAGAACTTGCCTTCTGAAAAACTGAAGATCGACCCCCAGAGGCCGGCCAGACCGATGGGGATCACCTTAACCTCAGGCTTATCTTTAAGAATCAGCTCAAGACCTCGCTGAAACGGGTTCATGACGCCACTTCGGCAAAGCTGTGCTTCAGGAAAAAGCCCGACTGTCCGCCCTTCATCCAGGGCCTGACGCATCAAATCAAGTGCAACCTTCTGGGCCTTGGGGCCGGTGGCTGGAATCGGTATGACGTTCATCCGTCGCGACAGCCATCGCTGACCAGGGTTGTCTGAATAATCCTTGTTAACCAGCACCGTGATTGGCCGGGGGCTGATGGAAGCGATGACAAAGCCATCGATCCATGTCACATGATTTCCGGTCAGCATGACCGGGCCCCTCAGGGGAATATTGTCGACACCAACAGACCGCAAGGAATAGCGCGGCAGAAGTATCAGCCGAAACAGGGGCCGGATTGACCACGGAAGGCAGGCGGCCCATAGGCCAAACAGCAGGACAGGCACGATTATCAGGCCGGCAATAATCGCAAGAGAAATCTGCCACGAGCCAGTTACAGCCCAAAGCAGCACCAGAATAATCAGGGCGAGGATCAACAATATTCTCAACAGCTTGCGAATCATGAATTTGCCCGATATGTGAAGTCAGACGGACCAGATTTTGTCCTCGGAACGTCCCTGCTTTTCGCGGGTGACCCAGACAAGGGCAGCAATTGCCACCAGATTAAATGCCGCCGCGATCAAGAAAGCTGAACGATAGCCCAGATCATCAGCCAGACTGGCCATCAACCCACTGCCCAGCGTACCAAGATTCTGAAAAGCCATGATCAGTGCATAGCTTGTGGCCGGCCATTCGTTATCGGCTTCGTCCATTGCCATGGAACAGGCCAGCGCATCAAGCCAGCCAACGAATACCCCAAAACCAATACCCACCAACATGGCTGTGACAGGCCCAAAAACCAGCCCGAACAGAAAAGTCGTTGCCGAAAGACCCGCCAGCCCAACTGCCACAAGACCACGTCGCCCCACCCGGTGCGAAAGTCTCGCCTGAATCACCGCCCCGATTGCCCGACCGCAATTTCGGCCCAGGCTTTGCAGCCCCAGCGACTTTTCAGAGAATGCAAGTATCGGCACCGCAAACCAGAAGACCAGCACACTTTCCACGCCAAAGCTCACAATGGCATAAATCACACTGAAAAAGAGCAGGGCCCAAAGCGAGCGTTTTGAAAAAATCTGCAAGGCCCCCCACTTGAATCCACCATTTCCATTGGTAACACGTTTCGGCTCGGGTATAGTCAGTGCGTAAATCATTGCAGGAACTGGTAATAACCCGCAAACCCACAGCACACCCCGGCCCGGCACGGCGGTTTCCTGCCAGAGATAGCCAAAAGCAAGCCCGCAGATTGCCGTGGAAATAAATCGCGAAGCCTGCAAAATTCCCTGAACTCTATTACGGTCGCCCCTGGGAGTGACCTGAACGGCAAAGGCATCGCAGGCAACATCGTAAAAACAGAGCCCCGTAACAGCGGTCGTTGCCACCAATGTGAAAAGCCCAAGCTGGGCTGCGGGGTTTATGAAACTCAGGCCGAATAGACCCAGCCCCTGCAGCATAAGGCCCAGCAGGATATAGGGAATACGATGCCCCATTCCGAGCAGGTTGACTTTATCGGCCAGCACCCCAAATATGAACTTGATCGCCAATGGCAAAGTGGCGAGCGTCTGCGACCAGCCGACCTGTTTCACGCTTAACGGCATAAGCCCCGTGCCCGACGTGAAAATGTCGTTCCGCATGTATCGACCATTAAACGTCAGAAAATACGAGACAACCACGCCCTGCACAGCATAAAGCACGGCAAAAAGAATCAGAATTTCGATTGAAAGTGCGCGTTGGTCGGTTATCTGCGTTAGTGTTCTGCTTTCCTTCAACGGCGATTCGCCCGAATCGGCTGATGAATCTCCCGTATTGATCATGCCTTTGTCTCCCAAATGCCACCGGCCGGCTGGGGAGGAACCTGTGGCGTTTCCGGGGGCCTCAGGCGTCCATGAGTCAGGCAGGTCCTGTACATCAGTTTGGCGTCGTCGGGCAGGGGAAGTGCGTCGCTTAATCCAATTGCCTTTTCAATGTCATAAGACACACGCATCAGCTGAATCTTGCCATTTTCAATAATCGCATAAGCCGCCCGGGTATCTCCATCGCGTGGGAGACCCACCGAGCCAGGATTTAATATGCGCGTTTTGCCGGCGGTCAGCTCAAATTGCATGTGTGAATGCCCCACGCACACAACGTCGGCCTGAAGATCTTTCACCACCTCGGCCCATGCCGAAGCATCTTTTCGCAAATATTCATCAAGCGGGTCGCGTGGTGTGCCATGCACCAGCAAATATCGCACTCCATCAACCTCAACCCTTCTCGTCACTGGCAATCGGGCCAGAAATTTACGCTGGGCAGCATCCAGATGCTGCCACTGCAGGGGCCGCGTTACACTGGTGAGGTAGCGAAATCCCGTTTCACCATGCACCTCGACGCTGTGGGCCACACCATGGTCATGATTGCCCCTGACCGTTTCGCACCGATTCTGCATTACCCACTGCACGCAGCCAGACGGATCAGGGCCATAATCCACCAGATCGCCAAGACAGAAACAGACGTCAAATCGCTCGCGAATGGCATTCAGGGCGACAGAGTTAGAATGAATGTCGGAGACAACCAGAACTCTCATGAACAGCCCTTTTGCAACTTCCCGACCTGCCAAACGCAAATCACTCACAAGCCATTAATTCCAATGATCATACCACATCTGGAACACAAGAATTGTCCAGAGCGGCTTGCGATGATCCTTTACACCACGAAGATGCTCATCTACCAATCGATTGACAATCAAAGGCTGAAAGAGCCCCTGCGTTTTAATCCTCTGTTCAGCCAGAAGGTCAGTCATCCATTCCCTCAGTGGGCCACGCAGCCATGCAGCAACTGGTATCCCAAACCCCTTTTTGGGCCGATTCATGATCGAATCCGGTATTCGACCCTGCAAAGATTTCTTCAACAGTAATTTGCCAGCACCATGATGATACTTGTATTTGTATGGCATTGCCGCCAGCCAGTCGACCAGTTCAGCATCCAGGAACGGGGCCCGCACTTCAAGAGAGCTTGCCATGCTCGCCCTGTCCACCTTAAACAATATATCCTCAGGCAGATACGTTGCCTGATACTGGAGCAACCGCTCGTCTGCCTCCGAAAGCCCGGCCGGATATTCGTTCGACATGCATTGCTTCAATCGCAGTTGGAACGCCTTTTCCGGGTCTTCAAGTGGGCCAGCTATCAGCAGACTGCAAATCTCGGCCCCCGAAAACGAACCCAGCCAACGCTGGTGTGCCAGCGAAGCAGATGAATCTGCCCCACGTAGAAACTGCTTCGCCTTAAAATCAAGGCTGAAGTTCCGGTGCCTGACAGGCATTTGATACACAATTCCTGAAATCATTTGCTGCACAAAGCGTGGCATCTGCTGAAAAGTTCGAAGCCAGTCTTCAGCACGAAATGTCGGATAGCCTGCCATCAACTCATCGGCACCATCACCGCCCAGCGCGACAGTTACATGCTCTCGGGCAAAGCTGCTGAGCAGGTGTGTCGGCAACACAGAAGCATCGCCGAATGGTTCGTCAAGCCACTGGCAAAGGCCGGACAGAAGTTCTGTCAGCCGCCCCACGCTGAAGATTCTCTCGTGGTGCTGCGTGCCTAGATGTTTCGCCACCAACCGGGCATGTGCTGATTCATCAAATGTCTGATCCTCAAAACCAATCGAAAATGTCTGCACCCGCTTTGCGCCCTGAAGCTCGACAAGTGCTGCGGCCACGGCTGAAGAATCAACACCGCCTGATAAAAACACGCCCAGAGGTACGTCCGACCGCTGATGCCTGTCAACCGCCTGCCGGAACCGACCCCAGAATTCCTCAGGCAAAATTGGCCCGGGATATTCATCGCCCAGATCAAGCCCCAGTTCAGCCACTTCTGCCTTCCAGTAACGACTGACTTCAACCTGCCCATTTTCAAATACAAGTACATGCCCGGGAAGAAGTTTCTGAATTCCTTCCCACATCGACCTCTCATAAGGCAGATATTCAAAAAAGAGATATTCCGCCAGACCCCGCCGGTCAATCGTGCGGTTGTATTGCGGATGCTCAAGAATCGCTTTTGGCTCACTTCCAAAAATCAGCGTGCCGCCGGCCGACAAATGCCAGTAAAGCGGCTTCTGCCCCATCCTGTCCCGCGCCAGGACCAGCCGGCCATGTTTATCATCCCAGATACCAAATGCAAACATGCCATTGAGATACGAGACAAAACCGGGGCCATGGTCTTCATAAAGGTGCACAAGGCACTCTGTATCGGAATTTGTGACGAAACGGTGCCCCATCGCCGCCAGCCGAGGCCGAAGATCAGGATCATTATAAATTTCACCGTTAAAAGTAACCCAGATGCTGCCATCCTCGTTGGTCATCGGCTGGGTGCCACCTGCCAGATCAATAATGGAAAGCCGCCGATGCCCCAGAGCCACACGGCCGGAGACATAGAAACCATCACCATCGGGGCCACGATGCCGCAGTACGGCTGTCATCCTCTGAATAATGGACGAATCAGCCGGTTCGCCTTCCGGATTAACAAATCCCGCAATTCCACACATGCGGAAGGCCTCGGCTTTTCGCGCTCAGGCGATTACTTGGCAGATGTTCAACGACCCTTCTTACATCATACCTTCCGCTGTCCTCAAAATCTCATCCCTTCTGAAATTGCATCTGCCCCGGAACACTGATCCCACCCGAAACTATCGCCTGGATCGCCTGGGTTGGTGTCCAGTCAAGCTCGACAACATCATCCACCGGCACAAACAGGGTGAAGCCTGAGGGCGGCATCACGCCCGTCAGAAGCATCACCGCATAAATCTTCTGGCCTGTTACTTTTTCAGTCAGCGTGTTGGTTACAAATCCCAGACTCTTTACGCCACTGTTCGGAAAATTAAATAACACGACTTTCTCGAATTTGCTCGACCCCTCACTCTTATCCAGCGACTTGATCAAATTTGAAACAGCATCGTAAACAGTCTTAACCACAGGCACATGGCGAAAAATCCAGTCTATCATTCGGTAAACCCGAGACCGTGCCAGACCTCCGATCAGGAACAGAATCAGGCCGAGCAGCACCAAAACAAGCGCAGGTGCCATAATCATTCGCCACCACCAAGGTAAATTATCATCCGGCGTGATTCCGGCAACTTCAAAAATAATTTGCAGAAGCGGATTTAGGATCGAATCGATCATCAAAAAATAAGTGAACTGAATCACCCACAGGGTCACAAACAGGGGCAAAGTCGCAAAGAGCCCGGTCATCACCCGGCTCTGAAAATACGACCAGAAACTTTGCCTTGTAGGCCCCGCAGCCCTGCCTGAGTTGGTCTGGTTCTCTGCAGTCACGCTCATTGCCTACGCCTCCGTTGCCCGGCCTGCAATACCTCAAACTACTATTCTCTCATAACTTAACAACATCAGTCCAATTTGCAAGAATCCAATCCCGACATTCAATTCAATGTCATCCGTAAGTTAACTCGAATGATGTCCGACCTGAGCGGGCAATGCCTCAAACAATTGGATAAAATAAAAAAAGATCTGAAAACAAAAAAAATCGGGACAGCGCAAACTGTCCCGATGAATTGTTATTAATCAAGCACAAGGTCAATCACCTGGGTGCCTTTTTTAACATCCCGTTGAAGTGTAGTCGTTTCAAAATTGCCAAATTTTGCCGTTATTTCCCGCTGGTCGGCTGGAATCACAGCCTTACCGGTTGCCCTGGCTGCTTCTTCACCTGGCGATCCAGGAACAAAAGCAATCGTTATTTTGTGATTATCGACTTCAGCACCATCGTGATCTTCGTCCCAGTGCAATTTATAATTGCCATCTGCGTCAGTAATACCCCAGCTTGGTCTGCCGTTTGAGGGTAAAAATGAAACAGTGGCTGCAGATACGGGCTTTCCTTTGTATGTCACTTTCCCGGTGACAAGCCCAATCGGGGGTGCTCCATCACCACACCCCGCAGCACTCAATAATAAAAACCAGACAAGCAGCAATCCGCTTCGCCACGATTTTCCAACCTTCATGATCAACTCCCTGAAATTGATTCTAAATGGATACATATCAAGGGTGGAGTAGGAGCCGGCGGCCCGGTCAACCAGCCGCCAGCTTACCCTGCCTGATATTTTGATGCTTGCAACGATTTTCGCTGGTTGCCCTGAATTAATAGGTATCCGATGAAATCACTTCATTACCATTCTTCGTAAACAGCCCTCGATAAACTCGATAATCAATGCTGTTCTTGATGAATTTCAGGCTGCCGTCGCACATCGTCACCTGAATTCCACCCGGATGGTAACTGCCCGCGGCTCGATTGTTCCAGTAGGTTACGTTCGGAGGAGTCGGCACGGATCCGCCATTGATAATTGCATTGACATAACCCTGAGAAGGGTGATGCACAAACAGGAAGTGGTTGGAACCAACCTTGGAAAACAACCAGCTCTGGCTCATGAACTTGGATTTTTCAAGGTAAAGGAACGTGTTGCTGGTGCCGTCAGTAATGTCCTGAATCCTGGGGAAATAATTCACCGCACCGATACCATTGTTAGGCCCGACACCGTTATTTCGTTCCATGCAACACGATTCTCCGGTACCCCCATTAACAGCGTAATCCTTATATTCATTCATCAGTGGGTTCGCACCGGTCGGCACCTGCGACGACGGGCAGACAAAAGAATTCGGTGTCATTACGGCAGCAGTCGAATTCGCCGGATTACCAGCAGGGCCCCGCTTGACCGGAACGCCGTTCGGGTTGGAATTCTCCATGATCGAAAATGCATACATCGGCACGCTCAGGTTCAGCGAATTGTATATATTCGTCTGCTCGACAAAGGGCAGAATATTCGCAGCCCATGAAAAATGACCAAAAGGGCAACAGGCCCCGACATTCGGATCACGCCAACCAACCGCAAAGTTCTGGTTCCCCACCATGCCGCCACCTGATGAACCAGGAGGCAGCGTTGAATGAGACGACTCATAGTTCATCGCCCCAAGTGCCAATTGCTTCAGGTTATTGCCACACTGCGCTCGCCGTGCCGCCTCTCTTGCCGACTGAACAGCAGGTAAGAGCAAAGATATCAGGACCGCAATAATCGCTATGACAACCAGTAACTCAATCAGCGTGAAACCGCTGAAACGATCTTTCTCTTTACCATTCATGACCGGCCCTCGATGAATAGCTGTGTCAAAACAGACTCCCCGGAAGGGATCTGTAAATCAACGTATTGTTTGAACTTGTATCAGAACTGGTGTGAAAGACACCCGAATGTAATGAAACACATGTCTTAGGTTATGTCAATAAAAATTCGCGAATTTTCTAAATTCAAGGCATCTACCTACTTTTCCGACCCTTGTCATCTGTGAAACTTTTCCCAATCCATCTATTCATCACACTGTCTGACTCGATAGACTACCATTTATCAGCGATTCAATCACTCGATACGGAGATCACTGCGGAAGATGCTTCATGCAATCATCATGGCGGGTGGCAGCGGAACCCGATTCTGGCCCAAAAGCCGGCGTAACCGCCCCAAGCAGCTGCTCAGGCTGCATGGCGACAAATCCCTGATCCAACAAACATTCGAACGTATTCTGCCCCTCGTCGGCCCCGAACAGATTCGTGTCGTCACTGGTGCTGATCAGGTCGAAGCCATTGCCGGGCAACTTCCAGCCATTCCTTTTGAAAACCTTCTGGCCGAACCCGCTCCCCGCGACACAGCGGCCTGCGTCGCTCTGGCCGCCATGAGTGTTTTTCATGCCGACCCGGAAGGTATCATGATCGTTATGCCAGCTGATCATGTCATCAGCCCGCCCGACGCATTTACCCGTACCATTCAGTCGGCCCTTGAAGTTATTGAACAAGACCCCGGCGCACTTGTAACTTTCGGCATTCGTCCCACTCGCCCTGAAACCGGCTATGGCTACATCGAACATGGCGAAAAAATCGGCAACCCTGGTGAAGTCGGTCTCTATCACGTCTCGCAGTTTCGTGAAAAACCAGACCGGGCCACCGCCGAGGAATTTCTCTCCACTGGCCGATTTTCCTGGAACTCCGGGATCTTCGTCTGGAAAGCCCGTACCATCCTCGACGCCCTGGAAAAATATCGCCCAACCCTTGCCAAGGCCATGAAGCCAATTCAAGATGCATTTGGTACACACAAATTCCATAATGTCCTGAAAAACACATTCCCGACCCTTGAACGTGTGCCGATTGACAAAGCCGTCATGGAAAAATCTGACCATGTTCGTATGCTCGAAGTGCTTTTTGACTGGAACGATGTCGGAGACTGGCGTGCTCTGGCAGACCTCGAAAAACTTGACCCGGCCGGAAATGTCTCCCAGGGTCACGTGCACCTTGCAGATTGCCATGGTTGTATCGTCTCTAATGAAGACGGCCGACTGATCGCCGCACTGGGCCTTGAAGATGTCGTGATTGTACACTCTGCTGGCGTTACGCTTGTTGCACGCAAGGATAAGCTCGACGGTCTGAAGGGCCTTGTTGAATCACTCAGCCCGTCAGGTTTCAGTGACACTCTCTAAACAGGTACATGCGGAGCAACCTTGAGTGAATTCCAACCGCCCGGAACTCCCCTCAGGCGTGATTCTGGCGATCGACTGGGGCCAACGCCGCGTCGGCCTCGCCGTCTCTGACTCCACCCAGGCCATGGTCTTCCCGATCAAGGTGCTGCAGAGATCCGGTCATCAGCCTGAGGCAGCTGCCATTCGCAAAACCGTGCAGGAAAATGGGGCCCGGGCTATCATCGTCGGCTGGCCCCTCCTGAATAATGGTCTGTCAGGGCAAAACGGCCCTGTCATACTAAAATGGGTAGAATCAGTCTGTGTTCCGGCCGGTGTTCCCATCTTCTTCGCTGATGAACGCTTTACATCCGTCCTTGCCGACGAAACTCTGCGTGAAACCGGTCGCAAAGCCAGCCAGCGCAAGGCCCTGATAGACTCAATGGCCGCCCGCGAATTTCTTCAGGATGTAATCAATGGTGCCGCCCGAATCTGGCCCCTCGGCTCAAGCCCTCCTGAAATCAAACTGGCCTGATCGACCAATTTCATGACGAACCAATTAAATAAAAACCTGCTTATTGTTGGGTGTGGCTACCTTGGCCTGAGAGTGCTAAACCTGGCTACTCAACAAGGCTGGACTGTCTTCGGAACCTCTCGAAAAATCGAAAAAAAGTCCGAAATTGAAGCGGCAGGAGCCCGATTTATCCATTTCGACATCACCCGACCCGAAACCTGCAGAAATTTGCCTGTAGCTGACTCATGGTTATGGTGCCCGGCATTCGACCGCTCTCAGGGTCTCTCTGTTCAGGAAGTTGTCAACAGCGGGCTCATTCGGACACTTGAAATGGCTCCGGCAAAACCCGCCAGATTGCTATTCACCAGCACAACAAGTGTCTTTCATCAGTCAGATGGTCAATGGGTCGATGAGAACTCTCCTGCAATTCCAGCAACTGATTCAGGCAAAGCCCACCTTGCAGCCGAACAATCGCTTGCCGTCTGGGCGGAATCAAGTCGATCTCAATCCATTACCCTAAGACTTTCAGGCCTTTATGGCCCCGGACGCTGGATCAGAAAGGCTGCCATTGAAAAACGCGAGCCAATTCCCTGTGATCCTGAAACATGGCTGAATCTGCTTCATATCAATGACGCTGCCTCAGCCTGCATGACTGTACTTAATGACAAATCTACTTCTTCAACTCATCACATTTATTGCCTGACAGACAACCGTCCCATCACCCGCGGTGAATATTATCGAACTTCCGCCCGCTTCCTGAATGCTCCAGAACCAGTTTTCACCAAACCTGATCAACACGATTTCACCGGGAATAAAAAAGTCCGTAACACACAATTCAAATTAATTTATAATTGGGAACCGGCTCATCCTGATATTACCTCTGGACTCAAATCTTTAATCAACACTGATTAATGACAATTTCAAAAATAAGGTATTTTAAGAAATCGGAGCAAGCCACTTTATCTTGTTGGCTTGCCCCTTGATTCTTCTCGTTTCAAATGGTCATTTGCCAAGGCCATGACTTTTAATCTTGGCAATCATGTCAGGTCCGGCTTCGGCCGTCCTGATCTTTTTGTCGATCTCTTTGATCACGCCATCTTTACCAATGTAAAATGTCCAGCGTTCCGGGTTGGCGCGGCCCTCATGCACCACACCATAAGCCTTTGCCGTGTCTTTCATCGGGTCTGAAAGAATTGGATAATCCAGGTTCAGCGACTGGGCGAATTTGCCGTTGGTTTCGGCATCGTCGCAACTCGCCGTGAAATAAGCCACGCCAGTCGGCTTAAGGCCTTCTGAAGTCGCCCTCAGACTTTTGCATTCAGCCGTGCAGCCGCCAGTAAAGGCCTTTGGGAACCAGGCAATGATGACTGCCTGCTTGCCGGCAAAATCAGCCAGCTTATAGGTTTTACCGTCAGAAGCCTTAAGTGTAAAGTCAGGGGCCTTATCGCCAACTTTCAGTTCAGCCTTCGCTGATGAACCGGCAAAAAGTAAGGCCAATACCGCCAGAGCTGAAAAGAATTGTGAAATTCTCATAGTGCGAAGCATTCTCTCTAATGGAAGAAAAGAGTGGGTTGGTCATGGAAGGTTCATTCAATTTCAGACTAATACAAATCCACAACGATTGCAACACTTTCAATTGTTCATAAAAAAAGCCGGCAGAACTCAGGGAGTTCAATGCCGGCCCGGTTCAGTGAAGATCAGGTGTTATGAGTTACCCTGATTATTCGCCGATCGTTTACTTTTGATATTGTCTCGCAGTTTCTCGAAATCGAGGTTGAAAAGCGATTCTGACATGGAAACAGCAAGCACGTTTTCATCTTTCAGACTCCATGATCTGGCCATACTGCGAGAACCAATCGTGGCCCCAAGAAACACAAATTCCCAGCTGTATTTCTCCTGCTGGTGCTGAATCATCTTCGTAATCTGTTCGTTTGAATATTGCTGCGACGAATTTTCTTCTCCGTCGGTCATACAGGCCACAATCACCTTTGACGGCCGATCTGACTCAGGTGTTGATGCCAGTCGTTTGCCAATCGCATCTATTGTCATACCCATCGCGTCTAATAGTGCCGTCCCAGCCCTTGGCACATAAGTCTGGGCGTTCAGGTCAGGAACTTTCTCTATTGCTAAGTTTTCATAGGGTTTCAGAAATTCCGTGTCAAACAGTACAAGTGTCAGTCTAGCCTCGCCCGGAAGTTCTCGCTGATCCCTCAAGAACTGATTAAAAGCAACAATGGCTTCGCCTTTCATCGACTCCATCGAGCCGGAACGGTCCATCACAAAAGCAATTTCTGTCAAATTCTGATTCATCACGAGGTCTCCCTGACTTCAAAAAGGTGAAAATAATGCCACAATTCGGCAAATCAGCGATAAAGCGGCATCTAAATGGAAATTAAAACCACTAAAATGTCATGGTTTTAACGAGCTTTTTTGCACGTAAGTATTCTATCAAACCAGGCAATACTATTCAAACGTTCATTTAACCATTCCCTACAATTTCTAGCAGATTTAACGTAACCCAGCGTTTCTCATAAGCATGGCAGTTGCGTCATATGCCTCTTTAACCCACGCCTCAATGGCTTCAGGCTCAGGCGAATACTCAAGTTCGATCGACATGACAACATCTTCTGAACCGAGACCTAGCTCAGCGACCTTTTCAAGATAAGCTGGGAAGTTCACCACCCCCCGGCCGGGCGGCAGGTCGCCGTGCACCTTACCATCACAGTCAGATATGTGTATATGTCCAATCCTTCCCCTTAGCAGTTCAAGCGATTCAGGTGATTGGTTTGCCAGCACCAGATGTGAAATATCCACGTTAGCTTTAACACACGAAACATTCACCTCATCAAGAAACCGCTTCATCTTCGGCACATCGTTTAAGAGCGACTCCCGAAACGGCTCCATCTCCATCACAATTTCAAGCCCCATCGTGGCAGCATAATCACCCAGTTCCCTCAGCGATTCAACACCCGCGCCCCACTGCTCAATCGGCGGAATCACTTCCCTCTGCCAGACATACTCCCCCAGTACCAAAAGTAGGTTACGTCCACCAAGCTCCGCCACCATATCCAGATATTTTCTGCATCTGTCCATATGAAATCGCCTTACCGAAGGATTAAAATCAATTAAACCCAGAGCCACACAAGCGACGCTGATTATGGGTAATTCCAGATCCGCACAAACGCTACGAATCAATCGCCGATCATCTGGAGATTGATCCAGCGGATCAGCAAAAATATCGACCGTATCAAATCCGATTTCACGCGTCTTTTGCAGTCCATATGCAGTATCACGACCAGTTTGCGCCCAGGCTGAATTGATGAGTCCAAGTTTCATTTCATACCACTCCGTTTTCATTCCCATTTAATGTCGGCCAGCACTTCAGCGGGTGAAATAGCCCGATGCTCCCGAGCCGATTGCATCACTGCCTCACACAATGCAATTGTTCTCAGATTATCATTACCACCTATATCAGGCTCTGTTCCTCTTTCAATTGCTGACATCAGCCCAGCCATTGTTCCAGCAAATGCATCAGGAAACCATGCTGTTGTCCACACCGGCTCGTGCCATTTTCCATGATCATGAATTGTACTGAATTTCAAAGTTGATGGCACGCGTTTCGGCCAGCCCGGCCAACCAATTTCACCCATCGCTACACCTTCTGTGCCTTCAATTCGCCACTGGATTGTAATTTCAGACGCTGCTCCCTCATGTACAGGTCCAGCCCACACATCATCCCAGGCCGCGGCTCTGGCTCCATTTTTAAATTCCAAGATATAGAGATTAATACCATCGCTGTGAGTGAATTTTGTTCGTGGATCAGGTCTGGTGCTTGCCATCACCAGGGCTGGGTCGCCAAGCCAATAACGAAAACAATCCAGATGATGAATGCTCATGATGTAGGTGGCCAGGCTTCGCCCATCGCGGGCCCACTCCATCCAGTGCGGAACAGCCCTCATATTGATGGTTGCAAGCACAGGATCGCCCAGAATCTTCTCATCAAGAAGGTATTTTGCCACCCGAACGGCCGGGTCATAGCGCATATTCTGATTTATCTGTAATTTAATTCCTCGATCATTACAGGCCATGACAATTTCTAACGCTTCCCTCGGCGACATCGCCAATGGTTTCTGGGCCAGAATTCCACGTAATTGCCCATGGCTAGACGGGTGTTGAAGAACTCGCCTGATTAACCCAGGCTGATCAACCGGTGGCACGGCAATATCGAGAATATTCACCAATGGATTTTCAAGCAATTCTTCAATAGTATTGCTGACATGATGAATACCATGTTGAATTGCAACTTCCTCTGCCTTCGCTCGCGTTCGCGAAGTGATGCCGACTACTGGAAATCCCGCCTGACGATAGACTACCAGATGGCAGTCTCGCACAATAAACCCTGCACCGATGACACCAATTCCAAAAGATCTCGGGGCAGCAGGCATCTCTGGTAGCCTTGCCTGTATCATCGCTTGAAGATTCATTTCAATAATTGCTCATCGTTTCACTGAGATTCATTACAATTCATGATTGCTGTTCTGAGAATATTAAAAAGGTGATATGGAATCAACCATCCATGATCTTGCACCTTCATAATCATACTGACATTTCCTCAAAATAGCGTTGAAATTCTCGCTCGACAGCCTCAGTTCTGATCATTTTCCAAAGTCTGGCGATGGCGAGAACTGGTGATGTTGTTGCCCAGTAGATAATCATTGTTTGAAAAATTGCCATTCCTGGTTTGGGGTTCACTTTGCACAAAATAGAAACGAGAGAGATAATGATCAAAACGATATGAGGTTCCTGTAACTTAAAAAAGAGAAACCTTACAAGTGTTCTAAATTGAAATAAAACTAATTTCTCATTTGCAAGATTCATATTAGACTTCATCTTCTTCACAACCAATATTTTATTATTACATTTGAGTATTGCAAACATCGCCTTATATTTGGCATCATTTGCCATTGATAGCATCAGCCAGCCGAATGCCATTAACATTCCTGCAATAATATAATGATCATTTCCGGAAGCCTGGTATGCACCCCATCCGATACCGAAGGCTCTTAAAAGGCCATGGGCCGAGTGCATCCAGAAATCAAAAAAAACACCTTCCTTGCTTGCAGAATTGGTTACTCTGGCCACCTGTCCATCCACATGATCAAGCCAGAAACCGAGTAAACCCAAAAGACTGCCAATAATCAAACCATTTGCCGTGCCAGATGAGAATGCAATCGCTTCTGCCGCCCACGAGAAGGCAGCCAAAAGTGTTACCTGGTTTGCTGTCAATCCAATCCGAACAGCGAACCATGTTCCATATACGGCGGAAGGTCGAGCCCAGTACCTGGCAAGCCAATTTCCCTGCTTACGATAATCTGGTTTCTGACCAAGCAGTCTTATTTCATTAAGGCTGGGATATCGGAGTTCGATTTCATTTTCCATTCTCATACCTATATCATTTTTTGTCTTCAGTAAATGATTTCAAAGTAGCCTGTTCAATAAATTCATCATACTTATGGCTTTTAATATCCGTATTATTATTCAAAAGTTCATAGATGCGATACCGACGAAGAAAACCATCATTCTCTCTCAGGGTCACATCAAACATTGGCTGTGTACTTTTGAGCCATTCTCCCAGTATGATTGAAAGTGTTGGATCAAATTCAACGGCATTCTGCGGAATCGGTTCCGCCATCACCAGGTGCGAAAATCCCTGCAATTTCATATGTCTGATCATTTGATCAGAATTCATATTAGTTTCATTCATCCCCAGTCTTCGGCGATGCGCTTTTTCCATCGAATAACTTCGACTCCAATAAAACCCGCGGTGATCCTGACCAATTATCCTTGCATCCCGGGGCAAATTGAAATCTGCCCATCTTCCAAGCCAGAAAGTCGGTTCATGGCTCACCAGCCATTCAGATTTATTTACGAGTCCGCTGACCACCATTATCGACAATCTGACTCTTGCAAGATTTAATGATATTGTAGTTAGACAGAGAATCAGTCCAAAAACGAATTTGGCTTGATTAATCTTAGCAGTTTTTTTTGAATTGTAATTTCCTGTGTTTTCGTGAATAACAGCAACGGCTGCCGCGCACAAAGGTGCAAAGCATGCCAGAAAAAATCTTGGACTCTGCCTTTGTGAAAGGCAGACCGCCATTTCGAGCCATGCCACAAAAAGATAGAAATACCATAAACCTTGCATTTTAAAACAAAGCCCCAGTGGAATGACTGCCAATAACAAAGGCCCAACCTGATGCGAGAAGCTGTCAAATCGGCTGGGTGCCAGAGACATCACTAATGGTGCCGTAGTAATATTCAATAACTTCTCAAGTGGAGCTTTTCGATCTTCGGCCAGAACTTCATCCAGACCTTTTCCACCAAAAGTGTCTCGAAAATATGGATGTACCGGATTACCCGTAACCAAGGCTGCTCGCAAATACCAATAGCCGCCAGTGATCATCACCACAAACGCAAAGAATGCAATACATCTCAATGTGAATCTGATTTGAATACGGGTTGAATTTTTGGTTTCATGGATCAAGTAAGGAATCGTGGTGACCATAACCACTGTCCAAACAATTCCGGGAAATTTCACTCCACATGCCAGACCACAGTAAAGTCCGGAAATCAGAATCCGTTTTTGAACTGGAGCTACTTCAGAAAGAAAAATAAATGAGGCGAGTGAAGATGCACAAAGTGATGCAAGAGGTACATCATTAAGCGGTGAAATCATTCCTGCGTTGACGATTGGTAAAGTGAGTAACAATGACCCTGCCCAATAAGATTTATCAAAACCAACAAATGGCCTTGCCAGAATGACTGTTGCACAAGCCAGACTCAGACCAAAGAGAAATGATATGGAACGGGTCGCTATCGGACCAGAAAAATGAAGAGCCATCGATTGCAAAGATTCGACGATTAATGGATAGACCGTTTCATGAAGATCCGGATCAAAAATTAAACCATCCTGACCCGCCATTCGCTTGGCTACTTCCAGGTGATAACAAAGTGCATCGCCATCAATGACTGGACTATGAATACCAAGCCAGGTCGTAAAAACAAGAATTAGAAATACAAAGGTTGGAAGAGAAATACGCTGATATATGGCATGCCAATTGACACCCGAATAATTATTTGATTTCATTAACTCAACGATGATCAGAAATGAACCAATCAAGCTGTTTATAATAATTCCGTAATGAAAGAAGCCATTCGTAGACAGAATTCCCTGAATCGACCCTGTCACTCCCAGGCCAAGCGGCATTGCGAGTGCTAAAAGTTCGACAGGTTGCATTTTTTTCGCAACCACACAACGGAAAATCCATTTCCCCAAT
>JBEITT010000207.1:0-3038 GCA_040374745.1 Planctomycetaceae bacterium | reverse complement strand
CGCAGAAAGGTGCTGAGATAGATCGGGCCCACATCCCAGTCATACGGTCGCCGCCGGAGGGCCCGCAGCGCGCCGGCGCGGTCGCCCCGTGCTTCCTGCACGCGGGCCAGCACCAGCGGCGCGAAATCCTGACCAAACTGGAACGGGGCGACGGAGAGCAGGCTGTCCAGACGTTCTGCGGCAGCGGCCGCCGATGCTGCTGATGCCGCTGATGCGTTGCGCAGATCGTCGCGGCTGATGGCTTCGAGTGTCTATGAGCTTGGGACCAAGCCTGGTGCAACAGTAACACCTGCCAATGCCCCTTATGCTTTCCACCGGTTGCTGGGCGATGTCAATGGCGACAAGGTGGTTGATGGCCTTGATACGGGCCTGATTCAGACGGTGCTTTTGACATCGCCGTGGCGATACCAGAACGCATCGAACCTGACTTATGTGAACAGCAATATGAGTGTGACGAGCAGTAACCCGGTGGCGGCCTATAACTGGGTGGGCGATGTCAATGGCGATGGCAAGATCAACGCTCTTGACCTGAATATCGTCAGCTTCCAAAGAGGCCGCCGCGTGAACTACACACGTAAGGTAACCTGAGTTTTGTTCATCGTTGGGCCTGAACATTCATGACCTTACGGAACAATATGAGAATAAGACGAACAGCTACTGGCTCGCAATGAGATGATTGGCCCAGAACATTCGTAGCATAATGTTGAAATGCCTGTTGATCATAGACTGAGTCTAAACGGACCAGGCTTCTCTTTTCATGAAATGCGGAGCTGAATTTTGTTTGTGTGATTCCGCTACATACTGTAGTTTGCTAAAAGAATGCATAACATCATAAAAACAAGTGATTACTGCTTTTTGAAGTGATCTTCAAACGAACGAGCCAAACGTAGATCAGACTGCTGAAATAATTTAAAGATTGAACGAGAACGCGTTTACCATTCATAACATTATGACCTGTTTTACGACCAACCGAATCCACCGACGATTGAAATGGAATTTATCGAGAATCAAAACTGAAGGCATGTCAATTGATGTGGGGTCTGAAAGAAGTTAAATCCTGTTTGTTGTGCTTCACCCTTGCCGACTGAGTCCTCGTTCAATTATGATCTGGTAACTGCGGAATATGGAATTCGCCGCTTAGCAACTCCTCAACCCAAGTTACTGAAAATGGGCCTCCAGCATGTCTGACGCTGCCGATACGCCAAAGCTGTCCATTCTGACCGAGCCAAAGGTCTATCTTGTCGGGAGGCAGGTCGTAAATGAAGATTTGATTCAGCAATTCCTGAGCGATCACGAAGTCGGGCACTGGAATACCGACACAGAAGTTGGGGCCGAAAAGCTGATCGAAGTCGCCGGCCGGGTTTGCTACATGTCGTTTGCCAGGCCCAGGCCGGGCGGCAATCATGCTTATATCGAGCATATTCTGGAAGTTGGCCACGGATCTGTGCTTGAACATGCATCGTTCAGCCTTTTGATTACGGGTGTTTCCAGGGCTCTCACGCATGAGCTGGTTCGTCATCGGGCCGGATTTGGCTATTCCCAGCTCTCGCAGCGATTCGTTGATGAATCTGATTGTGCCTTTGTGCTGCCGCCCGTGATTGGCGAAGACCCAGAGCTGAAATCCCTTTGGCTGGAAGCCGTTTCAGCCGCCCAGGCGAGTTATCAGAAACTTTCTGATGGTCTGGCTGCGAAAATGTCCGACATTGAGGACAAAACCCTGCGTCGTAAGCGGGCCCGCGAAGCTGCACGCAGCGTTTTGCCGAACGCTACTGAAACTAAGATTTTTGTTACCGGCAATGGCCGTGCCTTGCGACATTTTGTTGAAATGCGTGGCGGTGTCGCTGCCGATATGGAAATCCGTCGCCTGGCCGTAGCCGTTTTGCGAGTTTTGCAAGAGGCTGCTCCTAACCTCTTTGGCGATTACACGCTGACCGAACAGCCTGATGGGACCGTGGCTGTAAGCACACCCTTCCGCAAGGTTTGATCAGCTTGCCGGTCATCAATTGTCATTAATCAAATCATGTGTTCAAGCAGAAATTCCTTCATTTTGGCAAGGGCGGTGCGGGCTTCAAGTGATTCAGGCAGTTTGTTTTGAAAGACGTGCGGCATGCCTTCGTAAAGGTCAAGCACGGCTTTCTGGCCACCTGCGTCGATCGCACGGTAATGCCGCACGAAATTGCTGAGAAAAATTTCACGTGTGCCGCCCTGAATTAATGTCGGCGGAAAGCCCCTGGAATAGTCTCCATAAACTGGCGAGACATACGGATGCCGGTGGTCGGCCGGGTCGGCATAAGCGGCAGCGGCAGGAGCGAGGCAAGTTTCGTAAATATAAGCCGGTTCGTAATCTTTCAGCGTGACAAAGCTGTCACCCGTCTCGGTAATATCAGACCACGGCGACCACAATACCACTGCCGCAGGCAGCTTCTGCCCATCGTCTCGCATTTTAAGCACGGCACCTGCTGCCAGTGCTCCACCCGCCGAGTCGCCAAAAATCGCAGTTTTATCCATAGCGTGGCCAGCCTCGCCAAGTGCTGTCAAAACCGCCACAATCTGGCCAATCACCTGCGGCCACTTAGCTGCCGGCGGATTAGTGTAATCAATAGAGATAACACGCATACCTGTACTGCGGGCGGCCACGGCGCTGCTGGAAAGTGTGCTTCGAGACGTGAAAAAAGTATAAGCACCGCCATGGGCATAAACCAGAAGGCGGCCGTCGTCAACCCAACCGGCGGGGGTGATTTCCAGTACTGGCACACCGCCTAGTTGTTTCTCAGTGATGGAGACACCCAGCTTTTCAGCTATGGCATGGCACCCATCCAGCCGCTGAGATTCATAATCGGCATGAATGGCAGCCCATGCTTTGGCGTCGGTGGGCGAGGGACGCATGGGAATCAATTCGGCATCGGGAACTGTGGCGAAATAGGCGGCCCACTCTGGTGAAACGGTTTTGGGCAGAAACGTGCGATCTTTATAGTTGGCCACAGCAGTAGGTCCTGACATTTTGTGAAGATTTGCCACTAATCCACTCTATTTCAATG
>JBEITT010000184.1:0-4650 GCA_040374745.1 Planctomycetaceae bacterium | reverse complement strand
CCGGCATTGCCACCCGTACTGATAGTCGATTGCCACATGCTAATGGCAGAATCACCGCCGGTACCCTTTTTGCCAATAATATTGATGTTTCCGCTGTTTGAAGTCACAGTGCCGTTTAATGAAACCCCTCTGGAGTTTCCATCCATTGAAGTTCCATTGAAAGTAATCTGGCCAGCGTTCGATTTAATAGTACCACCGGTATGCATGCCATACCCACTACCAGAACCATACCCTGTGTAAATGATGTTGCCGTTTCCACCGGCAGTTACCGGAAGCCATCCATCAATCCCAAAACTCCCTGCAACCGCTCCACCTCGGCCAGTGATCGCAATATTACCTCCACTGGTCGTAAGATTTGCAGAACCCGTAAAGCTAACACCTGGAAATGAACCTGTCTGAAACGAACCATTGTCAGCCAAAATCGAAATGTCGCCTGCTGCCGTAATTATACAGCTTTTGATTTCAGCATTCCGACCTGTCAGGCTCACCGACCCCGCCCCTGACACCCTGATGACCCCGGAAACCGTAATGCAACTTCTCGTCACATTGGCCGCAACCGTCACTCCGTTGGCGTTGATCGTGCCAAGCGTCAGGTTCCCGTTGTAATTGGTTATCGAAACGAGGTTGGCGCTGGTCGTGGAAACCGTGCTCCCCAGAGTGCCGCCTGATACCGTGTAATTTGCCCCGCCAGCAATCGAAATCGTGTTGGTAATACACGAGTTGGTCAGGCTCAGCGATCCGCCAGTCTGGTTGACTGCCGTCGAACTGCTGGACGTAACATTCACCAGGCTCAGGTTGCCCGAGGATCTCAGCACGTTGGTGACTGTAATGTTGCTCAGTGTGGCGGCCGTCTGAACGACAAAAACGCCTGTGCTGTTACTGGTGCCGATTATAAGACTACCCGACGTCGGCCCTGAAATTTTGACCTGGCCGGTCGCGTCGTTAATCGTTATTGGTGTGGTCAGAGTTATGGTGCTGCCGCTCAGGCTTGAGTCAAAAGTAATTTCGTCGTCGCCGACACGGCTATTGGCATAAGCCACTGCATCGCGCAGCGAGCCATCGCCACTGTCAGCCGAGCTTGAAACCACCAATGGGTTAAATAGCTTGATGGTGCCGGCACTCACCGTCAGGCTGTTGCTGCCCTGGGTAAATGTTTGGTCAGAATTGGAAAATGTGCCACTCACAGGAGAGCTGGAAGATAATCGAACCATTGAGGTCCAGTTCAGGTTTTGGCTTAAACTGATGTTCCCCGTATTGGGGTCGCCAATGGTGAGCCGGTTGGCGGTTATCTGGTTCAATTCTGTCTGAGTCAGCCCCAGGTTAGCCGAATCGTCGGCCCCGCCCAGATTCACCCCGGCCCCCACGGTCTGGATCGAGACATTGCCGGCCGAAGTCGCGTTCACCCTCGCTGCCAGCGCAATTGAGTTAGCTGTCAGATTGATCAGACCGCCATTGGACGAGATGCAAGCCGAAGCGCTACTGGAGTTAATTCCAATACCAGTGCTCAAATTACCTGGCGTGCTGCCGGTGATTGATATATTGCCTGTGCCAGTCGCGGTAATATTGCCTACTAATAAATTTACACCGCAAGAATTGGCTCCTGAGCTGCAAGCAGTTCCAATAATTGAAATTGAACCATTTTCAACAGATATAGTAGAGCAAGCTCTGACAAAAATTGCACACCCAGTATTCGTGAAAACGCCACTGATCCCAGTAATTGAAATGCAGCCTGCGCCATAAGTATTTATTTTGGTCCCACTAATCCAAACACCGGCACTACTGGCAAGACCGCTACTACTGACTGCTGCGCCCCCCCGCCCATCAATTACAATATTTCCACTTGTGCTATTGACATTGAATTGCGAAGTTTGGGTTCCATCGAATAAAACACCATAAGTAAACGATCCAGATTGATAACTGCCATTATTGCCCCTCAACGTGATATCGCCAGCGACTGTGGTGATATTGCTGTTGACCGTGATATTCCGCCCCAAGAGGCTGATACGGCCTGCACCTGTTGCTAAGACAGGCTGGCTCACGGTAATGCTGTTCGAACTGGTCGTCAGGCTCAGGCTCGAACCATTCACAAAGCATGCTCTATTGGCCGCTGTAATTGTGCCAGATGTGGCACTGCTGAAGTTCACACTCAGGCTGTTCACAAAATTGGCGGTAGAGACGCCAAAACTGAAAGCGGAGCCTGAAACCGTGCCTCCGTTATCGTTCACGAGGATCGAAGCCAATCCTGAGGGTTGATTTACGAAAAGACTGGTACCTGAAGTAGCTAATCCTGCAATAGTCGAACCACTCCACGAGTCAGTGGTGGTAATGGTGTAGTTGCCACTTTCCGAAGACGAGAGAATTGAAAGCTGTTCATTACTCGCCGTGGTTTGAATCGTAAGCACACCAGAAACAAAGCTGTAGTTGGCAAGTAATTGACGCTTCTCAAGTTCGTCGGCAAGAAACGCAATTTGAAATCTCCTGAGAGATTTCTTCAACGATAACCGGCTCGCCTTGCGGAAAGTAAAGAGGCTTTTGAACCGTGACCATTTATTTAGTTGCATGTCATGCCCCAGATGCTCATCGATGGAATCGGCATATCATAAACAGACCTAACGAGTCGAATTTCCTGAAAAGGAAAATACGCAACTCGTTGCTCACATATCGAGAGTTGACTAATTATTAACTTTCGAATTACCAGATTTTGATCAATAAATTCGGACAAAGAACCGTTCTTTAAAATAACAGGCACGTAAAACACTATTGTGTAATGCTTTAAACTAATTGTAAATAATTGTAAATCTTAATTGGATACAGGTATCCTTTTTGTTTTTTCAGTTTTATGTTGAGCTCTTTTGAAATTGCGATCATGTGCATCAGCTCAGGGGCATATTAACTTGGCCCAACTTGAATTCAGGCACCTTCTGATTCGACGCCTGTCGAGATAGAAGAAGTCTGGCATTTGGATGGATCAATCCGAAAGCACGATGCCAAAGCAAGTTTCCTTCAGGGCAAGGAACATCTCCTTAAGTATGGGCTGGCAAAGGAAAACGAATTCAACAAAATTTACGTAAACTTAAATAACAGCAAACGCGGTGTAAAACCACAACTTGGAAAATGTCTCTCAATGTGTTCAAGCACTACATTTCTTCAAGTCAGAAGGAACGTGGTTACCGAACGCGGGGGAAGCTGCACCAGGCCGAAATAGAGCAAGATGAAATTGAATCCAGAATAAGAATTAGTGAGCTTCATGAATTTCTGCCAACCTAAGTTCGGCGGGTCAACCGTGTCTGGTTCAATGCCCGTGATATTTACAAATACGTCCAGAGCAAGCAGAAATTTGCAGACTGAAAAAAAAGCGAATTGCAAAATTGCTGCGGTGGAAGGAGTTGAATACTGCGTTCATAAATTTGTAAATACCCCCTTGGGGGCAGACCAACTCTTAAATACTACGTCACACCCGCAATTGGTCAAGAACTTGGCATGCTGGAGCGAAACACCAGAGGTCGAGAAAACCGCCTGTGGTTTATCGCTCGAAACCGAATGCCGGAGAAATTCTGCCTGCAGATACGCAGGATGACACAGCGGAGCCTGTAATCGAGGAGACTAATAAACTTGACCGTGTGGCTGTGGCAAAAACACGGCTTCAGCAAACGAACTGCTCCCGATCGACTTCGACCCGGAACGCCAGATCATCAGGCTTGCGGCAGCCAATGCCAAGAACAGGAAGAAGGCCGCAATACCTCTCCCCAAACAGCTTTCCGATGCACTGGCGGAATGCAGCGTAGGCCAAAGCACTGGCCCGCTGGTGAAAGTTCCACGGGGGCTGCTGCGACGATTCGACGGCGACCTGAAGCGGGCGGGCATTGCCAAGCGAGACACCGACGGCAGGACGGTTGACCTACACAGCCTGAGAAAAACATTCATTACGGCCGTTGTGCAGTCGGGAGTGGATGCACGAACAGCGATGGAGCTTGCCCGGCATAGCGACTCGCGGATGACTCTGGGCGTATATGCCGAACCGGATCACCGGGCGGCCATAGCGGTCATCGACCGGACATTCGGACGGTCAGCAGGTGACACACTTTATGACCCACCGGTGACCCAAAACGGTCAAAAAGGGAGTCATCAGGCTACCCATTTGAGTGTTCCTGATTCATTATCTAAGTGCTTTTTTAACAGCGTTTTAACTGAGTCGGGGCGAGAGGATTTGAACCTCCGGCCTCTTGCACCCCATGCAATTACTGGTGGTTTATCGCCTCTTCCTGATTCAGCCTCTAGTTTCTTGGATATGACCACAACGCACCTTATTCTATAGTGCTTTCATAGAAAATCAATCCCGATCATTCGAGATGATGGCTCCTCATTCGAGGTGGGGAAATAACAAAAAACGGGGGAAATTTCGGGGGAAAAATCGGGGGAAACTTTCATGCCCTGAATTGGTGTGCAGGCGTTCAGTTTAGGGACACAACTTATTTGTTTAACACCACCTAAATTTCTCCCCTGTCCGTGTCATTATTAATTGAAAACAACTTAGCCGTCGCAATTGATGGCTGAGCCCTTTTTCGTTTCCACAAAGCCCTGTTTTCAGGCTTTTTTCCCATCTCTTCGTTCTCTCGGAGCTAAAAAAATGAATCTTACCGCTCTGGCGGT
>JBEITT010000125.1:0-13458 GCA_040374745.1 Planctomycetaceae bacterium | reverse complement strand
GGTTCTGAAGCATTTCGTCGGTGATCTGGTCGAAGATCTCGGCCATGGCGAATCCTTTCCGTGCCGGTGTCAGCCCGATACATGCGGGAGTATTGCAAAAAAGAGAAATCTGTCAAGCCAGAAAAAGAAATTTTTAACGTGTTATCTTAGAGATGGTTTTTTTGGAGGATTCAGCCATTGGGTGATCGTTTACGTCAACGCGAGAAAGGGTAAAATAAAATATCAGCCATCGTCTCGTGAATGATCTGAGTACCGATGGCTAGAGATCTGACAGATTTGTACGGTTAATTTTATACGGAAAAACATAAGAATATGTATAAAAGATTAATTGACTTTCAATGGTTGCCTTTGACCATGGCTGGGCTGATCCGGGCCGTCGGCCACTTAATGTTTTGACTGATATGTATCATGATGCACAGGCTGATTTTGGAATTGGCAGGGAATTTAATTCTAGCCTTGGATAGATGCTGAAGGATTGCCACTCAGGGGCGAATTGCCAGCACGAGGAAGTCGAGATTCACAAGGTCGCGGAAGATCGCGCGGGCCAGGTTGACGAATTGGCCGGGATTTTGAGCCTTAAAGGCCGGGTCGGGTTGTGAAGTGGCCAGGATTTCACGGATTGAGCGTTGGCCATTGATCAGCCGAACCAGGGCAGCATGGGCCGGGCTCAGCCTGATCTGCCAGTCGTGGCGAAAGACGGTATCGCCGTCGATGCCGCAGCGATAGCGAAACATGGGTATGGTGTCGAGCATGGCGGTTGTCGTGGTATCAACGCGGTAAGTTTCCACTGGCCGGTCGGGCCGGCAGGCGGTGAAGAAATGGCAGGCGTTGCTGGTGTTGATCCGTTCCATGACCGACCAGCGGCTGCGGTTGGGCAATGCGGCAACAGCGGCATGAAAGGCATCGCCCTTGGCCGGCGGTTCGTAGAGCGACTTGAAGAACCAATCGTGAAAGACGAGCCCGGCCGAGGCAACGAGATCGAGGCAATTTTCAACGGTAAAACTGCGGTCGCGACCGTGCAGGAAGGTGTCAACCAGGCCGGCGTCGTATTGAAGATCAGGGGCGACGGTGAAGTAGGTGTGCAGCGGGTGGCCGGCAGGAAGCTGGGCGATGGCTTCTTTGACAAGTTTCAGAGAGGCCTCGTCCTGCCTGAGATTCAGTTCGCGAAAGACCGACTGCATGCTTTCAACGCCGGCCCGGCCATAGTGGGCATAGAGCATGATGGCCGCAACGCCGTGTGGGCGTAGGCAGCGGGCCAGCGAGAGCAAGCCGGTCTCGGGCGAGGCCATGTGATGCAGCACGCCAGTGGAAACGATCAGGTCGAAATCAAGGCCCAGAGTTGCGGCTTGTTCGATCGGTAAAAGGTGCAGTTCAAGGTTACCGAGAGTGTATTTTTGCCTGAGAAAATTTTGATGATTGAGTGACGGCTGGCTGACGTCGATGGCAACGACCCGCGACTGGGGATTGTTATAGGCAAAAACGGCGGCCTGATTGGTGCCACAGCCGGCGATGAGGATATTCATGTCGGGCTTATAGGGCCGGTCTGGCCAGAAGATTCGGTGGGCGTGGCTGGGGTCGAACCACTGCCAGTTGTCGGAGAGCCAGCCGGGCAGGTCGATGATCGGCTCGGGATAGACCCATTTTTGATATTGCCCTGAGACGATGTCGGAGAGGGGGTTGTGATTCATGCGATTGTCAGCCCTGCGAGTGGCGAAAAAGCGAAATATGCCATTGGTGGAACTGAGAATGAGTTTTGAGTTTCTAATCTATGCTGTTTGGGTTCGGATGGCTATGGATTGGAGACGATGGGTGGTGATGGAAGAGTGGTTTCAGCCTGTTGATAGTCGCTGAAAAAGGCTTAGGTAAGTATTCCGCAAATCAATGCTGTTCATAGACCTATGAATTCTCATGGTAAATTTCCCGGATTGTGCGAAACTTTGGCGGGTGGGCCGTGTTTTTAGTATTATGAACAGGATTACCTGCCAGGTTCTGGCCCGGGGCTTTTGCTTTCCGGGCGGATTGGTTAGAATCATGTTCTGAATCTGACAACCCTGTCACCCTGAAAAATTGGAGAAATACCGCGATGCGTAACTGGATGCGTCCTGCCGTGGCTCTTTTCACGGCCCTGTTTGTGTGTGCCCTGCCCGTTCTGGCTGATCAACTGATCGGTTCGGTGCAGGAAGTTGACGTTGCCGCCAAGAAGATCGTTGTCAAGCCTAAGGGCAAGGGCAAGGATAACGTGACCGTGACGGTGACCGACAGCACCGTGTTTGAAACAGCCAAGGGCAAGGCCATTAACAAGGCTCCGCTTGAGAAGCTGAAGAAGGGCACCGTGCTGGAAATTGAGCACACCGACGCCAAGGCTTCGAAGATTGTGCTGAAGGGCAACCCGAACGCCAAGAAGAAGGGCGACAACCCTAAGAAAGACTGATTGACGCACAGGCAGTCGATCGTCAAAAAACTTCCGCCGGTTCCCTATTGACCCATAGGATTCCGGCGGTTATTTTTTATGTGTCAGTTCTCTTATCGAGAGTGGTTGAGGGACGGGCCCGAAGACGCCACAGCAACCGGTTCAGATTGATGAAGTCTGAATGCTGGTGCTAACTCCCTCCCGACGCTGGATTTATCTGGTGCTCGCGGGGAAGATAAGGTGAACGGTGCATTTTTCGGCCTGATGGATCAGGTTGGAACACAGCCTTACAGCACCGTTTTTCATCGATTATCTTCCAAAAATTATCTCGATCAGAAATCTGGCAGAACGCAAAGCGGTCGGCGGCAGCCGGGCGAAAGAAGAACTACTGCAAGTTTCTGGATAACGAGCATTCCGGGAGATGACCTCCAAATGAGCCAGCCAACGAATTTCGCCAACGGCCTGAAATGCCGTCTTTGCGGCAAGATGCACGGCCAGCAGGCCCTGAACTTTTGCCCCGACGACTTTGGCCCGCTTGAGATTGATTATAATTATGAGGCGATGAAGGGCGTGGTCACGCGGGACCGGATACTGTCGGGTCCGGCGTCGATGTGGCGTTATGCCGACCTTCTGCCGCTGGACGGTGCCCCGACGGTGGGCCTGAATGTGGGTTATACGCCGCTGGTGAAGGCCGACAGGCTGGCCCGGGCCCTGGGTGTGAAGCATCTTTACATTAAGAACGATGCGGTGAACCATCCGACGCTTTCATTTAAGGATCGCGTGGTGGCCGTGGCGTTGTCGAAGGCGGTTGAGCTCGGTTTCAAGACGGTGGGCTGTGCCTCGACCGGGAACCTGGCGGGCAGTGTGGCGGCGAATGCGGCGGCGGCCGGGCTTGAGGCTTATATCCTGATTCCGGATAACCTTGAGCAGGGCAAGGTGCTGGGTGCCACGGTTTATGGGGCGAACGTGATTGCGGTGACGGGCAATTATGACCAGGTCAACCGGCTTTGTTCCGAGATCGCTTTTAAATTCGGCTGGGGTTTCGTGAATGTCAACCTGCGGCCGTTTTATGCGGAAGGTTCCAAGAGCATGGGCTTTGAGATTGCCGAGCAGCTTGGCTGGCAGGCTCCTGATGCCGTGGTGGCGCCCATGGCCGGCGGCAGCCTGATTGGCAAGATTTATAAGGCCTTCAAGGAATTTGAGACGCTGGGGCTGCTGGATTCGCCGGTGAAGACGCGGATGTATGGGGCCCAGGCCACGGGCTGCAACCCGATTTCAAACACGGTGAAGACCAACGCCAACAAGGTGAAGCCGGTGCGGAACCCCGACACCATTGCCAAGAGCCTGGCGATTGGCGACCCGGCCGACGGCTTTTTTGCCAGCCAGCTTATCCGCAACACGGGCGGATGGTCGGAAGATGTGTGCGACGACGACATTGTGGACGGCATGCGAATGCTGGCCGAGACCGAGGGAATCTGGGCCGAGACGGCCGGCGGCGTGACTGTGGCGGTGGCCAAGAAGATGATTGAACAGGGCCACCTGAAGGCCGATGAACGGATTGTGCTGGCCATTACGGGCAACGGCCTGAAGACGCAGGAAGCCCTGATTGACCGCATTGCCCGGCCGCAGGTGATTCGTCCGACGCTTGACGACTTCCGGGCCCTTCTGGCATCGACCAGTGGCCAGTTCGCCAGCGAGCAGGCCGATGTGCTGGCCGGCGCGGGGGTCTGAGCCGGCTACCCTGCCCCTTTGACAATTTTCTGAGGGTTCCTGCCCTGCCCGGCGGGGGCCGTGATTTTCTGATTCCGGCGGGCATTGATGCCTGCCTCAGCCTGAGAGAGAACCGACGCGATGCCACTTGTAAGAATTCCGACTCCGCTTCGCCCGCATGCTGGTGGAAATGACAGTGCCCAAGCCGACGGAGCCACGGTGGGTGCCGTGCTGAACAGCCTGACGACCAACTTTCCTGACCTTCGCAGCCGGCTTTTTGATGGTGAAGAGCTGCGCCGGTTTGTGAATGTTTATGTGAATAATGAAGATATTCGCTTTCTGGACGATCTTGATACGCCGGTGAACCCGACGGATGAAGTTTCTATCATTCCGGCCGTGGCGGGTGGCGGCGTCTGACAAAATCCGACTGCAGCGTATTTCAGATGACAGGGTGTCAGCTACAGGTGTAAAAATCGGGGTCAATCGTGAGTGATCCGCTGGAACGATACAGTCGTCAGATGCGATTTGGCGGTCTGGGTGAAGAGGGCCAGCGGCGCATCTGCGATTCGCGGGTGACGATTTGTGGCTGTGGTGCGCTGGGCACGGTGCTGGCCAATCATCTGGCCAGGGCTGGTGTCGGGTTTATCCGCGTGGTTGACCGCGATTTTATCGAGACGCACAACCTGCAGCGGCAGATACTGTTTGATGAGACAGATGTCGCATCGAACCTGCCGAAGGCTGAGGCGGCGGCCCGCAAGATGCGGCTGATCAACAGCCAGATCACGGTTGAGGCGGTTGTTACCGATATTGATCATACAAATATCATTGACCTGGTTTCTGACGTTGATTTGATCCTTGACGGCACCGACAATTTTGAGACGCGATACCTGATTAACGATGCGGCGGTGAAGCTGGGCAAGCCGTGGATTTTTGGCGGTGTGATTGGCAGCGAAGGGCAGTCGATGACGATTCTGCCCGGCAAAACGCCATGCCTGCGCTGCGTGGTGGAAGATTCGCCCCCGCCTGGCATGACACCCACTTGTGAAACGGCAGGTGTGCTGGGTCCGGCGGTATCGACGATTGCTTCATTTGAGGCGATGGAAGCCCTGAAAATCCTTTCCGGAAAAATGGATGCACTGAATCGCGACCTGATTATGGTTGACTTGTGGAGCTGGTCGTTCCGGCAGCTGAAAATCAGCGGGCTGCTGGGCAAGGTGGATTGCCCGAGCTGCCAGCGGCGTGAATTTGACTGGCTGGACGGGCGCATGGGTTCGCACACGACGACTTTGTGCGGCCGCAATGCCGTGCAGATTGCGACCCGGCGCAGCGACAAGCTGAACTTTGCCGAGCTGGCTGCCAAGCTGGGCACCATTGGTGAAGTGCGGCACAACGCCTTTATGCTGCGATTTGAGACGGAAGGGCACGAATTTACGGTCTTCCCTGACGGACGTGCGATCATCAAGGGCACGAACGATATTGCCAAGGCCAAGACGCTTTATGCCCAGTATCTTGGAAGCTGACGGCCCGCCATGATTTATCTAGACAACGCCGCGACCAGCTTCCCGAAGCCCGAGCCGGTTTATCAGGCGATGGATGCCTTTGCCCGCACGTCGCTGGCCAACCCGGGCCGATCCGGGCACCGCATGGCTCTTGATTCAGAGCGGGTGCTTGATGACACCCGACATTTGTTGAACAAGCTCTTTCGGGGCGAATCGCCCGACCGCTGGATTTTCACGCTGAACTGCACCGATGCCCTGAACATGGGTATTAAGGGACTTGTGCAGGCGGGCGATCATGTGATAACAAGCGACCTTGAGCATAATTCAGTCAGCCGGCCGCTGGTGGCGATGGCCGAGGCCGGGCATATTACTTTGACACGTGTCGCTTCATATGCCGGTTATCTGAACCCTGACGAGGTGATTGCCGCAATGACGCCGCGCACGCGGCTGGTGGCGATTACCCATGCGGCAAATGTGCTGGGCACGCTTCAGCCGATTGAGCCGATTGCCGCCGCCGTGCGGCAGGCGGGGGCTTATATTCTGGTGGATGCGGCGCAGTCGGCCGGGGTGGTGCCGATTGATCTATCAGCCACGCCGATTGACATGCTGGCCTTTCCGGGGCACAAGGCACTTTACGGGCCGACGGGCACAGGTGCTTTGTATGTGGGCCCAAGGGTGCAACTTCGGCCATGGCGTGAAGGGGGCACGGGGGGCGATTCTTCGACACCTGTTCAGCCTGACATGCTGCCTTACCGGATGGAAGGTGGCACGCCAAATGTGCTGGGCATTGCCGGGCTGAAGGCGGGGATTGAGTGGGTGCTTGAGCGGGGTGTTGAAGCCAACCGGCTGCACGAGGTGGGCCTTTTACAAAAAGTGGTGGACTGGGTGGCCGCACGAGACGAACACTGGGCGATTGCCGGGGCTTGGGATGCGGCGAGGCATGTGGGGGCCCTTTCGCTGGTGCCGCCGGCGGGGCTTTTGCCTTCTGAGCTGGGTGCGATTCTTGATACATCGTTTGCCATTGCCATCAGGCCGGGGCTGCACTGTGCGCCTTATATTCACAAGCGGCTGGGGTCGTTTCCGGATGGGCTGGTGCGCATCAGCCCAGGGCCGTTTAACACCGAAGCCGATATTGATGCCTTTTTGAACGCCCTTGAGCAGATTACCGAGGGATTGCTGTAATATCAGACAAGTGACAGGTGATTGAAATGATTCATGGAGTTTGCCGGAAGTCGTTTTTGTTTTTTAAGAGAATGGCAAATTCATGCAGGCCTGATTATAAAATGCCAAAAAGATGCATATTGACGATATTACTTGTCGGTTTGTCTTTTCCAATTCATGCCGCCGAGCCCTTGCCTGATGCACTTCAGAAGCTGATGCAGACGAGTGGCTTTGAGCACGGCCACTGGGGGTTGCTGGTGGTTGATGCCGGCACGAAGCAGGTGATTTATGAGCAGAATGCCGACCAGATGTTCTGCCCGGCGTCGGTGACGAAGCTGTTTTCTACAGCGGCTGCGCTGGAGAAGCTGGGGCCTGACTACCGATTTGTGACACCTGTCAGGCGTAAGGGAGAGATTGGTGCCGATGGCGTGCTGAAGGGCGATCTGGTGCTGGTGGCCAGCGGCGACATGGCGATGGGTGGCCGCACGGGCCCCGATGGCAAGATGCTTTATGAGGATAACGACCATACTTATGGCGGCGATGTGGCCCACCTGGTGAAGGCCGATGCGCTGCATGGCCTGAAGGAGCTGGCCAGAGGAGTGGCCAAGAGCGGGATTAAGGAAATTGGCGGGAATGTGTTGGTGGACGACCGGCTATTTGCGCCGGCGGCTTCGAGCGGGTCGGGCCCGAGGAATGTGTCGGCGATCACGATTAACGACAACATGGTGGACATGGTGATTTCGGCCGGGAAGAAGGTGGGCGATCTGGCCGAATATAAGATGGTGCCAGAAAACAGGGTCTTGGCCGTTGATTTTCAGGTGAAAACGGTGGAGAAGGGCAAGCCGGTGAGCGTAACGATTCGCACGCTGGGGCCACGAAGTGTGTCGGTTTATGGGTCGGTGCCCGAGGGGCATAAGGATTTGCTGCGGAATTTTGAGGTGGCCGAGCCGGCTTCGTGGGCACGAAGCCTGTTTATTGAATGCCTGAGGGCCGAAGGGGTGAAGGTCACGGCATCGCCGATGGCGATGCAGCAGGTGCTTGATCTGCCATCAAAGGTTGAGGTGGCCGCATTGCCAAAGGTGGCGGAATATGTCTCGCTGCCGCTGGCCGAGAATATCAAGGTGATTTTGAAAGTCAGCCACAACCTGCATGCCAGCACCCTGCCCCTGCTTTTGGCTTTGGCTGACGGGAAAACGGAATTGACGGATGGCCTGCGTGCCGAGGGGCAGATTTTGCGGGGCCTGGGCGTGAAGCCCGAGGCGATTTCGTTTGGCGGCGGGGCCGGCGGGGCCCGGGCCGATCTGGTGACACCCAGGGCCACGGTGGATTTGCTTCTGGCCATGCAGAATCGGCCGGGGTTTAATGCGTTTTATGCGGGTCTGCCGATTCTGGGGCGTGATGGCACACTGGCCAAAGCGGTGGATATGCAGAGCCCGGCTCGGGGGCATGTTCGGGCCAAGACAGGCACTTATTATGTGGATAATGAGCTGAGTGGTCGCACGATGCTTACTTCAAAGGCTCTGGGCGGCTACATTGAAACGGCCCATGACCGCAAGCTGGCCTATGCCCTGTTTGTGAACCAGGTGCCGACGCGAAGTGCGCAGGGAGACCAACCCGCTGTCACGGCGATAGTTGCTGGCAAGCTGCTGGGCAGCATCAGCGAATGGATATATTTGAACTGTCCGTCGAAGTGAGCTTGATTCAGGCTTTTCAATCTCCTGTACCTCGCTGTGATTCTCAGGCCTGCGGCGGGTCATGTGATGGCCGTCGGAATGATGCCTTTCTGGAAGAAGATTTGGGTGTTAAAAGAAAATCTGATTTTTTGTCAGCAAAACACGTTGATTCTGGCGAAAAGTTTGCGTTTTTCGGCGTATAAAGTTTGACCTGATGCCTTTGCACGCGTAGGATTGAGTGGTCTGCTTAATCTGGGAAGAGTTTTCGTGTCAACCGGAAGAATTTGCCGCTGGGCATCTGTGTCGGGTCAGGTGCTGAGCAGGATATGAACCGAACTTGCCAGTGGTACTATCTGCCGAGTCATCGAGCAATGTGAAGCGTGCAAAAAAATTGTCAAAATATACAAAAAAATGTCAGGATTTTTGGTTTTAACAGTTTGATATTATTGAGGCTTCTGCACTGATTACAACCTATGGAATCGGTTCAACAAGATAATGCAATCGGCTCATCTGCATCAACAAGAAGTCTTGCAAACAGTGCTGAGGTATCGGGTTGTGCTGGTTCGGTCGGGGCTGCTGATCACCCATGATTACCATGCTGCTGAGGATATTTACCAGAATATGGTTATCAAGTCGCTGGATACCGACCTAACATTTGCAAGCGTATCAAGCCTGCTGGTGTGGTGTCGCAAGGTGGTTCGCACAGAGGGGATTGAATGGCTGAAAAAGCATGGCCGCGAGATTGCGCTGGATGATTCGCGGCTGCTTGACATGATGGATGCCGAAAGCATGGATGAGCTGAAGGAATCGCAGTATTTTGCGGCGAGGGCAGAACTGCTGGATGATTGTTTGAAAAAGCTCAGCAGCGAATCGCAGCGGATTCTGAGCCTGCGTTATGGCAGTGACCGTAGTTGTGCCGAGGTGGCCAGTGTGATGGAGATCAGCCTTGAATCGGTTTACAAGCGGCTGTCGCGAATTCATCTGGCATTGCGTGACTGTGTAAATACCAAGTTGATTGGTAGCACATTACGAGAAAAGTTGAGCAATGGATCGTGAACCGATTGATTACGCCCTGGTAATGCGATATGTCGATGAGTCGGCTTCGGACGAAGAACGCCGCCGGGCTCGCGACTATCTTTTGCAAAGCCCTGAGGCCCGGGCCTTTCTGGTGGAAGTGGCCGGGCAGATGGTGCACCTGATTGACCATCATAATTCTAATTTGCCATTGAGCGACATGCTTTCAGGGCCAAATTCATGCACGCTGCAGATTGGTGAGAATCCGGGCCCGGTAGCCATCAAAACCGGTGGGCCTGAGAAAATTGGTTCTCAAGGCTTTCGGCGGATTTATGCAGCCACTTTGCTGGCGATTGCCGGACTGTTGCTGGCGACATTCATGATTTTCAGGGAATCAGGTGTTGTTGAAAGCCCGCCGCGTTCGATTCAGGTGACAGACTATCGATCTGAATTATCAGTGGGCCATGGCTCTGAGAAATTGAAATCGCCGTTTCGCGAATTACCGAGGGTTTATGTTGGCGATTCGGTCGAGACGCATTCGTGGTTTTCGTGGGGTGAGCTGAAGCTGGAGTCGGGCAGCAGGCTGACCCTGATGGTGAATTCAAGCGTGCATATCAGGAGTCTGACGAAGGATCGGCTTGAGCTTGATTTGATTTCAGGCGGGGTGCGTGTCTCAGCGATGAAGGATGACCCGATGGAATTTGTGGTGCATTCTGACCGGCTGAAAGTGGTTACCAGGGGATCGGACACGCTGGTTTGGGATTTTAATTTTATGCGAGCCCTGGCAGGGTGTTATTCGGGATCGGCCGATGTGACGGGAACCGGGGACGAGATGCAGAAAGTGCTGGTTGGGGCAGGCGAAATGGCTTCGATTGGCTATAACGAAGCGGAGTTTGAGGTGGGCCCGCAACCGCTGGTAGTCGATAGATGGTCGAGCGAGGGGATGAATTCCGTGGAGCTGGGCACTGGGTTGTGGAAAAAGCCAACCGGGCCTGAACAGGTGAAGCTGCTGGCGGCACCCAAGACCTATATTTTAAATGATTATAAGCCGCACCAGATTCAGGAAGTGATGGTGGGTGTGTGGCGAAGGCCCAACGTGGTAGGCCTGAAACAGGGCAGCCGGCTGGTTGTGACCGGGAAATATGAAAAAGCCAGTCCGATCACATTTTCACTGCGAACCCATTTGACCTTCGGCAAATTCCTCGACCTGTTTAACAAAACGGTAGATCCGGCGCAGCTTGCGGCTGCCGGTCAGAGTTGGCGGGTGGAAATACCGCTTGAGGAAATGCAGCCGGTGTTCAACCCGGGGCAGGACCCGACTGGGTCGCTCCTCTTCAATATCTCGATTTACAGCTATGAAGCCATTGGGCTCGAAGTGAATTCGGTTGAACTCAGGCCGCCTGATTGACCGCCGGTTTGATTTTTCGTGCTTTTCGCTCAAAGAGCAAGTCGAAAAGAGAAAGGAGGGCAAGAACAGCCTGCCAGGCAAGACTCAAGCCAGGAATGACAGGTACAAACACGGAAATGAGTAGAGGATCATGAGATATTGCAACCTCTGAGACATGACAAACAGTTCAGGAGTAATCAATGATACTTTTGAGAATCACAAGCCTTTTTTCGCTCGTTATGCTGCTGGTCTTCAGTTTACCAAAATTTGCGGAATCGCAGGTTTCATCGCCGGCAAACTCAGGCGGGGTCGTCTGGGCCAACCAGGGATGGAGCGATGCACAACGGGAATTTTATCACTTTGCTTCTCAGGGAGTGGTGACATCACGCATCGACTGGTTCATGGCGCTGGAACAGCCGGACAGCAAACAATTATTATCGGACCCGGGTTATCTGGTACGTTTTGGATTCATGCTGGCACCAAAGAGCAGGCTTAATCCGCTGGGATTACCGATTGGTTTCGCTTTAGCCCCTGAAGACTCGTTGACCAAAGGAACTGTTGGTCTGACATGTGCAGCGTGTCACAGTGGGCAACTGAGTTATCGTGGAACTCGCTTCAGGATTGATGGTTCACAGGCGATGGTTAATACCACGGCATTTGGCGATGCCATTGTCGAGAGTATTCTGACAACCTATTATTCGTCACAGAAATGGAATCGGTTTGCTCGGCGGGTGCTTGGAAAATCATTTAATCCTACGACTGAGAAAACGCTGAGGACTCAATTCGGTGCCGAGGTTTCAAAAGTTGAATGGGTGAATAAAACCACTTTCGAGAAAGATATTTATCCTGTAGTCGAGGGATATGGAAGGACCGATGCCATCGGTAGAATCGGGAATTCGGTTTTCGGAACCGATCTTCATGAATCGTCGAATTTTAAAGTGGCGAACGCGCCTGTCAGTTTTCCTCAACTGTGGGACATCTGGAAATTTGACTGGGTTCAGTATGATGCTTCGGTCGTTCAGCCGATGAGTCGTAACACCGGTGAAGATCTGGGAGTGGGTGCCATTGCGAATTATCTTGACTCAAACGGCGCGACGAACCCGGCGCCGCAGAAATGGGCCAGTTCCATTAATTTTGAAAACCTTAAGAAAATTGAGACCCAGTTGCAGTCGCTTAAAGCCCCACTTTGGCCTTCGACTCTATTTGGCAGTGTCAATATTCCACTGGCGCGTCAGGGCCGGCATCTGTTTGAGCGGAACTGTGCAAGCTGCCACGCACCCAGGCCTGTTTTGCCGCCGGGTGACAAGTTTGCGAAGCTGGCAGTGACCATTGTAGATGCCAACGTGATTGGAACCGACCCGCAACGAGTGATCAATTCGACAACTGCCAGATACAATCCTTCCAAGTTGCTGGGATTTCAGTCGCCAGAGATTGATCTTGCCGAAGGCTTGTTTACGGTGACAGAAGGCGGAAAAAACTGGTATTACGACCTGATGCAGTTCACGCCTGAACAACGCGGGTATTACAATGGATTTGATCGCCCGAATATCGTTTCATTTCAAATGCAATATAAGGCCCGGCCACTTGATGGCATCTGGGCTACACCGCCGTTTCTTCACAATGGATCCGTGCGGAATATTTATGAATTGCTGAGCCCGGTCAGCCAGAGGGCCCAGAAATTTTGGGTTGGGCTGGATGACTTTGACCCGGTGCGACTTGGTCTCGGTGCCAAGTCAAATAACATGGGTTTCATGATGGACACATCGATTACCGGGAATTCCAATTCCGGTCATGAATTTAACAGCACAAGCGGTGCCGGTGTCAATCGAACCCAGGCCGCCTGATTGACCAGCGTAATGCATCATGACCACTCATTTAACCATGGCCCGATTGCCGCAGGCATAGGCCAGACTGACGATACGATTTCTCTCACTTTGAACTGAATCAATCAGATTCGAAATTTCTGAAAACTGAGTACTGCACCATGACCCGACCACTCTCGCTGATCGCTTCGCTGTTTGCTTCCCGTTCTGCAGCCAAAGGCAAAAAAGCTGCGGCTCCGACACGTCGGGCGACAAAATTTTTGAGAGAGGCCGTGCTTGACCTGCTGGAAGAGCGTGTGCTGCTGACGACAACTATTACATCTTCAACCGACCTGAATCAGTATTTTTCTTCGGGTAATTTCAGTGTTACGGATCAGAAAGAAATTATTATTGACTCAAATGTATCGATCATTACGACAGGGGGCAGTATTTATCTGGCTGCGCCATGTATTACTATCAGCTCGAACGTGAACCTGACGTCAGTCGGTGGTGGTATTTCTATTGACGGCACCAAAAAAGTGGTTAATGCAAGTACGCAGGGCATTTCAGTCGGCGAGAATGTTGTTATTAACGCTTCTAGCGGCACGGGCAAGGCCGGTACTATTGAACTGACATCGACATCTGTAAGCATAGGTGCAAATTCAACAATTCAGGCCAGAGGCCTTAATCAGACGCTAGACGGTGCGATTTCAATTTCGGCCGAGAATATGATGCGAGGGTTTAATATCAGTGCAGTAAATCAGGCTGAGGATATTGTCAGGTGGTTTCAGAACCAGAGTGC
>JBEITT010000086.1:0-22194 GCA_040374745.1 Planctomycetaceae bacterium | reverse complement strand
GTGAAAACAGCTCGTTTACAAAAAAATCAGCTTGCCTGGTAGTTAATTCAGGAATAAAGCGGAAACTTTACGCAGGCCAAAATCTTTGCGTGGATTAACAATTGGGTTGCCGGGTCAAAAAGAAATCAGGCGGCAAAAGTTGTAAAGTGCGAGAAGGGTTATTGAAAATACAATTGAGTGACGTATTTATTTTTTTAAACTGATAAATGGAAGTGGTTATATCAGTGGTGAAATGGCATTGCATTTCTGGTGGAAATCGCAGGCTTTTGATAATGCCTGGTGCGATAAGTTTTGACGATGTCGATTGATGTGACTCAGGTGGCCTGGTAATGAAATGAATTTGTAAGGAGTGATTGAAATCGACAGAAAACACCAGTCTGAAAAGAGGGACGAGATTGGATTTCAGGGTGTTTTTATCGCGATTGCAGCAGGGCACGATAGCGGCTGAGAATATCTCGCTGACCGGGAGTGATGGCCGATTGCTGGAGCGATTGCATTTCTGCCCGCGAGTTCTTCAGGTCGCCGGATTCCATTGCATGGCTGACCATGAGTGAACGAATGGCGAAATCCAAATCGGCATCTACCGATTTTTTATTCTCGGATTTCCGGGCTTCCAGCAGCAGGCTGGCGGCCTGTTCAGGCTGGTTTTCCACGGTCCAGGCAGAGGCGAGGAGAGTCTGACGGAGGGGTTCGGCCCTGATCCGCTCAAAGGCATGCCGGGCTTTTTCGGGCTCGCCCTGCCAGAGCCACAAACCACCCAATGATTGCAAAAGATCGGTTGGCGATTCCTCGCGAGGCAGGCTGGTTTCAAGCAATTCGGCGGCCAGGCGGGTTTTGCCTTTGGCCATCAGGGAGGAAACCTGCCTGTTGAGGTCGGCACGGTTGGCCGGTTCAGGCTGAATTGGTGTTTCAATATCGCCAAGCTGCTGACGCAGGGTGGCCATGCGGCCGACGGCGTTTTCAAGTTCGGCCGCCTGAGTCGGGTTAATGGGTTTTAGCATTGTGAGCTGACGCAGGGTGGCCAGTTCAAGGTCTGGCTGAGAGAGGCCCCGATGCAGCAGAACCAGGGAGAACAGGTTGGAAAAGTCGCCCGGATTGAGTGTGGCAGCCTGTTTCAGGGCGAACATGGAACGCACCAGTGGCAGGTCGATAACAATATCAAAAGCCTGGGGTGCGGTATCGCGCTGGGCTGAACCGGCATAAGCTGCCTGCAGCAACTGACCTTTGAGCTTCCAGGCATCGAATAGGGTGGGATCTTCAGAAACGAGGCGTGAGGCCAGACTGATACCGGCCAGATTAAGTGGGCTGGCCAGGTCGTCGCGCTGAACGGAAGAGAGCCCGCCGGCGATATTGCGCAGGGCACGGGCGAGGGCCAGTCGTTCCGGCTGGGAGCGTGAGCGAAAGCCGGAATCGCTGAAATGGGCCTGGCGGAAGTCGAAAGGCTGGATTTTTGCTGCTGCAAGGCTTTCTGCCGGTGCAAAAACGGCGGCCACCGGGTCGAAATGAATGCAGGCATAATCGCCGGACGCCATTAATGTGACCGAAACCGGGGAATTGGCCTGATGATCGGCCAGTATCACAGGCCTGCGGGCGGCGGCCACCAGCCCCTTCCATGCGGGGTCGGCCTTGGAAAGGGCATTGGTCAGGCGAATCTGCTGCTGGTAGAGGTCAGGGCCGATGACTTCAAGCCGGGCGTCGGTAAAGACCTTCTTCTCAGGGCCGAAATAATAGTCGTAAAGGGCAGTGTGGCCGTTATGAAACGATGCAAAGCGGGGCGGCAGGCCATCGGCACCAGCGGCCTTCACGGCATCGTGCGGGAACCAGAGCGGCTCGGGCCCCAGGCCAATGGTGCGTCCTTCGGCCGAATCGGCATAAAACCGGCCTGTACCGACCCAGACAATTGACAACAATACAAGAGCCAGGGCGATTGAATTACCAGGCGAAATGGCCATTTTCAGGCGACTGCCGCCCTTACGGCGGCCGCCGCCGGTCAGGCTGGCAAACTGGGCCAGATTGGCGGCTGTGATGGTGCCCAGCACGGCGGCAAACTGATGGCTGTTGCGAGTGGCCTGAAGGCTGAGCAGGCTGAAAAAGAGAAACAGCAGGAAGCGAAACAGCGAAAACCTGACCATGCCCGCCAGGCGAATTTTTTCGGGTTTGGGCGGCGACGCAGCCTTTTTGCCCCGGCTTTTTTTGTCGGGCGGGGTTGGGGCGGCTTCACCAGTCAGTTCAGGCACCAGGCCCGTGCGCTGCCTGAGATAGAGCCACAGGCCGCCGAGAATCGCGACCAGGAAGCTCAAAAAGCAACAGATCATGGTGGCCAGGTGCATCTTCAGCGGCAGGGGAAAGTCGAGAAAATTCCGGCTGATGATCGACAGTGCCCTGGGCAGCGTGCCGGCATTGAGCACCTGCGGGAAATCGCGATAGCCCAGGCTGTAGATGAACTGCGGAATTGGCTGAAGTTCGCCGATGGTGCGAAAAATCGGGTTGCGCATGGTTCCAGCCAGTTGCAGTGGGAAGAGCAACCCTTTCAGGCCATAAGGATTAAACAGGCAGGCGATGACACACAGGCCCCCGGTGGCGATGACCCTGGCCCACCACTGGCGCTGGCTTCGCTCGTACATGGCGGGGTCGAAGGCGGCTTCAACAACCGCCGCGCCCATCAAAACGAAGCCCAGCACGAAAAGGCCCTGGGTGTTGACCCAAACCAGAAAAACCGGCGGTAGAAGCCACATGGCTCGAGGGTGCTTGCGCCAGTGAAAGAGCACCACCATGACGATTGACAACCAGAGGAGCGAAATCGTCTCGGGCCGCACATACATTCGACCGCTTAAAACCATAAGGCCTGGCCACCAGCCGATAATGCCGACCCACAGAGGCCAGCCGGGGCGGCGGCAGCCGAAGAGCAGGATGGCCACGGCCACGGTGGTGATCACGCACTTGGCCAGGTTCAGCAGGGGGATGCCGCCCAGGCCATAGCCGATAGACAAAAGCACCTGAAAGCCCCAGTGCAGGTCGATCCATGGGGCATTGGGCGGCGTGGTATAGGTGTAGAGGTCGGTGCCCGGGATCTTGCCGGTTGAACGAATCAGGTCGCCGGTGCGCAGGTGCCACCAGAAGTCGGTGTCCTTCAGCGGAAAGATTCCCAGCAGAAAGACCAGAAGCAGAAAGGCCCCAACGAGCAGCACTTCAAAAGGGTGCAGGGCCAGGCCGGCCACCCAGGCCCTTTGCCTGCGAGGGGCTGGTGACCGGCTTGCCGGGAGATTTTCAGAAGTGTCAGGGGCGACGTTGCTTGCGTCCATCAGAGATCAAATTCGCGCGGATTTCGGTGGTGCATCGTGACCGGATAATATCGTATCATGAACGCTTGGGAAATTGGCAGAAAAAGTGACGCAAGCTCTGGCAGGCGGCAGAGGCATACGGCTAAATCCGGTGCCCGGGTCGCTGACAGAACGCCGGCGGAGCCACCAGCTTGTCAGGATGATACGGAATTGTCACACGAACTTTTAAACGACCTGACACCAGCCCAGCGCGAGGCTGTGACGACCATTGAAGGCCCCCTGCTGGTGGTGGCCGCAGCGGGTTCGGGCAAAACCCGGGTGATCACCCGCCGGGTGGCCTATATGCTTGAGCAGGGCATTCCGGGCAATTCCATTCTGGCCCTGACCTTCACCAACAAGGCCGCCGGCGAAATGCGGCAGCGTGTTGAGTCAATCGCCCCAAATTCGGGCGTGTGGCTGGGCACGTTTCACAGCCTGTGCGTGCGGCTTTTGCGGCAATTCGGGCACCATGTGGGGCTTGACCAGTCGTTCACCATTTTTGACACGCAGGATCGCCTGCGGGCCATCAAGCAGGTGATTGAGCCTTATGAAGAGGTGGTGGAAAAGCTGAACCTCTCGGCTGAAAAGATTGACAACATGATCAGTCGGGCCAAGAACGACCTGACCATCCCCCGGCCCGGTTTTAATACGCTTGACCACCAGGCCGAAGAGAAACTGCTGCGTGAGGTTTTCATTAAATATCAGGGCTTTTTGCAACAGCAGAACGCCGCAGATTTTGACGACCTGCTGGGCCTGACCGTTCGACTTTTGAAAGATCAGCCGGTGGTGCGGCAACAGCTCGATCGCAAATATCGCTATATTATGGTTGACGAATATCAGGACACGAATCTGGCCCAATATGCCATCCTTCGAGCCCTGAATGTGGATATTAAAAACCTTTGTGCCACGGGCGACCCCGACCAGTCGATTTATGGCTGGCGAGGAGCGAATCTGAACAATATTCTGGAATTTGAAAAGGATTATCCCGGCTGTGCGGTGGTGAAGCTGGAGCACAACTACCGCAGCACGAAGAATATTCTGGCCGTGGCCGATCATCTCATCCAGAACAATAAGAAACGCAAGCCCAAGCAACTGCTGACGAACAACCCGGCCGGCTCGCCCATTCGGGTCACGACCTATGGCAGCGAGCGAGACGAAGCCGAAGGCGTGGCCGCCCATATTGCCAAATTTGTGAGTTCAGGGCGATACAAGCCCTCAGATATTGCGGTGTTTTATCGCGTCTCGGCCCTTTCCCGAGGGCTTGAAATGGCGATCAAGCAGCGGGCGAAGCTGCCATGTGCGATTGTGGGCGGGGTGTCGTTTTACGAACGGCAGGAAATTAAGGACGTTCTGGCCTATGCCCATGTGGCCTTAAACCCTAAAAACGATATTGCCCTGGCCCGGGTGATAAACACGCCCACGAGGGGCCTGGGCAAGGTGGCTCTTGAACGACTGACGGATTACGCCAAAACACGTAATTTATCGCTGCTTGAGGCATGTGCCGAGTCGTCGGCCATTCCGGGTGCAAAAGAACGCACTGCGGCCACCCTGCGCGATTTTGCCATGCTGATTAACGAGCTGAAGCACGACGCCGAAAACGAGAAACCAAGCCAGTTTATCAAGCGTGTGCTTGACGAAACAGGCTATCAGGCGATGCTTTCAAGCCTGCCCGACGCCGAGGCCAAGGAACGCACCGACAACGTGCAGGAACTGATTTCGGCCGCCCACCAGTTTGAAGACGACCATCCCGGCACGGCTAATATCCGGTCGTTTCTTGAAGAGGTCACACTTTCATCGGCCGTTGACCGCTGGGAGGAAGGCGAAGGGGCCGTGACGCTGATGACCATGCACGCGGCCAAGGGGCTGGAATTTCCGGTGGTTTTTATTGTGGGGCTGGAAGAAGGCATTTTGCCGCACCGCCGAGCCGCCGAAAACGAAAGCGAAATGGAAGAAGAGCGAAGGCTCTTTTTTGTGGGTATCACCCGGGCCCAGAAAGAGCTTTTTATCAGCCACTGCCGCGTTCGCGAGTTCAGGGGCGCACGCTCGGCCACGATCAATTCGCCATTTCTGCGCGAGCTGCCACTAAAGGGTGTGGAACGCACCAGCGACAACAGTAACAGCTCGCGGTCTGACCGCTACTGGTATGACGAATCTTCTTCATCAAGGCCAGGCAGTGGCTATTCGCAGGGTGGTGGTGGCTATGGGCGCGAGAGTTCCGAGCGGGCGTCGCCCCGCGACAGGCTGGCCGAGAGCCGCCCACGCATCATGACGGCCGCCGACCTGGCCCGGCTTCATGCCAATGCCGCAGCGGGCGCGGAACAGGCCCCGGCTCCGGCAGGACCGCGGCCCAACCCGGCCGATTTTCAGATTGGCACTTCAGTTGCACATCCGTCGTATGGCGTAGGGCGCGTGGTAGCCCTTGAAGGCAGCGGCCCGAAGGCCAAGGCCCGCGTGAATTTTGCCATGCGTGGCGAAGTGGCCTTTGTCATCGCCCTTTCACCGCTGAAAGTGCTGCCCGGCCGCAGGAACTGATTTATTCAGTCACGTTGAGCCGTAAGTCTTACGTGACGACAGGCCGAACCAGCCGGAAGCGGATTCACCGACTTATGACCCAACTTTATCGAAAAAAAATTGCCTTTGCCGATTGCTAAGCCTACGATTAAGCCTACGATAAATTGGGGCATCATTCAGACATCGACGATGGCCGTTCGCCTGGGCGATTTGTTTAAGAAATGTCCCTCAATGGTCAACCCGAAAGGGCTGAGGTTCGAACCCTCTCATTTTTGAAATGCCCTGGATCGCTGATTCGGCGGTGGTTTGAGCGATCAGGCCACCGCAAACCCGGCCGGGCCCTGCGGGCTTCGGGAAATTTCTCGAAATGCCCCCGCTTTGGCTGTGTGAATCTTCGACCAGTGCATTTTTTGACAAGCAACGAAAGAGATACAATGCAGCTTGTTAATTTAATTGCACAGACAAAACAGCCGCCTGAAATTTTGGGCCTTATTATTGGCATAACGCTGGTGCTGGCCGCGATCGTGTCAGGCATTAAAATCTTACAGACGTGGTTTAATCGACATTTCCCAAAAATCACCATCTACGATTATCAGGCTGGTGTGCACTACCGAAACGGCATATTTAAGGAATTACTAAAGCCGGGCACTTATCGATTTGCCGAATCAAAATCAACAATCACGCCGTTTGACATGCGGGAACAGTCCATCCAGATTGCAGGGCAGGAAGTTCTCACGGCTGATGCCCTGGGCTTCAAGCTGAGCCTGATCGGCAGCTATCGTGTGAACGACCCGCTGAAGGCCTGCAATGTTGTGGAGCACTATTATTCAGCACTATACACCGACATTCAGACCGCCTGCCGCAGCGTGATTGAGCAGATGACCTGCGAAGAAATTCTGGCGGCTCGCCACACCCTGGGCGAGCGAATTTTTGAGATTGCCGCCAGCCAGACTGGCCGATATGGTGTTGAACTGCTTAGCCTGAGCATTCGCGACTACATGCTGCCCGGGCCATTGAAGGCGATTTATGCCAAAGTGGCCGAGGCAAAGCAGGAAGCCCTGGCCGCACTTGAGCGGGCCAGGGGCGAAACGGCCGCCCTGAGAAGCCTGGCCAATGCCTCGCGGGTGATGGCTTCAAACCCGGGTCTGGGCCTTTTACGCACGCTGCAGACGCTGGAAAAATCAACTGGCAACACGCTGGTGATGCTGCCGCCGGAACTTGCCGCCCGATTGCCTGAGAAATTGCTGGAAACCAGCGGTGGCGAAAAACAGCCGACAGATAAGGAAAGTCAGGCCGGTTCGTGAATTTTTTCGCGACCTGAAGATTTTTCGCGACTTTTCTGAGATATTATTTGCACAGCACCTTCCAGAAAAACTCCAAAGCCAGTGATTCTCAATCGTCGCGCGGCTGCCGGAATATGGCAGTCAGTCCGCCTGATCAGGAAATAAAATCATGCAGAATAACAATGCCGGCAGCAGTCGTCGCCGGGCGATCAAATCGATCACGGCCCTGGGCCTTTCCGCCAGTGCTTTTCCGGCTGTGGTTCCGGCCAGCGCATTGGGGCGAGACGCTGCTGTGGCTGCACCCAGCGAACGAATCACGCTGGGCGTGGTGGGCATTGGCCCCAGATGCACTTACGACCTGAAGGGCATGATGGCCCTGCCAGATGTGCAGTGCGTGGCCATCAGCGATGTGCAGAAGAGCCGCCGCGAGGCCGGAAAAAAGCTGGTTGACACGAATTACGGCAATGCCGACTGCAAACTTTTCAACGATTTTCGTGAACTGCTGGCCGATAAATCGATTGACACGGTGATTGTGGCCACTGGCGACCGCTGGCATGCCGAGGCGGCCATTCTGGCAGCCAGGGCCGGCAAGGACGTTTATTGCGAAAAGCCCTGCGGTATTACCATTCATGATTGTCAGAGACTGGCCGACAGCTTCAGGCAAACCGGGCGAATTTTTCAGGCCGGCACGCAAAGGCGCAGCGTGACCAACTTTCAGCAGGCGGTTGAGCTGGCCCAGTCGGGCAAACTCGGCAAGGTTCACACCATGTGGGCCTCGGTTTATGTGCCTGAAATCAAGACCGACTGGCTGCCCGGCGAGCCAACTCCCGCACGCGATGTGGTTGACTGGGACCTGTGGCTGGGCCCTGCAGCCTGGCGGCCCTATAACGCCAAATATGTTTCGGGCGGCTGGCGTGGCTATTGGGATTTTGATTCGGGTGCAAGGCTGCTTGACTGGGGTGCCCACACGGTTGACATCTGCCAGTGGGCCAACCAGTCCGACGACACCATGCCGCTGGAATATACACCCAACCCGACAAACGTCACGGCCATGTATGCCAACGGCGTGAAGCTGATTATTGATTTTCTGAAGGAGCCCTTCGGCAAGCGTGAAGGGTGGATCAAGGAGCTGGGCACTTGCCCTGTGCGATTTGTGGGTGAGGAGGGCACCGTTGAGACTGGCGATAATGGCGGAATCGACCTGAAGCCCGAGAAGCTGAAGGCTGAATTTCTGCCGAAGCAGGGGAAAACTGCCAACGGGCTTGATGTGGGCAACCATGCCCGCAACTTTTTTGACTGCGTGAAGTCAAGAAAGCCCACGGCAGCCAACCCTGATGTGATGCGGCACTCGCACATCGCCTGCCATGCCGCCGCCATCGCCTGGATTCTGCAGCGCAAAGTGACAATCGACCCGAAAACCGAAATGTTTGTCAACGACGACGAGGCCAACAGCCTGCGCAGCCGCCCCCAGCGGCTTTACCACCCGGCCTGAAAAGAGCCTCTTTCTGATCCGCAAGTCAATAAACAACAAGAAGATACCGCAGGTGCAACCTGCGGTTTTTTCGAGCCATTCTGTGCGGATTCAGGCCAGCGAGAAATGCCGAATTTATCGGTCAGGATAATCCGCCGGTTGTAAGGGTCAGGCCGATGGGGCGGGATGGGAAAGGTTGACGAGACCCTTATGATTATTCAGCGTGTTCCAATTCCGTAGAGTTTTTGGCAAAATAGTTTTACCAAAATACGCACGATGGCACGAATTGAAAGCAAGTGAGACGCCGGGAGAATTGTCAGGCAGATTTGTTGGGCGTGAAACAGGGAGGTTAAGCGAAGCCCACAACGAAGCTGTGAGACGATCGACCCACGAAAAAAGACCATGAGCAGACGCCGCGCACCAAAGCCTGAAACATCGCCTGACATTGACTTTAAGAAAGTTCTGATTGACCTTTTTGGTGAGGATGGCACGAAAAAGCCGGGCACATCGCGAACCCGGGCCACGGGTAAGGAAGCGATTGACAGCGGCATCAGCCTGCACCCTGTTTTGCCTTTGCGAAACGAGGTGGTCTTTCCAAACACGATTGTGCCGATCGTGGTGAACCGCCCGGCCGGCATTGCCCTGATTGACGATGTGATGTCGGGCAGCGACCACACCATCACGGTGATCACGCAGCTGAACACCGAGCCGGAAGTGCCCAAGGCTGAGGACCTTGCAACGATTGGTTGCTCAGGCCAGATCCTTCAGATGCTGAAGTTTCCGGATGGCACCACGCGCATAATATTTCAGGGCCAGAATCGGTGCACGCTGGGCAAGAATGTTCAGACAGAGCCATTTCAGGTCTCGATGACGCGACGGCTTGACAGCAAGGTCAAAAAGAATATTGAGCTGGAAGCGCTGGTGCATCAGGCTCGTAAGCTGCTCAACCGGATGGTGAAGCAGACTCAGGCTGTGCCTGAAGAGTTGATTGTCGCGGCGATGAACACTGACGAGCCCGACCGCCTGGCTGATCTTTTCGCCTCGAGCCTGCCTTTCACGCAGGAAGAGAAGCTGGAAATGCTGGGCGAACTTGATGTGAAGAACCGCCTGCACAGCATGATTCGCTTCTGGACACGGCACCTTGAGGTGATTGAGCTGGCCGGGCGGATTCAGGCGCAGGTGGGCAACGAGATTACCAAGGCCCAGCGAGAGCATTTCATTCGCCAGCAGATTAAGGCGATGCAGGACGAGCTGGGTGATTCGGGCGACGACACTTCTGACGTGAGTGCCTATCGGGCGAAGCTGAAGGCAGCCAACCCGCCCGAAGCGGTGATGAAAGAAGCCAACCGCGAGCTGGAGCGGCTATCAGGCATGCACCCCAGCTCTGCCGAGCATTCCATTATCCGCACATATCTTGACTGGATTGTGAGCCTGCCGTGGAGCGTTTCGACCACCGACCGGCTCGACCTGAAAACAGCCCGGCAGGTGCTTGATAAAGACCACTACGACCTGGAAAAAATCAAGGAACGGATCATTGAATATCTGGCCGTTCGCAAGCTCAAAAAAGACCTGAAAGGGCCGATTCTGTGCCTTGTCGGGCCGCCTGGCACCGGCAAAACCAGTCTTGGCCGGTCGGTGGCTGAGGCCCTTGACCGCAAATTTTTGAGAATCAGCCTGGGCGGTGTGCACGACGAAGCTGAAATCCGCGGCCATCGCCGCACTTATATCGCCGCCCTGCCGGGCCGGATTATTCAGAGCCTGCGAAAGGCCGGTTCGAATAACCCGGTATTCATTCTTGATGAGGTGGACAAGCTGGGCAGCGATTTTCGCGGCGACCCGGCCTCGGCCCTGCTGGAAGTGCTTGACCCCGAGCAGAATTCGACATTCCACGACCACTATCTCGACGTGGAATTCGACCTCTCGAAGGTGCTTTTCCTGGCCACGGCCAACAACCCCGACACCATTCCGCATGCCCTGCTTGACAGGATGGAAATCCTCGAGTTGCCAGGCTACAGCGAAGAGCAGAAAATGGCAATTGCCCTGACCCACCTGCTGCCCAAGCAGCTTGAAGCCCATGGTCTGGGGCCTGGCAGCATTGTGATTCCTGACGATATTCTTCGGCACATCATTGCCGACTACACCCGCGAGGCTGGCCTGCGAAACCTGGAACGCGAACTGGGCACGATTTGCCGCAAGATTGCCACGCGCCACGCGGAAGGCAATCGCCGCAAAATTACCCTGAAGCTGGCCGACCTGCACCGTTTTCTGGGCCCGGCCAAGTTCTTCCGCGAACTGGCCATGCACAAGCCGATTCCCGGCATTTCCACCGGCCTGGCCTGGACACCCACCGGCGGCGAGATTCTGTTTATTGAATCGACTCTGATTCCCGGCGGCAAGGGGGCGATGACGCTGACGGGCCTGCTGGGCGAAAGCATGCGAGAGAGCATGCAGGCCGCGGCAGGTTATATTCGCAGCAAGGCCGAGAAGCTGGGCGTGAATGTGAAAATGCTGGCCGAGAGCGACCTGCACGTGCATGTGCCGGCCGGAGCCGTGCCCAAAGATGGCCCATCGGCAGGCATTGCCATAGCCGCCAGTCTGGTGAGCCTGCTGAATGACAAACCGCTGAAGGGCAACGTGGCGATGACCGGCGAAGTGACCCTGACGGGCCGCGTGCTGCCAGTGGGTGGCATCCGCGAAAAAGTGCTGGCTGCACGCCGCGCCGGTATCCACCATGTGCTGCTGCCAAAGCACAACCGCAAGGACTTGACCGACCTGCCCAAAGAAGTGCAGGACGACATGACCTTTGAATTTGTCGAGACAATTGACGAAGCTCTGACGAGCCTCTTTGGCGAATCATTTTCAGGCGAGAAGATCACTTCTGAGCCGAAATCGGTCAAAACTCCTGCCAAACCCCGCCGTCCACGCGGCACGGCCCAGCCCGGCCAGGTATCGGCGCGACCAGGGCAGGAGTGAGTCGAACCGCACGCAAGGCTTGGATGAAACGAAACGGGCCAAATTGACGACCACAGCCAAGGGTTGTGCCTTAATGCATCGCCGACTTGAAATTTATTGGGTTTCCCAAGAAATGCCTTATCCAATATAATTCCAGCCCTTAATTAAAGATTATTCATAAGCCAATTGAAACAGGTCTGGCACCTGGAGAAACTGCAGTTTATTCAACTGGAATTATTGAATTGAAATTTGAAGCCGCGAAATGATTTTAATACCCCCCCATGATGACATCATAATTTAATTTTACAGAAGTCTTTTAGATTTGATTGGTTTTAAATCAGAGGTAAAGACCGGTTATTAATTACAATTAAATTACTGCCCGGGAATTACAATTTTATTAAACTGGCGTTTCTTACCAGATTTTTATGAATACACCATGAAATACTAGTGAATAATTCATAAAGAATAATTAACCCGGATTTCATTATCAGGCATGATTAATCTTCATTTTCCGAATAATAATTAATTTGGTGGATTGGCCACTTGCAAGCACCTGTTTTGTAAATGGCTGTGAATGAAATATTGATGGTCTGCACTAACAAGAGAATTCAGGGATTAAACGGATGAACCTGCACAGGGACAAGAGAAGATCAGCCTTTACGCTGATTGAACTGCTGGTTGTAATCGCGATTATTGCGGTTCTGATTTCGCTTCTGCTGCCGGCGGTGCAGTCTGCCCGCGAGGCCGCCCGCCGTGCGCAGTGTGTTAACAATCTTAAGCAACAGGGGCTTGCAGCTCATAATTTCGAGAGTGCCTATGGCACATTTCCGAGGTCTGGCGAGCACAATGCGACAATCAATAATCTGGTTTACAAGACCCAGGATTACCACAGCACATTCACATATATTCTTTCGTTCATTGAAGGTGGCACGATCTACAACACGATGAACATACAAATGCCCTATAATTTTTCCTGCAATACAACAGCAGGATTTGCGGTTGTAAAGACCTTTCTGTGCCCAACCAACAATCTTTCAAGCGACAGATCGGGTGAAGGAAAAGACAGCATTGGCTTTGCTTGCACTGACTATGCCACGGCACCTTACACCGAGATTGCAGAGAATGGAATAACGAAGTGGCAGCCAAGTTATCTTGCACCAGCAGCACCGGTTCCAGGATCGCTGACTGGTGGGCAGTATGACGCATCGAATTACAAGTTGTATTCCTGCACGGGTTGCACGGCGAACAAGTCGATGCAGATTGACCCTGCCAAAGTGCAGAGTGGTGCTGTGAATTTATTCCAGGGCGGTGCCACTGTCGGTTCAACGACCGATGGAACTTCGAATACGGCGATGTTCTATGAAGACACCGGTCGGAGCCCGAAAATGCAGGGAACAGGCAACTATTCTGCACCGACTACCGACTATGCACCTGACCTTAATGCACCGGCACCTTATGTATCTGGTGCCCGACGTTCGTGGCGCTGGGGAGACCCTGATAACGCCGCTGGTGTTTCAAGCGGTATCAATAACAATAGAACCGGTGCATTCGGCCGGGTGAGTTGTGGTGCCAATGCAGATTGGGGGGTTCATGACTGTGGCCCGAATAATGAAATTTTCAGCTGGCACCCGGGTGGAGCCAATTTCTGCATGAGCGACGGCAGTGTGCGATTTGTTAAGGAGTCGGTAGCACCAGCCATTGTCCGGGCCCTGATCACGCGGGCCGGCGGCGAGGTGATTTCAGCGGACAGCTATTAATATCAGCGGATATTGCAGGTTGATGCTGTTTAAAGCAGATGGTATCAACCTGCAATTTAAATTTGCCACCAGCGAAAATTGTGAATAATGAAAGCCACGCAGATGCAAAAGACAAGCTCAGTGATATTGCTGGCAAGCCTGCTTTTAGTTTCAGGCTGTGGGTCGGAGAAGCCCGGCCAATTGCCTGACGGGATAGCGACCGCCGGATCAGGATCGAAAAGTACAGTTGTCGTCGATGGTTCAAGCACCGTATTCCGGATTTCAAAAGCCGCACAGATTGGTTTTGCCTCGATGAATCCGGAAGCTGATGTTGTGGTGGAAAGTCATGGAACAGGCGGAGGATTTGGCCGATATTTTCAAAGGGAAGTCGATATAATTGATGCCTCGCGAGAGGCCAGGCCGGAAGAGTCAGCCAAAGCAACAGGGGAATTTGCCTGGAAGCAGTTTCTGGTAGGGCACGATGGGATTACAGTTGTCGTGAACCCTGCAAACGACTTCGTTAATGAACTGAGCGTGGAAGAACTGCGTAAAATCTGGGAACCTGATTCAAAAGTGAAGACCTGGAAGGATGTTAATCCATCATGGCCGGATCGAAGGATCACGTTTTTCTCGCCAGACAAAGATTCAGGCACATTTGAATATTTTACCGAGGCGGTGAATAAAAAGGCACGGTTTCAGCGTGATGATATTCAGGCATCTCCCGACGACAACACGCTGGTTCGAGGCGTTTCCGGCGATATTGATTCAATTGGTTATTTCGGGTTTGCATACTACACGGCAAATGCTGGAAAACTGAAAGCGGTGAGAATCAGGGGTGAGAAGGGCGACGCTGTGTTGCCTTCTCGTGAGTCGATCATATCCGGTAGTTACAGCCCGCTGGCGAGACCGCTTTTGATTTATGTTAAAAAAGACTCTCTGAAAAGAGTGGAAGTCAGCGAATTTTTAAAGTACTATCTTGATAATGTCTCTTCTCTTGCTGAAAAGGCCGGATATGTGGGTCCGACAGCAGATGAGATCAGAAAAAATTCTGAGACTCTGACAACAAAGGCAGAGTGAAAGAGTTTCTCATTTCCTCGGCAGTAAAGGATTGATGCAGGGCTTATGAGCAAAAGGGGAAACAACCCGAATCTGTGGAAAACGCCGGGCAAGGCTGACCGGCTATCAGAATGGGTTGTTTACATTTTTCTCCTGCTTTTTACATTAATTACAATTGTTACGACATTTGGCATTGTCGCCGTATTAAGTGTTGAGACATTGCACTTTTTCCGGGTAGCCAGGACGACTCCACTGGAATTTCTTACAAATCTGAAGATTCAGCCGGAAGCCGAGCAGCCTGTTTTTGGTATTCTTCCCCTGGTCTGGGGTACTTTCGTGGTGACGATTGGATCGTGTTTAATTGCAGTTCCGATCGGTCTGACAAGTGCCATTTATCTCAGCGAGTTTGCACGGCCAGGGGTTCGTTCTTTTCTCAAGCCGATGCTGGAACTTCTGGCTGGCGTACCGACAATTGTTTATGGCTATCTGGCATTATTGCTGGTCACTCCGCTTCTGCATTGGGTTATGGGTCTGATAGGTGTAAAGGTTGAGGCATACAATGCGGCGAGTGCCGCTGTGGTAGTCGGAATCATGATCATACCCATGGTTTCATCACTTTCCGAGGATGTGATCAGAGCTGTGCCAGCAGGGCTGCGTGAGGCCGGATACAGCCTTGGGGCTACGCAATTTGAGGTCATCACCCGGATTGTCCTTCCAGCCGGACTTTCGGGCATCATGGCGTCTGTGATTCTGGCTTTTTCCCGCGCCATTGGCGAAACGATGGCAGTGGTGCTTGCCGCGGGTCAGTTGCCGCAGATTTCAGGCAATATTTTTGGGTCCGTACAGACGATGACGGCTTATATTGTCGCAGTGACCGGTGGCGATGCACCCACAGGTTCAGCCGAACATCTTTCACTTTATGCCGTGGGGCTTGTGCTTTTCCTTATCACTCTGGCACTTAATCTGGCCAGCGGCTGGATACTCAGCCGGTTTCGCGAGGAATACGCATGAACAACCCTGGATTTGACATGGCGACGGGTTTTGAGAAATCGCCGGTTTATTCTCTCCGTCGCCGAAAACGCGAGAGGCGCAACCGAATTTTCAGGATTGTTTGCCTTGGTTCAACCATGCTGGGCGTTTTTTTTCTGCTGACAGTCATGGTCGCCGTACTGTTTCGCGTGATTTTTCCTGCGAATGATACGCGAGAGACCATGGTCTCAGCCAGCCAACGATTGCAGCAGTTGGCTGACTTTTTCGGCCGCTTGCTGAACAATGGGCCTGGCATCGATCCGACAGAAGTCGGCTATAAAGTTGGTCTTGCAGGTACGCTCTGGCTACTGTTTTTTGTTGTGCTGCTGGCTGTGCCAGTGGCCGTCGGGGCAGCGGTATTTCTTGAAGAATACTGTAATGACGGGAAAATCAGGTCTATCATTCAGACAAATATTTCGAACCTGGCGGGCGTTCCATCCATTGTTTATGGCCTGCTCGGGCTGGCCATTTTTCAAAGAGGTTTCGGATACAGCCGGCTGGCCCTCGGCCCCTGCCTGCTGGCCGGTGCACTCACACTTTCGCTTCTCATCCTGCCCGTAATTCTGATAGCAACCCAGGAGGCCCTTCGTGCGATTCCCAAAAGCATGAGGTATGCCGCCCTGGCCCTGGGTGCCACACGTTGGCAACTCATTCGAGATCATCTGCTTCCTGCTGCAATGCCCGGTATCCTGACGGGTTCCATTCTGGGAATTTCACGTGCAATTGGCGAGACGGCTCCGCTTCTCATGGTGGGTGCAGCCGCAAGCCTGCTCAAACCACCAAGGGGTCCCTTTTCCCGATATACTGCCTTGCCTGTTGAAATCTATTTCAATGCCAAAGAGCCTGATCCTGCCTATTCCACTGTTGCTGCCGGCGGTATCCTGATCCTGCTGGCACTTCTGCTCTGCCTGAATTTTTCCGCTATCACCATACGCAATCGCCATAGGGCAAAACATAGTCCCAAACAGGCAAGACCAGCCAATAACATCTGATAAGCCAGCTGAAATGGACGCTTTCCATGTCTTTAACTGACTTAACCCAAATTCTTCGCACCGATTCGCTCTCGGTTTCCTATTTTGATCAGCTTGCCCTGCACAATATTAATATCAGTATTCCCCAGAATTGCATTACCGCCCTGATTGGTCCTTCAGGCTGCGGTAAAAGCACACTTCTGCGATGCTTTAATCGCATGAACGACCTGGTACCGGGCGTTCGTGTCAGCGGCCAGATTTTTTTAAACGAGACCGATGTGCTAGACCCGCGAATTGATGTCGTTCAGCTTCGTCGCCGTGTCGGTATGGTCTTTCAAAAGCCGAATCCCTTCCCCAAAAGTATTTTCCAGAATGTCGCCTGGGGCGCACGCATTAATGGCTATCAGGGCGATATGGCCGAACTTGTCGAACGATGTCTGCGACAGGCTGCATTGTGGGACGAAGTCAAAGATAAACTCTCGCGACCAGGCGATCAACTTTCAGGCGGCCAGCAGCAAAGGCTTTGCATTGCACGCACCCTGGCTGTCGAGCCAGAGATTATCCTGATGGACGAGCCATGCTCGGCCCTCGACCCCATTGCAACCGGCGCTGTGGAAGAACTCATGGAGCAGCTCAAAACCAACTACACGATTGTGATTGTGACTCATAACATGCAACAGGCCAAGCGAGTGAGCGATCTGACCGCCTGCCTGATGCACGACACACAAAGCTTTCCCGGCCGGCGTGTCGGCGTCATCGCCGAATTCAGCACGACCGATAAACTTTTCACGAATCCATCAGACCCAAGAACTGAAGCCTATATCACCGGCCGGATCGGCTGATCTCTTGCCTTGAACCTGCCGCCGCCGCTTATCAACCATCAAAGTCAGAATTTATTATTGATAACGTAATTGAAATCGACATGACTTGATCTGAAACTGGAAAAACGAATAACCATTTGATTTTTCAACCTGGAATAACAAGCGATTATCGGGTTTTAATTATTACTGACATCTTAAATACAATTTAATTGAATGCCACGGCATATTTTCAATTCAGAAATATTGTCTCGTTTCATTCTGGAAGTTGGCACCAGTCGCCGGAAAAAGAGAGCAGAAGTCATTAAACACTCATCGTGAAATCATCAAATGTACTAAACGGTCAAACAGGTTTTGCAGCGTCTTTTTGAGAGAAAAAAGTGATTTCAACTCGCCCCGGTTTGCAAATTCGCCGAGGAATGAAAGCCTGATGATGACGTTTAAAATCAAAAGGATGAGATACTTGCGATTTACATCGCTGTTAATCAAAGCACTTCGCTTTTTCCCGCTTGCGGCCGGGCGGGTGATTGTTCAAAATAGAACTCTTCACACGAATCCATGAAAAGTGCATACGATCTGATGTTCAGAAAGCGGGCGGTGCGATGCGAGTGGCTTATTTCGATTGTGCCAGCGGCATTTCAGGCGACATGACCTTAGGTGCGCTGGTAGATGCCGGGGTTGACCCCCAGGCCATAATTGCCGCCATCAAGAGCCTGGGCCTGCCTGGCGGAGTGGTGTTTGAGACGGTGAAACGCTGCGGCATGCGGGCCACCTATGCCAATGTTGATGCCCCGCATGAACATGTGCACCGGCACCTGCATCATATTGATGCGATTATTGACAAATCGGCGGTAGTGACTGATCGGCAGAAAGCGCTGGCCAAGGCCATTTTCCGAAAGCTGGGCGAGGCAGAGGCTGACAGCCATGGCGTGCCGATTGAGAAAGTGCACTTTCATGAAGTAGGTGCGATTGATTCCATTATTGACATTGTGGGTTCGGCTGTGGGGCTTGATCTGCTGGGTGTTGACGCTGTATTCGCCAGCCCGGTGCCCACCGGCACAGGATATATTCAGGTAGCCCACGGGCGAATGAGCGTGCCTGCACCGGCCACGGCTTTTTTGCTGAAGGGCGTACCCCTGGCACCCAGCACGCTGGAAATGGAGATGACCACGCCCACGGGTGCTGCAATTCTGGCGACAACCTCAAAACAATTCGGACCGATGCCGGCACTGACAATATCGTCGATTGGCACAGGGGCCGGCACGAAGGACGTGAAGTCTCAGCCGAACGTGCTGCGGATTATTGTGGGCGAGCTGGCAGAGTCGCGCTTGACCGACCAGGTGACAGTGCTGGAAACGAACCTTGATGATTCGTCGGGTGAGCTGGTGGGCTATGTTTCGTCGCTGCTTTTTGCTGCCGGTGCGCTTGATGTTTATGCCACACCCATCTATATGAAAAAAAATCGGCCTGCCGTCATGCTGAGCGTGATCTGCGACCCGGTGCGGACGCACGAGATGGAGTCGATTCTGTTTCGCGAGACCGAGACGCTGGGCATTCGGCAAAGCCGATGGTCGCGAACAATTCTGCCACGCCGGGCGGCTGTGGTGAACACCGAATTTGGGCCGATCAGCGGTAAGGCGTTCTGGCGGTCGGAACACGATGATAAGCGATTCTCGCCCGAACACGATACCTGCGCTGATCTGGCCAGAGCCGGCAATGTGCCACTTTCAGCCGTGCATGAAGCCGCACGCCGCGCCTGGGCCGCCGGGAAATGGCAATGGGCCGAGACGGAAGCCGCCAAATCAGAAGCGACAAAACACGCGCACCATCATCACCACGACCATCAACATGGGCACTCGCACGATCATGGCCACAGCCATTCGCATGATCATGGGCACAGCCATTCGCATGATCACAGGCATCTTCATGAAGAGGGCGGAGAGCACAAGCACCCTCATTAATCAATTCATGATCAATGCGGGTGCAGGTCGATGTCTGATGTTAAAGTGAAAAGAACGAGGCGATCAGCGGGCGGATCGACCGCGGCTCAGTCGTTTTACGTTGGCTTTTGGTTTTGATTTGGCCGATTTGGCGTCGGGTTTAACCTTGGGTCTGGCGGCGGGTTTTTCAGCCACAACCTTGCCGTCGGGGGTGGCGATAAGGCTGGCCAGGTTCTGGCCGAGTTGCCTGTCTATTTCACCCACCTGGCGAACGAGGTCGGCGAAGGCATCGGCCCCGATCATAACGGCCTTGGGCTTTGAGTGAATGGTAAGTACAAGGCGTGCACCGGGGTCATTCAGCTCATCAAGTATTCTCGGCAATTCCCGATGCAGTTCACGAGATCCCAAATAACGCACAGACGACTGAGTCATCTTTTGTTCCAAAAGTTCTGGGCTATGTAGGGGATAGTCGGCGGGGGATCTCCCTGCCGGTGAGAAGATTTTTGTAATTTACACCAGTTTTATGAATTAGTCAATCATTGACGAACAGAACAACCTATTTTTTAACTTGATAAATCAGGGGCCAGCGAAGCTGTCAGGCAATTTTTTGAAGCAGAGAATGAAATAAGGCTGAACTCTCACGGAAAGGCTTCCAGCTTACCTTTCCGCGAGGATGTTCAGCCAATGTATCAGACGGTAATTCAGGTGTTGGAATCAGCCTGTGATTTTGCGACGATTACGGAAGATGGCGACGGCCGAGAGACCGATGCCGATCATCACATAACTTGCTGGTTCGGGCACGACATTGGCCGTGGCACCAAACGAATCAAGAGCAACGAGGTTGCCATTAAGAGTCGTGTCTTCGGCAAGATAGCGGAACGCCAGGCGGCCAGTGAAGTTGGCGCCGGGGGTGCCCTGATTGACCATCACTGGATCAAGAGTGGTGACTGTGCCGTTGGAATTGACACTCAGGGTAACGGTATATTGCGTCCAGTTGATTGGATAACCATCCGGGCCCGTGCTTGTCAGGGTGGTCTGGGCATAGGTCGGGTTAACATCAAGCAGAAGGGTGGTGAAATCGCCTACTGAAGTTGGCGTGTTGCCCACATTGACGCTTGAACCATTGGCACTGATCCGAACTTCCATACGGTCGGGATATTGCGAAGGCTGGTTCGGGTCGGTTGATGTACCGGCCGTTCGTGTCCAGAAGGAGAAACTGTCGCCATCGGTCCATGAGAATTCAGGAGTCAGCAGCCAGTTACTGATGGTTGAGTTGCTAGCCAGAGTGTTTGTACTGGCATAGTTGGCATTAAAATAGGAATTAGCCGAACCTGCCTGCGAGTTAAACAGGTTGATAGTCGGGTCGGCCTGCATCCAGGGAAAGCTCTGGTTGGCGTCCGTACTGTTGTTCACCGTGTACCAGTCAGAATAAACAGTGGGACCGCTGGTTTTATAAGCCTGAAAAGTGTTTGATTCAAATCCCTGAAAATAACCGGCTCTGGCCGAACCGCCCAGGCTTAGAACGAGCATGGCCACAGCCATGACGATCTTGAATGGCATCCCTGTCAGTTGATTTTTGGTTCTTAACCACTTCGGGGTCATTGATGTTACCTTTACGCTGGAAAGTTGACAGTACTGCAAGTGTGGCGGTGGGTTCAGACCAAACCGTCTATTTAACATAGGTTTGAGTGCGGCGAATGTGACGCTTGTGTGAAAAGGATATTCAAATTGTCGCGACGAGCTGTTGAAAGAATCCAACACGACAGACCGCATGAATCTTACAAGTCTTTATTAAATATCAACTTAAACAACGATTAACATCATCCTTGGCAACCATCGTCAAGAAACGTGTTGAGAGTGTTTTATGCAACGGCACTGCATCATGTTTATTTTTTGAAACAATCGCCTGCCCCCCTCATGAATCAACATAACCGTGCCATACGAGTTTAAGTCGTATCTGAATGAAAAATACGCAAAATGCAAATGAAACGGGAATATTTTAATCGTTTTTTTTTGAATAATTGTCAAATATCATAGAATGAAATAAAACCATGCGACCGGCTGCACATGGTTTCATTTCAAAGACATTTCAATGATCAGGGTTCCTGAATAACCTGCAGCTTGCCTGGCTGGAGGTCTTTCAGGCTTTGTTTTGTGCCTGAGGGCCAGGTGATTTCCAGCGATTCAAGCCGTTCTGACGTGCCAAGGCCGATGGTGACAACGGGGTCGAGGCTTGATAGATAGCTACGGGCCGAGAAATGCTGCAATCGCAGTGATTTGTCGCCGGCTTTTGCCAGCAATTTCGTGCCCAGGCCATCGCGATTTGACTTTTTGCCCTGAAGCCGGACGCGAACGGATTTATGAGCCTCGGCCAGGTCATTCCGAAAAACTCTTGCCGGGCCGCCGTTTTCGGTCATCACAATATCAAGGTCGCCGTCGTTATCCATGTCGAAACAGGCTGAACCACGGCCTACAACGGGCTTGAGCATATCAGGGCCGATCTCGCCTGCGGCCATCAGGCGAAAGAGGTTGCGGCCCAGCCTGCCGCTGTTCCAGAAGAGCTGGGCGGCCTGCGGATAGCTTTGCGAGGCCTGCACCTTGGTGATGTCGTTTTCAAGGTGGCCATTGGTTGAAAGCAGGTCGAGCCGGCCATCAAGGTCGGCGTCGAAGAAGAAGAGGCCAAACTTGAGGGGTGGCTGCGTGGGTGCGCCCAGGCCATAAACGGCGGCACGGTCGGTGAAAATGGCCGATTTGCGATCGTCGGCGACATAAAGGGCCGTCATCTCGTTGGCAAAGTTGCCGATGGCAAGGGCCAGGGCTTCGTCGTTTGAGAAATCACCCCAGTCGATGCCCATCGCGCCACGGGCGGTGCCCGACTGGTCAAGGGCCACGCCACAGCTCACGCCGACTTCTTCAAAAACGCCGTTGCCTTTATTGATAAAGAGGAAATTCGGCACGGTGTCGTTGGCAATGGCCAGATCAACCAGGCCGTCGTCGTTGCAATCCTGGGGCGCAATGCCCAGCGACTTGGCAAACGGGGCCCCCAGGCTGGCGGTTTTCACGCGGATGCCGGCTTTTTCCGAAACATCGGTAAATTTGCCGCCGCC
>JBEITT010000088.1:0-21508 GCA_040374745.1 Planctomycetaceae bacterium | reverse complement strand
TCCCGGCATTTAATGAAAATGCACCGGTATTTAAATTGAAATTACCAGTGATCGCTCGCTGACCTGCTGAAAGTGGCGTAATCGATGCCGAAAAACTCTTGCCGGGGAACAGGCTCGCTGAATCGGCCGCAAGCGTTAATGAACCCGCAAAGCTCGCCGCACTCCCATCCAGCGGTTGCGTGAAATTAATCCCGCTGAAATTCACCGCAGGGCTGGCCACCTGCAGGTAACCACCCAATGAAATTGTCGGCAAATTGGCATTCAGATTGTCAAACGCAAAGCCATCGTTGCGAATCGCCAGGTTCGATACCGTCACCGATGCATCACGCAATGGCTTCACTGTCAATGCAAGCGAGCCGATTGTGGCCAGGGTCTGCGTTGTAGAAATCGATGGATCAAAACCAAAAGTGATATTTGACGCCGTAGCCGTGAACAAATTTTCCGATGTCATGGAAAAGAGACCGGCACGAAGCGAAAACGCATTCGTATTCAGGTTATAATTGCCATCAATCGCTGGCTGCCCAGTGGTGGCTGGTGTAATCTGCCCTGTAAATTTCTTGCCGGGGAAAATGCTGGCCGATCCGGCAGAGACCGTCAATGAACCGGTAAAGCTGGCTGCGCTTCCATCCAGTGGCTGAACCAGGTTGACACCTGTCATACTCACGGTTGGATTCACAACCGTCAGGAATCCGCCAAGGCTGATATTCGCCGTAGTCACAGAAAGATTTGCAAATGAGAATCCGTCGTTACGAATGGCCAGATTTGAAACTGTAACTTTAGTGTCGCGAAGCGGTTTCATTGTCAATTCAATGGAACCAAAGCTGGCTACCGTCTGCGAACTGGTTGAAAGTGGATCAAATGCAACCAGCACATTATTGGCTGAGGCAGTGAACAGCTTGTTGGCCGACATGTCAACCCGGCCTGCTGTCAGCGAGAAATTACCCGAATTTAAATTGAAGAAACCGGAAATAGCCGGTTGCCCAGCCGTGGCGGGAGTGACTGATGCAGAGAAGGTCTTTCCTGGAAAAAGGCTGGCTGCGGCGGAAGAGAAAGTCAGATTACCATTAAAATTTGTCTGTCCATCAAGGCCGACAGTGAAATTCACACCCTGAAAACTGATAGAGGGCATCGTCAGATTGACAAATTTTCCAATTGTCAGATTTCCGGGATTGATCGTTAAATCATCAAATGAAAATCCATCGGTCCTGATATTGAAATTCGCAATGTTAATCAGTAGGTCATTCAGTGGCGTGAATGTCAGCCCCACTGTTCCAATCGAAATTAATGTCTGTGGAATGGAGAGACTTGGGTCAAATGCCAGGCTGACATTGGTCGCCAGCCCCTTGAAGATATTGGTAACGCCAAAATCAAGCCCACCTGCATTTAATGCAAAGGCACCAAGATTCAGATCGAATTTGCCGGTAATTGCCGGCAACCCAACCGATGGAGGCAGAAAGTTACCGGAAAACTTCATATCCGGGAAAAGCAAACCGGAAAGTGAGCTGAAATTGAAATTACCTAGGAATTTTGGATTGATATTAAGATCAGTCAGATTTATTCCGACAAATGAAATCGAGGGTGCAGCAATCTTCAGGTAATTTCCGAATGAAATGTCAGGCAGATTGAAATTCAGATTATCAAATGAGAATCCATCGGTCATCAGTCGTAGATTTGTAATATCAATTTTGAAATCACGAAGTGGCTTAATCGTGAGATTAATCGAACCAATTGTGCCCAGAAGTTGCGAAATATTCAACGATGGGTCAAACCCGAGGCTGATGTTCGTCGCAAAAGCCGTAAAGAAATTCTGGCAATTTATGTCGATCTTGCCGATATTGAAGTCAAATCGGCCAGTATTGAGATTGAAATTGCCGGTTATGGCAGGCATTCCGGTCGAAAGCGGCGTGATCACCGCCGAGAATATTTTTCCTTTAAACAGGTAAGCATAATCGGCCGATGCTGATAGAGTGCCAGTGAAACTGGTTGTCAGCCCATCCAGGCTTTGGCTCAGGTTGATGCCTGAAAGAGCTATTGATGGATTGACCAGCTCGACAATGCCATTGATCGAAATATTGCCGGGCAGCACTGATAAATTGTCAAACGAGAACCCGTCGTTGCGAACCGCCAGATTGGATACGTTTACGTTAACATTGTTCAGTGGCTTCAGGCTTATTGCCAGTGAACTCAGGCTGACAAGAGTCTGAGTCGTCGTTACCGAAGGATCAAACCCCAAAGTGATATTAGATGCCGTAGCGGTAAAGAATTTCTCTGACGAAAAATCGACCTTGCCGGCATTGAGCGAAAACGCACCACTGTTCAGGTTAAACGTGCCCGACAACGCTGCCTGGCCAGGAGATACCGGTGAAATCAATCCTGAAAATTTCCTGCCGGGAAATAGATTCGCCGATGCAGAAGAAATGGTCAGACTGCCGACAAAGCTCGCAGTTCCACCATTAAGCGGTTGTGTAAAATTAATTCCTGAAAAACTCACTGTAGGGCTTGTCACACCAAGATAACCGCCCAGCGACAAATTACCCAGAGTCGTAGTAAGGTTGTCAAATGAGAAACCATCGTTCCGAATCGCAAGATTCGTAACCGTAACCGTCGCATCTCGCAGCGGCTTTACTGTCAGTGCCAGAGATGCTAACGACGCTATCGTCTGCGTTCCACTGAGGGAAGGATCAAACCCCAGTGTAATATTCGATGCCCTGGCCGTAATAACTTTTTCAGATGTCAGGTCAAGCTGCCCTGCGTTTAATGAGAATGCCCCTGAATTCAGCCCAAATGTTCCGGAAATGGCTGGCAGGCCAGCGCTGGCAGGCGATATGACCGCCGAAAACTTGCTACCCGCAAAAAGTGACCCTGCCCCTGCCGTGATCGTCAGTGTGCCTGTAAATGTGCTTCCTGAATCCGTCTGGGACAGATTAATCGCATTCAACGAAACAGTGGGTGTGGTTACCGCCAGATATCCGCCCAGCGAGATATTTCCCAGCGACGTCGTCAGGTTGTCAAATGAAAAACCATCGTTGCGAATTGCCAGATTTGTCACCGTCACCGACGTATCACGCAGTGGCTTGATGGTCAATGCCAGCGATGCAATGGTAACAAATGTCTGTGATCCCGTTGCTTGCGGGTCGAAGGCCAGGGTTATATTCGATGCCGATGCCGTAAAGAAGTTTGATGAGTTCAAATCCAGCCGGCTGGCGGTCAGGCTGACCTGCCCCGTGGCCATATTGAAACTGCCACTGATCGCCGGTTGACCTGAAGTGGCAGGCGTGATCGAACCACTGAATCTGCGGCCAGGAAAGAGCGAGGCCGATGCTGCTGAAACCACGATTGTTCCGGTAAAGGCCTCCGGATTCGAACCGCTGGCCGATGCATAACTGACATTCGTAAATGACAGCGTTGGCGAACTGATCTGCAGCGTATTGGCCAATGAAACCGTGCTGATGGCCACCGTGGCATTATCCAGCGAAAAGCCGTTGCCTCGAACACTCAGACCACTGATCGTTGCCGATACCCTCTCGAATTGAGGCAACCTTGCCGATATGCTACCAACTCGCAGAATTTCCTGAGAATCGGATAGTGCCGGGCTGTAGCTGAGCACCGCTGAACTGATGGTCGTTTCAAACACCTTACTGCTGATCTTCAGCTCGCCAAGGCTCAGGCTGTAAATGCGTGTTGATAAATTGTAAGACCCAATAATTGCACTCGACTGACTGCCTTTTCCCACTTCAGCCGATATTTTGTTGCCGGGGAATAGCGTTCCAACTTCCGCCAGAATTGAGACCGTGCCCGAAGGCGACGAACCAAGCGGATCACTGATATTGCTGAATTCCACACGAGGATTCACCAGCCCGAGAAAGGAACCAAGTTGCAGGCTTCCAATCTGAATATTGTAAGATCCGGTGCGTGTCCCAGACTGATATTCTCCAAGAATAGACTGGATAATTGAATTCAGGCTCTGCACACTGGCCGTTGAAACCTGCTCGACACCACTGTAATTCACCGTCGAATAAAACAGCGATGTCACCGTCGATGAGTTTGTCGTCAGCATGTCAGCCATGTTCATGCTGGTCACAGATAGATTGTCATTTCCGACTGTCCCTGTGTCGTCAACTGTCACAGATCCTGTTCGTGAGCTCAATTCAATGTTGTAAGAATCGCTCCCATCGCCACCTTTGAGCCGCCCAGAAAAGTTTGATGAACTTCGAATATGGAAAGTGTCGGCGGCCGATCCACCCGCCAATGTTGATATACTGCTGAAACGCACTGTGGCTGAGGATGCAGATGTGCTGATTTGCCCGGCGTTCTCGCCTGAAAGTGTCCAGGTTGTTGTCGAGTCGGGCCCTGTAATCGTCGCCTGTCCCGCCCCACCCGTCACTTCTATCCCCCGGCCAGCTATCGGTAGTGCAAAATTAGAAGTCGCAAACTGAACGCTCGGCGTACCCAAACCGGTCTTAATCTGGAAGTGCTCCAGGCCGGTCGCGTTAACGCCGCTTGAGGCCACGCTCACCTGACCGCCATAACCTGCTGCAGAATTGGTTGCCTGATCGATAATCAGTTCGCCAACCTGGCTCACGCTCACCGGGCCAAGATTCTGCGACCCGCTCATACCAGATATCACTGATCTGCCCGCAACCGGGCTGGCAACTGTTAACTGGTCAGCAAGCCCGGGCGAAATGTAAGTCAAACTGGTGAGCTTCTCCGCAATCAGGGAAAATTTGTCGCCATAATAGACCTGATTCTCGCCATAACGGATAAGATTTGCCTGGCCGCTCTGGGCGGTAGGCAAAACGGATGCAGGTTTTGTCGTATCACCCACAAAATTAAGAGTATAGCGAGTGGGGTCAGCACCACTGGCAGTGTTAAACCGGATTGGAAAGTTAAGTGGCGTTGTCTGATCGATAGCCAGAGTGCTAAGCTGATTGGAACCCGTGATGACCGCATCTGTTACGTCGCTTGTAGCCATACTGGCAAGGATGTTGCTCGAGCCATCAACCAACTCAACGTTCGAGCCATTGATCTTCAATTTTGCTGCAAAATCAGCCCCCAGTGGCGACTGATATTGAAAAGTAGCCGGGGCAATACGTTGCTCCAGGTCTTCCATAACTGGCGTAACAAATAAATTTTGGAGTCGAAGCAACTTCTTACGATGCTTCGCAGATTCCCTGTTCTTGAGACGAATCTTTTTGAGTTGATTCATGACATTGGCCTTCTTCAAGTTGTACGTCGTGATGCGAAGCCAGGCGGGGCAGTTGCCAGTTCAGATGTTTATAAGAATCAGCAACTTAGATATTTATTCACGGGTGGCACTGATTGGCACTTGAGGTTCACATTGCTCGTCAGGAAAAACCTCATCGCTTGTGGCTTGGAGTGATGATTCATGATGCCCAACTCGTACAAAAACGAGGGAATTCACAGAAGTCCGCAATCTATCTAAAAAGAAATTCACGCTACTTATCTTTCATCACCTCGTTCTCAATCATCCAAGACCTTCTACGCACTTATAAACGTTAGATGTGGGTGAAAATCTCAGAGTTTTTCGAGAATTACGAAAGAAAAGAAATTATTTACCCTAAACTCTGTACATCAGGTTAATTAATTCCGTTCCTTAATAGTTTTTGTTGATAAAAAACAACATCGCCAATCATTATTTTTTCGATTTTTTATCCACAGAAGGGGTCAATTTAAGCAGATCTGAAATGGTATGCCTTAACTTCTCGGCTTCCTCTAATCTGTTTGATTTTAACAAAATCGACTGCAAGGTAATTTCAAAACCCAGCCAGGCCTTCAGCAAATCTTTTTGCTGGGCAAGAAATTCCGGCTTTAAATTGATTTCTGACTTGTAATCAAGCATGCTTTTTAAAGCGTCTTTGGTTTCATTTTGTTGATCCTTTATCATTGCGTGAATGGTCAATGTCATAATCGCTATTTTCAGCCGATGGTTTTCGTATGCATTACCAGGACGCGCATCCCGCGTTAGCAACTTTAGTCGATCAAGCACTGATTCCGCAAGTTCTGGCCGACCCAGATCGCGAAGTGCGGTAGCATCGCGGAAAAAACCCTCCAATTCCCACGGATTATGCTCCGCAGTTATAATTATTTTTGAATGGTAATAGTCACACATGCTATTGAATCGCTGGTCGAACTGGTCCTTCATACGGACTATTGATTCACGCGGGTTGTCACTCTCCATGACTCCCTTGAGACTTTCCGAGACCAACCGCAGGCCATTTGCTCCATTAAAAAATTCTGTTCTTAACCGGTCGTGTTCGATCTGTAACCGCCTGAGTGCCTTTTCAGACTTAAAAATCTCGGCCTGAGCCAGATTCAAAAGATTCGACCTGTCAACCAGCGAAACGGTTCCAACTATGGCAAGACATACAATTAAAATCAGCGAAACTGAGGTTGCCAAAGCCAGTATTCGAATTGTTACATACCATCGATAACTCCGCCCGATAACGCCCAGCGGTTTCGCCTTCACAGGCTTACCCGTTAGAAAACGAGTCAGGTCGTCTGCAAGTTCCTGGCACGTTGAATAACGGCGGGCCGGGTCTTTTTCCAGGCACTTCAGGCAGATCGTGTCCAGATCTCTTGAAATTTCTGGCACCAGTAATCGTGGGCTCACAGGGATTGATTCCTGAATCATCCTGAGAGTTGTTGCAATCTGGTCTGACTCAAACGGCGGGCGACCTGTCAAACATTCATAAAGAATTACTCCCAGCGAATAAATATCGCTTTCAGGCCCGACTAAATTCTGTTTGCCTGATGCTTGCTCAGGTGACATGTAAAGCGGCGTGCCTACAACTGCTCCAGACGCTGTTAACTTAGCCGAATCGTCAAAATAACGCGCCAGCCCAAAATCGCTCACCTTAGGTATAATTCCCTGTTCTGCATTATCAAGCGAAAAATCAGCCGACCCTACCTTTGCATAATTAATCAGTATGTTGGAAGGCTTGAGATCCCGATGCAATACATTCTGAGAGTGGGCATAAAATATTGCCCTGGCGCATTTTTCAATAACCGATGCCACGATCATCGGCGGAAGAGGGGATTTTCCAATCAGTTCCCTCAATGTCCCGCCTTCAACCAACTCCATGATAAGATACGGAACATCGTTCTCGCTCAGGCCAAAATCAAGCACACGCACAATGTTTTCATGAGAGAGCTTTGCCTGGATACGAGCTTCACGCCCAAACCGCTCAAACACACGCCTGCTTAACATCTGCGGCCGGATTGTTTTAAGAGCAACACGCCGGTTTAATTTTTCATCCATGCATTCATAAACTTCCCCGCTTCCGCCTGATGAGATAATCCGGATAACACGATAATGATATATCCGATCGAACATCTGTCTGGGAAAATTGGATTTCAGACGTTCGAGAAAATGTTCGGCTGAATCTTCAGATACTTCATTTACTGAGGACTCCCGGCCTGTTGATTTTTGCATTCCATCTTGGGCAGGAACAACCGGACTATAGTGATTCTCCAGGCGAATTATGCACGCCTTGCAATAATCCAGGTGCTGTTCAATCGAAATCCTTTCACTTTCGGCTAATAATCTTGAAAGGTAGAGTTCCAATTGCTCAATGGCGGGGCATGGTGTTGCTGGCATGACAAAATCATTCAACCACGGTAAAAGATTAACAGTCTTTGGGATCCAGTGCTGACATTTCTTCCCTGATCAATTTTCTTACGGTGTAAACTGCTGTATGCACAGCACCTCGCGAAAGCCCCATTCTCAGGGCGACATCCTCAACAGCCTCACCCCTCTCATCAACCATCACAAATACTCTCCATGTCTTATCACGCACTTTCACACGTGCCCTGGCCATCGCAAGTTCCAGAATTTCACGGTCGGCAATCTGGTCAAACAGTCTTTCAAGATCCGCTCTTGCCAGACTACCTTCGGCAACCGCACGCTGATGGTCAAGCACTAACTGATCATGCAGCGACCTGTCGAATTTCTTGCGTCGGGCCAGCATTTCAAGCCAACACCTGTAAGAGATCTCTTTAAGCCATCCTCGAAAGCCACCTGACGATCGGCTTTGAAACACACCAATTTTCCGAAAAACGATCAGGATTGTCTCCTGCACAAGCTCCTCGGCATCGTGGTGGTTGTAACACCACTGCCTCGACCAGTTATAGAGCATAAGCCCATATTTGTCGATAAATCGTCCCCAAGCATCACTGGCGGTTGAGCCATTCGCCATAAATAATATCAACGATTGGCGCGTGTGTGAATCTGAGCTGGAAACGTTGGTCATCATCTCTCTTATCTGTCAGATTGAGATCGAACTCTCAGGCACAGAATAATTAAACCATATTCCAGCTTGTTTTTCATCATTAAAAAAGCATGGAATTTGTACCATGATTCGGGCCATTAAACCTGACAGTTTACATCCCGAAGTGAAAAACGGTATTAACAACACCCAGATTAAATGAACGGCCTCTGTAATCTCAAATATTTACAGTCAGACCACTCATCTATGTGCGGAAAGTCTCAGGTCTAATGTCATTTCGGGGTAAGATAAATCGTGAAATAATTTCATTTCAATCATTGCGACTGGATTGCTATTATGATGAATGTATTATTATGAATTATTACTGATGCGTGTTTTATCAAGTATTAATAAGGATTAGGCCCCCATCGCTCGAGAGGGCTTCGTTTGGGACCTCGACAACCAGCGGTTTTTGGGCAGAAAAGTAAATGAAAACGTAAAAGCAGACTATAAACTCATGTCGACGCCTCTTGCTGTTGGTTAACTGTCGTATTTGCAGATATTTAGACGCATCAGGAGGCGATTAGTTCCATGTGGGGATAAATAATCCGGGCTAATCAGGTTCTCTCTGTTTTGAGCTGGTTGTTCAATCCGCTACTCGCATAAAGTCAGCGACCGACTTTTCGCATCCACAACTTTTTCCATTGCCTTATCGGTGGCCAGATTGATCTCCTCATCATGAAAACCCCGCAAAATTCCCAGAGCATGACCAACCATGACACGCCATTCGCTGAGGGACCGGTGATAGGTTGATGCGCCCCTGTCGAAAAAAAGGCTGACCAGGATAACGGATTTGCCCAATTGGAATCACGTTCCACAACTTGTGCGCTGCAGATCTTTCCGTGTCGTCTGTCGGTTCTGCTTGAGTGTTTTATCATCAAAGAATGTTGAAGGCCGAAAATCAATCACTGAAACACAATGTCATCCAACCATGGAGATGATTGAAATGACCTCTCGCCGATCAACCACTTTGACAATTATCGCTGAAGACTACGGAATTTCATGAATCATTTCCGGCTCAGAAGCCTTGCCGTCAGGCCATTCGGGCCAATTTTTCCAACTGACATGCCGCTGGTTGCCGGCCGATGATTAACTTTGATAGATATGGCCTCAGACTGGTTTCTTCCCATCGGCATAGACTTGAGAACTTGATTAACTACACCCTGCCGGCCCTGCTGCTGCAAGTTCTGCCGCAGGAACCGCATCAGCGCGTTGTCGGGGCTGTCCGACGGAGAAATAGCCAGGCTGTATAGCCCTTTGATATAGCGATCGGCAGCGGAGCCTGTAGCAAACATCTGCTGGGTTCGATCATAAAATTCCTGCCCGACAAGCAATCTGCTGATCAAAGATTGAGCCGAAAGCCCGCGGCGGAGAGCCGCAACATTACGGAGAATTTCCTGACGGCTCGCCTGACGATTAAGATAAGTTATATACCATGCATTCACCTGAATCTGCAACGATTCGCTGCTGTTCAGCATTCGGCGTGCCAACTGCTCTCGATTAAGTGCATTTCGGTTAAGCAATCGCGTGCCGCTGGCCTGTTCAGAATCCGTCGCATTCCGGTTAAGAATTTGCTGGTAAAGCATCAAAACATATTCTTTATTTGTCAAATGTCTGCCATCGGTAATTGATTCAAAAACAAAACGGTTTGCAACAGGAAGTGCATTAGAGACTGATGTGCCACTCACAACAACTCGCTTTTGATTCAAATACTCGACATATCCCTGTAGAGTCGATACTTGTTGGTTCTTCATCCAGACTGACTGATTGTCAGAATCGATGAGTAAATCATTCACCCCGTTTCCTCCATCAATACGCTGTATCAGCGAATCTGTTGCAGAAATCGTCGTACTGACAAAATCATCGCCTTCACCCGCTGAAATGACAAGTTGCTCAAGCCCCGTCTTTTTGCCGACTAAAACCATGTCAGCACCTTCTCCAAGTGTCATAATCACATGATCCACTGCACTAAGTTCAATAATCTGGTCTTTCGTGTTGATTCGACCGTTTTCAATTGTAATAGAATTGCTGCCATTATTACCCGAATCATCAAGAGTAACTGTCTTATTATTTGCACCTGAGAAATATACCATCGGCACATGCGTCAGGCCAATAATTCCGGGCAGATTCAGAAAATGATTGCTGCCATTATTATGAGAAACGATGTCAATCCGGTCCGCTCTCACATCACCATCAACAGACACCTCAAATGGCGGCAGATTCTCAATATCCCCAAGTATGCTCACAAAAATCACATTACTTCTGCCATCCATGGCCATGCTTGAAATGGTTGCACCACGGGAAAGGCTTACACCCTCGCCACCAATCAGAGAAACTTTGTCGGTCAACGAAATCACAGAAGCACCAGGTTCGATTTCAATTCGAGATGAACCGGAAAAATTGGGTAGCGTTTCAATTGTAATCGAACGGGTTGCTCTCGCCACCGAGGCAAGTAGTATACTGGAATCCGACACGATACTGATAGCTCCACCGGCAACGACTGGCCCGTCAATCGTAAGAGGGCCTGTCTGGCTCAGGCAGATGTCACCCTGGATCGCTGAAGCCGAGAGCCCTGAGGCCTGAATAATCAGAGGTCTGTCGGCACTGGCAATCGAGAAAAGTGCCTGAACGGCAACATGATCGGCAGCAACACGACCGATTCGACCAACTGATGTCGGTTTCATGAAACGTGATGCCTGAATCTGGCTGGTTCCAGAATTGATGACAGAGGCCGTCGGAGCACTCAGGCTGATATTTCCGGTACTGGTCACCGACTCGACATACATGTCGCCATCAGTTTGCAGAAGATACACACCTGAAGGAGCATCTGCCGATACGTTCCCTGTAACAAGTATTAATACAGGACTGCTTGCACTTCCAATCTGGCCAGAAGACGACATTTCAAGCGACTGGGCCTGAATTGTCGGGCTGCCATAAGAAAAGCTGAAACCGCTGATACTTTGCGAAGCCTGCTCGCCATCGCCACTGACAAAGAATCCGATCTTCCCCTCTGATGAACCAAGTGCTTTAAAGATATTTATACCAGTGCTCATGAACGAGTATGTCTGCATCGTCACCGTGTCAGTAATATCAACTGTTATTGAATTATTCTGACTGTTGTAGTTTACTACCAGATGAATGGCATTGCCTGAGGCAAAGTTTATTCCGCCGGGCATCTGAACATCCTGCAGAACACCGTTGTAAAAAAGCCCAACGGTTTGCAGTAGAGGCGAGGTGGAGGGCGTGTTGATCTGCAGACCGACGATGACCTGCCCTTGCGATTCAGATTTGTTTTGTCCCTCTATCACGAAATAAAATGTCGATCCAGCCGTATGGGATTGATAAATAAAGCTGGAAACAAAGCTGTTGTCAACAGTAAGTGGTGTTCCATAAAATGCAGAAGCAGAACTGATATTCCCAGCCCCTGGCTGTGACTGCGTTAGAAAAAGGACATTCTCATTTATTGAAACAGAGCCATTGGCACTGGAATTTAAATTCCATCCCGTTCCATCAATACCAAATCCTCCAACCGAACCTTTGACTAATCCACCACTGGCTGAAACACTCCCGGAGGTGGTGAGATTGATCTGGCTCCCCGCATAGATTTCACCAAGCGTTAAAATTGCAGGTGCAATTGAATTTAAAAACAGGTCGCCCCTGGCATAGGCATTCAATTCGCCACTGGTTGTTATATTGATATAATTATTATCCGCCCCGATGGAACCGCCTGCAGTCATCCTGAGGCTGTCTGATACAATCCCCGCAGAATCCAGATTTGTGATGCTCAGGCCTGTCGACTGCCACCTATCAGTCATCCCGCCATCATTAAAGCCCAGTATGCCTTGTTCATTCAGCGACCAGCCGGCCTCATTTTCAGAGGCCTGAAGCTGTGTCTGATTTATGTCTGACTGTGAAAGAATTGAAACATTTGCAGAAGATTGAATCCTCAGCACATTAAGATCGCCTGCACTTCCAGCGAGGTTGACAGTACTGCCCGATTGAATCATGCACAGACCGCTGCTGCTCAGGTTTACCACCAGTGGCTTCTCAATCTGTACCAAAACACCGGTGATTGTTACATTGGATGGTTGGTTACCATCGCTGAAGACAACCCGCTGACCACTGGAATTTACGCCCACATATTGTAATTCACCGGCACTTGTCGCCATGGCAAGTAGTGTCTTCTGATAGTTTGTCAGATTACCACTTTGAATGTCGGTCATTTCAATCTCAAGCGGACTTGACGAGAAGCCAATTGACCCGCCGGCATTCAGCTGCAATACGGTAGTTTGAATCACAGGTGTACCAGCATTGCCCAGAATGTTCTGACCTCTTGGGCTCAGGGCATCAAGCGAAAGCTGGGCAAAGGAATTGGTCAAATCATACGCGCCATAGGTCAATGCACTGATAGTCTCATTAGAAGCCACAAACGAAAAACCGGATTGATAGCCCTGGAACTGTGGCAAGGCTGCCCAACCCGAACCAAACGCCAGATTATTCTGGAAAACATTAACAGCGTTGTCATAAATGAGATTCGCATAATTGTTGACTTGTTGCGTCGTGGCATTTGAAGTCTGGTTGGCGGTATTAATGTAATATTGATTTGCCTGCTGCTGATAATATACTACGCCGTTGGCAGTAAGAGTTACCACTCCATTGACAACAGTCGCTAACGGAAACTGCAGTCCATACACGCCATTATTAAGTGTGAGATTACCAACGGTTGATTGGTTGGCCACCATCGTCCAATATTGCAGATAATTCTGATCGACCGAACCTTCATAGGCCGCCACGGTAAGATTTGCTGAATTCAGATTGTCAATCCGGATCGATTCAATAACCTGTGCAATCTGCCGTTGAGTCAGATTACCTGAATTGAAATCAAATGCATCGGGAATAATCCCATCAACAATATTCCCATTCGGTACCGAGATCGAAACCACTCCTGATGGAGAGTTGGTTGAAACAGATGCAACGCGAAGATCGCCGGTGGGCTGTGTCAGGAAAATACTTTCAGGAGCCGATGCCGTGATCAATCCGCCAATAATCGAGCCATTTTCAATCACCGTTGATTGAACCTGAATTATTACAGGTAAAGACTGAGAGCCTATAACGCCATTCGCTGAGAAAAGCGAAATATTTGTTCCAGAGATACCATCTGAGCCTAATTCTGGCAGAATATAACCTCGACTATTCAACACAACCGGACCATTGGCAGCCACTACCGAGCCGATAGATAAATTCCCCCCCGTTGCAAGATAGAGACCGGTTTCAGCCCGGGCATTGAGACTTGCATTTGAATTAGTTGAAAAGTTCAGGGGTATTAAGCTATTACCCAGGCTGCCGCAGGCCGTCAGACTGACCTCGGAACCAAGCACTATGGCACCTTGCGTCTGGCTGATATTTTGCCCTGATTCAAGACTGATAACACCGGGAAATTGAATATTGCCCGCGAGTAGAAGACTTGTATCTGACTTAATGGCGAGTGACCCGGAAACTACTCCGGAAAAGTCGATCGCTATTGGATTACATGCCGGCAGCTGGCCAAAAGTCTGTATTTCGATCTCTGTCGGATACATCCATGTCCATGTTGTAGATGGACCGTAATTCCATGCATATCCGGCGTTGTCTATGAAATAGGTTGTCGCGGTCTGGCATGACAGAATCTGGGCTGATATGACTTCTGTAAACTGGCTGACAGGCCCTGACAGAATTGCAAGACTACTTTCCGTATTTAATGTAAACGGATTATTTTCATCAGATGTATTGCCATTGGCTGATCCATTTGTCAGGGGACCCCATTTCCAGGAATCGTCAAAGCCGGGTCCTGCAAGGTTATATACATTATTATTATTTGAAAAACTCAGGTTGCGTGAAATTGTCGCCTGTTGCAACCACTGCCAGGCAAGGTTGGCCTGCGGATAATAATTTATACTGGTTCCCGACAAATTACTGATTAAAGATAAATTATTTAAACTGGATCCAAGCCTACCCTGAAACGTCTCGACATGATTATTTGCCTGATAAATATAGGCAGTTGAGATATTGGCTATCGTATCATTAAATTGAACGATGCCCGCCTGCTGGGTCTGAGGACTACTGATACCCTGAATGACCAGAGGATAGCCAGTCAGATTGTCGATCAGGTTCTGTCCCGGATTGTTGATTACATTAATTTTTCCTGTGGCCGTTGAAATGATTTTGCCTGTGAAAACAGCTGCCACAAGACCACCACTGACAGCCAGTGAATTTAAAACAATCTGGTTGCCAAGGGTGTCATAATAGCCTGTTAAAGGCGTATTTGCACCACCAAGATAGACTGCGGGAATCGTTATACAACTAACAGATGGTTCACATGCCAGCTGATTCAAAATATAATTGCTCAGCGATACTGATAGATTTGCCTGAATGCCGCTGCTTAACACTCCGATATTTATCGTCGCATTAATATCAATATAAAGGGCCGTAATATCGATCTGTTGAGCCGTCACTCCTGAACCGAGAACGGCTGACTGAGGATTACTGTTTGTCAGAGCAGTCGGAAAAGTAGATGGTATAACCGGATAAATTCCACGGCCAATATTTGCCGCATATTGCGGGCCCGTTCCCTGGGCAATATTCAGCGTTTGACTGCTCTGATACCCACTGGCGGCTACACTTAATATCTGTGCATTCTGATAAGTGTCAAGATAGCCCGTTGCACAGCTTTGCGATAGATATTGCTGTGATCCATTAAGAAATGAAACCGGTCCGGTTTCCCATAGATATGGTATCTCGCTGCCAAAAAAGACGATGCCCGTGCCCTTTTCGGTCGTTCCCCAGTTCTGGCCCTTTCCTGGATAGGTTCCGGAAGGATCCCCTTCACTGTTAACTGATACATTCGTATTCACAAAATTTGTGATCGGAATGCCACTGTTATTATATAACCACGCCGAAAATTCCAGGGAATTACCTGCGCCCGACTTTTCCAGATAAAGTGCAGCGGCAGCGGTGGTTGCTGCCAGATTCGCTGAATATGCATTGTAAATGGAACCTTGCCCAGGCTCTCCAGGAGTAACATAACCCGGATAATTACTTTGTGTCCAGTAATCAGTAATATTACCGCCTGCCCCCCAATATTGATTTGGTGTATTCACCACATAGGCTGAATTAGGCGTACTTATGACAACGGTCTGGGCATTTATCAGTGCATTTTGAACAAATGCGCCATCAGTATTTGAAATCGAGACCGACCCGCCAGTGTTCACAATCGGACCAAGTGTTGCCACTGCAGGACCGGAATCTGTTCCTGTGCCAACGGAACGATTATAATTCTGATAGATCGTGATGCATGGTAATGCCGACTGCTGGTTAATTGTAATTGACCCGGGCACATCAGCACCACCAAGCACCGTCACTTTGCCCATATTTAGAGTGTTCACAATTCCAATTCCATTGAGAAGCAGATAGGCAGCGCTATTGTTTGTTATTGTAATATTCGGAGACCATGCTGAAATCGTTCCGCACCCCGAAAGCTGAGTTGCATTAATCACAACCTCTCCGCCAGCAGACACCAGGTTAGCCAAGGTAATGGCAGGAACAGGGCTTTTGGAAAGAGAAGGCTCAAGAATTGCCTGCGATGTTGGATCTAACCCGTTCAATAGCTGAGTTGCATTATAATCTGGCTGATAACCGGCCTGAAACGGCATAAAATTGAAACCCTGCTGCGGCTTGACGGGAAACAGTCCGCCTGTAATATTCGACCAGTCAAGAATCTGGTTATTCACTGTCACCACATTGCCAGACTCGGGTATCACGATATTAAGTTCGTGATTATTGCCAGCCACCACATTTCCATTTAAATTGAAATTACTGGTCTGGGTTGCCCCGCTCGAATTGCTGTTAGTCTGGCCTTTTCCACCATCATAATTTGAGAAGGTGTTCCAAAGGCCGCTTGCAATCCCGGGCTGGGGTCCTATATTTATACTCAAATCAGAAATTATCTCTGCTCCTTCATTAACATCCAGCAACAAAGCTGAGTTTGTTGTCGCTTCAGCCGAAGTCCCTGGAAAGACAAGGAGCCCCGAGCAATGGGCCGTAACGATTGCATAATTATCCTGAAAAGTGCCACTTTGGCTGACCGGATCAGTCCCGGGCGAAATGTCTATATCGCCACCGGCAGTGATCATCGTATCCGATCCTATGAAGACATTCTGTGTGCTGCACTGGTTATTCTGCGAATTACTTGACGAACCACCGACTATGCCGAATGTAAATGAATAACAGTCGGATGTGGTTGTGCTGACAATACTTGTGCCAATACCAATTGACCCGTCAGGTGCCGACAGGCTGACACCCGAGCCAATTTCAACATTATTTGTCAGACATGAATTCAGCAGTGATTGTATATTACTGCCGCCGGCCGCGCTGCCAGTATTCACATATGATAACTGGTTTGTTACCCAGTTTTGCGTTGAACCAATCTGAATCGAACCCCTGCCCGCGGCACTGACTGAAACGCCATCAGCCAGATAGATTGCAGAATTGGCCGTCAGGCACGAACTGCTGGTGGCTCCATAACCGCCAACTACGCTGCCCGAACCAACCCTTGCCATAATGCCGCCAGCCTTGGAACTATGCCCTTCACCCATGCCAATTACGTTATTTATCGAACTGATAATGACCGAGCCATCGGCCCTGACTGACGTACCTGCTCCAAGGCTCAGACTCACACCTGGCGTGGAATTATTGTAAGCAAGGGCCGCCGAACCGCCGGCAATAGCAGCAAACAATGAATCAGCAAGCGTTGTATAAGTCAGACAACTGCCTGTAAAGATTATCGTTTTTGCTGAATTTAGTACAAAGTTGGTTGTAGAAAGACTTACTGCAGGGGAATTATCTGTAACGGACTCAGCTGCATCGCCACCAACCTCCGACCCCGAGCCCGCCCTTGCCACTGCCTGGTTCTTTGCGACAGCCACGGATCCAATCGTGGTGATTCCAGCAACATTTAAACTAACATCATTAATATTTAAATTCACTGTGGGGTTAATGACTGAACCGACATTAAAATAGCCAGCACCCAGTTCACCCACGTTGATCGAAGCCCCGCCATTTCCGGCTCCGCTGCTTCTCGCCATGGCATCATTGTCGCTCTTGGCAAGAATTGTGAGATTACCATTTACTTGCCAAAGTGTGCCTGAGCCGTTGATATTTGTCAGGATCCGTTCGGTCACTCTCACCTGGTGTTCTTCTCCGGTGCCTGCCAGACCGCCGACTGTCACCGACATACCCTCTGATATTATGGTCTGGTTGGAGACTGACATAACATAGAGATCGCCAACACTGAGTATTCCTTCAGATGTCAGTATTGCATTTGTCGAACCTGTTCGAGATGCCTCTGACATAAAAAAGCCAATCGAACCAATCCCGCCCGTGCCGCCAAAGATCTGTGCAATAATATTTTCTGATGAATTTGCATTAATAGAAAGGCTACCATAGCCTGTGGTCATCGTGCCTGTAGAAACAGAAGTATTTCCCCCAACACTTGAAGTGATATTTGAATTATCATAAATATTAGAATTGCCACCTGCACCCGCAACCCCAAGTGATATGGAAATTGATGTCGCAACGCTCTTGCTGAAATGCGTATTATTGCCGACTGCACTCACATTAACATCGCCGCCTGCAGTCCACAGTCTGGCCCCCTCTACCAGTGCGTTTACCTGATCATTATTTATTATTTGAGAAAGCGAAATTCCCAGCGATGCACCCACTGGAATTTCTGCAATCGCCACATCAAGCGCACCGGTGCCGACAGTCGATGTCAGACAGGCTTCATTCACAGCCAGCACTGAAATTGCCTGTGAACCAGTCGTCTGATTCGAATTCAATACAACTCCGTTGATTATTCCTGCCGTTATATTGTTATTTGTGGTAATACATGCGTTGGCACCTGCACCAGCAATGCCAACACTCGCCTCTCCCCCAACAGCAATCGAACTGGCAACAGCAATCGTCTGGGCAGTTAGTGTCTGATGATTCGTCGCTGAGACCGTGACTGATCCGCATGAATTAACATATGTTGAACTGATGCTGTTTATGTCCGTCGTGCCGATTATTGCCGTGATTGTATGTGATGGGCTGATTGACCCCACGCTGGCACCGGCCGATAGCGAGTCGCCCGATTCCTCGCCAAAACTTACCGAAAGCGACCCTGAACCAAGGCCACAATAAAATTTACTATTGTCAGTGGAAGTAACCGTCAGATTATCCCCGGTGTTAATGAATCCCCCCGAAATCTCCGCTCCAATTGCGATAGTTGATGTTATCTTGCCTGTAGCACTTGATGCACTGAATGCAAAACCAACCCCGCCCGAGCTTGTCAGTGCTGCGTCAAGTGCCACGCCAAAGCCAATAAGGTTTACACTTGAATTACAGTTTGCCGAAATATTCATTGACCCTGCCGTGGTCACATTTGAATTTGTCACACTGGCAATAACACTTCCATTTCCTGTGTGAACGCCTGCACCAATTCCAACTACAATTCCAATGGAAGTTGATTTACTGATGGATATATCAATCGACGCGCCACCTGCGTTGTCGTAAACACACATGTTCTCTGTGGCATTGATGGAAAGCATACCACCCGACTGATTTTTGCCGGTAAGTTGTACTTCTGAACCTGTTGATATATTCGCGATTGTATTTATCAGCGTGTTTGAACCAATGCCTGCACCCACTCCATTGATACCAACCGCCAGTTCTCCAACCGGATCAAATGCTGTTGATAACCCACCTGCAATCGCCAGCGAATATAAGTTATAATTACCTGGCGGCAGATTCAAATTGGTCAAAGTATTGTTCAGATACGTGTCATTGGCCGACTGTCCTGAATAGGCATTGATCGAAAGATTCCCCTGGGTAAGCACAATATTCGAATTGCTCACCGATGCAACCGAATTGCCCGTGATGGAAACCTGTGAAACGGCGACTCCGGCACCAATGGATACCTCAGCCCCCTCGCCCGTCTTCCATGCAATGCCCAGACCCAGATCGCCAGCGGCCGTGATCATGATCGGAACCAGTTGGGCAGCGATAATCATTCCAGCAGAATCTGCGATCGAATTGCTTGTAATCTGACTATTGACAACAAGTGCTTTGACATTGGCATTTGAATACTGGTTCAGGGCAACCATACCATAGACTGTTATTCCAGTGCCCTTACCTGCTTCAAATACAGTTCCAGCCGATAAAACAAAGCTGGACGAAACCTGCTGGGCATTCAGTTTCAATCCGCCCGTCGATTGACTCAGCGAGGAATCACTGATCACTGCATTTGTCGTCGAATCCAGCTGGTTTTGTGCGAAGCCAAGCCCAAGGCCAATCTTGGTTTTCAATTTTCCAGGATCAAATTCCGCTTTTGATCCAAGCGATGTGATAAATGTAATTGTGCCAGCACCCGCCCAGATTTCATCAGTTTCAACTGTTCTGAGATTTACGTCTCCCACGCTGCTGCCAGTGGTGTTCGCAATTACAGCCATCGTTTCATTGGTTATCTGGTTTATTGCCACCGATCCAGCAACTTGCACACTCAAGCCAGCCACCGAGGCCCCGTCAAGCCCGGCTGCAAAAGTGCCAATCTTTTTGGCATTCATTGCATCAAGTTCAATCCCAAACCCAGAAAGATTTACATGATAAATCCCTGAGTTTACAGTTGACGAATATTTTGTGTAGGATCCTGCCCCGCCCAAGCCACCGCCTGCATTTTTCCCAAATTCCAGCGAGGCCGAACCAGTTGCCACATTCACCAGAGTGTCGTTTGTGGCTTGTATCGCCAAGATCGCCTCTCCGCCAATACCTGTAATATTACCACCACTGATACCGCTATATATGCTGTCGCTGACAATAGCTTCACTGTAATCGCCCGAAACACCAAAACCGAATTTTTTACCCGGAATTCCCGGCAAGTCCTTGCCTTTTTCATCAACACCACGAGTGATTACGCTTCCGGCCAGTGAAACCGGCACAATTTTTCCGCCGGCAGTGCCACTGATCGTTACATTCCCGCCCGCCTGAATCAGGGGCCATGACGCTTGCGACTGGGGTACCGACGTGTTGCCGCTGCCGATAAAAGCACTGACATCTCGATTGAGCTGCACGGCAGAACTGCTGAAGCCAAGATTGATCGCCTTGCCCAGCAGAATGCCACCACTGGCAGACACCAACATCGAATCGTCGTCTGCCGTAATTGATATATTTCCAGCTGTGCCGGCCATGTTTCGTATCACTGGCGCATTGGCTGCACTCAATATGGCAGCCGTGCTGTTCTGATTCTCCGCACTGATCACCGCCACCGAGGCCTCAAGCCCAATTCCCGCGGCCTTGCCACCACTTTGGCTTAGCGTGATGTAATTAATCTCTGTTAGTGCGTCAAGTGTCAGTCCGCCAATTCCATAATTGATATTTGTCGGGCCGTTGGCGGTATTCGCTGTGAAATTGCCTGTTTGCGGAGCATCGCCGCCAATCAGTGCCTGGGAAGAGTTATCCATCCAGAGCACATTCACCGAGCCGCCAATTAAATTTTGCGAGCCATTGGTACCTACAGGGTGCTTGCCATAAATACCGGCCACATTAATGAAATATTCAAGCTGCCCCGCGCCTGAAATCTGGTCCATGACTGTCGTCGCAGAAATGCTCAGACCCTGTTCGGCAGCAGTATCAAAATCAGGTGCCTGATTGATCTGAGCACCATCACACACCTGTGCCAGGTTGTTATTGGTAATTTCAACAATCACCACACTGCCGCCTATGGCACTTCCCAGAAGATTCTTGGTGAATTTGTCATTCTGCGAGGTATAACTATTTGAACTGCTGTTAAAAAGCCAGTTGCCCATGCCAGCGTCAGACCCGCCTATGGCTTGCCCGACGCTCGCGGCGATAATTCCGACGATCGACCCGGCATCAGTAAGCCAATTGTTATTCTGCCAGTTGCTTATCAGGATTGCTGTATTTGTCGAATTCCACGCAAATGGATAGCTGATATTCGAATCAATATCAATCTGGCCGGCGGCATTAATCTCGGCATTGGGCTGCACAATCACCTGCGAGGTGTTATCAAGCAGGGCCATCGCCAGCCCCAGCGATGTCGCCAGATTCCCTTTCTTTGAAGCTGATTCCGTCGTCCTTGCCACCCCTGAATCGGCCCGTGCGTGAAACTGCTCTACCAAACCGGATTTCAGGCT
>JBEITT010000211.1:0-2767 GCA_040374745.1 Planctomycetaceae bacterium | reverse complement strand
GATAGTAATTTACACGATTATGTTCATGGCAATATCAAAGGCGTGAAAGAGGGCGACCGGGTCATTTTTCGCAAACAAAGCGAAGAGCAGCCAGCGCCAGACACATCGGACTTTAAGTCTATTATAGATAATGAGATATGCTTTGAGTGGGCCTGGCCGGGGCGACTGAGCCTGGGCGATAGCGAAGCATTTTTGGAGGCGATCGCCCTGCCGGAAAGCCCGGCGATTGAGACGATCAAAAGCCTTAATGCCAAGGAATTTGCAATCGTTGATGCGCATCAGTTAAGACCACCGGTTACAGTGAGGCATCCGCACGAAGGCGACATTTTTGACCCGCTGGGTCTGGGCGGAAAGCGGCAACATGTGGTGGATCTTCTGAGAAATCAGGGGGTCACGGCAGTCGATAAAAAGCAGCAATGGCTGGTGTGCGATCAGCAAGGGATCGTGTGGGTGGCAGGCCACCGCGTTGCCGATCGCGTGAAATGTGGCGTAAACACAAAGCAGGCATGGCTTTTGAGATATTCAACAGCCACATGAATACTCAATCGGCAAAAAATACGGAAATCAACCAAAGGCAATCGCTGGATTGCGACGGTAAGTTTTATTTTAAATCTTTGTCAACACAACGATTAATCGCTGAAGGCCCGCCGCTTGCCGGGGTGTTGCTGATAGCCGCTCTTTTACGAATTGTCTTTGCTTTGGCGGTGGAATATCTGGCCGCCAGCCGTGGGGCAAAGTGCCTGTTTGGTGATACGGAAATCTATTGGCAATATGGGCTTGCGATTGCCGAAGGCAGGCCGTATGTAGTTTATCAGTGGGAAGTGCCGCACTTTGCCCTGAGAACGCCGGGCTACCCGGTATGGCTATCCCTGTTTATCAAACTTCTGGGAAAGTCAACTGTCTGGATCAGGCTTGGGCAAGCGAGCCTGGGCACGCTGGCCGTCTGGTGGATCTATAAGCTGGCAGGGAAGTTAGGATTTACGGAACATACCTGCCGGTTGTCGGCTTTTTTGCTGGCAATTGACCCGTTTCAGGCAATGCAGTCGAGCTTTTTACTGACAGAAGCCCTATTTTCGCCGCTTTTGATCATTTTTATGGTTCGCTGGGTTGATGTTCTTCTTGACGATCAACGAGATAAAGCCATATTACGGCTAGGTTTGGGATATTTTTCAGTCGGTGCTTTTCAGGCGGTATTGGCCCTGATTCGCCCGGCATGGGGGCCATTTCTGGCTGTTATTTTGATCGTCAACACCATTTGTTTCATCAGGTTACGACAGATCAGCCCATGTCGGGCGGCCTTGATGAACCTGTGTCTGATTGCCGGATGGTTTGTGGTCGTTTTGCCCTGGGTGGTGCGGAACGAGCAGGTGATCGGGCGGGCTGCGATTGGTGGAACATGGGGCGGGGCAAGTCTTTATGACGGAGTGAGGCCGGGTGCGGACGGGTCGAGCGAAATGTCGTTTGTGGCGTCGGAAGAGTTTCGACACATGGCTGAAACGGATCAGGACGATCGCTGGAAGTCGCTTTCATGGAATGAGATAAGCAAAGACCCGGCGAGAATTGCAAGCCTGGCGATTGCCAAGCAGGCCCGATTCTGGTCGGCATGGCCTTTAGAACAATCGGCAAACAGGTGGTGGATGAAGTTGGCCTGTGGCCTGCTGGTGTGGCCAGTGTGGCTGGCAGGAATGGTGGGGCTTGTGAGTGTATCGAGGGAAAAGCAACTGAATCGCGGATTTTTTCTGTGCCTGCCGCTGCTCTTTACGGCGTTGGAGCACACGCTTTTTGTAGGTTCCAGCCGATACCGGATTGCGGTTTTCACACCGCTTCTCATAGTTTCGGCCAGGGGGTTGGTTCAATTGACCCAACGATTGTCTGAATCAGGCCTTCGATTTGTCAGGAAAACATGATGGGCCAGAGTTTCCAGAACTCATGATTTTCATGTCACAGCAGTAACGACTTGCCGGACTGTTTAATTTTTCATATTTGATACGACTGTCGCAACCTGAATTTTTACATAAAATTGTCGTCTTTTTTCATGTGAAGTGACTATGCACGTTCGTATGAATTCCGATAAAAAAGTAGAGTTCGAGGTCTGCGAAGGATCGGAAAGATATTCCAGATGCGGAATTTGACGAGTTTACTGTGTGTGATATAAGCTACAGTGAATAGATCTATTCCTGATCCGGGTCGGGCAATTGTTCAAAAGTGATTTTGGACAATTTGTTCGTCGAGACTTGACCTGATTTGTTCGTGGGGTAGATTTCAGTGAACCGTTTGGTCGCCAATTCGCCTCATATTCAGAGTAACTCCTTAGGAGATAACGAGATGCGTAAGTTCGCTGTTGCTGCAGTCATTTTTGCAATGACCGGCACTGCTTCATTTGCTCAAACCAAATCTACACCGCAGGCTGTTGCACCAGCGAAAGTAGCCCCGGTTGCCCAGGCTCCTGCCAAGGTCGCTCCGGCTGCCCAGGCTGCTGCACCTGCAAAGGTTGCTCCTGCCGCTCAGGCCGCTGCCCCAGCTAAGGTCGCTCCTGCCGCTCAGGCCGCTGCACCTGCAAAGGTCGCTCCTGCCGCTCAGGCCGCTGCCCCAGCTAAGGTCGCTCCTGCCGCTCAGGCCGCTGCTCCTGCCAAGGTCGCTCCTGCCGCTCAGGCTCCTGCAAAGGTTGCTCCTGCCGCTCAGGCTCCTGCAAAGGTTGCTCCTGCCGCTCAGGCTCCTGCAAAGGTTGCTCCTGCCGCTCAGGCCGCTGCTCCAGCTAAGGTCGCTC
>JBEITT010000149.1:0-8668 GCA_040374745.1 Planctomycetaceae bacterium | reverse complement strand
GGCTGAATTCTTTAATAATTGGGATGAAATGGCGTTTGAGAGTGAAAAATTGTTAGCACAAATGCAAGGAGATGAAATAATAGAAGATCGCATAGATGAAATAGAGGGTAAAACTAGACTTGCGCAAGTGAAAATTCGAGTTAATCAAAACTTTTTTCGAAAGATGATCTTAACAAGCTACAAAGAAACATGTTGTATAACCGGCTTAAAAGTAAAGGAATTACTCGTTGCAAGTCATATAAAACCTTGGTCAATTGATGAAAAAAATCGAATTAATCCGAGAAATGGCCTATGTCTCAACGCATTACACGACAAAGCGTTTGATGTTGGTTTAATTACGTTTGATAATCAGTTTAAAGTCGTCGTTTCAAATCAAGTTCTGAAGGATAAAGAAAATACAATCATGTTAAATCAATTTCACGGTGCAACTATTCAAATGCCAAATCGATTTATCCCTGATCAACGATTCCTTGATTATCATAGAAATAATATTTATCGGGATTCATGAAGGTTGAAGTCCGTTACTCCCGTTTCTCACGCGTTTCAAACACGCCCGAGCGTTTTTCGATGAGCTGGCCGGTGGGGGTTTCTTCCTGCCAGAAGACGGAAAGAGCCGGTGGCGGCTTCAGGTGGTCAAGCAGGCCCGGGCCCTTGACACCCAGCAGAAAAAGGGCGGTGGCATAGGCATCGGCCGAGGTGTCGAGCGACGAAACCACTGTCACCGAGGCGCGGCGAACCACGCCAAGGCCGGTTTTGGGGTCAACAATGTGGCTGTAACGACGTCCGTCAAGCTCGACATAGCGTTCGGCGTCGCCGCTGGTCGAGACGGCCGCCCGGGCCACTTCAATGGTCGCCGGTGGCTTGTCGCGGGTGGGCTTCAGGCCGGCCACGTCCACCCGCCAGCCGGGCTTGCCAGGTGGGGCATCGCCGGCGGCAATGTCGCCCGCCACGCTGACCAGGGCCCGGGGTGTGCCCTCTTTTTCAAGCACGCGCAGCATTTCAACGGCGGCATAGCCCTTGGCAATTCCGCCCAGATCAAGCCGCGTGCCGGGCTGGAGCTGCACCTGACGGGTGTCGGGCAGGAGCCTGACTCGGTGATAGTCAACACGGGCCAGGGCTTCACGAAGGTTGTCGGCGGTGGGCATTTTGTGGTCGCGGCGGGCGCGTCGCCACTGGCGGATGACGGGGGCGGCGGTGATGTCGAAGGCCCCGCTGGTGGCTTGGGAGACTGCGGCCGAGCGCTGGAGGATGTCGAAGAGATCAGGGCTGACGGCGACGGGCGGTTTCAGTTCGGTGGCGAAAGTGTCAACAAGCTTCATCAGCTCGCTTTCGGGGTTGTAGTCGCTGAAGGAGAGGTCGAGCCGGGCCATTCGGGCATAGGCGGCGGTGGCTGCGGCCTTGGCGTGAGTGGCATTTTTGGTGTATAAAACAATATGAACCGGGCTGCCCATGTGGGTTTCGGTGAATTCAAACCGCTCAAGCGGCGGGTCGGCGTTCGGCAAAGCCTGTTTGTGGCTTGCCGGCGGCTGGCTGGCATATGCAATGTGCCAGAAGGCCGACGAGATAAAGGCAATGGCTGCGGCGAGCCGACAGAGGCTGTGCCTGAACTTGAGCGGGAATTGCCCAGGCCGGGCTGACGAGAGTTGAACCATGATGACTTCCAACCTGGGCCCGGGAGGCCCGACGCGTATGAAAAACCGGATGCCGGGGCTGCTGATGGCGGCCGTGATGCTGGCGGCGATCGTGGCTGGTTCGGGTCGGGCGATGGCCCAGGCGGCATTGCCTGCGGTGGGCAAGGTGGTGCTTGACCCGTTGCCGGCCGACATGAAGCCTTATACGGAGACGATCCCCGGCACGAAGTTTACCATAGAGATGATACCAGTTCCGGGCGGAACGTACTGGATTGGCTCGCCAGATGGCGAGAAGGGCCGGAACAAGGACGAAGGGCCGCAAAGGGCGGTGCGCGTGGAGCCCTTCTGGATGTCGAAATATGAACTGACGTGGGACATTTACGACATTTATTCGTTCGCCCTGGATATCAAGCGGAAGAAGACGGAGGGGGTTGACCTTGAGAAGCAGCCTGACGCAGCCAAGGCGGCCGATGCGGTGACACGGCCCACGCCACCCTATGCCGACATGACCTTTGGCATGGGGCACGACAACCAGCCTGCGATTTGCATGACGCACCATTCGGCCATGGAATGCACGCGGTGGCTGGGCACTTTGTTCGGCAAGCCGTATCGGTTGCCAACAGAAGCGGAATGGGAATGGGCGGCCCGGGGCGGCACATCAACAGCTTATTCTTTTGGCGACGACCCCGCAAAGCTAGGCGATTATGGCTGGTTTGTGGAGAATGCCGAGAAGCCGCAGGTGGTGGGCAAGAAGAAGCCGAACCCCTTTGGGCTTTATGACATGCACGGCAATGTGGCGGAATGGGTGATGGATCATTATGAGGCTGATGCCTTTGCGAAGCTGCCGGGCGAGAAGGTGAGCGAGAACCCCTTTGTGAAGCCTGATACGAAGGAATATTCGTATGTGGCCAAGGGGGGTTCGTGGGACGACGACCCTGAGGCCTTGAGGTCGGCAGCAAGAAGAGGGTCTGACAAGGAGTGGTCGGTGCAGGACCCGCAGCGGCCGCAGTCGATCTGGTGGCATACGGATGCGACATTTGTCGGCTTTCGCATTATGAGGGCTTATAAGCCCAAAGCGGGGCTTGATGATATAAAGTCGCCGATTGTCAAGCAGAAGGGCACCAAGTGAGACAGGTGCTGTAAAAAAACGTCGAAAAGCCTTTATTTCATGGCTTTTCAGTGGCATTTCGGGGCACGGCCGGCGGCGTGCCCTTTTTTTATGAAAAAAACAGGCTGTTGCTTGATTCGGAAAATCGGTTCCTGTAAGTTGATTTAATCAGTCACTGACCCTACCAGTCGTCATCAATCCTGAAAAATGCCAGTTTGCAAGGCCTTTGCGGGCCCTGCCCTGCTCTCCATTACAGTAAACCGAGGTTTTGCATGAAGAAAAAGCGACGAGCGTTTACGCTTATCGAGCTTTTGGTGGTGATTGCGATCATCGCCGTATTGATTTCGCTGTTGTTGCCGGCGGTGCAGTCGGCACGCGAGGCGGCCAGGCGGGCGCAGTGCGTGAACAATCTGAAGCAGATTGGCCTGGCGCTGCACAATTATCATCAGATTGCGGATGTCTTTCCGCCGGGCGAACTTTGCAACCCGAATCTTTCGGGGGCGAGGATCTTCTGGACGTGCTATGTGCTGCCTTATATGGAGCTGGGCACGCTGGGCAACGCCTATAATTTTGACTATAGCGTGAATACGTCGGTGGGGCCGGCCGGCAATTTCGGGCTGGTGAATTCGACGGTGACCCAGGCGATTATCAAGCCATATCTCTGCCCAAGTGACCAGCAGGGTCAGGCTTTCCGCGGAACTTATTCGTGGTCGAGGTCGAACTATGTGGCATGCTACAGCCCTGATGGCGTGATGGTCGAGCCGAATGTGCCATTCACCTATGCGGCCAATCACAATAACCCGGCTCAGAACCCGGCCACGCGCAAGGCACTGTTTAATTTTAACGTGATCAGGGGCGTGCGCGATGTGACGGATGGCACGTCGAACACTGTAGCGGTTTCAGAGACAGTCACTGGCCCTGATGGCACCACTGATGGACGTGGGGTATGGGCATATGACTGGGGCGAGCAATACACGCACCACCGGCCGCCCAACAGCTCTATTCCCGACTCGGTCTTTCCGGCGAGCTATTGCATTAACACGAAGAGGTTTGCGCCCTGCGTGGCGAACGCCACGAACTGGGACATGCAGGACTATGCTGCGCGGAGTATTCACCCGGGTGGCGTGAATTCGCTGTTTGCCGACGGGTCGGTGAAGTTCCTGAAGAATACGATCAATCTTTCAACCTATCAGGCGATTGCCAGCATCAATGCCGGCGAAGTGATCTCGTCAGATGCTTATTGATTCGTGGGTCAGGGCACCTTTTACAGGACATAGAGGAGTTTTTGATCTGTGAATCGACGTCTATTTTGTGCCATGGTTTCGGCCATGGCTGTGGGCTGCTCAGGCGAAGCGGGCCCGAAGAAGGCCAAGGTTTCGGGCACCGTAAACTATGACGGCAAGCCACTGGATGAAGGCACCATTGAATTCACGGCGACTGATGGGTCGAATGCGGCCCAGGGCAATATCTCGGCCGGGAAGTATGAGATTCCGGAAGAGGCCGGACCGGTTGTCGGTAAGCAATATAAGGTGTCGTTCGTTTCGCTGAAGAAGTCGGGCAAGGCACGCAAGAGCCTGATGCCCGGCTCGCTGGGAAATGACGAGGAAGAGTCGATCAATATCATCCCGGCGCAGTATCAGGGCAGTGCCACGACACTGACAGCGGATGTGACCGACGACGAGACAAAGAACAAGTTCGACTTCACGCTTGAAAAAGGCCTGGCCACGAAGAAATAAGCGGCCAGAAACGACGTTGGAACAGGAAAGCCCGGCCACTTCAGCGTGGTCGGGCTTTTTCATTGGTCGATCGTGGAAAGAGCAAACGCGATGGCTAAAAATCAGGCCATGCCGGTCAGCGGGCCGTCGTTGCAGAAGTCGGGGTTGCCGTGCGTCTTCATGTGGTGCCCGAAGCCGTGGGCCAGCGAGAGCAGGAAGCGGTTGTGCGGCACGTTCTTGAGCTTCAGCGAGCGGCCCATCTTGAACCCAAGGCCATTGCCCACCAGGACGAACGGAATGTTGTCGAGGGTGTGGCTGTTGCCCTTGCCCAGCTCGTTGGTCCAGATGATCAGGGTGTTGTCAAGGATCGAGCCATTGCCGCCCGGTTCGGGCGTTTCGGCCATGCGCTTGGCCATATAGGCAAGCTGTTCGGCAAACCACTTGTTGATCTTGGTGAGCTTCTCGACCGAGGGCTTGTCGGTGTCGGGGTTGTGAGAAAGCTCGTGGTGGCCTTCGTCGATGCCCAGCCAGCGCATGCGGGCCATGCCGACCGAATTGGTATATTGCATGGTGGCAATACGCGAGAAGTCGTTGGCAAAACTGTTGACCATCAGGTCAATCTGCATCTTGCTGATCTGCGGAATGTTGTTGTTGTCGCGATGCACGCCGGGCTCAAGTTCAGGCACGGCATGGCCGGTTTCCTTCTTGTTCGAGGCAAGTTCCTGCTCCATTTCACGCACAAAGGCGGCGTGCTCTTCGATCAGGTGCTTGTCCTCGGTGCTCACAACCGTGCCCAGCTTCTTCAGGTCGTCCTGAAGTTCGTCGAGGATGCTCTTCAGGCTCTCCTGATCTTTGAGGCGGCCATAGAGTTTGTTAAACATCTGGTAGGGGTCGTCGATGGGCGAAATCGGCTTGTTCGGGCCGGCATAGACCATGCGTGTCCAGGTGTCGGCACGCTCGGGCACCATCACGCCGAATTCCAGCGAGCCGAAGCGGGTGCGGGTTGCAGGATCTTTCTGAAGAAAATTCTTGATTTCCTGGTCGATCGAGATGCCCGAAGCCCAGCCGGCGGGTGTGTGCGAACCGCCCTGGATATTGCCGGGATAAAGTTCTGAACCGGTCAGCAGACAGCCCATACCACGCATGTGGTTATCGCCGTCGCCACGAACTTTGTCGCACAGGCCATGAATGATCATGGTCTTCGACTTGAACGGGTCAAGCGGAGTCAGGCTTGCCTTGAAGGCGTCAATCTGGCCTTCGGCGTCGGGCCAGAAGGCGTCAGGGATCACGCCATTGGGGCTGAACATCACAACAAGCCGCTTCTTGGGGGCCTGCTGGTTGGCAAAGCCAAGGCTTGGCAGGTTCAGCAGAAACGGCAGGGCGGCCGATTTCAGGCCAAGATCCCGGATAAATTCACGACGATGGGTTGTTTTGCTCATTACATCGACCCTTTTATTGATCAACCCGGTCAAGCGATTGGTTTATGTTTAATATTCTACATCACCTGCCGGCACTCGTCGATTCCATCTCTGTCAGTTTATCGGATTTCTGCCGGGCCACGATTGATTATTTGATCTAAATGCTGCCAATCAAGTGAGAAAGGCAGGCTTCTGCCTGCCCCTCGTGCCCATCAAGTCGGGCTTGTTGTGCCCGAAAGAAATCACTTCTTCTTGGGCTCTTCCTTCTTGGCTTCGGTCTTCTTGGGCTCTTCTTTTTTGGCTTCGGGCTTCTTTTCGGCGTCCTTCTTCTTCACTTCTTCCTTTTTGGGGGCCTCTTTCTTGGGCTCTTCCTTTTTCTTAGGTTCTTCTTTTTTCTTGGCTTCTTCCTTCTTGGCCTCGCCCTTCTTCATTTCATCTTTCTTGGCGGGCTGGGTGACTTCCTTGACAGGCGGGATGTCTTTGTCTGTCTTGAGCTTCGGCATGGCGGCCTTGAGCTTCTTCACGCCATCGTCGGTCACTTTGGTGCCATAAACAAAGAGCTGGTTGAGCTTGGGCAGGGCTTTAAGTTTTTCCAGGCCGGCGTCGGTCACGCCGGTGCCGGCGAGGCTCAGCACCTGAATGTTTTTGAGTTCCTTGACGTGATCAAGGGCAGCGTCGGTGATCTTGGTATCAACGAGGTAGAGCTTTTCGATCGAGCCGAGCGATTTGAGCTTGGCCAGGCCGCCGTCGGTGATCTTGGTGTTATTCAGGGTGAGTTTCTTGAGCGATTTGAGGCTGGCGAGGGAGTCGAGGCCGGAGTCGTCGATGCCCGAGACGCCATAATTCACGGTGACGATGGGCTTGTCGCCTTTTTCGTCGCGGTCAAGCCGCCCGCCGCGCTTGGTGATTTCTTCCGCAGCCTTGTCGGCCTGGGCGAAGGTAGGGCTGGCAGCGAAGCCCAGAAGGGCAAGATTCAGAACAACAGCAACGCGAAAATGACGGCAGAACATGGTGCGGAAGACTCCCTGACTGAATTTGTCTCGTGCCTGCCGGAATTTTTCGAGTGACATGGGAAGGCCAGCGCGTGAAAGCTGGCAGGTGATTCTTGAACCTTTCTGGCAGGTATTACTCTAATGAAACGCTTTGGCGGATGAAACGCAAGAGAAAACCGGGGAAAGTTCTTTAAATGTAGCGCATTGTATTGTTTTTCATGATGTTAGCGGCCTGAAAAAGCTATCCCACAACACCCCGGAGGGCTTGAGTTGCTGTTTTCAGGGGAGAGCAAGCAGCGGCATCCAAACCAGAATTTGACATCAGAGCAGGTTGGTAGTTATCTGGTCGGAAGGTTGTAAGGAGGTGAATTGAGGGTGGTTTCAATTTTTGTTGCAGCGGCCGCATCTTTTGCCCTGAGTGATTCAAGAAGTGGTCTGGCTTTTTCGTGGATCAGTCGATTGCGTCGTTCGCGCAGTTCATCGACCTCGATTTTGACGAAATCGTCAAACGTGCTGCTGAATTCCTTATTGAAATTTACCAGTGACTGTTTTTCCTGCACATCGCGTTTGGCAAGAATGGCCTTAAGTCGATTAACCTCGGCCCGCATATTTTTGCCTGACTTGGTTTCCCAGCGTTTGATTGATTCAGCGAAGTGAGCGGATTCGTCAGCCTGATCAATGCTGGGGAGATACCGATCCAGCTTCAGCGAGGCGCGAGCTTCTGGTTTAGATTCGAAATAGGCAGAAAGGGTGTCGAGTATTTTCAGGAGGTCTTCGTTAAATTCGTAGTCGAGCGATGCAAACTGCGAGGTGGCATCGTTAATAATTTTTGAGACCTGCTCGTTGATTTTAGCCATTTCCGGCGAAACCTGAGCTGAAGTGCCGGTTTCAGCCGTGGCCGCATTGTCGTTACTGGCCGGGCCACATCCCTGACCTGCCATCAGGGCCAGGCCGACAATAACTGGAAAGACTGAACGCATGGCCTTGGTTCCTGAAAGGTTTTCGTGAATGTGAAGATGTCGATTCAGGGTGTCACAGATACAATTGTCATGCAGTGTCAGCCCTGGCCTGCGGTTTTAACGCAGGCCACGACTGCCAAATGACGGCAATGGAAGGAGAGATGATCGATCAGAATGCGTCGGACGAGACGACCTCACCACCGGCCCTTGTGGACAGGGCGCGATAAATGTCACGGTTGATGGAGTTTTTGATTGCCTTGACCGATCCATCTGCGAAGAGAAAATTGACCACGCCGGGATGGAGCGAGCGATAACCGAAGCCGGCCCGCCAGTTGCGACTGCTTCGCAGGGTCTGCCAGTTGCCGTCGCTCACGGTGATCTGGTAATTGATGGGCACGTGGGTGGTGCCGGTGGTGCCATTGGGGTTGGGCCAGGTGAACCAGTCGCACGACTCATAAAGCGTTTCGCCGGCAGCCATGGTGTTGGACGTGCCATCAGTGATGTCGCGGATGTTGGTAGTACCGCCGGTTCGGCTCATGATACCGGTGTGTGTGCCATGTTCCCCGAAGCCGTTTTCACGCATGGTGGGCAGACTGGTGAACGAGAACTGTGCCGGACTGTCGTCAGGGTGGTTATCGCCCATCGAGCCAAGATAACTGAGCTTGGGGCCGCCGTTGTTACTGTTACCAATGCCCTGATCAACCCTAAACCAAATTCACCCAGAGAACTGGAGTTCAAATTTCCTAAAAGTTTGTTATATTGCGTATTATAAGCAGAATGCACAGGTGTTTTTTGAAAGGATCAAGGATGGTCCGGCCAGATTTCCAAAAGTGGAACCAATCACT
>JBEITT010000036.1:0-45398 GCA_040374745.1 Planctomycetaceae bacterium | reverse complement strand
GGCAATGGCCAGATCAACCAGGCCGTCGTCGTTGCAATCCTGGGGCGCAATGCCCAGCGACTTGGCAAACGGGGCCCCCAGGCTGGCGGTTTTCACGCGGATGCCGGCTTTTTCCGAAACATCGGTAAATTTGCCGCCGCCGTCGTTGCGATAAAGCAGGCAATAGCTACCGGGAAACGCAGTGGGCGGGCCATAAGCCCGGCCCGAGCCGGTGCCCGCCAGCTGAAAGCCCTGGGCCCTGTCGAATTCGGCCGACCAGTCAACATAGTTGCATATGAACAAGTCAAGGTCACCATCGTTTTCCACGTCGAACATGGCGGTGCTGGTAAACCAGCCCTTGCCGGGCGAGATGCCCGCTTCCTTCGAGACATTACTGAATTTGCCGCCATCGTTACGGTAAAGCCGAACGGTGTTCAGGCCCGTGACGAGCAAATCGGGGTCGCCGTCGTTATCAATATCGCCAGCGGCCGCGCCCTGGCCATAGAAAACGTCGGCCAGGCCGGCTTTTTCAGTGGCATCTTCGAATTTACCGTTGCCGGCATTGCGATAGAGCTTCTGGGTTTTGGCGGGTTGGCCCGTGCGCTGGGGCAGGGTCTCGGGCTTTTCAGGCTTTTTCGGCTGGATGCCGGCTTCGGGCCAGGTGCAACTGTTCACGAAAAAGAGGTCGCTCAGGCCATCGTTGTCGAAGTCGAGCACAGCCACGCCCGAGCCCATGGTTTCGGGCAAGAGCTTCTCGCCTTGAAAACCGTTCTCATGGATGAACGTGATGCCTGACTGGGCCGTTACATCCACGAATTTCATTTTCGGCAGGGCCGATTCCGGCTCTTTTTCCACCACCTTGGGGGCAGCGGCTTTGGGAACGACCGGCTCGGGGGCCTTGCGGCCGCAGCCGGCCAGGGCCAGCAGGGCGGCAACGGCGATTTGATTTTTCTTGAATTTCATGGGGTTCACTCCGATCCGCCGGCTTTTTCGCCCGGAGATATTATCAATTGTTTAAATGACTCAATCTGGCGCAACGAATCGTCGGAAACGCCCGTGGTTTTAATGGTTTTTGCCGGGTCCTGTGTATTCGCATCCTGCTTTTCGGCGGCTTTCACCTTGGGCGAGTGCATGGGGTGAATGACGATCGACTGCGAATTCAGGTCGGCGGCCGGGTTATCCTTACGGGCCGTTGCAATGGCAATGCCCTCGGCCGTTTCATCGGGCTTATACATTTCATGAAGGGCTTTGTGCGAGCGGGCCAGAAGGGCCGCCAGGGCCTGGCGATTCTCGGGCTCGGCCGACTGCTTCCAGAGTGGCGTCACTTTTTCAATGACACTGAGCATCGGTTCCAGCCTCGAACCAAACTCGGGCCGGGGGCCTGCCAGAAATAGATCAATCGCCTTGTTCAGCGTGTCAGCTTGCCGGGCTGTGGCCAGCCCTTCCTTAGCGGCAGCCAGTTCACCGGCCAGCTCAAGAATTTTCTCGGCAGAAACGGCTTCGCCGGGTGCTTCGGCCTTTATTTCATGGCCGCGGGCAAGTTCACCATAAGAAAGCCCCAGGCCATAATGGGCCATAAGGTTTTCGGTATCGATAGCCAGGGTACGTGAATAGGCCTCGATGGCTTTCTCCAGAAATTCAATGCGGCCGGGCGTGCCCGATCGTTCCTGCCGGGCCCGCAACTCATAGGCTGAGGCAAGGGCATTGATCACTTCGTAATCCATGGAGAAGTCGAACTTGCGGTCAGGGATGCGGGTTGAAAGCACGGCGTTGAAGGCTTCAATCGCTTCATCGAGAAAGCCGTTACGCACGTTGATCTGGCCGGTCAGCCAGGTGATGACCCACGGTGCGGCCGGCTTTTCGTGCTTTGAGGCTTTTGTCAAGGCATCAAGGGCATCAGGAATGCGGCCTTCCCGCTGATAAACGCGGGCCAGGTTCACCCAGCCATCGACAAAACCAAGATCGGCCACCTTGCGGAAGGCCTCTTCAGCCTGCTTCAGCTCGCCCTTCTGGCCGCCCTTTTCGGCACCTTCCAGAAAGAGGCCAATGCCGTAGTCGTTCCAGCGTTGCCAGCCGTCCTTGATGGGCGAAGGCGGGTTGGTCACCTTCTCGCCGCCGGCCACCGGCAATTTCAGGGCGTCTTTGGCCATTACCACCACGGGCAATGGGCCGCCTTTGTTCTGCCCCTTGCCGAAGACGAAATCCATATATTTACGGTCGAACTTGCGATAGTTCAGCTTGGCTTCAAGCTCAATCGGGGCAGTTACCCCGGCTGGCACCTCAAGTTCAAAGTGAACAACCTGTCCGGCCCCCGGCGGCACCTGCTTGTTGTAAAGCGGCACGAAAATATCCTGCGGGTTGCGGCGGTCGATCCGCTTGCCGGTTCGATCAAGCATATAGACATTGATAAAGTGGGCGGTTGGGTCAACCGTGCCTGATTCATCAATGCCGCCGGACTGGCCGACAATCTTGCCGCCCTGGCTTGCGGCCAGCTCGACCCAGATTTCGTTTGAGTCAACGGTGCCCTGAGTCAGTGGGTGGCCAACGCCGGTTGTGCGGACAACAACTTCAACCAGATATTTGCCGCCGGGCTTCAGTTCGGGCGTTTCCGGACGAAGCGGAGCGACCAGCGGCGAATCAATGCGGCCATCGGCTTTGATGCCGAAGATGTCGATTCGGGCAATGCCGTTCTGGAGGAATTTTTCGTGCTTTTTGGCTATTTCGGTGTCGCCACGGAAGGTGGGCAGGGCGGTATTGGCACCCAGAAAGAGGTGATCGTGAATTTTACGCTCGCCGCTGTTGTCAAACGTGGTTTTGGCGCCGAAGTCGTTTGAGGGAATGAGCGTCATGTGGCATTCGACACAGCTTGTCTTGGCCACTGGCGGATAATAGAAGCTGCGGGCCCCGTGGCCGGAAACGCCTGAGAGAAGGTAAGTATCCCAGTGGTTCTGGCCGCGCACAAAGTCTTTGTAGTGGTTCAGGCCATAGGGCAGGCCGACTTTGTGGCAGGTCGAGCAGAATTCCGCCTTTTGTTGCACATCAGGCTTGAGGAAGGTGCGTTTGTGCATTTCGGGCTTGGCTTTAATCAGGGCATTATTAACCCACTGGAGCAGCGGATTTTCACTGAAGGCAAAAGGATAATGCTTCGGGTTTTCAATGGTGTAATCGCCGTTGCCGCGTGTGCTGCCGATATTGGTCATGGAATGGCAGACAGTGCAGGTGATGCCGGCATGGGCCGTGGGGTCTTTTGCCATGTCGAAATTCGGGTCGTCGAACTTGCCCGAGAAAAACGGCACGGGGTCGTGGCAACCGGCGCACCAGCGGGCGGCACGCACATCGCCATCGCGCTTCATGCCGACTTCGCGTGTTTCTTTGACACTGGCCAGATAGGCCTCGTTATTAAACGAGCTGAAGTGGTGCGACGAGTGAAACCACCCCTTATAGGCATCCTGATGACACTTCTGGCAATAGCTGTCCATCATCAGGGTTTTTTCGGGGATAAACGCCCCGGTGGCCGTCACGGCTTCAGACGGGAAAAAGTATTTTTTGCCTTCGCGCGGTCCCTTCACGGCATAATTTGTGGGGTCGGCCGTGTGCAGCACGCCCATTATCACCACCATTGCTGCCACCACGCTGCCCCAGGTGCGCAGATAACCCCACCTGATTCGCGGGCCGGCCCGCCGGTGGCTGATATAAAGCCCCATAGCCAGCAAAGGGGCCACAATATGCGACCAATAGCCAATATCGCGAATGCGGTTATCGCGAATTTCAAAGCCCTCAAGCCGAACCAGAATCAGGCCTGAAACAAGCACGACAATGCCCACACCAAGCAGCCAGATGCCACGCCAGATGGCCGATTTGTTTGGCCGCTTCCATGAAGTGACCAAGTGTGCAAAGCCAAAAACGATGAATGGCACAATCAAGAGGAGGCCGAGAAAGAGATGCACCGCAACCATAAGCATGTAAAACGGTGTCTGCTGGGTGGTTTTCGTCCACCATGTCAGCACGGTCACGCTTAATAGATAAAGCCCATTGCCGCCCAGCAGGCCGAAGCCGAGCAGGACAATCCACAAAAGTGGCCGCAGCTTTGGGCCAATGGCCGGCACATAAACAAACCGGGGTCGCCGCACGGGCGATGGCACATCGTTTTCGCTCATTATTGAATTCCACCCTGATCAGATCATAAATCAACGTTAAGGGACATTCAGATCAGAGAAAACTGGAAATCCTGATCGAGAGGAGTTCCCGGTCATTTCTCATCCGGTGGCCACCTGGCAGATAACAAAGCGATCAGGCGCGGGGCGGACGAGGCTCGGGCGAAGGCGCAGCAAGCCCGGCCAAGTTCAATTCAGCAAGAATTTTAACAGTGTTTACGGAGTTGTTCAGCGGCACTAACCCGCTTGACATGCTCTCTACCATTGGTTGGGAGATTGCTGATAAGAAAGGCTGGCCGCTGGCAGGATCGTGGCAGGAAACGGCCTGGACTGCAACGTCTGCCGAGGTATCGGCTTCCCAGACCGGAACCGAGCGATCAGCCCAGAACGAGGGCAGACCGATGTGGTTTTCACCCAGAACGAGCCTGTCGACATGGCGGCACTGCGACGCTTCAGCCGATGGAATCGCGGCAAAAGCGGCCAGAAGGAAGGCCATTGCTCGAAGCAGTCGGCTCATGATGGTGCCGATGATTGAAAAGGGCGGAACAGTACAGGCAATCAGCCTGTATATATATTCTGTATCACGCCTTGGAGGCTCGTCAACCGGAAATTTTCATCTTTTCACCGAGAGGCCAAAACATGTGATATATTGCATTTGAAGCCTGACGGACCAACTGAACTTCACCCTGTATAAAAAATCAGGGTTCGGCCGGGCTTCACGCGCCACACGATTTATACACCATGGGATTGGTACATGCATCAGGCCCGCACCGGTCTGATCGTGCGCTCGAAGGGATATCGGCTAGTCTGGCTTGATTCGCGTCTCCTGTATCTGTATTGCACCCTGTCGCCGATCATGTCGCCGCTATTGCCTGAGAGGTTCATCCGGTGATTCACCCCCGTTTTCGGCACCTTGGCATCGCCTGCTCCCTTGCCTTATTTGTCATTTGCCCTGCTGCTTTTTCGGCGGATAACCAGTCGGCTCCCCCATCGACTGCTGCCACCGATGCCGAAATGGATAAAGCCTGGCGTGATGGCCTTCAGCTTGAACTTTCCCGCAACTGGGCACAGGCTGTTGAACATTATCAGGCCGCCTATAATCGCTGGCCACAGAAACCAGAATTTCGCCAGCGACTGGTGCTGTGTGAAATGCACGCCAAACTGCTGAAACGTTATCAGGACCAAAGTTTTCGCAAAATTCTTCTGAAGCTGGAACAGACCGACTGCGTTCGGCTTTACACGGAAGTGCTCGACCTGATCTCTAACCGCTTTGTTGATACAATTGATTTTCAGGCACTGACTCGCCGGGGTGTCGATAATCTGGAAGTGGCTCTTCGCGACCCCGAATTTCAGAAGTCAAACGCGGCAACGGCCACAACCGGCCAGATTCAGGAACTGCGCCAGTGGCTTCGAGGCAATCGCTCAGGGCTTTCGCCGGAAGCCACTCGCGAACAGGCCCGCCAGTTTGTCGCGGGCATTGCCGAAAAGGCCTGGAGCCTGGCCGGACTTGGCCCTCAGGCTGTTTATATGGAATTCGTTTTTGGTGCCAGCGACGCGCTTGACGAATTTTCAAGCTGCCTGACACCTGACAAACTTGAAGACCTTTATGCCGTGATCGATGGCAATTTTGTGGGTCTGGGTGTCGAGCTGAAAGACGACCCCAATGGCCTGCTGCTGACCGGCGTGATTCGCGGCGGCCCCGCCTGGGAAGCCGGCATGAAGTCGGGCGAAGTGATTATCGCCGTCGATGGCAGCCCGCTGCGTGGCCTGGGCCTTGATCAGGCCGCTGCCCGCCTTCAGGGAATGGAAGGCACAACTGTCGAGCTCGTGTTGGCCGACGGCAAGGGCTCAAGCCGCGTGCTTCGGCTGATGCGTCGCCCTGTCGAGGTGGAAAGCGTGGTTGACACCAAGATCATCGACCCCTCTTCGGCCATTGGCTACCTCAAGCTGACCAGCTTTCAAAAGACAACCCGCCGCGAGCTGAACACCGCCATCGAAAAGCTCAGTGCACAGGGCATGCGTCTTTTAATCATGGACCTGCGTGGCAACCCCGGCGGCCTGCTGAACTGCTCGGTGGAAATTGCCGACCAGTTTCTGCCCAACGGCCTGATTGTGACAACCAAGGGCCGATCAGAAGGCCAGAGCCAGAAATATTATGCCGAAACCGGCGAAGACTGGAATTTTCCAGTGATTGTTCTGGTTGACCGTGAAAGTGCCAGCGCCAGCGAAATTCTGGCTGGTGCCCTGCAGGAAAATGGCCGCGCTGATGTCATTGGCGAACGCTCGTTTGGCAAGGGCTCTGTGCAAAGCATTTTCCCGATCAAGTCGGCCCCCGCTGGCCTGAAGCTGACGACCGCCCGCTTTTATTCACCCAAGGATCGCCCTTACACCGAGGGTGTTACGCCCAACATCATGACACGTCAGGTGGCCCGGCCCACCAATGGCGGCAACGTTGCCGGCGGCTATCAGCAGGATTACACGCTGCGAACGGCCCTTGACCACGCCCGCGAACGGATCGCCAGCACCAAGCCTGCCACACGCAGCGTGGGCTCGGTGCCGACCAGCGTGACAACTGAATTACGCTGATGTTTTGCTGTGGGTTTGGGTTAATCAATACCTAAAAATGCAATAGTAATCGGCCTTGACGAAATTCCCGAACCGGGCATTCTTTACAGAATATCGAAAGAGAGCCTGACAGATTCCTGGCAAGGGAGTGCCATCGTGACTAACAGCCGGCCTCGCGTGGCGGTGATCGCTGACAAAAGACGCCCGGATGCCGTGGCCCAGGCCCTTTTTGCCCTGGGCAATGCCTGGCCCACCGTGCCTGCACAGGGCGTGATTGTTAAGCCGAACCTTGTCAGCCATAACGACTTGCGTGCCAGCACCCACCCCATTACCCTGGGTGCTGTGGCCGACTTTATTTACGCCCGGGGGGCGACTGAAATCACCATTGCCGAAGGGGCATCGGATGCCTCAGCCGGTTTTGCCAACCTGGGCCACCAGCGAATGTTCTGGAAAAGGCCCGTGCGCTGGTTCGACATCAATCGCGACGAGCACGACTGGCAGGAAATTCTTTTGCGAGGCACCGACGGCAGCCTTCGGGCCAGCAGGCTAAGCCGCACCATGGCCAGCGCGCCGCTGGTGGTGTCGGTCGCCCAGGCCAAGACACATGTCAACACCATGCTCACGGCCTCTATGAAGAACCTGATGTCGTGCATTCACCCGCAGGATCGCATTCAGATGCATGGCTACAAGGCCGGTGGCAACGGCCATTCGGGGCTGAAAGGCAGCATTGTGGAATGGCTTAAGGGCGAATCGGCTGCCGTGGGCCTGGCCACGACAATGATTGGACGCATGAAACAGACCGGCCTGCTGGCACAGTGGCTGACGGGGCGGCTGAAATGGAATAAGCTCTCGGGCAGCCAGCGCGAATTCTGCCGGTCGATCGCCGCCCTGCACACCAATCTGGTGCGGCTTAACCAGGCTGTTGGGCCACGACTGGCCGTGGTTGACGGTTTCTCGGCCATGGACGGTGAAGGCCCCAGGCTGGGCCGCAGCCGCAACCTGGGCTGGGTGGTGGCTGGCACCGACCCCGTGGCTGTTGACACAGTCGTCGCCACGCTGATGGGCATGAACACCGAGAATATTGGCTATCTCAAACTGGGCGAGAAAGCTGGCCTGGGCCGGGCCCGACTTGAAGATATTGAAATTGTGGGCGATTCTGTCAGCAGCCTGCAAAAGCGTTGCCGGCTGCACAGCCACGCCCCATTGCAGCAATTCTGGCCACAGGCACTGGCAGAACTGGGCGAGGGCCCGAAACCGGCGAAAAAGCAGGGTGGCGAGCACCAGGAGACGAAACAGACCGCCACGACCGGCAGCAAATCAATTGGCCACATGGCCGAAAAATCAGCCGGCCATGGGCATAAATCGCCAAAAGGCGGAAAAAAGCGGCATAAAAGGTCGCGACACTGATTTCAGGTCATTTCAGAATGCAATTGAGTGGTCTTAATCGCTGGCGATCGCATGTGCCGCCCCTTCTGGCGGTGATGGCTGCGATTTTGATTTTGACCAGCACAGCTTCAGGCCAGGCACGCCGCAAATCTCAGGCCGAAGAAGGCTGGCTGCCAGCCGAGGCGATCGCCCAGACGGTGCTGCTGCACCAGACGCCCAACGATGCATCCTTCGTGACAGACTCGATCCGCCGGGGCGAGCTGCTTTGGGTTCGTGAAATCTCGCCAGAATCGGATTGGTTTCTCGTGAGGCCGCCCGAAGGTGCCCTGAGCTGGGTGCTTGAATCAGACATTTCTGAAATTCGCAACGGCGAGGCTCGCGTAAAGGCAGCCCGCACGCTGATTCGGCCCGGCCGCGTGGGTGCCCGGCTGCCTGGCCCGCCCGGAGCGGAACTTGTGAGTGGCGATCGCATCTGGCTGCTGAATCGCGAGCCTCTTGTGCTGCCCCAGCAGGGCCGGCTGATGACATGGCGGGCCATTGAACCGCCCACCGGCGAACCGCGATTTGCCAGGCGAGAAAACCTGAAATTGATCGGCAAATCAACTGAAACCGAAGAGCCGAATGGCTTTGTGAATGCTGAAGGGCCGGGAAATCTGGCTGCCGGCAAGCCGATGCCAGGCTCGAGACTGAAAAATGGCATCAATCAGCCATCTGATGAGGATGCAGAAGCCAGTCGGCCGCCAGTGACACCTGAATCGCCCGACGACGATCAGAAACTGGCAAACCCCGACACTGGCAAAGTAAATTCAACCCCAGGCAAGCCACCCAGTGGCAAGGCCGGTCCAGAGCCATCCATTGAATCGCTGGCCATTCTGCAACCACCGAAATCTCTGGTGGACACCAATGTCCCGCCCGGGCTTGAAGGTTCGCCGGCTTTGCCGAAGCCCACGCCTTTTGAAAAAAATCATGCAGAAAAGCCGGATGAAATGCAATTTGGTACGCCGCCAGTGCCCGGAGAGCCGGTTTCAAGCCCGCTGGCCCTGCCTGATTCACCGGATGCCGCGCTGGAATTACTTGAATCCCGATTTCGCGTACTGATGGATCAACCGCTGGTTTCATGGAATTTCAAACCGATACTTGACGGATGTGACAAGGTACGCAGGCAATCGCTGAGCCCGGAACAGGCTGGTCGGCTTAATGCCATTCGCGACAAGGCCCAGAGGCAGGACGAAATTGGCCAGTCGGCACGAAAGTTCTGGGACTCGATGCGCCGCAGCCGTGCCCACGACCCCGGAAAAAATCCTGATATTGAGATAATCAGGGCTTCAAATGCAAGCCGGTTTGATATTTCAGGCCTGTTACTTCCGTCGAGGCGCGACCTTGACGGCCAACTGCTTTATAACCTGATCGGCGATGGCGGCAGCACCATAGCTTATTTGAAATTGCCGCCGGCAGCCCCTGTTGAACGCTGGCTGGGCAAGAAAGTCGGTATCCGGGGCCGGGTACGCTATAACGAAGACCTGCGGGCCCGCCTGGTGGTGGTTCAGGATGTTGAAGTCATCGACGACGACAATTAATTTCAATTGATTCTCTCTATTGAAATTCATCTTGGCACAATGCCACAAACCGCTATGATTGCATTATTCTGAAAAAGCTCGGATCGAAATGAAACCGGGGCACCTGCTGATGTCTGCATTGCATCGCGAAAAAAAGCAATCTTTGGCGAATAAAAGTCTTGGCGTCGCTGTGATAGGCGCAGGTGGGCAGGGTGCCCGAAGGGCTCAGGCCGTGAGGCTGGCAAATGGCTGGCATCTTGAGGGTATTTTTGATTCCGACATGATTCGTAGCCGTGAAGCCGCGGAAAAATGGAAATGTCACTGCTTTGAATCGGTTGACGATGCCATCAATTCAGCCAATGTTGACGTGGTGATGATTGCAACGCCACCCGGCTCGCACGACGAACTGATCATCAAGGCACTTGAAAACGGCAGACATGTGCTCTGCGAAAAGCCCCTGACCATTAACCCAACACTGGCCGAGCAATATCTGCATTTGGCCAGATGTCGTCAGTTGCAATTGGCCACAGGATTTAATCACCGGTTTTTCAAGCCTGTGCTTGATCTTAAAAATCTTGTGAAAGATCAGGCGATTGGTAATGTGCTTGCAATTCGCGGCCATATCGGTGAACAGCCACCCGCTGCCATTCTTGATGGCTGGCTTGGCAATCCACTTATTTCAGGCGGTGGCGTGCTGACAGATAATGGCTCGCACCTGATCGACCTGGCCCGCGTTTTGATGAACAACGCACAATTAAAAGATACAATTGTATTTGAACGCATGACAGGGCGGTCGGGAATTGAAAATCATTGCGAATTTATTCTGACTGACGAAAATGGGCTGAATGCACACCTTACTACATCGTGGAAAACGCCGGACGCGAAATATCTTATGCTGGAAGTGAGAGGTGAGCTTGGTGTGATTAGCATTTCCGCATTCCCGTGGCGGCTTACTATTGAACGACCAGGGCAAAAAATGCTGACGAAAAAATATCTGATTGACCGAATGGCAATGAAAGCAATGAGCCGTTGGGCTGAAGGCCTGGAACTCAGCCTGATTCGTGAATTAAAATCATTGCGTCAATCGATACTGACTCCTGATCACCCGGCTTCATTTCATGCAACCGGCCACGATGGGCTGGCCACAGCCCATATCATCAACAGAATTCGAAATGAATCTGAAAATATGGTCAAAACAATTTCGCAAAGCAATTTAAGCCGACAGATTGCATGAAGTCCTTCCCGATATTTACCACGCATGGTATTTGCAGCGGCCCCTCTACGCCGACTCATTTGAATGATGAAGATTTTCAGAAATTCTTGCAAAACTGTGAACCAGATCCCCATGTATTTAATGCATTAAAAAAAGAGCATTTCAATTTTTATGATGATACAGATTGCATCAGAAAGTACATAACGTTTGATGACGGCCTGGAATCGGTGCTCAGGGCAGCCGAAAAAATGCCATTTCCGGGTACAGTATTTGTTGTGACAAATCATGTTGGCAGGCACAATGGCTGGCGAGGCCAACCGGGATGGGTTTCGCGTGAAAAATGCATGAACTGGTGTCAATTAAAGTCGCTGGTTGAGCAAGGCTGGTCGGTTGGTGCACACAGCCACAACCACCCGAGTTTCTTGAAATTAAATCCAGATATAATTCGTTATGAAATTGAATATTCAAAGAAGTTGATCGAAGACAGACTGGGTGCCGGCTGCGATTTTTTCGCTTACCCTTATGGCCACGCACCGGCAGCGGCAAAAAATGCCGTTGAGGAATTTGGCATGATCGGGCTCGGCACCGAGCCGGGTTGGGCATGGCCGGCTGATAGTTTCAATAAACTTCCTCGGATTGAGATTTATGATTTACTTTATTGCAATTCAGCCAAACCGATGTTTTATCGTCCACCGACTTTTAAAGAGATAAATTTTCTATATTTCAGGCGGTTGGGCGGCTCAATTCTCAGGCAAATTGCATGAACCAGACAAAAACCTCACGGCGGAAGCCAAAAAACCAACGTTTCTTTTCAGACAAAAATCTCGATCTTACCAATATAGTCTGCCCTTTGTGCCATACGTTACTTGATCAAAATACAATCGGGAGAGTTTCATGTGATTCCTGCCGGTTGATTTTTCCGAAGGTTGCCGGCTTTATCGACCTGCGACTGCATTCTGACCGTTATCTGAGCCTGAACCAGGAGCGGCGCAAGGCTGAAAGACTTTCTGCAAAAGAGCATGATCATTCGCTGGAGGACCTGGCAAGGGCCTATTATGCCATTACGGCTGATGTTGACAACACCCGACGCGAACGGTTTGTCAGGCATATTTCAGGGGCTCATCACCGAGGGCAGGCCATGCTTGCACGCCTGCCGAAAAAAGGTAATATCCTTGAAATTGGCTGCGGGACCGGTGGGTTTCTGGCCGCTGCAGCCGAGGCTGGTCGAAATGCAATCGGTATTGATATTGCCAGCCGCTGGCTGGTTGTCGCACGCCGCCGGTTGCAGGAATTATTGAAATACAACCAGAGTTGCCCGTTAATTCCAGCCTGTGCCGAGAAGGTTCCATTTGCCAACGAATCTTTCGATATAGTCGTGGCCGACAGCCTTCTTGAGCATGTTGATGACACTTTTTCATCCATAAGTGAAATGTTGCGAGTCGCCAGGCCCGGCGGACTAATCATGATCTGGGCACCCAACCCCCGATGGCCCGGTGCCGATCCTCATGTCGGACTATGGCTGGTGAAATTCATGCCAAAAAAATCGGCGGTTCGCTATTTAAAATGGCGCCGTGGTGATATTTTCTGGCCCACCTGCCGCACATCTCAGGAATGGGCAGAACTCATACGGCGGCATTTTACGGATTGTGAAATTAAAATACAATCAGCGGATACGAGTCACTGGCCAGTTCAAGATAAAAGCCTGCGTGGCAGAATCGCAAGAACGTCCGGCAGGTTGAGTCATCTACCAATATTCCATTTATTATTTAATTTATTTGGCCCGCTGATTGAAATTCAGATCACAAAAACGAAAAAAGAAACAGATTCGGATGAAAGAAGTTTTTTATGAAAATAATACAATCAACGAGTCGCTCAATTTTTACGAATGGAATATTTCTACTGGCCGAATATGGTGCCGTTCTCAGTGGATTTCTGATATTCATCCAGCTTGCAACAAGCCTTTCTCCGGGTGAATTTGCACAATGGGAATGGCTTCATGTCTGGCTTGGTCTTTGCCTGCTTTTGCCACGCAATGGGCTTGATATTGTCGCCATTCGAAGCATGTTTCGTCATCCATCGCATTTAAGTGAATGGAGTATGATTGTTATTGGAACGCGTTTTTGCCTGAGCCTGCCAGCGTTTCTTTTGATGATCACTGGTGGTTTTTTTATTAAGACTGACCAATTGTCAACTGTTTTACTGGCGTTGACGCTGCCTGTCTCGGCAGGCACTCCTGATCTTGCGGCAAGGGTTCAGGGGCGTTTTAAAAAATATTCTTTAATATTATCGCTGAAAAGCCTTTGCATTCTAACTTTTCTATCATGCTGGAAGCCTGTAAGTTTTCAATCAATTGCTGCCTTTTATTTCATCTGCGATTGCAGTATCTGTTTACTTTGGTGGATTGACGCCTGGCAATATGGATCCCTGCCTGGCGGTCAGTGGTTAAAATTGTTGCGCCGTGGGGGCCGGGCCATTCTGGCTAGAAGCATGAATCAAAGCCTTGCGCGATGGGTTCGCGTTTTATCCTACAGTTCCGATGCCTTATTACTGGGCCTTTTGGCCCCGGGCACCTGGGCTTTGATCGCACCAGGCCGAAGACTTTTAATTTCGTGCGTCATGCCGTTTGGTAACTGGGTCGGTTCAACCGGACACCAGATGACACACTGGAATCTTGCGAAGTCAAAGCGAGTTGATACCATATTGAAATACATTTGCATTTTATTCACATTATTTATATTGACATTTGCATTTTGTCTGCCATCGATAATCATACTGAATACCAATTCCCGCATACTTTTAACTGTCCTTGCCCGTGCCGGTTATCTTGCCTACAGCTTCTGGCTCATGGCTTTGCAGAGTGCCTTCCGGCAGGATCGAAATGCCTGGATGATACCAGGCTTTTTAACAGGAAGCGGCATTTTCATTTCATTACTAGCATCTGTTTTAATTGAAATCCCTATAGCAATTCTCATCATGATGCCTATTGAATGGTGCATACTGATATTGGCCAGAAACCAGATTTTTCGACAATCAACAATGGTTAAAGTTATGAAACCCACAAATCAATCATCGACGGAAAGAAAACTGTTGCGTAAGCAGCGTAAACCAATAGTCTGGCCAACGTAAAACCCATGAAAAGCAAGCCTGTTACGCTTGATACGCCTGTAGATTATTTCATGCTGCTTGATCGGTCGTCGAACAGGCACTGGTGGGGTCGTGGAATTGAGCGACTTGAGCGACGATGGGCAAAAAGTGCAATTTGCCGCATGCCGGCAGCGAAACGAGACCAGTTGCGATGGCTTGATGCCGGATGTGGCAGCGGCGCACGACTGTTGTTGTGGTCGGGGTGGGGCTGCTGGTCAGTTATGTTTGGTATTGAACCGGAAATCTCACATGAAAAAATCATCAGGGGGGCACTCAACCAGCGAATTGTATTAAAGCCAGGCCATCTGCCGGAAATGCAAATCAGTGAAGAAAAATTTGATTTTATTACTGCACTTGATGTCATTCAGCATATTTCATTGGAATTTCGGGGAAAAGCTATTTCCGAGCTGGTTGAGAATCTCATGCCGGGTGGATTACTATTGATTCGAACGAATGCTGCCGGTTTTTCCGGCAAAAATGCAGAGGATAATTCGATTGTGAGCAGCCAGTTTCTTGATGATAATCTGAGAAAAAATGGCCTGAAGATTCTTAATTCCAGCCATTTCAATTTAACAGGTTCACTGATTGAAGATCTGCCACGTTATTTCAACAGAAAAAAAAGAAATGATGGCAAGCCGATGAAATATGGCCTGCCGGCTGTTTGGCAGAAACGGCCCAGAGGCAGCTTGCCAGGCTGGATTGCCGGTTGGGCTGAGAGCCAAATTGCAGCAACTGGTCTTGTCAAATTGCCGTTTGGGCATTCTTATATCGTACTGGCCCAAAAGGAATTGCCTCATGGATGAGCTTGCCGGCACGAGTGAAAAAAAGCGGTTGCGAATTGGTTTCGACGGAGCGGCCTTGGCCAATCGTCGTGGATTTGGCCGATTTGCGCGGGGCATCCTGCAAGGACTTATTGCCACGAACCCTGGTCACGAATTGCACGTGGTGATTGATTCGCCGTCGGCCGAGATGATTGATTGGCCTGATGAGGTCAATCGGCATCTGGTGCCCTTGCCGCGAAGCCAGGCGATGGCGGCCTCGGCACGCGGGAATCGATCGGCACGCGAACTCATGACAATGTCGCGGGCCGTGGCCCGCATGCGTTTTGATCTTTATTATTTTGCATCGTCATTTACTTTTTTTCCGCTCAGGCCCGGTCAGAAGTCAATTGTCACATTTCATGACACACTGGCGGTTGATCGCCCGGATCTTGTTTTTCCGACAAGGCAGGGCCGCTGGTTCTGGTGGCTCAAAGAGCAGGCCGCCCGCTGGAATGCCAGCCGCATTACAACGGTTTCAGAAACATCGCGTCGCGACCTGGCCCGCTTTTTCCGGATGAATGTGGATCTTATCGGACTATTGACTGAGGGTGTGGATGACATATTCCGGGCACCCGACCACACATTACCCAACGTGGCCCAGACACTGGCCGTGGCTGGCCTTACCGCCCACGAACCCTTCTGGATGTATGTCGGAGGCCTGAGCCCGCACAAAAATTTGCCCAGGCTGATTGAAGCCTGTGCCGGAATGCCCGAAGAGGCAGGAAAACTTTTGCTGGTGGGTGATTTTGGCGACAATTTTCACACGCATGTGCCGCAGATCAGGGCGAAGATTGAGGAACTGGGTCTGAATCAGCGCGTGATCCTGACAGGTTTCGTGCCGGATGATCGGCTGGCCGTGATGTATCGCAAGTCCAGAGGGGTGATTCTGCCATCGCTGTGGGAAGGCTTTGGCTTGCCGGCCGCTGAAGCAATGGCATCAGGCACAGCTGTTTTGCACAGCACTGCCGGTTCTTTGCCTGAAGTGGTGGGCGATGGCGGCTTGCAATTTGATCCGCTGAATGTGGCCGAAATTCGCCGGCAGTGGCTGAAGCTGAACAACGACAATGACTTGCGTAGAACTCTGGCAGATCTGGGCCGCAAAAGGGCCGAGGCATATCGCTGGGAATTGGCAGGGCAATTACTTTGGGACGATATTGAGAAAACGATTGGCGGTGGGCAGGGGAAAGAACGGTGGGCCGGATGAAATTCTGCATGCTCACCAGTTTTTTTGGACGGCACAGTTTCGGTGGCGATTCAGCCTATGTTGACCGCCTCTCGCGCGCCCTGGCCCGGCGGGGCCATGAAGTTCATGTAGTCTATTGCCGTGATGCCTTTGAACTGGTCAGGGGTGATTTTCCTGAACGTCCTTACGAGCCACCATCGGGTGTGACTGTTCATGGGCTTGAGTCAGGGCTTGGATCATTATCGCCTTTGTGGACCCAGCAGACTGGTGGCCCCGGCCCCAAATGGCCGGCAATCAAGCGATTAGTTCAGGAAATTGAGCCAGATGTCGTGCATTTTCATAATCTATCGCTGATTGGCGGGCCTGGGCTGATCACCAAAGATTTTGGCTCGGCCGTGCGATTCATGACGGCCCACGAGCACTGGCTTGTCTGCCCGATGCATGTTCTTTGGAAATCAGATGATACGCTGTGTGAAACGGCTCAGTGCCATCGCTGTTCGGTGGGGCATGGGCGGCCACCACAACTGTGGCGGCACACCGGGCTGATTGACCGGGGGCTGGCAACACTCGACCGGTTGATTGTGCCAAGCGAGTCGGCGGCTATTGAGCATGAGCGACGGGGCATTAGCCGCAAGATCGATATTCTGCCGTATTTTCTGCCCGATGACTGGCCCTTCGCGCGGCGGTTGAAAGGTCAATCGACACAAGTGACCAACATCGAAAGGCCTTATTTCCTGTGTGTCGGGCGAGTTGAAAAAATTAAGGGCTTTCAGCAGGTTGTCGAGCTGATGAAGCACCTGCCCGAAGTTGACCTGAAAATTGCAGGGCACGGCAGCTATCTTGCAGAATTGAAAAGATATGGGGAAGATGTGCCGAATGTGATTTTTGAAGGCCAGGTTGAGGGCGAATCGCTGCGTCGGCTGTTTCGTGAAGCCAGGGCCGTGGTGGTGCCATCACTGGTGCCTGAGACGTTCGGATATGTAGTGCTTGAAGCATTCGCCCAGGGTCGGCCAGTGATTGGCCGAGATCTGGGTGCACTGCCTGGCATTCTCAGAACCACTGGCGGTGGAAGAACTTTTGACAATCAGGAATCTCTTCTGGAACTGCTCAGGCTGTTCCATCAATTCCCTGAACTGGCCGATGCCGACGGTGCCAGAGGACACCGCTCAGTGATTTCCAAATACAATGAAAATAATCACTTAAACACTTATTTTAACTGGATCGAAGCGGCCATCTTGCATGTCAGCAATGGCCGTAGAACCATTGCTGACATGCCCATCGAACCAAAGGCAACTTACCCGGAAGTGCATGGCGAAACGAATGTTACAGACGAATCAAGGGTCGCCTGAATAAGATGATGGCCCCAGGCAAGAAGCCAATGCTGAATATTGGTAGTGGCTACGAACCGAAAACCGGCTGGATTAACGCTGATGTTTCGGAAGCCGGCGGTCTTGTTGACCTGAAGGCCGATATTCGCCGCCTGCCTTTTGCCAATGCTGTATTCAGCCAGGTACTGGCTGAAAGCGTCGTTGAACATCTGGATGATCCGCGAGTGGGCCTGGCAGAGCTGGCCCGGGTGCTTGAAAAAGAAGGACAGGTTGAGGTTCGCGTACCTGCCCTGGGTAGTCATGCTGCCCATCTAGACCCGACTCATCGGTATCTTGCCGACCTGAAACACTGGCAAGAACTGATGTTTGAGACCTTTGAGCAGGTAAAAATTTCGTCGGTCGGGGTGCGGTGGCGGCAAAGCCTCAGCCTGGTTCTGACTCAGCGAATATTGATTAAAGTCCTTGGCTGGCATGATCTTGCCCAGTGCTGGATTTTGCGGGCTTCCCGGCCAAGAACCGTTCGATTGAATTTGATCGCACCGCGATGGTGGCTAGATCAGGGCACAAACTCGGCCAGGGCCGATGCGACTTCTTCAGCAAATCGCCCTACTTGAAAAAGCCGGGCACGCTGCAGCCCAGCTTCACTGAGATGCCTTTGTAATTCATTATTTTCCATTAAGTTACGAATTGCAGATTCGATATCGCCCACCTCATGGCTCTTTAGATTCAAGCAGGCATCGCCCACCACTTCAACCAGAGCCCCCTGTGCCCTGGCGATGACAGGGCAACCGCAGGCCATGGCTTCAGCCAAAGGCAGTCCAAAGCCTTCGCGGCTTGATGGGGAGACCAGAGCCATCGCGTGCTGATAAAGCTGGATCAGGGTGTCGTCAGGAACATGCCCGAGATCTTCAAAACCCTCATCGATTTTATAGTCAGTGCCAGTTGGCCCCACAGCCACAAGGCGAATGGCAAGTCCCTTCTGACGCAGGTTGCCTATGGCCTGAAGCAAATTGCCAAAATAACGTCTTTTTGATTTTTTCCCCACGAAGAGGAGATAAGGCAACGGTGGCCTCCTGAAGCCGCCTTGATTGACTAAACCCTTATTGGAATTGAATTTAACAGGTAAACCAGGACTTATTTTCCGTATCCGGGTTTCGGGTATGCGAAAGAATCGCTGGACATCGTCGGCGGTGGCTTGGGAGGGTGTAAGTATGAGGTCTGCACGCTGGGCGGCCTGTCGATAGCGACTGCGGAACTGAAGGCGCTGTAACCAGGAGAGGCCGCTGTCAGGATATTCAGAGAAGGTGTCGTGAATGACGAGGACAACGGGGCCGGCCCATCGCCACGGTACAAGATTGGCGGGAGCAAAAAGAGGCAATCGCCGATGGGGGCCAGAAGCGAGGCAGAGGTTTTCCCAGGCAAGGCCGGGCAACCTTGAACCAATTGATTCAGCGGGAAATGCCGCTTGCCATGGCTCATTGGCTGATGCGTTGGGCCGATGCCGCTTAACCAACGGCGAAAAAGCCAGTTTTTCTGGTGCCAGTGCCCACTGATTCAAAAGAAGGCTGAGATAGCGACCAACGCCTGTGGGGTTCTGAACCAGGCGGCGGCCATCAATAATCAGGTTTGGGCTGGGCATAGGCCAGGAATATTAAAGATCTTTTATCAAGACCTGTGAAGCTCTGGATGCAATGGTAATTCGTGCTTGATTCCATGTAGATGGGGCTTTGGTATGGCTGCATGCGGATTCACCCTACCCGGCACAATTTTCAGACGATCAACCAGTAGCCAGACTCCGATTGCCGTAGCGTAACTTGAAAGGCAGACCAAATAGTAAAGGTGCATCAGGGCCAACCCGGCGAGGGTCCGGCGAGTTCCACAACAACAATAAAGCAGCAGGAAAAAGCCGTGATTGAGCAATATCATCTGGGTGATCATGGCGGCTGAAATGACGAGGCCAAGCACCGGCAAAACCAGTGATAAACCCATACCAAACCAAAAGATAGCCGCACCCAGAGCCGCAATTTTCTGGCGTCGATCGACATTGAGGTCGTTCGACTTCTGTTGTGAACGAAGCAAAAGCAGGCTCCATGGCAGGCCACGCTGCATGAAATCCGTTCTGAGCATCGATCGTAAAGTCCATTTCTTGCGGTGTTTGCACAGCACATCACGAGCAAGGGCTATTTCATTACCGGCTGCGCTCAGGCGATAACCAAATTCAATATCTTCAATAGCCGGTTTCTTGTAACGCCAGAAATCGAAGCCGCCAAATTCGATAAAAATGTCACGGCGGATGAAGCCGCAGCCTGTCCAGAAAGTATTGGCTGGTCTGAGGTTATCTTGAAATTGACCAGTCTGGTGCACGTAATGGTGCAGTAGATTGCGAAACTGGCTGACGACACCCGGGTCGTGGGGCTGGTCGTCGTAAGAGCCAAAAAGTGCAGCAAGCGATGGCTGATCCTGAAGATGCGAAATTGCCCGCTCAATCGTTTCAGGGTGAACGGTCACGTCTGCATCGATAAAAAATACCCATTGGCCAAGAGCTTCATGCACCCCCCAGTTGCGGCACGCAGCCGGGCCGCTCTTGGTGGTTTTTGAAAGGAGCCTGACACCGAATGTCCTGGCTACTTTGGCGGTATCGTCGGTTGAGGCATCGTCAATTACGATAATTTCGTGGCTGACCGGAACGTGGCCCTGAAGCGACTTCAGGCAGGCCCTGAGGTCGGAAGCTGCATTATGGGCTGGAATAACAATGGAAAGTACAGGAGCAGAGAGACTACACGTCGGACTGGCAAGGGGTTCGTCCATGAATTACCTCACCGGTCACTGGCTGCAAAACAGAATGCGCCGCCATCCATGGGGCGCCTGAATCGCTGCCGGCCCTGAACCGAAAAAAACAGGGTACATCCCAAAACATGGAATCACGCCTGGCGGATGCGACACTGCATTTTCACCGGCGGGCTTCGACGTGTGAAAGGGAATCATACGCGAACAGGCAAAACGGTCAACGTGAATCCGGCAAGATTATTCCGATGGCGTTAAATAAGATTACAAACTACTTATAGAAAAAGACTTACAGATCTCTGGATTCTCCCCGGTTAGATACCGGGGAGGACCTGCGGGGCATGGTTCATCTGATAAAGCATCAGATAGATCACCACACCGGTTACACTGATATAGCACCAAATCGGAAAAGTTATACGGGCAATGGCTTTATGTCGTTCAAAATCTTTTTTGACGGCTCTCAGAACAGTGAGAAGAATCATGGGCACCATCACCACGGCAAGAATCGTATGTGACAGCAGAATAGAAAGATAAAGCGAACGAACCCAGCCAGTGCCGGGAAATCGAACCGTGCCGACAAACGAGTGGTAGGTAAGGTAGCAAGTTAGAAAAGCCCCTGATACGGCAAGGCACGTAAGCATGGTGAAGGCATGGCTACGCCACCGCCCGGATCGTACCAGAAACCAGCCTGAGAGTAGCAGCACGAAGCTCAGTGAATTAAGGAAGGCATTGATTGCCGGCAGGGCCGTTATCCATGGGCTGAGTGACCGGCGGCGTGTTTCAGCAACAAGCTGCTTGAGTTCTTCAGGCGAATTGGAATCAAAAAACCGAACGAGCTTAAGATCTTTATCAACAAGGGCAATACGATCACTGTGTGCGATTGCCTCGGCACCCTCTTTCTGTTGTTCGGGGGTGGTCGCGGCAACGGATAGCAAAAATGAAGACTGGATCAGGGCAAAAATATCGTCCTTGCGGCCGGTAAGGAACCACCAACGGTTCGGATCAGCACCGAAGCGTTCAGAATAGCGCGAAAGAACCTCAGGCGTGTCAAATTCAGGGTCAACCGAAATACTGATGATTTTGGCCGATGACCCATTAAGATCAGCCTGAAGGCTTTTCAGTGTGGCTGAAATTCGCGGGCAGCTTGAGGGGCACCGCGTGAATGTAAATGCGGCCAGCCAAGGGCCCGAGCGAAGGTCATCGCTACGAACAGGGCTGCCATTTTCCCGAACAAGAATAAACGGTGCAATTTCTTTGCCAGCAAGTAGTTGAGAACCAGCCGAAGCCCCCTGCCGGCCAGAAGATGCTGCACCAAAACAAATAATGGCCGACACCGCGAAAACGATGCCGACCAACGATATTCCCGCCCGGTATCCAGACATCAGATTTTAAAAATGTTAGCGGAATGGATGCTGTCAGTGGCCGGTGTGGTCCATGCCGAATCATCTTCAGGGATGATCAGTTCATCCTGCGAACGGTCGCGTGCAATATCAGGCACAAGGGCCAGCACGGCAATCGCTGCCAGCACACAGGCCGGAATGATCATGGCAAAAACCCATTTGCCTTCAAACTTGACGTGCATGAAGTAATACCCGACCAGGCTGGCCTTTATCAGAGCCAGAGTCATCAGGCCAAGGACCAGAAGAGCGAAGTTGCTCTGCGTGAGCATGGCATAAAAATATTCGGCAAGCGTCAGGAACAACAGCATCCAGAAGATCTTCATGTAATTCACATGAGGATGTTCATGGTGGCCATGGTCTTCGGCATGATGGTGATGATCAGACATTATCGATTCTCTTCAGTTCGTTGGGTCGTATGATTTTGAGATGACGAAGCCAAGCCTGAAACAGGCGTCAGATCAGGTAAACGACAGTGAATAGAATGATCCAGACCAAGTCCACAAAGTGCCAGTAGAGACCGATGTATTCAAGCGAGGCAAAATTTCTTGCACCATAAACTCCCCGCAACGACTGCAGGAAACAGCAGGTGATCATGAACACGCCAACGGCAACGTGGGTGCCGTGAAAACCGGTCATCGTAAAGAAGCAACTGGCAAAGAGGCTGACATTGGGCCGGAAATGCCCTGTAGCTGAAACACCTACTGGATAAAGGTGCCCGAACATGAGCTGGTAATATTCAAAGACCTGCACGCCCAGGAAAGTGCCGCCAATGAGCATCGTCATCAGCAAATATCTGGTGGTGGCTTTCTTGTCGTCCCGCTGGGCTGCACCGAGTGCCAGCACCATGGTCACTGACGAACAGATCAGAATAAAGGTGTTGACTGCCGTGAGGTCAATGGAAAGCGGATTGACGGCGTTGTCATAAGGCAGTGGCCACTTGTGGAAGGTGACTTCCTCAGGGTTCGGAATGGCAGAAATCGGCGTGTTTGGCGAATATTTGTTGGAATATGCCGTGGGAGGGCTTCCTGCACGCAATACGATGTAAGAGCCGATCAGCCCGGTGAAGAACATGATTTCGGTGGCCAGGAATAACCACATGGCCAGTTTGCCCGGCGTGACGGGTGCAGCCTTGGCAACTGGTTTCGCCGATGATGCAGGCAGGGTGACGGGGAAGATGGCTGTGTCGGACATGATCATCCTTCGAACCGGTTAGCCGCCGGCGACGGGCCGTCAGGCGGGCAGGGGATTGAGGATCAGGAAGAGATAGACAAGTGGAAGATACCAGAGACTTGCGAAAAGCATGCGACGAGCGGTTTTGTCGTTGCGATCCCGCAGGAATTCAAGTGCCTTGATGAGATAGTAGAAACTGAGTAGCAGGGCCGCTGCAAAGTAGACAAACCCCGCCATTCGAATCTGAAAAGGCAACAGCGATACAGGCACCAGAACTGCCGCATAGCCGACTGCCTGCAATGCCGTCAGGTAGCCTGTGGTGTCATCAGCAGTAATCATGCGGTAGCCGCCACGGCGATAATCGTCGCGATACATCCAGGCAATTGCAAGAAAGTGCGGAAACTGCCAGAGAAACAATATCAGAAACAGCGAAAAAGCCTCAAGCCCCACCGACCCGGTGGCACCGGCCCAGCCAATTACCGGAGGCAAAGCACCCGGAATGGCACCGACTATCGTATTCACCGATGATACTGGCTTCAGGGGCGTGTAAGCACCAAGATAAAGCAGCCAGGTTAAGCCAGCCCATTTGAATGATTCATACAATGACCCGGATAGCAGAATCAGGCTGCCAAGAGCGAGAAGAAAAGTGCCCCAGAGGATGGCTTCAGGTCGGGAAATGCGGCCAGAAGGCAGCGGTCGGTTTGACGTGCGACGCATCAGGGCATCACGTGATTGTTCCATCACCTGATTCAGCACGCTGGCCGAAGCCGCGAAGCAACACGTTCCGGTCATCGTCAGGATAAACCGAAGAGGTGAAATGGAAAGATGCGAACCAGCCAGAAAACCAACCCCTGCCGCAACCAGTACCATTGTCACAATGCGGGGCTTGGTAAGTTCAGCCAGTGCAGGCCAGCGAGCCGAAACAGCGAAGAGAAATCGTTTCAACCTGCTGCCCTGGGGCGATGCCGGAGCAACGTTCACGAGAGACATACAGCCTCCCGTGAAGTGATTTTCAGTTCAGCCGAATCACCGACTGCCAAATATGCCGTTACAACCCATAACGCCATGACACCAGTCAGACCCAGAACAAGTGCACCATTTGCCTGATGAAATGTGCGAACAAAGGCCTGAATGTCGGTGACGGGTTTGGCCACACCATCAAACGGGCGTAGCAACCACCAGGCACCAAAGCCAAAAAGCCATTGAAGATGAGCAAGACTGACCAGCACTACGCGAAAACGTCGCAGTGACTTTTGCTTCATCAGATCCGTCTGCTTAACCATGACACAAAACACGGTGATGGCGACAACCACTGTAATACCAAGAATTTCATGGATATACAGCGGTTGAAGACTTTGAAAATGTCTCAGCCAGCCACCCATAACCACCTGAAGATACGCAAGCGGAACAAGTGCCAGGGAAAACCATTTGAGTGAAGATGACGTCAGATTTAATGAAGTTGATTCAGAAAGCTGCATTCGGGTCTCTCCGGCCCACGCCGTCATGCAGCAGAGGAAAAGAAAGAAAAATTGTGCAAAAGAACCATGAAACATGGCCAGTTGCGTGGAATTCAATCGTACCCTGTAGCCGCCAAGAACACCTTGAAATATAACACCTGCAAGGGCCAGCCAGGCACATCGCTTATATGTACCGGGTACCGATTTAAGACACTGAACCCACGGCACAACAATCAACAGACAGAGACCGACAGCGGCACCATAGAGCCGGTGGCCATGCTCAATAAAAACACCCCAGGCCGCGTTAAGAAAGTTGTAAAGAAACATGTTGATACCGAACGTGGTTGGCCAGTCAGGCACAGCCATACCGACACGGTAGGTCGTCACCAGGCCACCCACAAAAAGGAGAGGCCATGTGAATAGCGTGGCAAACAGAAAGAGACGGTAAGCCAGCTTGGGAACGGCTTGTGTCTGCTTCAAGGCGATGACCTTTAAACCCTTTGAAAAATAAGGAAGGCCTCAGGCAAGAGGACTTCCCGATTTCAGTGATCAATGAGCCGAGGCAACGGCCTCAGAATTTTCCGGCTGATCCTGGGGCCAGTAATCAGCAGGTGCAACAGCATCTGCCGAATATTCGTAGGCCATTCGGTAAACCGTCGGAATTTTGAGGAAATTGTAATACGGAGGAGGTGAAGGACAGGCCCACTCCAGGGTATTGGAATTCCAGGGATTGGCTGAAGCCTTTGGTCCCAGGAAAAGGCTGTAGATGAAATTGTAAACGACAATCAACTGCGAGAAGCCAAGCAGAATCGCGTTAATCGTCATGAACTGGTTCATCCCAACTACACCCGAACCACGCAAAAACTCATAGACTGTCGGGTCAGCAATACGCCGGGGGTGACCGTGCATGCCAACAATGTGCATCAGGAAGAATGTGCCATTAAAGAAGATGAATGTCAGGAAGAAGTGAATCTTGCCCAGCCTTTCATCCATCATGCGGCCAAACATCTTGGGGAACCAGTAGTAGATGCCCGCAAGAATGGCAAACGTCGAGCCACCGAAAAGCACATAATGAATGTGGCCGACGATGTAATAGGTGTCGTGAATGTGCATGTCGACCGGCGTTGCCGCCATGAAGATGCCAGAAAGACCACCAATCACAAACATCGCCACAAATCCGATGGCAAAGAGCATGGGTGTGGTGAACTGAATACGACCACCCCACATGGTGCCAAGCCAGTTAAATGTCTTAATGGCCGAGGGCAGGGCAATCATCATCGTTGAGAGCATGAAAGTGGCACCAAGGGCCGGATTCATGCCTGACTGGAACATGTGGTGGCCCCACACGATAAAACCCAGTCCGGCGATCGCACTTACCGAAAAGACCATCGGCTTGTAGCCAAACAGTGGTTTGCGGCTGAAAGTGGCTATAATGTCGCTGACCATGCCCATTGCCGGCAGAATCATGATGTATACGGCAGGATGGCTGTAGAACCAGAAAAGGTGCTGGAACAGGAGAACCTGACCCCCACCGACCACATTTCCAGAATTGGCCACCATCCAGTTGGCTGGTGCAAAAAAGTTTGTCCCAACCACACGGTCAAGCAGCTGCATGATCAGTGCAGCGGTCAGAACCGGAAGGGCAAATGCCTGCAGAATTGCAGTGATGAACATCGCCCAGATCGTCATCGGCAGGCGGAACATCTTCATGCCAGGGGCACGCAACATGATAATCGTGGTGATGTAGTTGATGGACCCCATCAACGACGACACACCAGCAAAGAGGAGCGATGCCAGCCAGAGCGTCTGGCCATTAAACGAACCGCTTGTTGACCAGCTGAAAGAAGAAAGTGTGGGGTAACTGGTCCAGCCTGCTTCAGCCGAGCCGCCAGGCGCGAAGAAGGAGTAAGACATCAGGATAATTGAGGGCCACATGAACCAGTAGCTGTACATGTTCAGCTTCGGAAAGGCCATGTCGCGGGCGCCGATCATCAGCGGAATCAGGAAGTTTCCAAATGCTCCAGTCAGCAGAGGCACAATCACAAAGAAGATCATCACGGTGGCATGCATCGTGAAGAGCTTGTTGTAAACCTCTGGCGGCAGACGATAGCCATATTCTGCCCAGATGGAATTGACAAGCGGAATGGGCTTCCAGGGCCATGCCAGTTGCCATCTGACAGCTAAAGCCAGAAGACCACCAACCCAGAACATGATAAGGCCAGAAATCAGAAACTGTATCCCGATGACCTTGTGATCTGTCGAAAAGACATATTTCGAGAGAAAATTGGTGGGTGCTGGATGAATATGATCGTCGTGGCCGTGTCCGGCCGAATGTCCATGGTCACTCATTTTTTCAACCCCCGTTCGCTGCATTGGCCAGAGACAGTTGATCGCGATCCTGCTCTGATTTTGTCTTCTTGAGCCACTCTTCAAATTCCTGTTGCGACTGGTGAATCGTGACATTGCCACGCATCTTGTAATGACCCCAGCCGCAAAGCTCGGCACAGACAAGTTCAAACTTGCCCGCACTCGAGGAATCAAACCACACAGGGATAGTCAATCCAGGTACGGCATCCTGTTTAATACGCAGGGCCGGCAGGAAAAACGAATGAAGCACATCAGCACTCTTCAGGTGAATGACTGTCGGCTCATCCTTCACGAAGTGAAAATCATTGACCGTGAAAATATCGTCGTCAGTGTGCAGACGACGGTCTTCACCGGCATAGCGGAAAACCCACTGAAACTGTCGTCCCGTCACTTCAGCGACCGGTTGTACCTTGGGTAGTGAGCTGCGAAACTTGATCTTGGCCCACGTTCCCATCTGGTAAAGTGCCAGAAAGACGAGAATTGAGGCGGGAATGATGGTCCAGATGACTTCAAGTTTCATCTGGCCATGTATATAGTCAGCCTTGCGGCCGGGCCTGTCATAATATTTCCAGAGGATATAGCAGAGAACCGCCTGCGTAGCGACGAACACCACGCCGGTAATGCCCAGAATAATGATGAAGAGATGATCCACTTCCTTGCCGACGGAAGACACGTTGGGGATCAGCCACCAGTCATCATTAAATGGAGCATAGACAAAGCAACCGGTGGCAAAGATCGCACCGATCGCAAAGACAAGTGTCCAGAACCGTTCGATTTTCATTTTCACTCCCAGTCAACCCGCCGGGCGATGGCGGTCTAGTCGAATAATCGGATGTGTGATTAATTGGCGGCAACTTTGGCAGCCGGGGCATCATTACGCACAGGCTCGGTCGCATCGCGAAGTAATTCAGGACGGTCTGGCAAGGCCAGGACAAAATTCACCAGATCCCAGATCTGTTCGGGCTTGAGCGTAGTTTCGTGGGCAGGCATTTTGGCACCATTGATACCCTTGGCAATTCGCCAGTAAATATCAATCGGCCTGCGTCCACCCTTATAAACACCCGTATTCAGATTGGCTGGACGAAGTGGCCACTGCCAATCATCCAGCGAGCCGGTCCAGTCAGTCTGAACCTTGGCGAAGTAACTCTTCACAAGACCGGCACCATCAAGCAACAGAGTCTTGACCACCTCGGTCCTGTCTGAATTCGCACTGTCAACAGGCACAACTTCAATCTCAGGCAGGGTAGCATCTGTAACAACCTGGACTGTCAATCCTAATGCAGGATAACGATGAGCGAGCAGGTGTCGAGTAGATTCGGCTGTCAACTCAGCCCGGGCAGCGGCAACACCCTTCTGTGCCTCGGTAGCATCAGCCGATGCATCGTTAACCACACGATAAACCACCTGCCAACCTTTGCCATCACCCATTCCGGCAGCCGCGGATAGAACAGCCGCTGGAATCTCAAGATTGAGATCGCTCAGGACCTGCTGCCGGGTTCCAACAGGAGATTTGATGGTAACTGTTGGCTTTTCCGATTTTGCATCGACCTTGAAATCGACCATGAGGCCTGGGAAATGAGACTCCAGCTCGTGGCGAATTTCCTTGCGGCGTTCTTCATCAACCGGAACAAATCCGGCGGAGCTGGATGTGATTGTCGCCACCCATCCCGTCAGTGGGGCATGATCACCTTCATGACCGGAACCATGACCCCCATGGTGACCACCTATGCCAAGGGCTGACAACCTTGCATCACGCTCATCTTTTTCTTCTGAAATGCGGCTGGCAGTAGCCTCAAGAATCGCACGGGCACGATCATCATCCGTATAAATCGCCTGGAAAACCTGCTTTGAGAACATCACCTTTTCAAAAAGTTTCTTGTCAACGAAACTCTTGCCATTGCCACCCGCCTGAAGGCCGTGGCACCCCCAGCACTCCAACCTTTCCTTGGTATAACCCAGGAAAAGTTCACGCCCCCTCATAATGGAATCATTCGAGTTAGCCACCCTTGCGGAAGGTGGATTAAACACCTGCGACTCTGATGCATTCCATTTTTCAGCCACCATCCTGGCTGTTTCCAGGGCGGGCTCGTAAATCTTTGAGTTCGACGGTTTTTCATACCACGGGTTCGAAGAAGGACCCGTTTCCTGGCCAATCTGCTCATCCCATGCACCGTCCGAGACATCCTGGGCAATAAGCAATTCGGTTTCGCCACGAACCGACAGAAAAATGACATAATCAATTACCTGTTCGATTTCTGATGGCGTCATCAGAGCTTCGAAACCTGGCATGGAAGTGCCGTGAAGGCCATAATTAATCGTCTTCCAGAGATCTGTCCGGGTAGGTTTGGCACCTGCCGCGGTTGAAGTGAATTTGTACAGACCCTTGCGGTAATCACGAGGTCTGGGATAGAGATAGTCAGCTGTTGGACCATTACCATCGCCAGTCACGCCATGGCAATGCAGGCAATGCTTGCGATAGAGACCATATCCACCACCTACCTGTTTCTTGCCGGAAGTAGAGTCGACTGCGAGAGCCTTGGGAGCAGACTCGCCTTTCTCCTGAACATAATTGGCAAGATAATAACCACCATTAGTCAGACCAAGCCCCTCGGGAACCTTGATTTCACGGGGAGATGGGCCATAAAGCTCGGAAAGAGCCCGGACGACCGCGTCCTGCTTCTTCTGATCCGTCATCTCTTTGACGGGCTTGGCCAGCGAGTAATTCAGCGAATAGTTATCGCTCTCACAGCCGGCAAGAACGATTGTCAGAATACCCAGCAGATGCACCGCAGAATAGCGTTTCACCGTCACGAACCTCCAGAACGCATGTCGTCTTGCCATAAGTCCAGGAAAATCAAGAGGATAATGGCTTCTCGTGAATCCTGGAACCGGCACAAAATCGGGCGTTATTTATATTTTAGTGCCTGAATATATATGCCTCAAGCGGAATTGAGGGTTTCAGCAATTTCTTTATTTCTGAAAACACTGAAATCTCTGAAATGTCAAAAATAACCCGTAGAAATTCTACGGGTTATCAATTTATTTGGAAGGAGCAAGTCTTCGACGTGACCTGAGTTTATCAAGGTCTGTCATCCTTGCCGAGATTTCAGCATCGTTACGTGCGGACCGCGACTTGACTGAGGCGATTTCCTGATCGATCTGGGCAGCGTTCAGGTTTGCGACATCTACCGCGCGATTGGTCAGGATGACTACGACATTATCGCGGATCTGGAGAAATCCGCCGTCGATGAAATAGCTTCGCTGACTACCGGAAGATTTGAAACGGAACGAGCCATAGCCAAGTCTGGCGATGACCGGATCGTGGTTTCGGGCGATACCAAATTCACCATCCGGAAGTGGGACGATGATCTGGCTGACCCATTCATCCACAACAATTCGCTCAGGCGTCACCACCTGACAGCGGATCGGCAGATCCGCCGAAGGGGAGGACTCCCTGCTTTTTTCTGTTGAACCCGTTGACATGGATACACTCCTGATCGAAATGTTCTGGCAAAAATCACCCGATCAGCGGGCCATCTTCTTCGCTGCTTCAGCCGCCTGTTCGATCGCACCAACGTAGAGGAAGGCACTTTCAGGCAGGTGATCCCATTTACCTTCACAGATTTCACGGAAACTGCGAATCGTCTCGGGCAGCGGGGTGTATTCACCAGGCTTGTTGGTGAAGACTTCGGCCACGATAAACGGTTGCGACAGGAAACGTTCAATGCGGCGTGCACGATGGACGATCAGTTTGTCTTCTTCAGAGAGTTCATCAACACCCAGGATGGCGATGATGTCACGAAGTTCACGATAGCGCTGCAGGATCGACTGCACACGACGGGCGACATCATAATGCTCTTCACCCACATACTGGGGGTCAAGGATTCGTGATGAACTGCCCAGCGGATCAACCGCCGGATAAATACCTTTTTCTGCGATGGATCGCTGAAGCACGATAAACGCATCAAGGAAGCCGAAAGTGGTGGCCGGAGCCGGGTCAGTCAGGTCGTCAGCAGGCACATAAACCGCCTGAACCGACGTGATGGCACCCTTCTTGGTTGAAGTAATACGCTCCTGCAGGGCACCCATCTCGGTTGCCAGCGTTGGCTGATAACCTACGTTGGAAGGCATACGCCCCAGCAGGGCCGAAACTTCAGAACCTGCCTGGCTGAACCGGAAAATGTTATCAACGAATAGAAGCGTGTCGGCCCCCGTCGAGTCGCGGAACCATTCTGCCGTTGAAAGTGCTGAAAGTGCCACACGAAGACGTGCCCCGGGTGGTTCGTTCATCTGGCCAAAATACATCACGGTCGAATCGATTACCGATTTGCCGGTTGTACCGATCTTGGTTTCCTGCATTTCAAGCCAGAGATCATTCCCCTCACGAGTTCGCTCGCCCACGCCTGCGAACACGGCATAACCCGAGTGAACCTTCGCAATTCGGGCGATCAGCTCGGTGAGGATAACGGTCTTGCCCAGACCGGCACCGCCGAACAGACCAATCTTGCCACCACGAACGAAGGGTGTGAGAAGGTCAATAACCTTGATACCGGTCTCAAAGACTTCCGTCTTGGGCGAAAGTTCTTCAAATTCGGGTGGATCACGGTGAATAGGCCATTTCTCGTCTGCCTGAACAGGTCCGCGGCCGTCGATCGGCTCACCAAGAAGGTTGAAAACGCGGGCCAGTGTGCCCTTGCCGACAGGAACTGAAACGGGCGCACCTGTGTCTGTAACAGGCATGCCACGAACCAGACCGTCCGTCGAGCCCAGAGCCACGCAGCGAACCCGGTTGCCACCCAGTTGTTGCTGGACCTCACCGGTCAGCGTGATCTTGACACCCTTTTCCTGCGACTCGATACGAAGGGCGTTGTAAATATCAGGCAGGTGTCCCTGATCAAATTCGGCATCAAAGGTTGAGCCGATAACCTGTATGATTTTGCCTGTTGCAGATGCCATTTATCTATTCCTTCCGGCGATTGACAATGAGCTGACAGTATTTTCACAAATATTTCGAAGACGCCGACTGCGTCATTCAAGCGCCGCCACAGCGCCAATGATTTCAGAGAGTTCGCGGGTAATCTGCGACTGACGGGCACGGTTGTAAAGCCGCGACAACGTCTTAATCATCTCTTCAGCGTTCTCAGTCGCACCCTTCATCGCCACCATACGGGCGATCTGTTCGCTGACCGCCGCGTCGAGGAAACACTTGAAAAGCCTGACCTTGAACGAAACCGGAACGATCTCTTCAAGAATGCTGGTGGCATTTGGCAGATATTCATAGGGTGTGGTGGCAGAAGAAGACACCTGCGCATCGGTATCGGATTTCCTGCCACGTGAGGTCGTTTCCAGTGCCCCCACATCTTTTGTTGACATGGGAAGAAGCGAAGTCACAACTGCTTCCTGACGAGCCACTGAAATAAACCGGGTGTAGGCTACATCAACGCGGTCAATCCTGGATTCGACAAACATGCTGATATACCGGTTCGCGATTTCTTCGACCTCAGCAAACTGAGGGCGGTCTTCAAAACTTGTGAAGGTCTTGTCAGGCTTGATTCCCTGAAATCGAAGGAAGTTGATTCCGCGTTTGCCGGCCACTTCAAGATGTGTCTTGATTCCGGCGAGTTCATTCTCCTGCCGGGTCCGGACACATTGACGAAGAACGTTGGCGTTGTAGCCACCAGCCAGGCCACGATTGCTTGTCAGCACAAGAAGCATGGCATTCTGAGGCTTTGAACGATTTTCAAGCAGAGGATGCCGCACATCCGTCTCGGAACTGCTCAGGTCCTTGACCAGTTCTGCAATCTTCCTGGTATAGGCATCGGCTTCGGTTGCCCGGTCGAGTGCCTTCTTGAAGCGGGCGGTGGCAATAAGCTCCATCGTCCGCGTGATTTTCTTAATATTCTGGACCGCCTTGCGGCGGCCAACAATCGCACGGGCCTTGGCCATGTCTCTTTACACCCGGGTCGAAATGATCGGCGAAGAAAACAGGCCGGGCTCTCGCGCCCGGCCATCCGTTCCCTGATTATTTACCGGCCGTGACCAGCGTTCCGGCAGAAGCCTTTGAAGCACTGGTAAAGTCGGTATTGTAGTCTTCAAGAGCCTGCTTGAGTCCTGCAAGAACTTCAGGCGATAGCTTTTGTTCCTTGAGAAGCAGATTACGCACTTCAGATCGCTGCTCTCGCACAAACTGAAGGAACCCGACTTCCCAATCGCGAACGCGGTTAACAGGAATATTATCCAGATAACCTTCAGTACCTGCGTAAATCACCATGACCTGATCAACAGCGTTCAGCGGTTCATAAAGAGGCTGCTTGAGCAGTTCAACCATGCGATAGCCACGATCGAGCTGAAGCTGGGTTGCCTTGTCAAGTTCTGTACCAAGCTGAGCAAATGCCTCAAGTTCACGGAAAGCCGCTAGGTCAAGCCGGAGACCACCAGCCACCTTCTTCATGGCGTTAATCTGGGCTTTACCACCCACACGACTGACCGAGATACCGACGTCGATCGCGGGACGAACACCTGAGAAGAACAGGTTCGGCTGCAGATAAATCTGGCCATCGGTGATCGAAATCACGTTCGTTGGAATGTAGGCCGAAACTTCACCCTCCAGTGTTTCAATAACAGGCAGGGCTGTCAGTGAACCACCTGAAGTATCCGTTTTGGCAACCACGTGGCCTTCAGCAAAGGAAGCCTTCAGCTCGTGACTGGCCTCTTCATGGCCGGGAACACCAATGTAGACCTTGCCGTTTACACCGGATTTCTCATCAATCGGCGATTTGTCACCATCAGACCTTTTCTTGATGATTACATATTTATTGGCAAGCTTGGCAGATCGCTCCAGCAGTCGACTGTGAGCGTAAAAGACGTCTCCGGGGAATGCCTCGCGACCTGGTGGTCGTCGAAGAAGCAAAGACAGCTCGCGATAGGCAACAGCCTGCTTTGACAGGTCGTCATAGACGCAGAGTGTTGGCATGCCCTTTTCGTACATGAAATACTCGGCCATGGCACAGCCGGAATAGGGAGCAATGTACTGCAGCGGTGCAGGATCGGATGCACCTGCCGCAACAACGATTGTGTAATCCATGGCTCCATAGCGCGTCAGGATGTCGACCAGGCTGGCCGTGGTCGATTCCTTCTGAGCAACTGCCACATAGACACAGATCGTGCCCTGACCCTTTTGGTTGAGAATGGCGTCGATGGCAATTGCGGTTTTACCGGTTTTGCGGTCGCCAATGATCAGTTCTCGCTGGCCACGACCAATTGGGGTCATGGCATCAATCGCCTTGATTCCTGTCTGCAGTGGCTCATCCACCGGCTGGCGATCAGCAATGCCGGGAGCAGGCGATTCGACCAGTCGCGAGTGAGGTGTGACGATGGGGCCCTTGTTGTCGATAGGCTCGCCCAGCGGATTCACAACACGACCAACCATGGCTTCACCAACAGGCACACGCAGAAGCTGTGCAGTGGCGGTGACTGTTTCACCTTCGTGAATCTGTTTGTAATCACCCAGAATAATCACACCAACGGAGGATTCTTCAAGGTTGAAGGCCAGACCACGTACACCGTTCTGAAAGGTGACCATCTCGCCGGTCATGACACCGGAAAGACCATGAACACGAGCAATACCGTCACCGACCTCAACGACCTGGCCGACTTCGGATCGGGTCGTCTGAGCCTGGAACTGCTCAATCTCACGCTGAAGTATGGAGCTGATCTCGTCGGCTCTGAATTTCATGAATTTTTCCTTGCAACAAGTTATTGCGAAGCTGCTCGAGCCGGCTCCGGATAGAGGAGTCAAACTGAAGATCCCCGATCCGGATCACCAGGCCACCAATCAGACTGGGATCAACGACATAATCGATGTAGGGAACAAGACCGATACGGTCCTGGAGCTGTTTTTTAAGGGAATTATGCTGGTCTTCAGTGAGTTCGGAAGCGACCGTGACAGAGACACGGCAACGACCAAGAAGACGATCAGAATCGGTCGTCAGCCGGTCGGCCAGTGCGGCAATCAGTTCGAGCCGACCACGACCATTAAGCACTCGCAGGAGGTTCAATACCAGCTCATGGACCTTGCCCGAGAATGATTTCAGGATGATTTCGTCGGATTTATCCGACGATGAACCCGCAGTAAGCCCGATGAGAAAAGCGGGGTTCGACCTGAAGAGAGCAGCGATACCCTGAATTTCATCGACGACTTCGGCCAGTACACCCTTTGACTGAGCCGCATTCAGAACAGCCTCGCTGTAAACGCGGGAGAGTTGAACCTGACTCTCGTCAAATACGGTCTGTACCTGTGCGGAGGTGGCCGGGTCGGTCATTATCGTCCGCCCCCTGTTGAAGTGCTGAATCCAAATGCGGAACGATCAGGAAGCTCACTGGCGGCTATGTCAAGCATACGCTTGTGATCTTCTGCAGAAAGATTATTCTGAAGTACCTTGCCTGCAATCTGAACGGAGACATCAGCAGCCTTCGACCAGATTTCAACCAGTGCTTCATCCTTCGCCTGCAGAATGTCACGCTCGGCACGTGCCTTCAGCGATTCAGATTCAGACTGAGCCTTGGAAACAATGGCGTCAGCCGTTGTCTGGGCATCGCGGCGGGCCTCATCGAGCATGGCCTTGATTTTGTCAGACGCCGATGCCATCTCTGATTTATATTGACGAAGAATATCTTCAGCTTCATTGCGGGCTTTTTCGGTGTCATGCAGGCAGGCTTCAAGGTGATGCTCACGATCGTGCATGGCCTGCACAATCGGTTTCCAGCCGAATTTGGTGGCCAGCAGAAGCAAAACCATGAAAACGACAAATGACCAGATGGCCAGAGGAGCCTGCTCCTCTAACTCCGCCGCTGACATGGGAAGCACATTCGGTTCGGAATGTCCGCCGGATGCACCATGACCAGCATCAGCGCCATGCCCAGCAGTCGCTGCATGATCTGATTTGGCTGTTGGTGCATGATCATCTGCTGCATGGACCACAGCAGAAAAAGCAAGGAGAAAAACCGCAACTGCGGTCGGGATTCGCTGCATCATGGTGTGAATTCCTGAACGAACAGACACCGTGGTTGTAAGATCAGGTGGTCCGACGTGGACCACCCAGGACGAATCAACGCAACCAGGATCAAAGTGCGATCAGGAAGAGGAGCAGGGCGAAGAAGGTGAAACCTTCGATCAGGGCCGCAGCAATAATCATTGAGCTGGAAATATTGCCGGCCACTTCAGGCTGACGGGCCATGCTCTCCACAGAAGCGGTAGCCAGTTTGCCAATACCAAAAGCTGCGCCCAGTACGATCAGGCCCACACCAATCGGCTTCAGTTCAGAAAACGGAGCGCCGCCAGCCGTAGCCTGGGCCATAGCCATGACAGGAGCAAGCGTGACAAACGCGAACGCCATGAACAGAACCTTCATCAACTTCATCGGAAGAACTCCTCAAGCCCGTCAGGGCAAAATTGCAAAGCCAGAGAATTGCACAGCGAGCTGACCGCACGCGATATGTTAGTGAGCGTGCGAAGCAGCACCGATGAACAACGCAGAAAGGAACGTGAAGATGTAAGCCTGTAGAAACGCTACCAGCAATTCAAGGCAACTGATGAAAACTGCCCCAAAAATACTGGCAGGAGTCACAAGATAGAACAGATTACCCGACGCTTCAAGGATGAAGCCAAGGATAACAGCCAGCACAAGGTGGCCTGCCGTCATGTTAATGAACAGACGCACAGCAAGCACGAAGTGTTTGATGATTAACCCCACAAGCTCGATCACAAACATCAGGCACCACATCATCATGCCCGGAATATTGACGGAGCCCTCATAACCGAATTTCTTCAGATCAACCTCACCTGGAACTTCAAGATGCGGAACAAGATTTTTGAAGAAGCCAAGATAGCCAAAGTGGCTTGCACCCGCCCGATAGACCGCCAGAAAGGTGATGAAGGCCAGTGTCAGGGTGACGACAATCGAACTGGTGGCCGATGCACCACCGGGAATCATGCCCAGAAGATTGCATGTCAAAACAAAAAAGAAGACTGTCAGCAGGTAAGGCATATGCTCATATGCATCATGATCACCAATCGCCGGCACTGCAATTTTATCCTTGATAAAATACACCAGTGATTCAACGATGTTCGACAGAATTCCTTTGCTCACATGATTTTTCTTCATGTGGCGGGCATAAGCTACGGCTAGAAGCAACACGATAGTGGCGGCAATCAGTTCCATCAACATGTAACGGGTGAGCTGAAAATGCCCAAGCAGCGGCAGATGAATTTCAGGCAGGTGAACCACTTTGCCCCACGGCATTTCGAGGGTGTTGTGATCGACCACGTGAGAGATGGGGCTATGACCGGCCATAAGGCATTCAACCTGCTTTTCGTTATCGCGATTTGCCACCGGGCAGTTCGCGAACAAGTTGCCTGATTTGCACGAACATCGATACCAGCCCGAAAACCAAGCCCAGAATGCTTAGAATTGGCGTTGTACCGAACTTCCTGTCAAGAAAAAAACCAACTGCCGGTGGAACAATACAGCCAAGGGCCAGGTTAATGACTCTCGAAGCTGTTTTGTATGCTTCCGCCAGGGTTTTTGGATCGACAGTTCGCATAAGATTCCACTGGAACCTTCTTAGGATTGCCTCAAGTTATCGGAAATCTGCCCATCCTGTCAACAACCCGAATGTGAAAAAGCGAAATTTTTCACAATGTCTGCTTGGCACCTCTGGCACTGAACGAAAGCGGATTCCGGAGCGATACCGCTTAAATACAATCTGGTAAGGACCTTATATTTGATTTCCCGTGTCTCTGTCCAGGGCTGGCGAGCTGGGCAGATATGAAATCCGGTCAAAAAAAGTCACCGGCCTATTGACATTCAATCGCTCAACGTGTTACGGTCCCAGTTACCTTCCCGGTACATGAAACTCTGCGAACAACCTTGATAAACCTGTTCTTCCGCGATCCCGCCGGCGACGATCATCGTCTGCTCCGGGTCAAATTCCATCCGTTGGAAGAACCTCGCCACTCTGGCAAGCGATCGTCATCCTGATGATTTCGGAGGTCTCCATGCCCAGCATTGATTTTCAGGAACACACCAAGAAGGAACTGGCAAGGCTGGCTCGCGACCAGTCGATTCCCGGTTGGCATGCCATGCGGAAGGATCAGCTGATCCGGGCACTTGCTGATCGCGAAACGAGTTCCAGGTCCAGAAAAAGAATGGTTGAGAAACCTGTCGCGACATTTTTACCGCCTGACAGGCAGGAAAAAGAGCACCAGAATTTCCATTTTACCGACCATGCCACCGCCGAGCGGCTGGCTATTCGCCCCTGGCATGGGCAGATTCAGCACCAGTCGCGGGACAGGATGATTGCAGTTGCCCGCGACCCTTACTGGGTTCACATATACTGGGAGATCAGCCAGGCGACCATTGAGCGAGCCCATGCAGCGATGGGGCAGATGTGGCACGGCTCGAAGCCGATTCTTCGTGTAATGGATGTCACCAGTGAAGACACCAGTGCCATGACTGAAAGGCACGAGCGTGACGAACCGATCCAGAGCGAGGTTAATAACTGGTATGTGAATGTGCAGTGCCCCGGTCGGAAATATCGAATGGATCTGGGCTTCATCACACGCCGTGGCAGTTTTTTCATTATTGCCAGATCGAATATCGTCTCCATGCCTTCTATCTCGATGTCAACATCAATAGAAGACGACTGGAACATTGCCCAGGAAGAGATACACCGGATTCAGACGAGGGCCAATGATCCGGAATCAATTCAGCTTTCCAGCCAGCTGATTGAGATGTTTGAAGAGCGGTTTCATCAGCCGATCCAGAAAAGTTCGCTGACGAGGCTGCCCGCAACGCTCTGACCTGTCAGGAGCAGCCTCTGAAGTTTGAAATCGGTGCAGAGCTGGTGATTTTCGGCACGACATCGCCGGCTGCCAGGGTCTCAATCCAGGGCGAACCTGTGCCGGTTGAATCAGACGGTTCGTTTAGTGTCAGGCTGAACTTGCCTGACTCCAGGCAGATCATTCCTGCAGTCGCAACCTCGCTTGACGGCGGTGAGGAAAAGACAATCATCCTGGCAATTGAACGAAACACCAAATCTCTGGAAGCCCAGGTCCATGACAGCAACGATTACTGAATTTTTTGTCAGTTAACTGAAAAAGATTCCAACCCCGGCAAAAATATGCCGGGGTTTTTTCGTCGCTCTGCAGAAATTGGCTTGATTTTCGGCTGGTGGGTCATAGACTGAAAGAGTCCTCTGCTGTGTTCGTCTGGGTTGTCTATTTTGGCGAACCAATGTACACCCGTAGGGTGCCGATCGGGTTCATTCCGATGGAATTCGTAACTCTAGGCTCCCACCTATTAACTGCGGGTTCTCAAAAGCTTCCGCAACGGCACGAGTGGAGGATTTTTTATCTTTTTTCTTTGATACTGCTTGAATCATGTTAATCACGACTGAAAAAACTGAACTTCGAAAAAAGATCCGACAATCTTTTGCTGCCGATCACAAGCCTCGGGCTCATGCCGAGGCTGCCCGGAAAATCCGCCGCAACATGGAGAAACTGATTTCGCTGGTGCTTTCGACAAATCAACCAAAGCTCCTGGCCTTCTGGCCTTCGCTGCCGGAAGAGCCTGATTTTCAGCAGGTATTAAAAGCAGGGCTGGGCCTTGGGCATGGCATAGGCCTGCCTGAGATGGTCTGGTCGCCACGAAAACTGATTTTTCGCCGCATCGAGAAGCTCGAAACCGACTTGGTGACTGACGCCAGAGGCATTGTCGGGCCACACCCCAGACTGCCAGAATTCCCCCACGATGAGGCTGGGCTGGTGATCGTGCCGGGCCTGGCTTTTGACAGGAATGGCCATCGACTGGGGCGAGGGGCCGGCTTTTACGACCGGTTCCTGGAATCAGTCAATCCGGCGGTGCCACGGTGGGCACCGGCTTTTGACTGTCAGGTGATTGATCATGTACCCGTCGATACACATGATCAAAAAGTCTTTGGTTTGATCCTGCCGGATGGCCTGTGGGACTGTCGCAGTGGATCATGGTTAGCCAAGGCCACCCCGTCAGGTGGCTGAGGCGGCTTCGGCTTCGTCGATAGCAGCCTGGATACGTGACATCGTCACAGGGCCGGGCTCCTTAGTGCCCTTGCACTTGGGATATTTTGAGCAGCCTAGGAAGAATCCCCGCCGACCGGCCCTTACTGTCATCGTTGAATTACATTCGGGGCATGTTTCTTCGGCCTGAACCGTTTTCAGGTCAGGGCCTTTTTTCACCACCGGTGCCGGCGTTGCCAGAAGTTCCGGATTTTTCTCTTTCATTTCGTCGGTTATCTGTGCGGTGCCACGGCACTTGGGGTAATTGGCACAGCCGAGAAACGGCCCACGCTTGCCCTGCTTGATTGACATTGGGCCAGAGCACTTGGGACAAGGGAAATTGACGGTCACAGGGCGAATGGGGTTACCCTGTTCGTCTGCGTTCAAAATGTTGCGGCACTTGGGATAGCCTGAACAGCCAAAAAAGGGGCCACGGGTGCCCGATCGCAGGATCATCGGCTTGCCGCATTTATCGCATTTATGCTCAGTCTCTACGACTGCAGGCACAGGCGAACCATCAGCGGCAATATTGTATATTTCCTTGCAGCCGGGGTATCCGGAACAGGCCAGATATTCCCCCCGCTTGTTTTCACGTTTCAAAAGCGGTTTGCCGCATTTGGCACATGAAAAATCAGTGACTTCGGCTTTTTTGCGTTCGCCTGAGAGCGGCTGTGTCGTTTTGCAATCAGGATATTTTGAACAGCCCAGAAATTGCCCCTTGCTGCTGAATTTGATGAGCATGGGGGCACCGCAATCGGGACACTTAACGTCAGAAGGAAGGCTGGCCCGCTGCATCTGGGTTTCAGCCAGCTTCAGCGACTGGTGAAATGGCTCGTAAAACTCGGTCAGTACCGAGTTCATGTCAGCCTTGTTTTCGGCAATCTGATCAAGTTCACCTTCCATCTGGGCAGTGAATTGAACATCCATAATTTTTGGAAAATGCTCGACCAGCAAGTCGGTCACAACCATGCCAAGTTGCGTGGCATAGAAGCGACGATCCTTCTGCTCGACATAGCCACGGGCCTGAATCGTCTGAATAATCGGGGCATAGGTACTGGGCCGACCGATGTTTTCTTTTTCCAGGGCCTTGGTCAGAGTGGCTTCGCTGAAGCGACTGGGCGGCTGCGTAAAGTGTTGTGTCGGGTCAACTTTCGCCGGATGCAGCTTCTGCTTGACAGACAGGTTGGGCAGCATGGTGTCTTCCTGCCGGGAAGAGGGCGGAAGAACCTTACGAAAGCCATCGAATTTGAGAATTTTACCCTGGGCTTTAAAAACACCGGGCCCGGCCTGAATCTTGACATCTGTGACCGCAAAAACGGCCGGTGTCATCTGGCTGGCGACAAAGCGGCGGTAGATCAGGCTGTAAAGTCTGTATTGATCATTTGATAGATGCCCCCTGATTTTTTCGGGGTCGTATTGCAGCTCAGTCGGCCGGATGGCTTCGTGAGCTTCCTGTGCCAGTTGGCTGGCAGCATATGTATTGGGCTTGCCAGGCAGGTATCTTGGCCCAAAATTGTTCTCGATCATTTCTCGAACGCTGCGAATGGCATCGTTGCTCACGCGAAGTGAGTCGGTACGCATGTAGGTAATCAGGCCGACAGGCCCATCGCCGCCAATATCGATGCCTTCATAAAGTTCCTGCGCAATCTTCATGGTCTTTGTTCCAGACCATCGCATGCGAATGGCGGCCTGTTGTTGCAGCGTGCTTGTCTTGAAAGGTGCCTCGGGGCGTGAATTACTGTCCTTCTGGTCAACACTGGCGACAGTCCAGTCGGCTTTTTCAAGACTGGCCAGAATTTCATCCGCCCGGGCTTCGTTACCGATTTCGGCCCTGACACCGTTCCAGTCGATCAGTTCAGCCTGAAAGGCATCATCCGGAAGCTCATATTTGGCAACCGGTTCTGAAGATTGTTCGGCGTCGGGATCCTCTTCATTTTCATCCGGAGCAAGCCTGGTCTTCTGTTTTGACAATTCTTTGGCAACACTTCTGGCAAGCTCTGCGCTGGTGGCAAGAGTTGCGGTAATTCGCCAATATTCTTCGGTAACAAACGCGTTGATCTCTTTTTCACGTTCGGCGATGAGTCGCACGGCCACGGATTGAACGCGGCCTGCCGAAAGATTTCGGGTAACCTTTTTCCAGAGCAGTGGCGAAAGTTCATAGCCGACAAATCTATCGAGAAACCGGCGGGCCTGCTGGGCGTTGACCTTGTCAATATCGATCGATGTGGCTTTGTTAAATGCTTCCTTCACCGCACGTTCGGTGATCTCATAGAACATCACCCGCTTGACACGTTCGTCGGGCAATTCAAGGGCCGCCTGAAGATGCCATGCAATCGCTTCACCTTCGCGGTCGGGGTCAGTTGCCATGTAAACGGTCTGGGCACGTGCGGCGTCCTTACGCAGTTCAGCGATGGTATCTGCCTTGCCTGGCATGATCTCGTAAGTCGGTTCAAAGCCGTGCTTGACATCCACACCCAGCTTCCGCTTGGGCAGGTCACGGACATGGCCCATGCTGGCTTTGACGATCACGCCACTGCCGAGAAACTTATTAATCGACTTGGCTTTTTTCGGGCTTTCCACAATCACCAGATCGCGGCCACGGCCAGTTCTGGCAACAGGCTCATCGGCCTTTTCGCTGCGAACTGTTTTTTTCGCAGCAACAGACTTGGTTTTGGTGGCCGTTTTTTTTGCGGCGGTTTTCTTTTTGGGCGCTGCCTGTTCGGTCTCGGAACGCTTTCGGGCCACGTTTGTTTCAACCTTCCATCGGTATTTTGCCGCAGGACGACCAAGCCGCTTTAAACAGCTCGATCATAAAAGACAGGTACAGGCTGTCGAATCTGATTTCATGGTCAATGGCAGAAGACCCGGTTCTACTCACAATGAGTCGGTTAACCGGATGAACCATCCACATTTTTCTTTTTGATGGATTATCCGCAACCGGCGGGCTTGTCAAGGGGGAGATGCTGATTGGCATCATTCTCTGTATCTTGTATTTTGGAATTGAATCGACTAATTTGGTTGTTTCGGATGAACGATGGATTTCACCGAAGAAATCAATAAAAGATCAGGCCTGCCCCTTAGAGGTCGTTGTATGCCGTTTGAGACATTTCGACGCAACCAGCGTCCACTTCTGGCTGTTTTCGCCCTGATGGCGATGTTTGCGTTTGTGGTTTCCGACAGCCTTCTGAATTTTATTTCAGGAGGAAATTCGGGTGCCAGCAGTGATGAAGTCGTCGTCCAGCTTTATGGCAAGGATGTCAAAGCCAGTGAAATTGGCGAGATGGCCAGCCAGCGTGCCTATGCAAATGATTTTCTGTCCAGGCTGCTATTATTGAAGCTCTCCAAAGCCCAGATGGGCCTGCCGCCCATTCAGAATTTCTTCGGCCCAACCGACGACAAGTCCATGGTCGATGCCATGATCATGGCAAAAGAAGCGGACAGGCTGGGTATTCCTGTCGATGCCGAATCAACCCGCAAGTGGCTGCGTGAATCCCCAGTCCCGATTCTGCTTCAAAGTTTTGGTCTTTCGGGTTCGGAAACCACAATGCGCACCTTTGCTGACCGCATTGGCAGTATCACAAACGCTGACCTTGACACAACTTATCAATCGTTTTTTGCCTCGCGTATACCTGATCAGGTCCTGATGGACGCGATTGGAAACCAGTTGCGGATTCTGCAGGTTCAACGACTCGGCGTAAATGCTGAAATCAGCCCGCTGGAAGTTTATGAACAATATCGCAGGGAAGCCGAAGCCGTCTCAGTGAACGCGGTGCCCTTTGCCGTGGACACCTTTCTACCGCAGGTTGGCGAGCCAACCGAAGCTGATTTGAAAGCTCTCTTTGAAAAAGGTATTCAGACAGAGCCAAAGCGAACTCTGGCGGCCCCGGCATTCAAAATTCCCCGCAAGGTTCAGGTCGAAGCGATCTCAGCAGACCTTAATGCGATTACTGCCAGGCTGACGGCAGAAATGAAAGAAACTCGCGTTCGTGAAGAATACGAGAGTCGCAAAGATGCTGATTTCACATTGCCTCCGCTTACACCTGAAGAGCGATTGAAACTGAGCCCGCTGCCGCAGGACCTTTTCGCAGGCGACCCTGAAGCAAAACAGACACCCAGGGGCCCTGCGGACGCACAAGTGCCGGCCGCCCCCGCCGAAGGCACACGATACAGACCGTTTGAGGAAGTGAAAGCATCGATCACAGAGGAACTGGCCCGTGAAGATGCCTCCGCACTTGTAGAACAAAAATTCACCCAGATTCGCGAAGGCGTGATGAACCCCTTCGCTGACAAGATTCTGGATGTCCAGGAAGAAAATGAAGCGGCTATTGATGAAGGCAAACCTGGCAACACGCCACTGCCTAAATATGATTCCGCTCCGCTGGTTGATGCCGTCAAAAAACTGGAACTTGCCTATGAGAAAACTAATCTGATTTCTCTTGATGAAGCCACCTCGCCTGAAGCGGTGATCGCCCTTGGTGCGATTGTTGATGCCAGAGTTGGTTCAGAGGTTGGCGACCTTGGCAACAATTTCACTACCGAAATCTTTTCAGAAGAATTTGACAGCTTTGATCCTTCCGTGTTTTCGACGATTGCCGGTCGGCGGTATCTTGTATGGAAAGTTGATGACCAGCCGGCACGCGTGCCCACCTTTGATGAAGCCAAAGCAAGTATCACTTCTTACTGGAAGACAGCCAAAGCTCGCGAAATGGCTGAAAAGGCTGCCAAAGAATTTGCTTCGGCCGTCGAGAAAAAGGGTGGCGACCTGAATGCAGAAGCCACTGCCACTAAAAAGACGGTGATTGTGACAGCCCCGACCACTCGTCAGGCAACCAGCTTTGGTGGTATGCCGCCCCGGGCCAACCAGTTTCCCGAACTGGTCGAACCAGGCGAGCAACTCATGAACATTGCCTTCGAATTGAAGGAAAAAGTGCCAACAGTTCAGCCCAATGCCACCACCAGCATTTACTATGTGATGACACTGAACAGTCGACGCGGCATTTCTCCTGACCAGCTTTATGGCCCAGCAGGCCCGTTTTTGCGGCTTCTTGGATCAGCAATGTCAGACTCTCTGGGCGAAAGTCGCGAAGAATGGCTGAAAGATCTGCGGCGTAAAGCCAAACTGGCCGAAGACTGGGTTCCCCCTTCGGAACGTGATCGCAAGACCAAGGCCACTTCCTGATTGCAGGAGACAGGTCAACCTCTTGGTATAGGCCAGGTCTGGTTCCTGAATCAGGCTCTTGTCGCTGGCTGTAGAATCAGGTGTCTGATGAAAACGGCGTTTTTCATGAGGAGACTCACGATGCGATGGCTTGCGACTCTGGCATTTTTACTGAGCCCATTATCGGCACTGATCGCTGCCGATAATGCCAAAAGCACTACAGGCGAAGAGCTTTTCCAGCAGGTCGACAAAGAAATTCGCGACCAGGTTCCAGCCATGCTGCGCGAAGGGCTGAAGGAAGTGAATGTCGAGATGGGCATAGCCTATGTCGAACGCACAAGCGGCCCGGTCAAACTCGATATTTACCGATCAAACAAAGACACCTCTGCGGAACCCAAACCGGCAGTGGTGGTGATCCACGGTGGCTCGTGGAAGAGCGGCGATCGCCGGCAACTGGGGCTATATGCCGCTTCACTGGCCCGGCGTGGCTATGTGGCCTTTGCAATTGATTACCGCCTCGCCCCAAAACACCCATGGCCCGCTCAGTGGGAAGATGTACGTGATGCCGTGATTTATGTTCGGCGAGAGGCAAAAAAATTCGGGATCGACCCCGAACGGATCGGAGCAGTAGGCTATTCAG
>JBEITT010000212.1:0-2536 GCA_040374745.1 Planctomycetaceae bacterium | reverse complement strand
CTGGCGACGAGCGTTGTCGGCTGGGCATGATAGCCATAGCGCACCAGATTGGTCACCACCGGCGCGGCCACAGACTGCACAATCAGTGCATAGCTCACGCTGGTTTGATAGCCGGCCCCGGTGGCCGTGATCTGGAAGTTATACTGCCCAAGCACGGTGGGTGTGCCTGAGAGCACCCCGTTTTGCGAGAGTGTCATGCCGGTTGGCAGGGCACCTTGGGTAATGCTCCACATCGCATGGCCATTGCTGCTGGTGAACGGTTGGCTGTAAGCAATACCGGCCACGGCATTATTCAGCGCACCGGGCGAGATTGTGACCTGCTGCTGGGCGGCCACCGTCAGAGAGGCCAGTGCCGTGCCGCGCTGGCCGTTGGGCTGGGTGATGAAAAACAGTGGCTGGAATGAGCCGCTCTGGGTGGGCGTGCCGCTGATCAGGCCAGTGAGCGAGAGCGAGAGCCCGGCGGGCAGGTTGCTGCCATCGGGGTTCAGCGACACATGGTAAGGCAGCGAACTGTTACCGCCAGTGAATGGAAGCTGATAGGAATAGGGCACGCCAGGGATGGCAGCGGGGATTTTGCTGGTATTGAGCCCCAGCGGCTGGAACGTGGTGTTAAACGAGAGACCGATACCGCCAGCCACCGCATAATTTGAACTAGGTGGCACGTCAGAGGCTATCCAGGCAATGCCGACACTCACATCGGGTTGGCCATCTCTGTTCCAGTCGGCCACCCCAATGCCACCAACGTGACACTGGATTTTTTGGAAGGCATTAAAGATTCGCTGGCCTGGAAACTGGCCTGATCCGCTATTTGTCAGAATATAATAAACATTATTATATTCAGATGCACCAGCGGCCACTATGTCGGTGCTGCCGTCCAGGTTCATGTCGCCCACAACAAGTTGCCCGTAGCTAACTTCAGAACTGCCGCCGCCAGATGCCGCGTCAAATGTGGCATTGCCCGAAGTGGGCGAAGGCGTGGAGTTCAGGAAAATGCTCACTTTGCCAATCAGAGCTTCGGTCACAAAACCATTGCTGCCGGCAATGTCGGGTTTGCCATCGCCATTGAAATCGGCAACCACGACGTTATGGCACTTCTTGCCATCGACCCCAGTAAGGTCAAATGTTCCAGTGGTCAGGAATTGCCCCGATCCGTTGTTCATGAAAACTCTAGGGCCCTGTGGGCCGGGTGCCACAATATCCATCTTGCCATCACCATTGAGATCGGCCGCCTGTGGATTCACATTGCTGGAATTATTGCCTAAATCCATTGAAAGAATTTGAGTATTGGCATCGTCAAAAAGGCCATTCCATTTGCCATTCTCTAGAATACCGTTGAAAATGCTATATGATGGCGCGCTCGGCACTACTAAATCAGGTGCACCATCGCTATTGAAGTCGGCCATGCAGAGAATCTGGCCGTACGATGTAAATTGGGCATTACTTTTTAATGCAATCCTTCCGAAAATCGCTGTTGAGAAAACTCCATGCCCATCATTTTGATAGATCCAGTATTCGATTGATTTTTCTCCAAGTCCAGCTCCTTTTACTGCCAGATAGTCCTGATTCCCATCGCCATTCCAGTCCAGAACCGCCACTGAAAATCCCTTTGCATATGCCTGGCCGTCCACCTTGGTAAGCAGGAACTTGCCTGACGCTTCCGCCAGCAAAGGGTTTGTCCCGTGACCAGCAGACAATGCTGAACCTCCGAGAATCCATTCCTCACTCATGTTCAGAAGGTCCGGTAAGCCGTCCTTGTTGAAGTCAATGATCTGGTTATTGATGTCGCGGACCACCGAGGTATCTGTGGAATAGATAATAGCAAAAAACTTATCTTCATATGGCAGAATCGTTTGAGACTCACTACCGGGTGTCATCTCTACCCTGGCACTTGAGAGCACCTCGCGGCGTTCCATCTGTTCGACGTTGGCTGTAAATTGACGGCGGCGTTGCTTGTTTGACATTTTCATCGTGACCTATCTATTGAAAGGATGGTTGAATCTGAAATCTGGCAGGTGTCTGAAGCTGGTTGAATCGTAAAGAGCGAGTTAAATTGAATTTTTGTTTCTTGCAGATCCCGGTCAGGTATGACTTTTTTCTGTCGATCTGCAAAAAAGTGCGAGCGGCGATCACCCCGTTTAAAGTGATTGCCGCCCTTGTCAAAGAGTCTTACTTCTTCTTGGCGATGGTCTTTGCGAGCAGGCTTGGCCCGGCCAGAATCTTGCCGCTGAAGATCTGCGTGAAGTTCGTGCCCGGTGCACCCACACCCTGCCCACCCAGATAAACCCCGCCCGTGTTTTGCAGGCCGCTGGTCGGTGTGCCGTTGATGGACAGTGCATAAATATGCCGTAGCGGAATATTCTTCTGCACCAGCCTTAAAGTAACGCTGTTTGAACTTGCGTTATAACTGGCCGCAGCCAGGGCAATCTTTTTATCGTCTCTTGTTCCGAATCGGCCATCGGCCCCGGCAGAGGTCAAAACATAGTTGGCCACGTTTGAGGCGGCAGCGGCGTCGATGGGCTGGCTGAAGCTGGCGACG
>JBEITT010000175.1:0-5551 GCA_040374745.1 Planctomycetaceae bacterium | reverse complement strand
CGTCGCCAGCTTCAGCCAGCCCATCGACGCCGCTGCCGCCTCAAACGTGGCCAACTATGTTTTGACCTCTGCCGGGGCCGATGGCCGATTCGGAACAAGAGACGATAAAAAGATTGCCCTGGCTGCGGCCAGTTATAACGCGAGTTCAAACAGCGTTACTTTAAGGCTGGTGCAGAAGAATATTCCGCTACGGCATATTTATGCACTGTCCATCAACGGCACACCGACCAGCGGCCTGCAAAACACGGGCGGGGTCTATCTGGGTGGGCAGGGTGTGGGTGCACCGGGCACGAACTTCACGCAGATCTTCAGCGGCAAGATTCTGGCCGGGCCAAATAACCTGATGAATTCAGCCAGAAAGATCGTCAGGAAATCGTGAGGCCGTTGAGCCAATTCAGGGCAATTTCGAATCCGGCCAGTTGCCGGTAACAAAACCGAACTGTTAAAAACCTTTCGAAGCCGCCTGAATGTGAATTCAGACGGCTTTTTTTATGAAGTTTCATTTTTCATGAATTTCTGATGCCACTCGACTGTTCTTTCGATGGCTTCGTCAAGAGAGACGTTCACCTTTAATTCAAGCTCAGTTCTGGCGAGAGTCGTATCGGCAATGATGCCAAAGGAATCTGACGATGATGCTTGATTTGGGAAAATGATATTTGCATTGTATTTCAATTTCATTTTATCGGCAATTTCAAATAAACTGTATGAAATATCATTGCCAACATGATAAACCTGATTCTTGCCTTTCAGCAATATTTTCAATAGCCAGACGACGAAATCAGATGAGTAGAGATAAGACCTGATGGTATTTCGATCAGCCTGAATTGTGAGGTCGGTTGCATGAAGAGCACTTGAGACGAGATCGCCCATCAGATTACCAGAACCCAGTGGAATAAATGGCCCGATAAGATGAAAACACCGAGCGACCGAGATTTTCATCGAATGGAGCCTGGCATATACTGCGCTGTAGAATTCAGATATTCGCTTCGCTTCACTGTAACTTCCATAGAGGTTAAATGGGTTTCCGGCAATGGTTGCATTTTCATTGACAAGTCTCTCGTATTTCTGACTTGAACCATAAACCATGCTACTGCTTAATATCAGGGTATTATTTATTTCCGAATCTTTCAATAATTCCAGGAGGTTTTTCGTGCCGTTTGCAATAATATCAAAAACTTCAAGTGGCTGTTTCTTGATAAAATCCAGGTTGGGCGAGCCGGCGGCATGAATAACATAATTGAAATGAATATCAGATAAGCTCAGGTTACGAATATCAGACTTGATTAATTGAATATTACGACACGATTTCAGCCTGGGTGATTTCAGATATAATCGCTCAGGATTTCTACTTAATATTGCAAACCGTGCATTGAGTTGAAAAATCGCATCGAGGTGAACCAGCGAATTAATCAGGCAGCTTCCGACAAAACCCGTTCCACCGGTGATGAGAATCGACTGGTTTTTCAATTGATGAATAAATGGGCTGACATCCTGAGCAATACTATCAAGATCGATTTTCAGCAGGTTTGAATTTGAGTTGGTTATCATTTGTTATTGATCTTAGAAATAATAAATTCAATGATCCGGGACACGGTGTAATCGATCATCTCATGATTCAGGCCGGGATAAACGCCAGTCCAGAGGTTATGATTCATGACTGTGTCGGTATTGATTAAATTCCCAACGACCCTGTAATTGACATCGCGATATGCAGGCTGGAGTGTCAGATTGCCCGCAAAAAACTGCCGGATCCCGATCTTTGCATTTACAAGGTGGTTGCCAAGTTCGGTGCGGGTAAATGGTGCATCAGGCCGAATTGTCAGCGGGAAGCCAAACCAGCTTGGGTCTGCATGGGCTGTGGGCTCGGCAAGAATAAAGAATTCTTCGTAAGGTTTCAGACTTTTGTAAAGCCTGTTGAAATTGGCCCTGCGTGCTGCAATAAAATCAGGCAGGCGATCAAGCTGAGCCACACCCACGGCCGCCTGCATGTCGGTTGCCTTCAGGTTATAACCGATATGCGAATAAATGTACTTGTGGTCGTAGCCATGTGGCAGACCGCCGATTTGCCAGCCAAATCTTTTGCCGCAGGTGTTATCGACACCTGTTGGACACCAGCAGTCGCGGCCCCAGTCGCGGAATGATTCAACAATTGATTTTAATTTGGGCGAATCGGTCATTACCGCACCGCCCTCGCCCATCGTTATATGATGCGCCGGGTAGAACGAGCAGGTTGCAATATCGCCAAAGGTGCCAACATGCCTGCCATCGTAAGTGGCCCCTAACGCGTCGCAGCAGTCTTCAACCAGCCAGAGATCATTGGCCTTGGCAAAATCACAAACGGCTTTGAGATCAAACGGATTGCCCAGCGTGTGGGCGACCATGATGGCCCGGGTTCTGGGCGACAGAGCCGCTTCAAGTTGTGTGACATCAATGTTATATGTCGGTAATTGAATATCAACAAAAACCGGCACCAAACCATTTTGAATGATGGGATTGACGGTTGTCGGAAACCCGGCTGCCACGGTGATGACTTCATCGCCGGGCCTCAGCCGGTCATCGCCCAGTTTTGCTGATGTCAGGGCCGTAAGTGCCAGTAAATTGGCGGAACTACCAGAATTGACGAGCAGGCAGTGACGAATGCCAAGAAATTCAGCAAGGCTCGTTTCAAACTCTTCCGTAAATCGGCCGGAAGTCAGCCAGAAATCAAGCGAACAATCAACCAGCGACGCAATTTCTTCGGCACCGAAGACGCGACCTGCACAGGGAACAGGTGTTTCACCCGGAATGAACTCTCGGCCAGGGAATGCCACAGAGTGATATTGAGCGACGAGTTCAAGAATCTGCTTTCGCAACAATTCCGCTTTATTTGGCTGGCTCATGGCGTCAGAAACTCTTTATACCATTGAGTGGTTGTGGCCAGAGCCTGATCAAGTTCAAATAAAGGCTTCCAATTTAACTGTTTCCTGGCTTTTTCCGAACTCAGATATTGATGAATAATCTCGTTTGAGGCTTCATTTCGAATATCAGGTGTCAGGCTTGATTGCATGATATTTAAAATTTTCTCGACGAGTTCAATCACACTCACCTGAATTTGATTCGAGAAATTAAAAGCCTGCCCTGCCAGTTCAGGCCTTGCCGCCAGATTTTCCGCAAGTGTCATATAGGCATGGGCACCATCCTCGACATAAAAATAGTCGCGAATGAACTTGCCGTCCGACCGGATCACCGGGCGTTCGCCACGAAGGATCGAGCGAATCGTGCCCGGCACAATGCGATTCCAGTTCAGGTCGCCACCGCCATAAAAATTGCCGCAACGCGTGATCGCCACGGGTGACTGATAGCTCACCGCATAGGTATGGGCGATGAGATCGGCACAGCTTTTGGAAACGTCGTAAGGATGCGTGCCCTGAAGCGGTGTCGATTCATCATAGGGTAGCTTTTCCTGATCGCCATAGGCTTTATCAGAGCTGGCAACCACGATTTGCCTGACTTTCGGGCTTCGGCGGCACGCTTCAAACAGGGCCCAGGTGCCCTGAATATTCGTTTCAAAGGTTGAAATCGGGTTTCGGTTGGCAATGCCGACAATGGTCTGGGCCGCCAGATGAAAAACCGTGTCGACTTCAAATTCACCCAGCACCCGTTCCAGGCAACTCTGGTCTCTCACATCGCCTTTGGCGACTTTCACCTGATCAACCAGCTTGTCTCTGAAGAGCATCGACTGTGGAACGTGGTCGCGAACCAGGCAAACCACATCGGCACCGGCCGAGAGCAATCTTCTTACAAGCCAGCCACCTACAAGGCCGGTTGCACCGGTGACCAGCGTTGGTCGATCTCGCCAGAAATCCCGATTGGCTACAGTCATGACCAAACCTTCCACGGGGCATCGCCGGAATCCCACATCTGGTTCAGAATCTGGTATTCCCTGAACGTATCCATCGCGAAGAAGAAACCATCGTGGCGATAAACCATTAACTGGCCTTCTCTTGCGAGCTTTTCCAGCGGATCGCGTTCCAAGATACAGTCATCGCTGCCGATGTAGTCGAGAACGCGCCGGTCGAAAACAAAATAGCCAGCACTGGCCCAACCCTCGGCCTTCGGTTTTTCGGCAAAGTTGCGGACAATGTTGCTTTCATCGATGTCAATCAGGCCAAAGCGGGAAATTGGCCGAATGGCGGTAACGGTGGCGAGTTTGCCGTGCGAGCGATGATAGGCCACAAGGTCGTTCAGGTTAACATTCGAAAGGCCATCGCCATAAGTAACCATAAAAATCTCATCGTCATCAAGATAGCGCGAAGCCAGCCTGATGCGGCGGCCGGTCATTGAATCCAGCCCGGTATCGGCCAGGGTGACTTCGAAATCCTGTTCACTATGGGCATTATGGTAATCGATGCTTTTATTGGCACCCAGGCGGATGGTGAAGTCGTTATTCATGGCCTCATAATCAAGAAAGTAATTCTTAATCATATGGCCTTTGTACCCCAGGCACAGGATAAACTGGTTGAACCCGTGGTGCGAGTAGGATTTCATAATGTGCCAAAGGATCGGCCTGCCGCCAATTTCAACCATTGGCTTGGGGCGATATTCCGTTTCTTCACGAAGTCGAGTGCCCTGACCCCCACAAAGCAGAATGGTTTTCATGCAGGATAAATTCTATTTTCCAGCTTGATTCGCGAATTTATTGTCAGCAAACATTCAGCGGGGATCGATATTTCGGTGATCTTAAAATGCACTCGCGAAGTCGACATGGGCAACATCACGTTTTTTTGATCGTGACATGACATGCACAATCTCATCAACTACATAATCGTACACAATGCCGCTACGTTGTTGCAACCAGTCGATAATGACCGACAGTTGATAAAAAAGTGAGCCAAATAACGAGCAGAACTGATTCTTTGAACCTGCGAACAAACTTTTTTTGCACCCGTTGAATCTGATTTTTGAGAGGTCCATGCAAAAAAGCTGGCAAGGGCACCGCCCTGTCCTTTACCGTCTCGCACCAAAATGTGATTCTGGCCGAAATCGAGATCCTTGACCCGCATTCTCAGGCATTCCATCAGTCTCAGGCCCGAGCCGTAAAGCAGACTTGCCATCAGATGATGCACGCCTGAGAGATGCCTCAGCAATGTACGCACTTCATCGCGAGTCAAAACGACAGGCAATCGCTCAGGCCGCTTGGCCCGGCTGGCGTCGATCCGCTCCTTCAAAGGCATATCCAGCAAAACCTTATAAAGAAAAAGCAGGGCAGCAAGGGCTTGATTCTGAGTTGACGCCGCCACCTGCCCCTCCACGGCCAAATAGCTGAGAAACTGCTCGACCTCCGGCTCACCCATTTCGCGTGGGTGCCGCTTGCCATGAAACAGAATGAACCGACGGATCCACTGCACATAGGCATCCTCAGTGCGAATGGAGTAATGCAGAACTCGCAAATGCTGCCGAACCTGGTCCAGAAGTTTGGGTTTTTGGGAGTCGTGTGTCACGTTGTCTGGGGTGGTGGGGGTCAGGTGGGAGATTTATTAATCAGGGCAATTTTTGTGCTGAAATTTAGGGG
>JBEITT010000202.1:0-3378 GCA_040374745.1 Planctomycetaceae bacterium | reverse complement strand
GTCGAGTGACCTTGACCGATTGCTTGCCGACCGCTGGTTGATTGAGCACCCGGAGCACATCTGGCAGATTGACCAGATACGTCGGGCCGAGGATAAATAATCTGATTGGATTTGGCCTGAATTCAGTAGCAATTCGGGGTGGAATTGAATTGAGGTCGCCACCCGTTAGTCCGGTGCCGTGTGCTTCACCGGACGGATACGAAGATGGGATTAGAAATTGATCAGCAACTACCCTCAAAAAATTCAGCAACAAATTTTTGCGGCGAGTCTGATGAGAGAAAAGCATGACACTCTGTTCCTCGTGATGATAGTTTTGGCAAGCTAAAATTTGGAAATTAATGAGTAATTCAAAACTTTTCAGCCAAATCACCCTGCTGTTAGTTCTCCCTAGTCGAGTCAATTTTTGGGAACATATTCCCGAAACTCGGCTTGACGGAATTTCGAACTTGAGGAAACTGTGTGCGGTCCAGTCCCCCCCACCCGACCCCTGCGCCCAGTCTGCCCTGCCATGGGCAAAAGGCAGCAGGTGCCACGATGGATAAGCCATGCAGGAAGCAGGCTTGCCCACCAGGCAACCGGAAGGGGAACGAAACCGGCGACGATTCACGGATGAATCCAAGCCATGGCCCTGTCGGCTGCCCAGCGGGCAACGAACCGGGCTGAATCGACTCTGATTTTTCGGCATGGCCAGGGAAGGCCCGTGACGAGATCATTTAAGCCATACACGTGCGCCTCTTTCGGCACCCGCCGGGCCATCTTTCAGTGGCTTGTGCTGCTGGTGCTGCTCGCACCCCTTACAACCACGGCCCAGATCCTTCAGCGGCTTGATCCGCCGGCCGTTGATCTCGCTGCCGATCAGATTCGCATCTGGTCGTCGGATGTTGACCGCCACTGGGTCGTCCTGTCGGGCCGCGTCTCCATCACGCAGGATGGCGAAGGTCTGCGCTCAGATGAAGCCGTGGTGCTGGTCGAGCCCGGCCGCGACGGCAATCGCCTGATGCAGCGCATTGAAGTGAAGGCCTCGGGCAGCGTGCGGCTCACTTCCCGACCCACCGATAAACGCGAGTCGGCCGAGTTGCTGTTTCGCTCAAAACTGCCCGTTCGACTCAAGCCTTACGACCCCGCCGGCATGAAAAAAGTCGGCCCGGCCGAGATTGACCATGCACGCTTCTCAGCCGCCTTCGGCAGTGAATTCACTGAGGCTGTCGCCCGGGCCCAGAAGCCTCCTCAGGCCGAACCGGCAGATTCGACCGTTGATGCGGCAGCCATTCAGGCCTCGGCTGAAAAATCAGCGGGAATTGCAGCCTTAAATCCCGATCCGGCGATAAAATTATCAACAGAGAATTCGACTGACGCACTGATTGAAGCTGTCAAAACCGAAAAATCGCCGGAAATTCCGGCTGAAGCACCAAGCCTGGCCGCAGTGCCACCAGCGGCTGAATCTGCCCCGACGGACGCGCTGATCAAGCCGGCCATGCAGCCGCCGATCGCCAACACCGAGACCGACGATTCGCCGCTGCTTTCCAACCCGCTGGATAACCCGAATCTCAATTCGCTGCCGTCGCGCATTGATGTGCCCAGCACCAATCCCGGTCCAGGTTTGGCAGCTCCTCCGGCCACATTTCCGCCGGCGATTGCTGCACCGGTCGTTTCGCCTCCTGTATCACCGGCGACACCTGGGCTGGAACCGATTCAGGCTGATGGCCCGGGTTTGACCATACCGCCAGCATTGATGGAAGAGGCGCCGGTGATTTCTCAGCCACCAGCTTTGATTCTGGGCGATATGCCGCTGCCGCTTGATGACGGCGGGATCACGCCTGAAATTACGCCTGGAACTGAGCGGATTGTGGGTATTTATCGTCGAGACAGTAATCCGAACTTCACGATAGAAGAAGCCGGAATTGAAGGCGATACCCGGGTAATTATTATTCAGGGTGGTGTGAATGTGGTGGTGGAAACCGGCACCCAGTTTGGCACGGCTGATCTTTCTGCCGACAGGGTAGTGTTATGGTTGCGCCAAAACGATGATACAAAGATATTTACGACTGATTCAGGCGGTAAATTTCAGCAGTCGAACCGGGCACCGCTGGAGATCTATCTTGAAGGCAATGTGATTTATCGGATGGACGAGCGAAAGGTGGCCGGCAATGGCGACGAACGTCTCGTGATGGCCGAACGGGCATATTATGATGCTCGAACTGACCGGTTTAATGCCCTTAATGCAGAGCTGAATATATTTGCCCCTGGCCTGTTGGCCCCGATTCGCACCAAGGCAGATCGAATCAGCCAGTGGCGTACGGTGGCGAATCGCGAAGATGGTTCGATGGTTCTGGGGCTGCCGATGATCGACGTGATGAACACCACGACGACAGGCAGCCGCTTTCCAAACCCCGGGTATCGGTTTCACAGCAATCTCATGCGAATTACGCAGGAAGAGGTGCCGCTGAAGAACCCTGTTACCGGGTCGTCGGACCCTGCACCCGCCAGTGATTTTGAGTGGAAGCTCGATGCGCGTCAGAACCGCTTTTATATCGGTAATATGCCGATCGTCTATCTGCCGAGATTTGTGGCTACGCCTGATGACCTTGATCTGCCGCTTCGGCAGATTCAGTTCCGCACCAATAACTATTTCGGCCAGCAGATATTGTCGGACTGGAACATGTTCAAGCTGCTTGGCATGAAGCGGCCCAAGCAGATTGACAACTGGAATCTTGACATCGATTATTTATCGGCCCGAGGGCCTGCTGTGGGTTCTGAAATAGGTTATTTCGGCAAGGAATCGCTTGGCGGGCTGGTGCCGGGCAGTTATGCGGGCTATGCCAATTTCTGGTCGATCTGGGATACCGGCACCGACGTGCTGGGCACTGGCCCTGCTGTGATTACCGACGGCCCGCCGGGTGCAGGAGATCGAGGCTTCCAGCGGTCAAAAGTGCCGGTTTATAACGAGTTCCGCGGCCGCTATGAATTCCGCCACATGCAGAGCCTGCTTTCGGAATTCGCCCCTGAAGACGAAGACCTGAAATTGCAGTTGGAATTTGGCTATCTTTCCGACCGCTATTTCCTGGAACAATACTACAAGCGGCTTTACGACAGTGGCCCCGACCAGGACACGGCCGCCTATCTTATCAGGCAGAAAGAAAACACTGCCCTGACTCTGCTGGCCCAGGGCAACCTGCAGTCATTCTATACCGACACGCAGTGGCTGCCAAAGCTGGATTATTATCGCATCGGCGACAGTCTTCTGGGCGATATGTTCACCCACTACAGCCATTCGGGGGCAGACTATGCAAATGTCCATACAGATGTCATGGTCAATAACCCCACCCTTTTCGCCTTCCAGCCCTATGATCCTGTCAGCCAGACCTCGGGCTCGTTTGG
>JBEITT010000208.1:0-3012 GCA_040374745.1 Planctomycetaceae bacterium | reverse complement strand
GATAAATAATCTGATTGGATTTGGCCTGAATTCAGTAGCAATTCGGGGTGGAATTGAATTCAGGTCGCCACCCGTTAGTCCGGTGCCGTGTGCTTCACCGGACGGATACAATCTGCCGAGACGCTGAAGCAGATGGTAGTGCCTGACGAACTTCGCTAAAATGCCGGGCAGTTCTTTTTCGAATTTCAATTCGATACCAGGCTCTTCGCGACCAGCAAAGCAATTACGAAAGTTCACTGTTATCAGTCGTGTTGGCAATACACCGTGTGGGTCAGGCATATCCATGTGCCCATTAGCTGCGAATATAAAGCGGACGGGCATGTCCACATCGGGGATGATTGGTAGATGTTTACGATTGACACTAAGAAAATCACCGCCACTGATGGAAAGCAGACGCTCGGCTCCCACATTAAGATCGACCTTTCTACCAGGCCTGAAATCGGGTACGATTGTCAGAATTCTCCCAAGCAATGGCTCAAGCCCAAAATCGCCGCTGAGATCGCTGCCTGTCGTGGTTGCAACGAGATGAGGGCCGACAATCTTACGAAGCAAACGCAGGAAAGTACCTTTCCCAGATCGTCTGATGCCGAGCAATTGCAAGATCTTGTGATGCGTCCGATCTGGTACTAGGCTCAGTCCAGCATACATCAGCAGGTTTTCTCGCTGTTTATTTGATTCTTCATCATCACCTGGTAGCACTTGCATCAGCCAATCATCAAAAACTGGGCATTTTGCATCTTTTCCTTCCCATCTTGCCATTGATTTACCAAGGCTGGCAAAACGTATTGTTAAAGGAACTTGTTGTAGACTTTTAATGTTCAATAGGCCATTGGGGCAGACGACGATTTCACTCACCGGCCAATCTCCTGGTGCACGATCTGCCCACCCCGGCATTGTTTTCAGACCCTGAACATTACAAATACCGTTAATCGAGAGCCTCGCATTTCTGACGTCTGTAATTTTTGCGGGTCTCACAAAAACATCTTTAACTCTTGCACCTTCCCTGGCTCGTCGATAGTCGATCTCCGCTTGATGATGTCGATGGAAGTGATCATTGCAAAACTCCACAAGACGTGCATCAAAATCCTGCTCCTCAACTTTGGCATAGCAGCCATCAGCATACGCATAAGGTGTGCCTGAAATGACTCTTATTGGTTGGGACTGTTTTTCAAGAAACTTTGTAGCTATGACTTGTGGATCATAATAAATCCGCCCATTGTACGAATAACTTGGTTTGTCAGGAAGCCTTTCTGGCTTTGCATAACCTTCGCTCCAACCGTCTTCGATGGCTTTAAGCTCTTTCGCCTCGTTTTCTTTAGGTGGTAATTCATCAAACATCCTTGTGATGATCTCGTCTCGCATGTAACCCACTTCATGACCTGCTGCGAGCTGCCCCATCCTAAAAGATAACCGCAGTCTTTCACTGTGCTTTTTGCCTGAAGGCGTCGAACGGAACTTCACCAATCTCTTGTTGAAATAAGCCGTAATGCGTTTTTCGTCCTCATTTGCAACAGCCGGTTGATCATAGTCTTCTGCGTCGAAATCGTCTTCCATCGGCTCGACTTGCGACTCAGAGTCCAGCTCTTGCACTTCCTCTTGAGCAACGAGTGCATTTTGGTCGAGGCGTTTGATCAGCGATTCCAGGCCTGTAGAGTCCAGTACAAAACGCCGACCACCTGAAAGAAGTAGCTGTGCCTGCCTTGGCTCGAATTTGCAATTCATCGTCCCTGCCAGCCGTGCCACGCGCGAGGCGTTTTTCACGGACTGGTCAACTTTAAACGCAGTGCCTTCGCAGAACCGTCGATCTATCGCGCCGAGCAACCGCCCGACCTGATCAGATGCGGCATCCAAGTTTTCAAGCTCCGTTGGCACCCAAATCGCCATGCCATTTCCTGTTCCAACGACAATCGGCTCAAGATCAGGGAATTTGCCAACCAGCTCATCGACAATCGTCGTCATAATGGCATTAGCCTGTTCAAGCTCTTGCCCAGAAGCTGCCCGCTCAGTCGTACCTTCCGCCCGATCGATGTCGATTAGAACCCATTCTCGCCTCAAGACGTCTTCATTGCTCGCACACTTGTCATGTGCTTTTTGACGGACACCATCCTTTAACGAGTTTAGCGAGACATAAACCTCATAATCTTCATGATTCAAATTCTGTAAGATCGGCTGAATATTGTTAAGCGAATCTACGCTGTCTACGAAGTAACGTTTTATTTTTCGACGGCCCTTTGATCTGACGAGACGGATCTCTCGCAACCCTGCTCCCAGGGCTTGAAAATGTGAAACCACGCTGGCCCAATCAAATGTCCCTTGAATTTTATCGATCGTCATCTTACAATAGTCCTGTATAGAATGTGAGCCCGGCATCTGAAAAGGTGGCCGGGGATTTTTTATTTATCTTCCTTGAACTCGAAACCAACCACGGATGTAACTTGGCGGTAATGGTGGCCACATAGGGGTTTCGCCCGGAATGTCTTCCCATGGTGCTGGTTTCGTCGGATCAACCTCGCCAAGATACGGTGAAAGTTCTGGCCAGGTTCGCAACTTATCCCTTTTGGGATTCACCGGTCTGTTACTAGCCGCCTTATTTTTCCTCAAAGTTATACGGGCTGAAATTCGGTCAGCAATCGCTTGATATTCGGCACGCAAATGAGCTGGGAGATGAGGGTCTGCCAACATTTGCTCATACCATTGAACTCTCATTGGACTGCGCATTATCTGACCTCTAAGTCAAACGTAGTTTTCAATTCAAATTAGCCCCATTTCCCGTGCACGATCCAGTGTCCGGGCTCGGTGAGCTTCATTCGGCTCATTCTCAACTGGCAACTCCTTCCATTCCTCAGCAAATCGCTTGGCTTCATCGGCCTGCGTCAACTCCTCGAAAAACTGATAAAGCCATTCTTTCGTCGAGAAAAACCGGCCCCCAACCCGGAAGTAGCGTAGGTGCTTCCCAGCCACTCCTGTGACCATCCAGCGGCGAATTGTGCTGGCCGAACAGGAAGGGCCATG
>JBEITT010000081.1:0-23925 GCA_040374745.1 Planctomycetaceae bacterium | reverse complement strand
GATCGCTGCGGGCTTGAGCCCTGGGTGCCCTGAAGATAAATGATCTTGCCGCCCTTGGTTCCGAGGGCCTTAACAAGGGCCTCGCCCTGCGATGTTCCGCCGGCGGTGTCGTCGGCTCCGACATACGTCACTACCTTGCCGCCATTCACGGCCCGGTTCAGGGTGATCACCGGCACGTTCGCCTTGTTGGCTGATTCAACGGCGGGTAACAGGGCTTCAGAATCGCGCGGGCAAAGGATCAAAAGATCAATACCCTTTTGCAGAAGGGCGTCAACCTGGTTGATCTGCTTGGTGTCGTCGTCCTGGCCGTCGCGAATATCAATCTCGAAGCCCAACTCTTTGGCCTTTTCTTCAAGCCCCTGCTTCTGGGCAACGAAAAACGGATGACTGAACATCGGTAGAACGGCACCAATGCGTTTTCCGCCAGATTTTGTCGGTGCAGCTGCGGCCGATTCGGACCCACCCGGTGGCGGCAATGGTGCGCCGCCTGATTTGTCATTCCCACCACCACCGCAGCCGGAAAGCTGGGCCAGCATGAGAAGTGACAGGCAGAAAAGTCCAATTATTTTATTTCGCGATTGCATTTTATTTCCTCGTTCCTTTTTATTCAGCTGAAAAATTGCTGATTTGAAAACATGCAGATTAGTTGATTCTTGCCACGCGAATTTCAACTGTTGTGCTGAGCTTGCCGGCAAGGGCTGAGAGTGCCGCCGCCGCTTTGGCTTCTGCTTCAAGCTCGGCCGGCAATGGGCCACGGGCCGGGTCGTTGCGAGGCAGCTTCATGGCACGGTTTCGCCAGGCGGCTGATGATGCCTGGCGATGCTTCATGACTTCAGACATGAAATCGACCCCCGCCTTCTGATCGGCCGCATTTGCCGAAAGTGGAGAGTCAATAAGGATGCCGTTTTCCAGATCAGCCGCAGTCACTTCACGCAGAATATCAGGGGCTGTGCCGCCCTGCGGCAGTGTCAGCCGATATGAACCAGGGGGCACATTCTTGCCACTGATTTTCAGCCGATTGAATTTGGCATTAACACGCTCAAGTGCCAGTGAATCGGCATCGACATCGGGGCCGAATGCCCAGCAGGCCGGTACCTGCCACTTAATGACAATTTCTTTGGCTGATGTCATCAGTTCCGCCTTGCCGCGATCAGCCTGGGCTGAATGATCAGCCGCATTGATAACCAGAGAGTCTCGTGGGCCTGCCAGGCCGATGCCTTCGGCGATGACGATTGCCATCAGCGCGTGGCCGGTGGCGTTGGGGTGAACGGCGTCGGGCATCATGGTGAAACTGACTTTTGACACGCGTCGGGCCTTAAGGTGGGCATTCAGGCGGCCGTGAAGATCAACAACCGGCTGCCCGGATTCACGCAGGGTCATGAGCCATTTGGCATATTCGGCAAGTGTCTGATCATAATTCACATAAGGGTAGCGATAGCCGAAGTGGGTGGCCTCGGGGTCGCCATTTTTCCGCTGATAAGCGTCATAGGGTGGCGGTGTGCTGATAAACAGCCGATTGGCCTTGGCTTCGTCGCGGGTGCGTACGATCAGCCTTTTAATACCTTCCTGATATTTTTCAAATTTATCGGCGACAAAGGGGTGATAGTTGCCGTCGTTCATGCCGAAGCAGGAAAAGAGGGTGTCAGGCTTCCAGTCGGTCACGTCGCGGGTGAATCGCTCGTGAGCCCAGGGACGGCGTGGGTTGTGGTCAATTTCTGAAGTGCCCGAGATTGTCTCGCTGGAGATGCCGTGGTTATGGATTTCCAGCTTTTCTTTGGGGAATCGCAGTCGCAGAAGCGATTCAAGATAAGCGACATAGCTGCCGCCCTGCGTGATGGAATCGCCCAGAAAAACAATGCGTTCGCCAGACTTGGGGCGATAGGCCTTGGCAGAGTCGGCAAAGTTGGCAAGCAGGCCGCTTCGGCCGGTTATCAGGCCGGTGCTGACCAAGGTGGCCGATTTCAGCCAGGTGCGTCGATGAATTGGCATTTTGTTGTGTTGAAAGTGTAGTTTAGGGGTAGTTCTGTTTGGATCATATTAATCGATTGGCATTGTGGTGAAAATCGTTTTGTTGGTTATGACACGACAGATCGAAAAAAATCAGGACGGAAAACACGGTTACTTTTTTGATATGATTTCTGACAAGTCAGGCCGGATAATGACAACCACTAAAAAAGAAAAAATGAGGAGACTCTTATGAAAACAGGCATCAGGCTGGTGCTTTGCTCATTGATTTTGGCTGCGGTTGCGACAGAAACCAGTGCCGAGGTGAAGATTACGCCAGATGTGGTTTATGGCCACAAACACGGCGTCGCACTGACTTTCGACGTCTTCACGCCGACGGCCAATAAGAACGGCGCAGCGGTGCTTTTTATGGTCAGTGGTGGCTGGTATTCGTCGTGGAGCCCGCCCGAACAGGCCCAGAATAATTATAAGCCACTGACAGACAAGGGATTTACCGTTTTTGCCGTGAGGCACGGCAGCAGCCCGAAATTTGGAATTCCCGAGATTGTTGAGGATGTTCGCCGAAGTGTGCGATATGTGCGACTGAATTCGTCGAAATTTGACATCGACCCGAATCGCATTGGTGTTTATGGCCTTTCGGCTGGCGGACATTTGTCACTGATGCTTGGCACGACATCTGATCAGGGCGACAAGTCGGCCAAAGACCCTATACTTCAAACCAGCGACAGCGTGCAGGCTGTCTGTGCGTGGGTGGCCCCAACCGATTTGCGCATCATGGCCTGGAGTAATCCGGCACATGCCCCTGTGTATAATCGCTTCCCGGCGCTGAACTTAACGGAAGTGGAGGCGTCGCAGATGTCGCCCCTGGTGGCTGCCTCCAAAGACGATGCCCCGACCCTGCTGATTGCAGGCGATAAAGATGATCTGGTCCCCATCAAACACAGTCAGGATATTCAGAAAGCCTTTGAGGAAAAGGGCGTTGAGAGCCGGCTTTTCGTGGTGGAAGGTGCCGGCCACGGCTTTGCAGGCAACGACCTGAAGAAGTCGATCGACGAAATGGTGAAATTCTTTGAAGCAAAGCTGGCAAAGGGAAAATAAGTTACACCAAGTTTTATTTTAAGACGTTTTCTCTGCTTCAATCAGCCAACCGCCGGCCTGAAACCGGCGGTTAATGAAGCGGCTGCCAATTTCTTCGGCCGTTTCGCCATTAAGGCACTTCACCGACTTGATTTTAAGCCCGGCACGGTTGAGTTCTGTAGAGATCTCGGGCCAGGTAAAATTGTGAATGACAATGCCCGGAATGCCGCGATAATGGGCCTGGCGGTTGCCAAAATCAGGGCGGCCAAGCCATCGGCGGGGCAAGTCGGCAAGCATCCAGCGGCGGCCCTGGCTGTGCCAGCGGTGCACCCACCAATTGTGGGCATGTAATAACAGTCGACCACCAGGTCTAAGGGCGTTTGCCATGCCCGTAAGGCATCGGCTGCGATCTTCTGCCCGCCGAATCATGCCAAGAGTGCTGAATAGGCAAAGCCCGGCATCAAGTTTACCCGGCGGCAGAAAATCAAGCCTGGCCAAATTGCCCCGGACCGGCAAAAGAGCTGCAATACGCGAATCAGTCGTCATTTCCATGCCCGGTTTCATTGCCTCAAGCAGCATGGGCTGGCTCAGGTCGATTGCAAGGCATTTCCAGCCAAGCCGTTGCATGTGAATTGCCGCCCGGCCTGCCCCGCAGCCGAAATCAGCAAGAAGTCCGGGCCCAGGGCCAAGAAGTGTGGATAACCACGCGAGATCGGCTTTGATCAGCGGATGCTCGGCGAAAGTCTCGTTTTCTTCACTGGCCAGTCGCTCGCTGGTGGCATAGGCCCACAAAGCATCATCAACCGATTCCGGGCGACGGCGGCGGCGTGAATTACCTGGGATCATCGCAGCTCGATCTTGAGAAAATAGGTCTGGGCCCGGTCGCCGCGGTTCGCCAGATCACGCAGGAATTCGTCCCACTGCACTTCCGGAATTCCACGAAATCGGCTTCTTCCACCAAGTTTCACTTCAAGTTTTTTTGAAAAATCAAACTGTTTGGCATTCACCCAGAGGTCCAGCGCCCTGATGCCGTCTGTGGTTATCTGGATCTGGTTTGATTTTTCGAGGAATCGGCAGTCGACGGTCGCAGGCTTGAGGTTTTCACCCAAAGGTTCTACTGCTTCGGCTGCCATGCTTCGCCCGCTGGTAAATTCCTGAATGACCAGGCCAAAGAATCGCTGATCACCCTCTCTGGCAGCCACTGCTGAAATTTCCTCGGGTGCAGGCTTACGCACCCGGCCTTTCATCCATTCAAAAGCCGCCGGGATTTCTTCGGTAAGTGATTCATAACCTCTTTTGTAATATTGAGTATATGTGACATCGTAATTTTTTTGCATAAGGCTGCGGGCCATAGGCTGAATGAGTTGGGACTCGCCGGGGGTGAGTTCGCCTTCAACAATATACAGAGGCACCATCTGGGTGTTCGGCTTATATGGTGCAACGAACTTAGCGGGCAGGCCACTGAGAATTACGCTTCCGGCGAGCATATCAGGATGGGCAGTGGCATAGTCCCATGCCATATCGCCGCCGCCCAGACTTCCCACAACAAAAATGCGGTCAGGGTCGATTGCCAGTCTTTTCAGGGAATCGCGAATTGAGAGTGTGACCGTTGCGTGTTCGTCGCTTGAGTGGTGATAGGCACCGGTGCTCTCAAGATCAGGCGAAATAATTATGTAGCCCCGGCGTTGGGCCTCATTCTTCCACTGATCCAGGGCTGCTGTGGGCTTGCCACCGGGGTTTAGTACAACGATTGCAGGCCAATGTCCGAGATGATGATAGCCGGGTGGCACAAGAGTGTGGTATTCGGTACGAGAAATGTTGGGGTCATTACCGACTCGATAAATTACAGGCTTTCCGGACGCACCATCGGAAAGCGTGTTGACAGGCCGAACCCGAAGGGCGATGGCAGATGCTTCTGCAGTTGAAAGTGGCCTCTCTTTTTCAGAGTCTTCCAGTTGAATGACTCCCAGACGTGATGCCATTGAGTCGCGTTCGGCGTCTGAATCTGTGTTATATCCCTTGGAAATAGCCTCATAGGCATCTGCATAAGCCAATGCTACGGCAATAGAGCCAGTGGCCTTTTCAGGCCCGATACACCATGCCGACAGGGCCAGGGCCCATGCTTTTTTTGGGTCAACACCGTCGGGGTTTCGAGTATAGAGGTCAAACGGAGCAAAAATGGGCTCTGTATGGGAAGGGCATTTTTCCAGGGCTTCAAGCATTTCAGCTAGATATTGCGGCCCTGGTCCGGCAGTAGTTGAATCGCCACGGGCACCATCAAAGGCGGCCTTCAGCTCGCGAAGGCGGCGTCGCCTGCTGTCGATTGATGCATTAATCTGGTCTAGTTGTTCGGTGGCTGCCGCTTTGGCCGCTCCACCTGCTTTTTCTGCCTGTGTCACGATTTTTGCCGATTCTGCCTGAATCGGGTCAACAGGCCAGCCTGCAGCAATCTGATTCTTCAGCTGCTGCAGTGATGCCATGATCTGCTCGTCAACAATACTAAGGGCAGCAGCTTCAAGCATTTCAGCCATATCCGGGAAGTCGCGCCTGAGGGCATCGACAGCACGGGCGGCCTCTTCAAAAAAACCGGCCTGAAGATAAAATCGCACTGCTCGAAGTCGTTCGTCTTTATCTTCTTTGGGTATACGGTTCAACAGACCTTCAATGACAGGCTTTGGTACAGTGGACGTGTAAACCTGCCCCGCCCAATACGTTTCAATGCCTCTCAGCTTGCAGGCTTTGGGGCCAATTTCGATAAGTGCCTGGGTAAGGTCGTAGGTTTTTCCTGACCCTCTGGGGATTGTGTATTTCAGTGTGCGTCGGCCCAGTTCATCCCATGGGCCAGGCTGGATACTGCTGAGTATCGTGGGCATCTGGTTCGCGACAAAATTATTTTTCTTGGGCTGAACCAGCTTAAACGATTCCCACGCCCCCAGGCCGAAACCCTCTTCGCGGCTGGCAACACGCGTAGCCCGGAAAATGGTTCGTTTGACGCCGTCGAACGAACCCATGATCACGCCATCTCGTTCGTAATGGCCAATATAAATCTCGCCAGTACGCATCACGAATTTGTCGGCATAAAGTGAAGCTGACGAGTAATTGACCAAAATTAAGAGTAAAACCAGATTCAGCTGCCGCGAGACGATGAATTCCATGGCCAATTGCCTTGTACTCGATGAAGTTAGCGGTAGCGTTAGCACAATAGTTGATTATATGTTGCAGATTGCTTTGATAATAGCCTGTTTCTTTGAACGATCTGCTGACCCTGTCATTAAAATTTAACATGGTGTCGGAAAATAAATTTTTTCTGCATTTTTCGAATAGTTGCTTGCCTCAGGCGTCATAATGTTTATAGGCAAGATATTCAGAGTAATCGTAACCTTTAACGGGTCCGATCCGATTCTGTCGTTTCAATGACTGCTCAATAAAACGCGTGGATGCGTAAGCTGATCCAGTCGAAACGATTATTCCGGAAGATTCATGGTGTCTTGCAAGGGGATGCCTCTTGGCAGAATGCGAAAACTGTGCGATACTTTGCCTAAGTTGCGAAGATCATCTCTCTCGCCCAATTTGCCCAGAGTGTTCTAAGACTACATTGAAATCGAATAATTCGGAGAGATCCGACGTTTGATGAAAATGGTGGTATATTGGAATGAGAGTATGGCCGGGGAAATCGGTCAGAAGGTGGAATCTCGCGTTCGCGAAAGAGTCGGTTCCAGAGGGGCATGGTCGCCGCGAGGGAAACGAATTCGTACCCAACCGAATAAACAGGTCGTCGAAGGCTGAAATGGAGACTCGCGACATGCTGAACCGTACCCGCAGTTCAATGCGAAAAAAGTTTCTGGCTCTGGCAGTTCTGGGCTTTTCCAGCGGAACCGTAGCTGTTTCTATCGCTGATGATGCCCGAATTTCTGAACAACTCATTAATCTGGGGCGACAGGCCCAGGCTCAGGGCTATACAGCAGACGCCCGCAATTTTTATACCCAGGCCCTGAAGCTGGATCCGAATAGTTCAGAGGCCAAGGCTGGTATCAGCGAAATTGGCGAAGTGCGTCAGGTTGCTTTCCGGGCCCAGCAGGAACCACCGGCCGCTGCCGCTGCCAACGCCAACGCGAATGCTCAGCAGCCGAGGGCTGCCACACTTGAAAGCATGAAGCAGATAGAAGCGGTCGCCAATCAGCAATTTGCAGCTGAAGTGCGCATGAAGCAGCAGGCCGCCAGAAATCTTCTCAATCAGAATAATCCGGAAGCAGCTTTGAACGAGCTGCACCAGGCGATGAACATGGTTGTCTCGGCCCCGGACGTTTCGGAAGACGTCAAGGCCAAACTCAAGCGGGAACTTGAAGCGTCGATCCTGACTGCCACCCGCGAGGAAGAAACTATTCTTGAACGTCAGGCTGACCAGGCTCGTCGTGGTGCAATCGCTGATGCCCGTGCTCGCACTCTTCAAGATTATGAAGATGTTAATGCGACTGTGAAGGTCATGCTTGATCAGTTTGACAATCTGATTTCACAGGGCATTTACGACGTAATTTATTCGGGCGGACTTGGCAATATTGCCCAGTCAGTGGAGCCATTCGTTCAGGCTCGCTTACTGGCCCAGAAGGCCAGTGCCCTGCGACCAAATGAAACAGCCCCGGTTGCTGCTGAAATTGTTTCGTCACGCATCGGTTTCTATGCACTTGCCCGACAGTATGAGACGCTGAAGGAATTCAATTATCTTCTTTCACTGGCTGACGTTGATCGTGCTGCCGTGCCTTTCCCAGACGATAATTTCATTGCATATCCATCGGCTGAGCGATTCCGCGAAATCACTGAAAAACGTGCCAAATATGCACAGACAACCGATCTGGTTGTGCGTGACCCCAAGACTCAGGCGATTAACGATAAACTTGAACAGCCTCTTTCCATGCCTTTCGCCAACGAAACGCCACTGGAAGATGTTCTGAAATACATCAGTCAGAACACGCAGGGGCCAAACGACGACGGTATTCAGATTCACGTTGACCCCATTGGTCTGGAAGATGCCAGTGCCACCATGCAGTCAACAGTTCGTATCAATCTTGAAGGCGTTCCTCTGAAACGTGCCCTGAAGATCATGCTTGACCAGCTTGACCTGACTTACACGGTTCAGGACGGCCTTCTGTTTATCTCCTGGAAAGGTGCCGAAGACCTTCCAACCGACCGACGCGTCTATCCAGTCGCCGACCTGGCCCTGATTCCAATGTCGCTGATGACAGGCTTCCCACCGATGAGCTCAATGGGCGGTGGTATGGGTGGCATGGGCGGTGGCATGGGTGGCATGGGTGGCGGCATGGGTGGTGGTATGCGTAGCATGCCAGTTGCACCCCAGCAGCAACCCGGCAAATCCAGCTTCTCGGAAAAAAAAATGAACTAAACAAGGCTTACCCAAACAGCCCAGTTTCTAACCCAAGTCAATCAAACAAGAACCAGACTCCTGCAAAAGGGTCTGGTTCTATCATTATTGGCGGTAGTGGTTTACCGCGTCCTGCCGGATCAGCTGGATCCCGGGAATCGTTGAAACAGGATGCTGCCAAACGCAATGCCAATGTGGCATCAGCCCGTGCTCAGGTAACGCAGTCCCAGGCCAAGACGGATCCGATTCGATTCTGGGATGCCTATTATGCCAGTGAGAAATCCAACGACGACCCAGAGGATGTTCTGGGACTGGTGGCACTGTTACGGATTGACAGCAAATTCAGGGATATTGAAGGCGTGCTTCGTGGTTATTTAAGGCACCACTCTGATTTGGCCGAAGTCTGGATGTATGACACCCTTGGCCTGGCCATAGAGATGAATAAGGGTGACATTGAGGAAGTCAAAACCCTGATCGGCTTTGCAGCGCATCTGGCAAAAGATTCGGACAACCCGAATGATCTTTTTCAGGTGGCTGACATGCTGATTCTGCGAAAATGGGTAACACCTGTTGGAACTGATGGTTACAAAGCCAACCCCGCCGAGATTCTGGACCGGTTGATCAAGCGTGTTCCGCACCGGCTTGAGCCCTATCTCATGTCGATTCTGTTGGCAGAAGAGTCAAAAAACCCGGCCCGGATGGCAGAAGCTGCGGAAGGGATACTCTCACTGGGCTGGCCTGGGCAGGACGAAGGCGTTCGACGCGAACTTCGGGCCCGAACAGAGGCTTTTGCCAGGAAACTGCGAGATGAAGGCCGGGGCGATGAGGCAAGGGCCATGCAGGACCGAGTCTCGAAGGCTACGGTGCGTGACCTTGTTGTAAAACTGAAGTGGAAGGGCATTGCCGATCTTGACCTGGCTGTAGATGAACCTTTGGGGGCTCAGGCCAGCTATGAAATGCCGCGAACGGTATTCGGCGGATCGCTCATTTCGAATGGTCGTAGCACCAGCGCAACTAAATTGGCTGAAGAGACTTATGTATGCCCTCGCGGATTTGATGGCGAGTATGTAATCAACGTGAAAACGATTTATAACTCGCCTGAAGACCTGAAACAGATGGTCAGGACGGCCGAGCTGGAAGTCATTACGCACGAAGGGACATCGCAGGAGAAGAAACAAATATTCTCCATCGACCTGACTCAGGCCAGACCCGCTTCGGTCAAGGTGCGACTTGACGACGGACAGCGTCTGGTGGCCCTGCCCTTTATTGGCCCCCAAAGGCCCCCTGAATTGCCGAAGAATCTGCAGAAGGCCATAGCCAAAAGCGAAAAGACCAAGAGCGATAATAGTAAAGTTATCGGAGCGGGCGGTTCGCGGCAGACCAGTCCTGAAAATCAGAAATCCAAGGCTATTGTGGTGCCTGAATACCAGCCTAAATCAACCAAGGCGATTGATCTGACCAATCCGAAATAATTGGCTTATAGCCATTTACTCATTCGGGCCGAATCGGACAATCTGCAGCCGATCCGGCCTTATCCATCGACGAGCTGCAATTTTGATCTGCTCGGGAGTTAACTCTGCGCACTGCTGAATCCAAATTGGTGGTTCAGAAAAGATCCAGTCATAAAGTTCAAAATCCAGCCACGATGAAAGCCTTTCGTCAGCAGCTTCCATTCCAAACTGCCATGTCCTGACAAGATAGTCTCTCGCATCAATACATGCTTGCCGGTCAATCTCTCCGGAAGAGACATGCCGAAGAATCTCAAGGGTTTCTGCCTGGACGATTTCTATGTCGGAAGGGTCGCAAGATAGTGCAATACGCATGTATCCCGGCCATCGCCATGCGCCCTCGGTGAGACTTGATGATACGCTGTAAACCATTCCTAAATCTTCTCTTAGCCGCTTTGTAAGCATGTCGGCATTTCCTGGGCTGTTGCCCAGTATCACATCAACTACCTGCAAGGCGATCCAGTCGGGGTGGGTTCTTGCCAGAGTCACGTGCCCCATCACCAGATGGGTTTGCAGCCCAGGTGAACGCATTCGCCGGGTTCGTGAAATGGATGGTGTTACAAGATCATTATGCTGAACAAGTTGCGATTCTATCTGGCTTGTTTTCTGGTGGAGCCACGGTTTAATAATTCCAGGTTTTCGAAGTTCGGCTACCAGTTCTGCTTGTGGTTGATCAGTGGCGATCCCGACAATCAGATTTGGTGCGAAGTAATAATCACACCTGTGCCGACGTACGTCATCAAGTGTAATCTGCTCAAGGCTTTCCAATGTACCACGTGCGTCATGACTTCCAGGACCGCCACCGTAAACCATGCCTCTGAGCAAGTTCTCAGCGCGGAATGAAGGGTCGTCCATGTCAGCTTCAAGTTCAGTCGCCGTTCGGCGCAGAATTCTCCTGAAAGTTTCCTCGTCAAAATCTTCGCACGTCAAAATCAGGTTAACACAGTCGATCATTCGGGAAGTATCTTCGCTGCAACCCTGGAATGAAAATCCAGCAGGTGAGCTATCCATTGAAATACCATAGGATTCCAGAGATTCACATAACTGTAAGTCGGAGCCCGGCAACTTTATCGCTTCGCACATTCGGGCGGTAATCAGGGCGACGCCAGGCAGTTGCTCTTCCACCCAGCCAGTTCGCCATCGCAGATCGATGGCTGTAATCCCCTGCCCGATCAGCCTTTCGCGAACCACGGTCATTCCATTGCCGAGCACCTCGCGGGCGGGTAATTTTCCGGCGATGCGCAATGGGCTTCGCACCCTTGATTGATAGGCCAGTTCATCCACAACCTTGGGAATTTGCAGGTCGGCCAATTGCGCGGGAACTGGAGAATTAGTAGTGTAAGTTATTTCAGAGGTTGCTGTTCTGGTTGACAGGCCCTGCCCTGGAATGGTCCAGCCGCTCACTTTTCGCTCGGGTGTCAGGCTTTTTAAAACCTCAGCCACAGCCTGCTCATCTACAAGCTCATCTAATCTCCAGGCTTCGGCCAGTTTCCGCCAGTCGTCGCATGCGGCCCAGGTGCCCAGCATTCCGGCAAGTCCGGCTGAAAGCTGTCTCGACCACCGGGCGGCTGATAATCTCTGTCTTTTGATTCGCAGAAACTCTTCGGCTCCAGGGCCTTTGCTCACAAGTTCGTCAATCACTTCCTGCACGGCTGATTCGGCTGATTCGAAACTACAGCCGGGGTTCAACTCAATTTCAATGGCGAGATAACCGCCTCGCCGTTCGTCGGATAGCGAGATGCCTACATGTGCGGCCAGGTCGGTTTCCTCAACCAGTTTCTGCCAGAGTCGTGACGACCGGCCTACGCCAAGTATGGAAGCAGTAGTGCCCCAGGCCCTTGATCGCATGTCGAACGGGTCAGGAGCAGGCCATAGTATGACACCCCTCGGAACAATTTCTTCGGTCTCGAGAAGCAATCGCCTGCCGTTGAAATGCGATGTTGAAGGCGTTGGCAGATCCTTGCCAATGGCTTCCTTTGTGGTTGATTTGATGCCCGAAAAGTGCTTTTCGGCATATTTGAGGAATCGTGGGCCTGGCTTGTAATCGCCGACGACCGTGAGAACTGCGTTTGATGGCTGAAAAACACGCTGATAATGGGCTTCAAGGTCTTCACGCGTTATCGCCGCGATCGATTCCCGTGTGCCTATTACAGGAAATTCATAAGGGTGCCCGGCAAAAATCGTGGCATTCATGCGGTTCATCAGCTCATCAAAAGGCTGTTCCCTGTAGCGAGCCTCTTCCTCAAGAATGATGCTGCGTTCCACTTCGATGTAATCAGGGCTGAGAATCGCACCGTTCATTCGATCTGATTCAAGCAGAAAGGCCAGTTCCAGGCCTTTTTGGGGCAACTGGCACCAGAAGTGGCTGAAATCTGCGCCTGTTTCGGCATTATGCTGGCCAGCGGCCCGCAACATGACGGTGTCAATGGCCCCTGGCTTTAACAGGGCTGTTCCGTCATAAAGCATGTGCTCAAGAAAATGCGACAGGCCAGGTCTGCCCGGTGGATCGGCCGCTGAACCGCCGGCGTAATAGATGTCGCAGACGACTGACCCAACGCCAGGCTTGGGCAGAAGCAGAATCTTCAGGCCATTTTCGAGCCTGAATTCCTCGACTTGGTTGAGAATTTCCGACCAGTCCCTTGGGAGGTTCGTATTCACGATGAGTCAGTGGATCGCTGGGGTGGCCACGGCCTTTGGGCGATTGGTTGCCGTGAGCTGCCGCACAATTTTTACCAATCCCTAAAACCCGAACGATCGTTTCCCAGAAGGCATTCTGACGAATCATTCGGGAATGGCTCACTTGCCATTTTGGTCTCAAGCCTTCACAATATGGGAAGTGAGAGGATTTGACCATTGCAATGTGCAGAAATCTCTTGCGAAACTTGGGGATTTGCTTGAATCAGGCAATTCTTTGAAGGGTTTCAGGTGAGCCGGGGGGGACCCTGGCAATGGTGGCTTGTGAACCTGGTCAGGACGGGAACGGAGCAGCCATAAACATCGTTGCCATGTGCCTGGGAGCGCCTCCCCGGCTCACCCGCAACCCTTAAGGATTCTGGCAGATACCGAAAAATATCCGGCTGGTATTTTCAGATTAATGGATTATTTGATCCGGCTGGGGCATTGAATAACGCTTTTTCAGAGGCGCATCGGTTGTGAGTGATCAACCCTTTGAGCGGTCTGAATCGACTAACGGATCAACATCCTATCAGGTTGTTGCCCGCCGTTATCGGCCGCAGACACTTGATGACCTGGTTGGTCAGGACCATGTTGTTGCCGCCATTCGTAACGCCATTCGCCTAAATCGTATTACCCATGCCTATCTCTTTACAGGCACGAGAGGTGTGGGCAAGACGAGCATGGCGAGGATATTCGCCAAATGCCTGAACTGCGTGAATGGACCGACGGACAAGCCCTGTAACGAATGCGATATCTGCCGTTCGATTGCCGTTGGGCAGGATGTGGATGTCATAGAAATTGACGGTGCCAGCAACAACGGTGTAGAAGCCGTTCGAGAGTTGCGTGCCAATGTCAGTCTGCGGCCCAGCCGGGCCAGGTTCAAAATCTATTACATTGACGAAGTGCACATGCTTTCGACCGGGGCTTTTAATGCCCTGCTCAAGACGCTGGAAGAACCGCCCGAGCATGTGAAATTTTTCTTTGCGACAACCGAGTCGCACAAGATTCCGATCACCGTGCTTTCCCGCTGTCAGCGATTTGATTTTGCGGGGATCAGCCCCGATTCGATCGTGAACACCCTGGCTGAGATCTGCCAGAAAGAAGGCGTTGATGTCGAGAATGATGCCCTCTGGACAGTAGCCCGGCGGGCGGGTGGCTCAATGCGTGATGCCCAGTCGCTGCTTGAACGATTGCTGGTGCACACGGAAGGCCAGCTGAGCGATGAGAAAACACGCGAAATTCTGGGTCTCGCCAGCGACGACCGCATGCTTGAAATGCTGGAAGCCGTGGTGGCACATGATCTTGCACGCGTGCTTCTGCTTGTTGATTCAGCAATTAACGTGGGTGTGCAGCCGGGCGATCTTGTCAGTGGCCTTCTTGAACTGTTGCGTGATGCCATGGTGCAGGCATCTGGCTCGACCACGCCTTTGATTGCCGTGGGCTCAAGGCAGAAACCAAGGCTGGAATCAATGAGCCGTGACTGGGGCCTGGATTCAATTCTCGCTGCCATGCAGATTCTGGCCGAGACCCGCGCCAAAATGAAAGGCAACCCACAGGGTCGATTGCTGGCTGAACTTGGTCTGGCCCGCGTTGCCCGGCTCGACAAGCTGGCTGATCTGGCTGATGTTGTTGCCCAGATCAAGGCAGGTGGTGGGCCACTAACTGCAGCATCACGGCCTTCAGCAGGGGCAACGGCGACTTCTGTCACCACCCAGCGAATCAGTGCATCGCCATCAAGTTCATCAGCAATATCAGCTTCGGTCGCTTCTTCAACAGGTTCTGTTTCGCCTGTCGTCCAGAAACCTGAAACAGTCGTTTCAGCCATGGATCGACGGCATGAGCCGGTTGTTGCCGTCACAGAAGTTTATCGTGATGACCCCCCACCGACGGGTTCGGCACCGATCTCTAGAACCAGCGTACCGGCTGGTGATGATCGGAAACAAACTGATTTGCCAAGTCTTGAGCGAATTCAGGGGCGTTGGTCAGAATTTGTCGGCAAGCTGGGAATGCGATATGGCACGGTGATTGCTGGCTATCCCCCCGCAGGCTTTGCGGCTGATGGCTCGCTTCTGTGCCGCGTTCCCACGACATTTGACACACTGGTCGCTACGCTTCAGCCCGAGGCTGACGAGGAAAAAATTGGAAAGGCGGCAAGGGAAGTTTTTGGCAAATCGATTAAATTAAAAATCGAGTTAAGTGCCGAAGCCAAAAGCAATGCCCGAACTGAAGCTGATGCCGATGCTCGCTGGACAGCGCTGGAAGAGACGCCGATTATTCAGCACTTTGTAAATCTGATGCAGGCCCGACGATTCTGGATGGATAAAGACTAATTTATCTTTTATCAGGAATCATGATAATTCCTTAATGACCGGTAGCCTGCTGGTGGACGCGGGCGATGTAACGATCAACTACTTCCTGTGTGGGACCGTCGGCAATGACTTGGCCACGTTCCAGCCAGATAACGCGATCACATAATTCCCTGACAATCGAAAGGTCATGTGAAACAATAATCACAGCTTTGGCCCTGTCAAAAACTTCCAGAATTCGGGCCTTGGCTTTTTCGACAAATGTCGCATCGCCGGCATTGAGTGATTCGTCAACCAGTAGAATTTCAGGCTCCACTTCGGTGGCAATGGCAAATGCAAGCCGCTGAAACATACCGCTGGAATAATATTTTAATGGTAGTTCTGCAAATTCACCGAGGCCTGTCCAGTTCCAGATTGCCGGAGATTTCATTTTCATGGTAGCAGCCGACATACCCATTAAGGCCCCGTTGAGCATGATATTGCGTTGCCCTGTAAGTTCCGGATGAAACCCGGCACCCATTTCAATCATCGGAGCCACGCGGCCATGAATAGTAATTTCACCCTGGCTTGGCTCATAAATGCGGGCAATTACTTTAAGCAATGTGCTTTTGCCTGCGCCATTGTTGCCAATCAGAGCGACCCGTTCCCCTTTACGGATGTTGAGACTGATGTCGCGAAGGGCCCAGAATGAATTGTCCTGTGCCGGCGACTTGCGTCTGAGGATGAGATTTAAAACTGCTTGTTTCAGCGATGGGTGTGTATCTTTATAACTGATGAACTTTAATGAAATGTTTTTCAGGCAGACGACGTTATCATCCAGATCGATGTTATGTTGTGAGTTGAATTCAGTGTTACTTATGGGGCGGGACACAGCGATAGCGGGGTTTCGGGCTGGGTGGCCTGAATCAATCCGGGTTTGTTCGAGGGTGCTCATCGCAGGGGCTCCACCAGCATCTGATAAAAATCAGAGTCGAAATACAATCTTTTGTTCCTGCGACTTGAATATCGCATAACCAAATGCAAATGTGGCGGTGGCAATCAGGGTAGCTACGCCAAAGAGCCAAAGTTCTGGCCAGCGGGCTTCCTGAATGATCGTCTGAAACAGCCTGACAAATGGATAAGCCGGATTAAGCCAGAACTTCCAGCGTTCTTCGGCCGGCAGAAAGTCGGCTTTGTAGATGATGGGTGTAAGAAAATACCATGCCTGCAGGCCGACATTGAGAAAGTGGCCGAAATCGCGGAAAAACGTGTGAATGGTGGCGGCTGCCAACCCCAGGCCCATGGTGAAGATGCCCAGAAGAATGAAGGCGAGAGGCAGGGCGAACAGGCTGGTAGAGATGGTGGCCCCCAGAGGCCAGAGCATAAAGAAGAGTGCTGCCATTGAAAGCATGAAAGTGATGCCCTGAATCAGTACCCTGGCCAATGGAAAGATCCATTTGGGCACGTATATTTTGCGGATCAGACCTTCGTTATGAATCAGGCTGGTGGTTGAATCAGTGATGCTGGTTGAGAGAAATGTCCATGGCATGGCTCCCGAGAACAGAAAAATTGTATACTGCCACGGGCCCATGTCGCCCATGCCGCGAAAAAGCCTTGAAAAGACAAGAGCCTGAGTGCCCATCATGAGGGCTGGGTTGACAAGTGTCCAGAGGAAGCCAAGCATTGATCGCTGGTATCGAACCTGTAATTCCTGGGCCACGAGATTACCAATCACGGCCTTATAGGCGTGAAATTCGTCGATGTCTCGTGATACAACTGCTTTGATTGCAGAAAGTCGCTCGGCCAAGGCTGGGTGTGGCCTGGCTCCGGCCGGAAAAACGGCCGTTTCGTCTTCGATCTGTGGTGGCAGTTCCACCATTGGCATGGGTGTGGTCGTCCTTGACATCCACCGATTTTCACCAGCGGCTTTCGAATCAATACTTAGAAAATTTATATCAGCAATTGGCGATTTCAGAAAGGCAGATTTTGTTTGAAATTACCACGGTTGTTCCATCATTGAGGCGATCTGTTCGGCCATTTTCTGGCAGGCATTCTGATAGGCCATGAGCGTGGTGTCGCCGAATTCGGGGCTGAAGGTGACATTTTCACGAAGGGTCACCTTGCCGACGTCCTTTGAATTATCACCGTCGCGAATGTCCTTCCAGACAACATTCGAAACAAGTGAAGCCGAAAGCTGGCGGGGCAGGTTCTGTGGATTTTCAACCACAAGGTTTTTGTCAGCGAATGTCACTTCGCCGCTGAGCTGGCTGTCGGCCCCTTCCGGTGAACCAACAACCTTATAAGGTGTGCGTTTTTCAATCTCTTTGCAGACGGCTTCTGTAAGCATCAGGTTAAGGTCGCGACGATAGGTCAGGTTGCGGAAAATAGGAACATATACCGTGCGTATTTCACGATTATAAGGCTGGCGAATGCTGTAGCCGCAACCGGTGATGATAACGGCGAGAAAGCCGGCGGAAGCCGCTGAGAGAATTCTACGGCGATTAAAGGCTGGCTTATGTTGCAATGGCCTCTGGACCATGATCAGGGTCCTGTCATGTTACTTGGGTTCATCATACTGCCCGGGCCGGAATTACTGCCGCGGTTCATCGACATGGGGTCGGGGGCACCCGGCTGGCTCATGATCTTCGACGGAGCGGTGAATTTGCGGGGCATCTTGGCCACCAGTTCCATCTGCTCTCGAGATTTCTCGGCCCAGGTGCTGTTAGGGTACTTGGCTATGACCTTGCCCAGATAAAACTCGGCGGCCATGGCTTTACCGGTGCGGCGATAGTAGTCGCCGGTGAGAAACGCCCGTTCGGCTTCCTGATCGGTGATCAGGTCAAGCAGGTGATAAAGTCGTTTCTGCTCGTCGCGGGGCCGATCGGGATAGGCGGCAAGAGTACGCTGAATGAGTTCGCGGGCCTTTTCCAGTTGCTGGGCGTCGTATTCCGGGCCAATGTAGGAATTAACTTTGGAAAGGATCGATTTTTCCTGAGCTTCACGATACATCGGGCTTTTGGGAAAGTCGGTCAGAAACTGGTCGTAATAGATATTGGCCGTGTCGTAATCCTTGAATTGAAAATAGGCATCGGCCAACAGTATGGTGGCATCGTCGGCCAATGGGCCGGTTGGGTCGTGGTGGCGAACATGCTCAAGGGCCGCAAAGCCGTGGCCTCGAACATCAACTCCCGGCAAAAGACCGGTGAATCTGGCATACCATGGCACTTTTTCAGGGGCGACCGGCAGATCGCTTGCAATAGCGGCTTTGTCGGAGGCTGACTTATCGGATTCGGCGGCTGGGCCATCGCCAGCGCGGGTAACAGCGGGGTCTTTGTCTTTTTCAGCCGCAGGTTTTTTGTCGTCCGGCAGTTTCGGCATGATCAGTTCCGGGCCACGATCGCGAAAGCCGCCTGGTGTCAGTGAAGCCGACGATTCATCACGAAGTCTTGGCAGGTCCATGCCTGCAGCAACCAGCCACTGTCGGGCGATGGCATATTCACGGGCGACGACCCTGTCGAGAAAGCGAGTTCCCGGATAATCGGCCACGAGCCTTTCGTAAGAATCATGAGCCGAGACGAAGTCGGACTGCTGGAATTCGCATTCAGCCACGTAAAACTGTGCGGATTCCCCCATCGGCTTGCCTTTATGCCGCTTGGCCAGCTTTTTGAATCGGCTTTTGGCGTCATTTAGATTCCCCTGCTGAAACGCTTTTTCAGCGACCTGGAATTCGGCCTCGGTTTCAGGGTCGGTACTAACCTGTTGAATCTGCCAGTTGTCGCGGGAAGATGTTTTTTTCAGAGCATCAGCCGCGACATTGGCCGCATTGGTCTGCTGTTGAGATCCATCTTTGCCACGAAAATAATCAATCACGCCTGCCGGCCCAAATCGGTTTCTACCTGAAGATTTGGTGGCGTTTGCATATTCCTCGCCCGAGATTCCCTTGGCGATGCCTTCATCACGCACCATCGACCAGCGGGAGAGCACAGAATTGGCACCACTGGCGCAGCCTGATAGAAGCGTCAGGCAGAAGCTCAGGCAGGCGATCAGTAAAGGGGATTGTCTTTTAATGGCACGCATCCATGCGTTTGAGCGGTTCATAAGGGAGCGATCCTTCGCTACCTGAGCATCGAAAAAGGAGCGTTGAGTCATACCGCCGAGCCGGAGAGGTCGGGTTCGGCACGAGTCAATCATGCCAGGATCTACATTTCGTTCCCCGAAAAGAGATAGCGGTGCATGCGAGGCCGGCGCCCAAGCAGGTGACAAATAATTGAGGCAACCACCTCGCGGGCCATGTTTTCATCGCGGGGTGCACCGATTGACCGCCATGCATTGCCGCGTTGTGTCAGGGCACGCAGTAGTTCCAGCGTCTGTCCTGAAAGTGTAGCCACATGCGGCTGGCCCGGCCGGCACTCGGCACAAATGACACCCCCAGTCGCCAGCCCGAAGGCTACTGACTGATTGGCCTGTGCAGAGACGGGCGGCATACCGCAGTGCACGCACGTTTCAAGACTTGGCATAAGACCCAGCTCCCGCAGAAGTGCCAGTTCGAACCGCATGATTCTTCGGCGATCCAGTGGCGAATGGTTCAGATACCGCAGGGTGATGACGGCTGAATCAAATAACCGGGGGTGTGGGTCGTGTGGCTGGGTCAGTTCGGTCAGCAGTTCAGCCAGGTAGCACCCGGCATACATGGTTGCCAGATTCGCTCCTAACGCCGCAAAACGCTCAACAAGACAGGCTTCTGTCACCAGGTCAAGCGTTTCGTTGCTTTTATAGAGCAAGACAATATCGCAAACGGATAAAAGGTCAAGAGCATTCTCAAACGGGCCTTTCAGCCGCCGTGAACCCTTGGCGATGGCGTCAACCTTGCCAAGATCACGGGTGAATAGCGTAAAAATCCGGCTTGAGTTGGAGTAGTCAGTGTATCTGAGGACCAGTGCATCGGTTCGCAGTGATGGCATAGCTCATTCCTGCCATTCGCAAAACCGGTTTTTGGGTAATGTAATTCCCAATGAAGTCAGAAGTTGAAACTCCCTGAACCGCATTTCCCTCGCGTCATCGGGGGCAACGTCGTCCTGCCCGGCCAAGTGCAATAGACCATGGGCCAGATAAAGTGTCAATTCATCAAATGGGTTGTCGTTATTTGCCTGGGCTGTTTCTTTTGCCCATTCGGCAGAAATTATCAGCTCGCCTTCAAGGATTGGGGCATCGGGCGGGCTCATCGGGAAGGTGATTATGTCGGTTGGGCCTTCGTGATTAAGCCGCGACTGATTCAGATTTGCAATGGAAGTGTTATCAACCAGCTGGATACTGATTTCGGCCCTGCGGTACTCAAGTTGCGTGAGCATTTGGCTGACAAGGCTGCGAACAAGATTGATGTCAACGGGCATGGCCCTCTGCCGGTTGGTGACATCGATCAGGAAGGCTGGCGAATGGGTGTGATTCATGCAAGTGCTGGATTTTTTTTGGGCCTAAGATGCCATTGAAATCAGAATTAACGTAATCAGGCCGAACGAGTTTCCGGGTATTTGATACGGGCATGATAAATGGCGATGAGCGATTTGGTGACGCTTTTCTTGACATCGGCCAGTTCTTTGAGGGTCATGCCGCAGTCGTCGAACTGGCCGTCGGCAAGACGTTTTTCGACAAGGTCGTTCACCACAGCTTCAAGCCTTGCCGGCGTGGGGTCGGAAAGCGTGCGACTGATTGATTCAACAGCATCACAGATCATCAGGATTGCCGCTTCTTTGGTCAGTGGCCGAGGCCCGGGGTAACGGAAAGCTCCTTCCTGTACTGCTTCAGGATAGTCCGAGTTTTGTTCGCGGCGGGTGGCTTCTCTGTAGAAATATTCGACGACCGTGGTGCCATGGTGTTGCTGAATGAGATCAAGAATGGGCTGGGGAAGGTTGTGCTCGCGACCCAGTTCATAACCATCCTTGACATGGCCAATAATAATCATCGTACTGATTGACGGGCTCAGGCCCTGATGCCTGCTTGTCTGCCCACGTGTCTGATTCTCAACAAAATAATCCGGTTTAATCATCTTGCCAATATCGTGAAAATAAGCCCCAACCCGAACGAGAAGTGCATTGGCACCAATCTTTTCGGCGGCAGATTCAGCCAGTGCTCCAACCGTGATGGAGTGGTTATAAGTTCCAGGAGCCCGTCTGACCAGTTCCTGCAAGAGTGGATGCCGTGCATCGGCCAGTTCAAGCAGGCTGATGCCAGTGACCAGGCCGAGATTCGATTCCAGGAATGGCAGAATCCCGCCCAGAAAGAACCCTGCCATGATGCCCCAGCAGGCACGCCAGAGACTGATTGAGAGGATGAGCCCGTGCGGATCCTGCTGCCAGAGATCAGCCATCCATGTCATCAGGAAATTAACGATACCGATGATAAAGCCAACCTTGATGATTTTGGTTCGCGAGCGTACATCGCCTAGAGTGACGACACCGGCGGAAGTACCGGCAAAAAGCACAATCGCTTCGTCAATCCCCACACCCAGTGCCAGGCATGTCAGAATGGAGAGCCCGAGCGAAAAAATAATGGCCACATCCATACCAAAGGCGATGGTGGCGATCATACCGCAGACAGCAACGGGCAGAGTCTCAGCATCCCATGTCTGTATCGAGACTACCCGCGCCAGCAGCAAACAGAGATTCAATAGAACGCATAATAGTAAAATGCGTGATGTGTTGTGCGCAATTCGGGGTTCGTTTCGAACGAGATAAATAATGATAAACCCGTAAAGGGCACCGCACAGGCCGATAGCCGCCACCCAACGAAGCACCATGGCCCTGATGGTGAAACCACTCACGAACGCATCGTGTTCCAGCTTCAGCAGTTCCAGATTTTCATTGTCGATGGCCTGGCCCTGTTCGACAATCAGGTCGCCGCGTTTGAACTGGTCGAACACCTCGGGCACGTTCGAGCGGGCTTCATCGCGGGCTTGGTTGGTAGCAATTTCATCATAGCTCAGCGTGGCAGTCTGGGCCAGCTTGGGCAAAATGAGTTCAAAAAGCCTCTGCCCCAGTTCTGGCTGGCGAAAGCTGCTGACAAAATGCCGGTAAAAATCGCTCTCTTTACGAAATAGTCGCTCGTGCAGAAGCCGGTCGATTGAAACTGCCCGCGATTCCAGCACATTCTGCCCATCACGCCGCACGGCGAAAGTGCGTGCGTTCTGATACTGTCGTGGCAGAGGGGCAAGGCTGAGAACACCGTCTCGAATAATTGGCTCGAAAGCGGTACGAATCTCTTTGGAAAAGAGTTCGTGACGTTCGGGCACATCGTTGGCCTCTCTCAAATCCTCAAAGGTGTCTTTATCTATCATTCCCCACTTCTGCAACTGGCTGTCTGGCAAGTCTGCAATATTTGACGCAGATGAAACAGAGGCTGCCAGATCTTCGATGCTTTTGATCAGGTCGAGAATCGGTCGGGGGTCGTTAACCAGGCGGGGTAGAACAGAATCTTCCTGCAACTGCCGCTGACCGTTTGTTCTCAGGGCGTTTCGTCGCTCAATACCGGCAACTTTCAGCCTGATTTCACGCTGGGGCACCTGCCCGGTGCGAAACCCAAAAGCCGGACCCCAGCCGTGCACAATGCAAGCTGTGAGCAGGCAGGAAATGGTTACTATAACAAGCCTGGCCCGTGAACCCCGGTGTAGTTCACGACGCTCGCCCGAGCCAAAATCGACTTGAGAGCCCCGAGTCAGCCGTGACAGACGAATCCGACGAGGTGCCCAGCTCATAGGTTATTTTTGATGAAATGTGATAAAGAAGAGGCTTTCTGGCATAGCCTTTTATTGATCCAGAGGTTTTTCGTAGGCATCGACAATGGCCTGAACAAGCGGGTGCCTTACGATGTCGGCCCTGGTCATTCGCACCACGGCCACACCAGGAATATCGTTCACACGGGCCACTGCGTCATTCAGGCCGCTGGGTGTGCCGGTGGGCAGGTCGTTTTGGGAAGGATCGCCAGTCACCACGATCCGGGCATTAGTGCCCATACGTGTCAGGAACATTTTCATCTGAGGGATAGTGGCATTCTGACCTTCGTCAAGAATGATCATGGCATCGTTGAGAGTTCGCCCCCGCATGTAGGCCAGAGGGGCAATTTCAATCAGATCGTTGGTCATATAACGCCTGATTGCTTCAAATTCCATGAGGTCGTGCAGGGCATCGAGCAATGGCCTGAGATAGGGGTTGATCTTGGCTTCAAGATCGCCGGGCAGGAAGCCCAGGTGTTCACCCGCCTCGACCGCTGGCCGAACCAATACAATTTTCTTGATACTGCCGGAACGCAAAGCGGCAACTGCCATAGCAACTGCCAGATAAGTTTTTCCGGTGCCCGCTGGCCCCAACACGAAAACTAATTCATTCTCCCTCAGGGCTTTCAGATACTCGGCCTGACCATCGGTCCGGGCCCGAAGGCTTTTTGATCCTTCGCGAATTTCGAGAGCCACAGGCAAGGCAGGCCCGTCCGCAGATTTGGAGCCGACAGAAGATCCACCGTCAAGGATGCGGGAAACCTCATTTGAGGATATTGACTGACGATTTTTATATAGGGCACGAAGCTCTTCAAATACCGATTTTGCCCGTTCGACCTTGTCTCGATCACCATCAATCCGGAGTTCGCCATGCCGAGCCAGTATTTTCACGCCGGTGGCATCACGAATTTGCCGCAGATATTGATCGCGGCTACCCAGCACGGCCAGTTCTTCGTCGTGATTATCAAGGCTGATCGTTACGGAAATAGGCGCATCGGCCATTGGCGTTCCTTGTTTGCTCCGGTTCAGGGAATCATTCCGGTCTGCGAAGATTCCAAATGAATTATATCATTATCTGTGGTAGATTAGCTAAAAATCAATGGAATTCGGGCATCAGCCAGTGTCTGTTGATGATTTTTATGCAGTATTGAAGCGATTATTTGAACATTCATCCGAAAAACTGAACGGAATCGGATCAAGAGCCCATCAGTTCCAGCATAATCCAGCCAACAGGTGCCGAAAGCAGAAGTGAATCAAGCAGGTCGAGAACTC
>JBEITT010000068.1:0-27771 GCA_040374745.1 Planctomycetaceae bacterium | reverse complement strand
CACAAACACTGGGCCTTCCGGGTCAACATCCCAAACGGCTTTCGTGCCGGCGGCGAAGTAATCGGCTCGCTTTTCGGCCATGGCTTTTTCGGCACGCGGGCCGTAGTCGTTTTCCGAGCGAATTTCAACCGCGAAAACGGGTGGTTCAGGAAGAAACTTTCGGCCAGATCGCGGCTGCCCGATCAGATAAAAGCTTGCATCGGGCGCAAATGATTTGCGATGCGGCAAGTCGCACAAAAAAGCAGTGTTGTCGGGGAACGCTCGCCCAATTCTCAATTTGTCGCTATAATTCCAGAGCGAGCGATAAATCAATCCCGCCAGAGAACCATGATATTCACCCGATGGACTCATTTTGACAATCTCTCCACCGACAAGCTCTGCCTTGCCTTCCACTTTATAAAGATCATCAATCGTGGCAGGTTGCCGCTCGACAGTGGACATGCCTGAAACCCTTTGCATTCAGTGCTTTCCGGGCCTGATAAAGTCTGGGCGATCTCGCTGATTCGAAATCGCCCTGGCTTTCCATTATAACGCGCCGGTCAATTTCAGGCGGGTTGATTAATTTCCTGGAGATTCCTGAAGAATCTTCTGATAAGCCTTGCGGGCGTGCTCATAGGCTTCGGCCGCTGCTTTTTTCTCTTCGGCCCGATAGCGGGGCTCTTTCTGTGTCCAACAGGTGTCAACGGCTTTCAGACACCATTCGGCTGAGGCTTTTGATGCCCTCACCGGCTTGTTGTCAACCGTGACCCAGATCGGGTTGGTGTGGCTGGAAGGCCACACACGCAGGGCTACCCAGCTTGATTCTTTGATCGGAACATCAAAATTCAGGTCAAGCGTTTTGCCATCGGCTTCAACGACTTTTGACGCCACAGGCTGGCCATTGACAATCACCTCAACCGGCACCTGCCGCGAGGCCCCCATGCGCGATCGCTCAAGCTCCCAATAAGGCTTCTGCTCAAGCGGGCGCTTTTCAATGCCTTTGAACTGCTCAGGACGGCTTTCCGGCAACATGGCGGCAAATTTGGATGAAACCTTCACCGTGCCAGGGGCGGCCAATTTCAGTTCCGAGCCATTTTTGCCAACTTCCACGTCGTTCACCTTAAAATCAAACAAGTGACTTTTGCCATCCGTCACATAGCTGCGGCCATTCTTGATTTCTTCAATATAGCGGTCAAAATCAAGTTTGCCGTCCTCCAGCTTCACATACAGCCGGCCCAGGCCAACTCGCTCGCCATAAATGCAGGGAAAGTCGGTTTCGCCGCTGATACGGGCCTTAAAGCCGCAATTCAAGGTGTGATACCAGATATTCAGTTCCCAGTTGATCGGCGTATCTACCGATGAAATGAAATCGACGGCATCATGTGTCACGTCAACGATATATTCATTGGCTCCGATGCCATCAAATGGAGGCATCTGCAGCGACGGAATCTTTTCGTCGGTGATGCGCAGCCCCCAGCCCGAGTGGCTGAAGCCGACCACACCGCCCTGCGACTTGCCCCACTTCAGCACGGGCAGTGTCCAGCTTGGCCACTGTTCAATACGCTCAGTGCCGGGGTAATCGTCCTCTTTCAGTCGTAACAGGCAGAGATGCCCCGCATGGCTTGAAGGAAAGCCCGAGACTTCCACATCGTATCGCATGAGATAGTCAGGCCTTGAGAGCGGATGCAGCTTGCCGTCGAAATACTGCTTCTGAAAGTACCAGCACGGGCCCCATGAAAGCACGCAACCGACATTCAGGTCTTCGCCCAGAATCTGCCGCATCATGTCTTCAGGGGTCACGCCTTCGGTCGGGCTTTCATAGTGGGCACAACCGGCGGCATGCACATGGTGATCGCCAGAAAACCATTTGTAGTTGGTCAGGGCCAGCCAGCGCTTCAGTTGAAAGGTTTCGCGATGCTCGGCCACACCAGCGGGCACTTTTACGATTCGGGTCTGTTCCAGGTATTCGGGCCCGCGTGTCCAGCTCACCGTGTATTCGCCGGGCGGAAGCACCACATTTTCGCCCGTAGTGCGGTAAATCTGCGGGTGGAAGAAGAAGTCAGGGGCAAGGCGGCGGCTCTGGGCTGGATAAACCCGGCCGAGACGGTCTTTAATGAGAAAGCTGGCCATGACACTCGAGCCATCGACGTCTTTGACGTCAAAGACAAGCTTCACGCCGGGCTTGCAGTCGAAAAGGATGTCAACATCGGCCCGGAAGCCGAGATCCTGCGAACCCTGCCCCACATTGAAGCTGAGGCGGGCTTCACGCTTGCCGGCGTCGCGGCTGTAAATCTGCACCAGGCGATATTCGACCTCAAGGCCCGAGAGGGTACGGGTCATGGGGCGGTCGTTAAACATTTTGATGTCGGCCCAGCGGTTGGGCACTTCCGAGAGGGGAATCGTCACCTTCGGGCTGGGTGACGAGGTGGAGGGCTTGACCAGCGGCAAGGCGTTGGGGCTTTCAACGGCCAGGGGTGCCGTCACGCCGGCTTCGTTGGCCACTTTCACAAGAAAGACCGACCAGCCGTGCTGGGTCAGGGTTTTGGCGACGGGGCCGGTGTCGGCCTTCACGCGGCTTTCGGGATTAATGTTCACATAAGCCAGGCAAAGGGGGTCGAGTGCATCCTGAATGGCCAGCACGGCCTTGCCGGGGTTTGTCTCGGCCAGGGCTTTTTTCAGTTGTTCCTGAACCGGGGCGGGCAAAGGTTGGCCCAGTGATTCCAGAGAATCGCTGATACGTTTGACCTGTGCTGTGAGGGGCTGAACGTCAACGCCTGAGACGCGCGGCACCTGAGCATTGGTGGTTGCTGAGCTGAAAAGCAATGGCACTGCCGCGAGAATCGCGATGCATGCAAATTGGCGATGAAGGTGCATCCCTGGGGGCCTCCGTTGGATGAGTATCAATTGTCGAGCCTGTTGGTTGACGAAGTTAAGACTTATTTTGAACGAACCGGGCAAGTGCGTCAAAGCCGTGAGTCGCCATTGAGATGAATTTAACGTCCGATCGTTATGAAATCTTCACGTCGACAAGCAAAGAGGCGGCGGAAAATTTTGCGATAACATTCTGTAAAATCTCTTTGACACCGTTTGTGGCAGGTCAATTTGGGTTATGTGAAATTTTTCTGGAAAATTTAAAAAAAAATGAGTGACTGCCTCCATAAAAAACTTAATTAACCACAGAGGTTGATATACATTTTGAAATCACGACTGAGACGAGTCCATCCTCTGATGAAAATTCTGCAAATCTTCACGAAAAGCCGAACTGAGTCGGCCATTCAACGTAATTCACGCTCATTTCGGCCACTGATTGATGGTGGCAGGCTGGAAGAGCGGGCAGTGCCGGCGGTAACCCCTTACAAGATTCCGCTGGAGTTGGTGAATATCAAGCCGGCGGGCCAAACACCGGTATATAAACTTGGCATTTATGTCGGCCTTGGTGGCGGGCCGCCGAAGCTTTATGAATTTGACACCGGTGGCGAAGGCTTCTGGGCCGCCTATTCCAAGAAAGATTGCGATTGCCAGTGGTGGGGCAGTTTCGAAACCAAAGAGACCGGGACGATGAATATCACTTATTCATCAGGCAATGTTTACAAGGCAAATCTTGTCAGCACGACCGTTACACTTTATGCGCCGGGAACCAATGGGCAGGCTCCGTCGCCCGTTGTCACTTCCGGCAAGGTTGACCTGGCCCAGATCACGAGTTTTAAAAACAACAGAAACAGTATCGCTGCGTCTGATTGGAATAAAGCCCTGAAGGATGGCGAACCGCCGCTGTTTGGCAATTTCTATGGCGATTTCGGGGCCTCGCTGCAGCCGATTTCTTCCAGCAAGGGTTCAAATATCTATTCGATTCTGCCGCAGATTCCGATGCCGGAGGGGCTAGATGTCGAATTCACGGTGCATGTCGGGGCGATTGATGGTTCTACCCAGCCCTATCTTCAGATCGGGATCGATCCATCAGCCCAGCCGACTGGCACTTCGCAGGTGAAGATGAACCCGTTTACCAGTCGCACCACAGGTCAGCCTGTTTATTTTCCGGTGACTGGAGTGAGTGCCTATTCCGAGCAGGTGGCCAACGCAACTTTCGAGCTTCACGACAAAAAACGAGGCCTCAAGCAGACATTCAGCAACATTGGCTGGACAATTGACACAGGTGCCCCGAGTGCGACTATCTGGCAGGCCAGGTCGATCAATAATAAAAACGGTGTGAACGTGAGGACCCGATTTTTCAAACCGGACAAAACCAAGTCGGAAATTCGGGACAATGTCGATTTTAAAATCATGGCCAGAACTGCAGGATCAGGCCAGGGCGATTTTGTAGCCACCAGCTTAACGGGCAAGCCATTCCCGAAAATTCCGCTCTCGGCCGGCCGACACTCAGCAAGTTCAGCCCCCGGCTGGAATTACGTGAACACAGGCCTTTGGACATTCACGGTCTATGACATTTCATTTAACCTGAGCAAGGGGCTGGTTGGTTTCAGCCAGGTTAGCACCAGCCAGATCGGCTGAGTCGGTTAATAAAACGGAAACACCCGAGCGGGTAAGTGAGTCGGCTTGAACAGGCCGGCTCACTTACCCATTTTCATGGCCAGATAGGCCTTGGCAAAAGCCCACCAGCGGTCGGCCGTGGCTGTTGAAATAGCCAGCGCATCGGCCGCCTGTTCGGTTGTCAGACCACAGAAGAACCGAAGTTTAACAAGCTCTGCCTTTCGGGGTTCATCGCGTGCCAGGGTTTCAAGAAGGTCGTTAAGTTCCAGAACGTCGATAAAATCGGTGGGGTCTGCCAATTGCTGAATAGGAATTGCCAGACGAACCATATGGCCACCTCGCTTGATTGCAGACTTTCTCCGGTAATTTTCAATCAGGATCTGGCGCATCGATTCAGCGGCAACCCGGTAAAATTCAGATTTATTTTGAAACTGCTGCCCGGGGCTGTAATGAGACATTCGAATAAAAACTTCATGCACCAAAGCTGTTGGCTGAAGTGTGTGATAACCATGGTTTGTCGGCTGAAAATAGCGTTCAGCCAGCGTGCGAAGCTCATGATAAAGCGTCTGCATCAATTGCATGGCATTATCAGTGGCGGCGGCAGATGCCGCTGGTCGATCGTCTTTATTTTCAGGTTCAATCATGGGTCGGTCTCATTAATTAATCCACGCGATTTGCCAGGCGGCAAGAGCTTCATGATCCTCTTCTCATCATCCTGCAGACCCAGCCTTTTATAGCCCATTGCCAGCTGCTTCATTCGAGTGGAATAAACAGGAAGGTCAGGCGAGAATTTCTCGCGAATCCACTTCTCATTTTCACGATAGAGTTTTTCTGATTCAACCGGGTTGAATCCGATCAAAACGCCCGCCAGTGTATTACGGGCGACAATTGTGTGAGGATAACCCGGTCCAAGCTCTTTTTCCAGCACTTCAAGGCTTTTTCTCCAGATCGCAATGGCATTGTCCAGTTCTCCACGCGTAGAGTAGACGCCTGCAATATTGGAACGGACCATGGCCAGCTCAAATGCGTCGTATTTCGGCAGCTTTTCAATCATCGACTCAAGATTTAGAAAAGTGGCAAGTGCTGCGTCATTCCTGCCCAGTTTCAGATCGGTCAGGCCCAGGTTGTAAACCACCGATCGGTAACGGCTTGATTTGGAATCGCCTACCTCCTGAAGCCGTTTGATGGCTTCCTCAAAAATCTTTTTTGATTCGTCATGGCGGTTCAGGGCACGCAGGGTTTTGCCAAGCTGGCATACACAACTAACGTATTCCTGAGAGGTCGGCGGCACCTCTTTTTCCAATATTTTTTGGGAAAGTTGCAAAGGCGGCAGCGATTCCTCATATTCGCCAAAGGCTCTCAGTGTGTTGCCAAGCGCATAAAGTAGTTTACCACGAGCCGCCTGGCTGCCATCAAAGCCTTCGGTCAGCTTTTTAATCGATTCGCGAACCAGGTCGGCCACTTTCAGGTTCGCGCCATTCTGGCCGGGCCGGGGGCTGGCAAATGTCTCGGAAAGAAAGGTTGAAACGGCCTGCGCTTCGTTACGGGCCGACTCCGAATCGCGAAGGGCCTTTTTCAGCTCGTCGTTAATCTTCTGAATATCAGATTGGGCTATCTCAAGCTGTGCATTGGCATTTTTTGCTTCATCCAACCGTTGTCTGGCCACCTTCCAGGCAGCATTGGCCTGCACCAGGCCGACAGCCAGACTCACCACCATACCCGCCAGAGCCATGGCCGCGCTGACCCCCACCCGGTTACGCCTGAGATATTTTCTCAACCGGTAGACAACCGAGGGCGGACCCGCCTTTACCGGCTGGCTTTCCAGCGCCGCAGCCACTTCGGCATGAAGCTCGGCAACGCTTTCGTAACGTCTGGCGGGGTCTTTTTCCAGGCACTTCAGGGCAATCCAGTCAAGATCTTCCACCATCGACCATGGCATTGCCTGTAACTGCTTGCGGTAAGAGATGTTCCGGGAAGTTTGATCGGTATTTTCGAGTGATCTCGATGGCCGTGGTGGCTGGTCTTCTCGAATCCGCCGGATCAGCTCCAGGTCGCTGGGCATGCTTGAATCGGCTCCGGTTCCGAACGGCAATCGGCCGGCAACCAAAAGGTAGAGGATCATGCCAAGGCCATAAATGTCTGACCTTACATCGGCCCGTATCTTCTCAAACCCGAGTTGCTCGGGGCAGACAAAGGGCAAGGTGCCCAGCACCCTCAACTGACCGCTGTCGTGTAATCGGTTGTCATTGCCGACATCAACCCACTTGGCCAGCCCGAAATCAATAACTTTCGGAACCGTATGGTTTTCAATCTGCTGGACCAGAATATTCGATGGCTTAATATCACGATGGATCACGCCCTTGAGATGAGCATGGCGAACCGCCTCGCAGATTTTCAGAAAAAGCCGCAACCGCGACCTGAGATCACCGGGCGTTTCTCTCAGGAAATCGCCCATCGGCCTGCCTTCGATATACTCCATCACAAACCAGGGCTGATTCCCCTGGATCGTGCCACCATCGATCACCTTGGCAATATACGGATGATCAAGCACAGCCAGAGTTTGCCGCTCAAGCTCGAATCGGGCCCGGCTTGATGGAGAAACTTCGGCCGAAAGAATCAATTTCAAAGCCAGACGCCGACGGATCGGATCAGATTGCTCCACCAGAAGCACCTTGCCCATGCCGCCCCGGCCCAGCGTGTCAATGATCAGATATGGCCCGATTCGCCCGCCCTTATCAAGGGAACTGGCATGAAAACCACTATTATTATCTTCGTTAATTTCTGAATTGGCCGGTATTTCCAAAAAATCGGGGTTGCGATCATAAGCGGCGAGAAGGTCGTTCACCAGCGAGACAACTGCCTCATTGCCGCCAGCGAGTTCAAGAATTATCGGCTCTCGCTCGCCTGGCGGGAGCGAATACACCTCACAGAAAATATCTGACGCGTCTGGAGTGGGCATCTGGGCAAAAATTGTCAGAATGTTCTGGCTGAATCACTTGTCTCTAATGATCAAATTCTATGATAAATTGAGTAGAACTCAAAATCTCTGTCAGAAATTCGCGGACAATCCCTTAATAGACTGACGAACGTAATTGTTGGGATTCATTTTCTGATTTTGCCCGGCGAGCCCTTTTTTCTTTTGATTGGCAAGTTGAGTCCGGGCAGGAATTGAAATGGGGACTGGCTTTATCGAAAGCAGCGAATGTGCCTGTCACCCATTTTCCGCCAACGAGAATCAAACAGCTCTGGTGTAGCCTGGCCGCCTAACTCTGATTTGCATGATGTCAAAAACAGACTTTTTGAATCAATTTACCGATTGTTACTTGATTACGTTAAATTTAAGAATTAATTTTTATCTTGCGCTGATTCTAAAGTGGTGATGTCGTGTCAAGAATTTCATCTCAGAGCAGGCAAGATAAAAACTAATGCTAAATCGACGACGCATATTGAAATATGGGGTGGTTGCTCCATTTACGTCCGTAACTGCTGTACCCGGAGTTGTATCTGCCGCACAGCTCAGGCGTGTTGTTCGATGTGCCATTTATCCGCCAGTCGGGTTTGCCCGCGTTGGTAACTCGACAGAGGGCTATGTCCTCGCGCCTGAAGTACCAGGGTTGTTTCCTCCTCCGGCTAAAGGCTACAAAGACAGCACAGGGCGAATTTATCCTCAGGCAGTCAGGTTCAGGGTTTATGGATTTGACGCCAACGACCGCGTGGTGGGTGAACTTGATGCCAGTGTTGCCAAAATCCAGTGGAATGCGCACGTCGTCAATCGCAAAGCGGCCTGGTATAATTTTAATCAGGCATTCGATATTCCTGAATCGGCTGATCTTAAGTGTTCCCTGCGAAACAAGGAGTTTAAAGGCTCTGAACGTTCTAAGCTGGTTATAGATCCTGGCCCTCGAAAGATTCAGGGAAGAAACGTCAATGCGCATGGGAATCAAAAGGAATACCAATTTTCCGGTGGAGAATTTTGCGGGATTCCCGTGAATCTCGGAACTCTGCGTACTGATCCGCAAGGGCGACTTATCGTCACGGGGGGTCAAGGTCAATCAGGCTCAATGACGCCTGATATACCCGCATACACATTCGCAAATAACGACAACTGGTATGACGACACGTCGGATGGGCCTGTTGATGCCACCGTGACCTTCAATGGTCAAACCATGCAGGCCGAAGGCGCCTGGGTTGTCACAGCCCCGCCAAATTTTGCCCCTGGGATTCAGGGCGTTGTCACGCTTTATGACGTCATGTACGAAGTGGGAATGTCAATGGGGATCGAGCCGCCGGCCCGCCCCTCGTTCACTCGCCAGATCATGCCTCTACTCCAGCGTGTGGTGCAATATCAATGGGTGAATAAAGGCGTATTACAGCTTTATGGATGGGCCACGCCTGGTAATTTCATGAAGCCCGGCAACCTGCTTCGTCTCGCTAACCCAAGCCCACGGTTCAAGGCCCTTCGCGAGAGTGTTTTCAAGCAGTTTCGGAATCCGGATTTTGCCACTTACGAACCCGATAAACTGCCGCCCTGTTATGGCGACAACACGAATCTGCCTCCCACCTCTCCCCGTCAGTTTCAGGCTGTTCTGGCCAACCAGTATGCATGGCTTCAGCAATGGGCCGAGGGCGACTTCGTGGCCGATCTTCCGTCGAACCTGAATTTGCCAAAATGGCCGGAAAATTTGTCGCAACTGCCAATATCGGATCAGCCTGAGGCCCTGAACCGTGCCTCGCTCGATAACTGTCTTGGCGGTCCGTTTCATCCCGGCTGTGAACTGACATGGCCTGTGAGGAATGAACTTCTTTATGATGCCCCGTTCAGAATTGCCCGCCGAAATGGACCTGAACCGGATTTTGGCCCCGTTCTGACACAGCCCATCGCTCTTTCAGATACAGGCCCCCTTAATGGCAGCCGGCCTGGCGACCTCACTCGATGGATGGCCGTACCGTGGCAGTCCGATACTTCAAGCTGCCTTTACGCTTATGGCGAGCCGGAAGATGTTTATCTGCCAACGTTCTGGCCGGCACGTGTTCCAAACAATGTACTCACTTCGCAAGATTTCGCGATAATACAGAATCGAAGACTCCCGTTGCCTATGCGTGTTGCAGCTTTTCATCGAAGGGCCGACTGGTTCAGGCTAAAACCTGCTAACGGTGCCCAGCAGATGCTGATGGTCAATCATTTCATTAAGAATTGGAGCCGAATTGGAATCGTCAGTTTGCGACCAGGGCCCGGCGACGATTCCAACTTCCCCAATCAATTCTGGGTTGAGGGAGAAGCGAGTTTCCAGCCACTGTGATCATGATTCGGGAGGAAATGACGAGATCAACACAAGTGGTGATCGCAGGTGGCGGGCCGGCAGGTTTAGCTTCAGCAATTCGCTTGTGCCAGCTTGGCTATCAGCCACTGATTATTGACAGACCACGCCAACCGGCTGATCGAAAAATTGGTGAGTCGCTGGCACCATCGGCCTGGGCAGTCATTCAAAGACTGGGAATCAGTCATATTGTAAATGATTCCCGGCATCTGGCTTGCCCTGGGCATCGGTCAAGCTGGGGACTCAACGGGCGACTGATCTCAAAAGATTTTCTCTTCGAACCCTATGGGCAAGGCTGGCATCTTGATCGGATCAGGTTCGAGATCGACCTTCGAAACCATGCGGAATCGCTCGGTTGTCAATTCACTGATCAGCCCATACACCGGTTGACTGCTTCAGAATCTGGCATCTGGACTCTCTGGCTTGAATCATTAACAACACCGCTACAGGCAAAATTCCTGATCGATGCCACTGGTCGGCCGAGTATGATCGCACACGCGGCCGGAGCCCGAAAACAAAAAGTAGATCAGCTTGTGGCATGGTACGGATTTCTGAAACCAACATCAAAGCCGATCCGTGATGCGACCGGGTTAATTGAAGCTCGCCCTGAAGGCTGGTGGTATAGCGGGCTGCTGCCTGACGGTTGGCTTGTTATCGCTTTTCTGACAGACCCCGATCTATTGCCTGTCAAAAATCTGCATTCGCCTGAAGAATGGCAAAACTGGCTTGAACAATCCGTTCACACCAGACAACAAGTTCGCGAATCAAAATATTGTTTATCTGGTTATCCGGCAGTGGCTCCGGCCGGCAGCGCTGTGCTCGATACGATTTACGGCCCCAATTGGGTTGCCTGCGGTGATGCGGCAGCGTCGTATGACCCTCTATCTTCCCATGGCATCGCAACTGCGATTGCTTCAGGATTCGATGCCGCTGAAGCAATCCATGACTTGTCCTGCGGTAATTCGCAGCCTCTTGAAAACTATTCCAATCGCATTAAAAACAGTTTCAAACTTTATAAAACCATACGAACTGAATTTTATGCTCAAGAGGATCGTTGGCCTGACTCCGCCTTCTGGCAGCGACGTAATGGCAGCGGTTTTTCTGTACCAGATGATTGAAACGGACAATCTTGAGAAAACTGCGGGAATTCAAGAGTTATCGCAGTTTCTGTTTCGTTGTATCCTGCTGATTTGTGTAACACTCTGATTTCCTGAATACGATGTTGTTCGTAGCAAGGGTCTATGGCGGCAGTGTCCACTTCATTCTTCTTGAAGTATAAAGAATTTTTGCTTCGGGCTGTCAAGAAACAGTCTCATGCCAAAACCAACTTTATTCTTGACTGGCCAATCACTTCAGGTTGAAATTCAATGTAATGGCCTGAAACCGCGCTCGTGTCTGATAAGCGTTAGAAAAAATGTGTCCGACCTCGATTGTTTGCCCTGATTTGGAGATCTTTCATGGATATTGGTTTGTACAAGATGAAATACCCGTTTCGAAAACTGATCCAGTTCATGGTGCCGCGTTGCCGAAATATTGATCCAAACCGAATCAGTTGGGCACTTGTTCCCCTGGCGGTTGTCATTGCCGGGGTTTACTGGTATGCATCTAACGCACCAGATCTTTATTTTCTGGGGCTTTTGCTCTGTTTCCTGCGCATGATCGTCGCTACGCTCGACGGCCTCGTGGCGATCGAATTCAACAAGAGCAGCGAATTGGGCGAACTGGTGAATCGCATCTCGCCCGAACTGGCCGATCTGATGCTTCTGCCGGCTATCATTTTTTCACGCCCGGATTACCTGGAAGTCGGTGTCCTGGCGATGGCTTCCGCATGGGCCACCACGTTTTTCGGCCTTGTCGGCCAAACGGTGCGCAGGCCAGTGCAAAGCGTCGGGCCAACGGGCCAGACCGATCGGCTGACGGCTCTCATGGTTTTCTCATTCCTCGCCGGCATTGCTCCCCATGCTGGCTGGAACATTGACTTTATCATGGTCTTTCTCTGGTGGTGCGTAGTGGGCGGCGCGTTAACATGTCTTAATCGATACAGGCGCACGCTCAGGGCTGAATCGATCAAGCCCGCTGTTTAACTTAAAAATCATCTGTCCTCACGTGGCGCAAGTTCCCGCACCCGGCTTTCCATTGTCTCGGCGATCCGTGCCCAGCCTTCCCGCTCATTGGCCACCGATTCGAATGAAACCGGTTCACCGATAGTCAGCCGAATGCGCCGCGGCCACGGTAGCCACTGATTCGGCCGCAACGCCTCAAAACAGCCTTCCAGATAGCAAGGCACCACTGGCACGCTCGTCCCGGCCACCAGCATTCCCAGACCGGGCTTGAAGGTTGACATCTCTCCGTCGCGGCTCCGCCCGCCTTCAGGAAAGATGATGTAAGAACAGGGTTCATTCAGCAGTCTATGCTTTAACTGTTCCATTGCCCGCGGCCCGCATTTCTTCCGCCAAAGCGGCAGAGCGTTAAGCAGGCCTGCCGCAAAGGCTGCGATCATTGGGGTTTGAAAAAAGACGTCGCCGGCCGCAACCGGAAAGATGCGGTTGCTCATCCGCCACGCCAGCGGAGAGGCCAGCACCAGCGCGTCCAGATGGCTTTCGTGATTAGAAACCATAATAAACGGCGGCTGAAGCGGAATGTGCTGCTTGCCATGAACTTGCAACCGGTGCCATACGGCCATGTAGCCACGCACGAGTGTCCACCAGACGAGTTGCAGGACGGTTGATACCAGCCCGCTTTCCCGCTTCAGGCTGCGAAAACGCTCTGCCGCAGGTAAACCCAGGTCGTTCGCGGGTTTCAGTTCCCACTTTCGCATGGCCTCAACCTCTCGTGATGATCTGAACAGCCTGATCCGCTCCTACGCCCGAAAAATAGTTGATGTAATGAAAAATGCCGGGTGACACCAGGATAATACTGTCAAAACGATCCAGCAGGCCGCCATGTCCTTAATGCCCAGGTCTCGCTTAATCGACGAGAGCATCAGGTCGCCAAACTGGCCTAGAACGCTGATCATCATGCCCATGAAGGCAAGGTGTTCTGGCTTTGCAAGCACAGTTCCACGAAACACCAGCGAGCCCAGGCCCATCACCAGCAATGTTGTCAGAGCCAGGGCACCCACGGCACCGGCCACTGTCTTTTTGGGGCTGGTCTTGGGCGCCAGTTGCCGCTTGCCCATCAATTTGCCCGAAATAAAGGCGAAAACATCGTTCAGCTCGACACTGAGAAAAATCATTATCAGTATGGGCCGATAATTCCGGTCGTTGGCCAGATAGCCGAGGTGGCCCAGGCACTCGCCGAACAGCACAAAGCCGAGAACACCCAGGGCCACTCGCTGAATGTAACCGTCGGGGTTGTCTTTCAGAATCGCTGCCATCGAGACGAGGCCGACTGTAAAAGGCACCACGGCAAAAAAGAATCGATACCAGTGATCAAGTTCTGCAAACGAGATCGCCAGGATGCCCAGAACCACCACGGCACTCACCACTTTTTCGCGAAACAAGCCAGTGGCACGGGCATATTCGCGATAACAAAGCAGGCTTAAAATTGTCACGCCGGCGATCGTCCAGGCTGCCCCCATCAGGATGGGGACCAGAATCAGTGGCGTGATCACCAGCCATGACCGGTATCGGGTGATCAATTCCAATTTCATTTTGCTGTCGATGCGTCCCGAACTGGCCAGCGAATAAATGACAATCGGCGCCAGGATCAGCAGCAACACCACAACCAGAGTGACTACCAGTGTGACAGGATTATCAAAAGCGTGTGAAAAGCCAAAGAGTCGATCGAGTGCAGCCGGGTTCATCTTATTGATCCTACTTCACGGTGGCTTTACAGGCTGCATTTACGCGGTTGCTGGCAACCATCATTCAGAATCGTCTGCCAGTGGGTTATGGTGTGATTCAGACTACTTGTTAATTACGCACTTTCTTATTTTTCAGGCGAATGCAGAGTTGGTTGGAACATCAAAAGAAGAGATGGTTTAAGGTATATATTCCACAACCGGTCGATGTGAGTCAATCGATTTATCAACTCTCGTTGGCCTCTCGATTCGATTCGAAATCAGGCATCCTTCAAGGATTGTCCTCGAGGCTTATAAGTATTAAGCACTAAAGAGGCCGTAAACTCGCCTTGTCGAAAATCGTGAATCGGTTATTGTTCCGGATTAAAGTACATGGCAGTAGGCCTGTGCCAGATGGATCTGGCGGCCGAATGCAGCGGTCGGGTTGACGTGAGCGAAAAAAACAGGAGCGATCCGCCATGAGGGCGATCGGACGATTCAGGCCACGCCGCAAACACCTGATTGGACTGGCAGCGGCTCCCTTTATTTTATGGGTTCTGCTGGTCGGGCTCATGCCGACCCGCTGGGTTGCCCACAGGCTGGAACATTCCCTGCAGAATATCACAGGGCTTGAAACAAGAATCGACCGGGTCAAGCTCACTCTGGCCGGCGGCATGGTTGTGAGCGGGGTACACCTGGGCTCGGCCGATGCCGACAACCCGATGTCGCAAATTGACCTGACCAAGGTCTTTGTCGATGTCGATTGGGCTTCGGTCATCACCGGCCGGCTGGCGATGACTCGCGTCGCCCTGGTCGGGATCGAAGGCAACCTGACTCGCGGGCCAGATGGCTCGTGGCTGCCCAGGCGGTGGGTCAGGCCTTTGGAAGAAGCCGAAGCCAAATGGGCCAGCGGCAAGGTGCGTAACTGGCTGGTTGATGTCGAAATACGCGGCGGAAGGCTGAACGTTTTCGACCCGAAGCACGATTCACGCGTGACGCTTACCAACCTTCAGGGCTTTGCCGAAGCCGGAGAGGGCTATTTCAAGATGCCCGAACTGAGGGCCAAAATCGAAGGCGGCGATATTGTTCTGGCAGTCAGTGCCGACCGTTCTCAGGACATTCCCATTTTTGACGGCAATCTGGTGCTGCACAATGTACCCATGGGCGTTGAATTTGATATCCTTGGCTTTATCTGCCCGTTGCTGGCCGGCGAGACTGCCCAGCCACGCGGCCGCCTTGACCTGGAACTTTATTTGCAGGGCTATCTGCAGCCTAACTGGGAAGAAACGCTGAAGGGCCGGGGCACTCTCAGGCTCGACCCTGTCTCAATTGCCGGATTACCACTGGCTGAAAAACTCGGCCTGGCATCGCTTGCGGCTGAAATTCACGGCAAGGAAACGCGGCTTGAAGATGTGACAATTCGCGTTGTCAACCCTTTTACAATCCAGGCCCGGAAAGTCAATTCGCCATCGCTGCGCGTTGACATCGGGCCATTGCCGCTCAAATTCACCGGTTGGACCGATTTTGATGGTCAACTCGATTACGCGATTCGGACTGATGCAATTCGGGAACAATTGCCTGTGGGCATGAGGGGTGTTCTTGACGATCTGAGACCAAGGGATGAAGCACTGGCTATCCGCGGCAAGCTGGATAACCTGACGATCCTGGTGAATGATCAGCCTCTGACCACTGAGCGTTACCAGATTCGCAAGTCTGATCTGCGTAATGAAGTGCAACAAATCTCAAGGCGAATTGGCGAACGGCTGATGCGCTGATCGCTGCACTCTGAATCATACGTTAATACGCTTCTCCCCCTTGTTGGTGCACGGATGACATGCAGATTTTGCAGGAGAAGCAAGGATGATCTCCAGACGTTATCACGTCGTCGGCTTGTGTTTCTGGCCAGGGCTCGCCCAGATTTGGGCCGGTCAGGTCATCACCGGGCTTCTACTGGCCATCATGTTCGGCCTTCTTGTTAATACATGTATAGTGCTGCAATGGGTTTATGTAGAATGGGCCGATGCCTCGGCCCGGCAGATTCTCTGGCTGGTTACCTTGTTGACGCATTTTTCACTGCTGGGATGGACGATCGTCTGGGCCTGGAAATTTCATCCTGACAAATTTCGTCACGAGATCGACCGCCTTTTTCGCTCATCAACCGAACATTACCTCAAGGGGCAGTGGGCGGCAGCCCGCGACCAGCTGGAAAACCTGGTTGCGATTGATCCGCACGACACAGAAGCCCTTCTGCGGCTGGTTCAGGTGCTTCACCGGGGTGGCGAAAAAGCCCTGGCTGTACGTGCTCTCCAGCAGTGCCGAGACACGCCGGGGGCGGACGGGTGGCGTTGGGAAATCGATCAGCTCTCAGCCCGCCTGGACCTGGCGAGCAAATAAGAGACAGCCAAAATCGTTGCTAAAGCAAAGCAAAATGAAACTTTCTGACAATAAAACGGGAGAGTCGGACTGGAAAAAAAATGTCCGTCTCTCTACTTTTATAGATAGAGTGAAACTAGACAGCTCAACGGATAATCAGGCGGCCGAACATTTCGCCCGCGAGAACGGATCATAGAGAACGAGAGGGTATCGTGGACATGTACGAACGGTTCACCGACCGGGCCCGACGGGTGATGCAACTGGCCAACTCGGAAGCCCAGCGGTTCAATCACGACTATGTGGGGACGGAACATCTCCTTCTGGGGCTTGTCAAGGAAGGCAGCGGTGTGGCCGCCAATGTCCTCAAGAACATTGACGTGGACCTTCGCAAGATCCGGGTGGAAGTTGAAAAGATTGTTCAATCGGGGCCCGACATGGTCTCGATGGGCAAACTGCCGCACACGCCACGGGCCAAGAAGGTTCTGGAATATGCCTTTGAAGAGGCACGCAACCTGAATCACAATTATGTTGGAACGGAACACCTGCTATTGGGCCTTCTGCGAGAGCAGGAAGGCGTGGCTGCTCAGGTCCTCATGAACCTGAACCTCAAGCTGGAGGATGTCCGCGAAGAGGTTCTTAACCTGCTGGGGCATGGCATGGAATCAGGATCAGGCGGTGAAGGCGGCACTGGCGGCAGCGGAGGCAGCGGCTCAAGCGAACGCGCTGCAGCCAAAAGCACAAAGAGTAAGACCCCTGCCCTGGACAGTTTCGGTCGCGACCTGACCGAATTGGCCCGTCAGGTGAAACTCGACCCGGTCATTGGCCGCGCTAATGAAATTGAACGCGTTATTCAGATCTTAAGCCGACGCACCAAGAACAACCCCGTTCTGCTGGGCGAAGCCGGCGTCGGCAAAACTGCCATCGTGGAAGGGCTGGCCCAGCTCATCATCGACGGCAATGTTCCCGAAACTCTGCGAGACAAACGCATTGTGGTTCTTGACCTGGCCATGATGGTGGCTGGCACAAAATACCGTGGCCAGTTCGAAGAACGCATTAAAGCTGTGATGAACGAAGTGCGTCGGGCCAAGAACACCATCCTTTTCATCGACGAACTTCACACTCTCGTCGGTGCCGGTGGTGCCGAAGGCGCGATCGATGCCTCGAACGTCCTCAAGCCCGCCCTGGCCCGTGGCGAAGTGCAGTGCATTGGTGCCACAACTCTTGATGAATACCGCAAATACATCGAGAAGGACGGTGCCCTTGAGCGCCGCTTCCAGACAATTCTTGTTGAACCGCCCGGCAAGACGGAAACGACGTCGATCCTGAAGGGCCTGCGTGATCGTTATGAAGCCCACCACCGTGTGCGAATTCTCGATTCGGCCCTGACGGCCGCTGTTGATCTGGCCGACCGCTACATTACTGGCCGCTGCTTTCCGGATAAGGCCATTGACGTCATCGACGAAGCCGGTGCCCGCGTGCGGCTCAAGGCGATGACCCGCCCGCCCGACCTGAAGGAAATCGACGACCAGATCGAACGTCTGAATCAGGATAAGGAAGAATCGGTCGCCAATCAGGACTTCGAGCGAGCCGCCGCCCTGCGCGACCAGGCCGACAAGCTCAAGAAGAAAAAAGAGCAGATCACCCGCGAATGGCGTGAACGGTCCAAAGAGATCGACGGCACCGTTGATGAAGACGTGATCGCCGAAGTGGTTTCGAAAATGACCGGCATTCCGCTGACACGTATCGAAGCCGAGGAATCGGCCCGACTGGTGCGCATGGAGTCGGAGTTGCGCAAAAAGGTCATCAGCCAGGGCGAAGCCATCAAGCGTATCAGCCAGGCTGTTCGCCGAAGCCGCGCCGGTCTGAAAGATCCCAAACGACCGATCGGCACGTTTATCTTCGCCGGCCCTACCGGTGTCGGTAAAACCCTGCTGGCCAAGAGCCTGGCCGAATTCATGTTCGGCGACGCCGATGCCCTGATCCAGATCGACATGTCAGAATATCAGGAAAAGCACAACGTCAGCCGCCTGATTGGTGCCCCTCCAGGCTATGTTGGCTATGAGGAAGGTGGCCAGTTGACGGAAAAAATTCGTCGCCGGCCATATGCGGTGGTGCTGCTCGACGAAATCGAGAAAGCCCACCCGGAAGTCTATAACATGCTTCTGCAGATCATGGAAGAAGGTCGCCTGACCGACTCCTTTGGCCGGCATGTCGACTTCAAGAATGTCATCCTGATCATGACAACCAATGCCGGGGCCGATGTGATCGCCCGTGAAAAAGGCCTTGGTTTCCAGGTGGAAGAAGACGAGGCCAGCTCATACCAGGAGATGAAGAGTTCTCTCAAGTACGAGCTTGACAAGTACTTCCGGCCTGAGTTTCTGAATCGGCTGGACGACGTCATCGTCTTCCACAAGCTGAACAAAACTGACTATGCCCAGATTGTTGATATTGAGCTGGCCAAGGTACGCAAGCGTCTCGCCGAGCGAAACCTTGCAATCGATCTGACCGAAGCCGCCCGCAACTTCCTCATCGAACGAGGCAGCGACTCAACCTACGGGGCAAGACCTCTTCGCCGGGCCATCGAAAACCTGATCGAAGACCCCATGTCAGAAAAGATTCTGATGGGCGAATTTGTCGGCAAGAATCTGATTAAGGTCGATGTTCAGGGCAACGGCGAAGACCGGGCTCTCACATTCGAGCCGATTGACGCCGCAGAATCGCCGGCTCTTGCCGGAGCGACAACCACTGCTTCAGAGACGCCCGATAAAGCGTAAACTATCTTGAGTCTCGAGACTTATCTCTACACGGGCGGCAATTGCCGCCCGTGTTTTTTTGAAAGAGCGACAATCATTCGAATTCTGGCCCAATTTTCCTGAATTTTTTTTGAGTTTTTAGTTTATGCAAGTTATAGTAAGTGAACAATTCTACACAAGCCAATCATAAATACAGATAACGTCCTGACCGGGTCGAAATCTGTTGATTTCTGAGGATGACCGGTCCTCGATGCCATGGCCTCACATATCAGCATTATCATCCCCGTCTATCGGGGAGAATTGACAATACGCCCCCTTGTAGAACGCCTTTTCACAGTACTGGGTGAAGGTCTTCAGCAGATAGTGCTTGTCAACGACTACAGCCCTGATGGAAGCGACCATGTCTGTCGAGAGCTGCACCGGGCGTATGCTCCTCGCCTGACATATGTCAGCCTCAGCCGTAATTTCGGCGAGCATAACGCTGTTATGGCCGGTCTGAGCCATGCCACTGGCGATTATATGGTGATCATGGATGATGATTTCCAGAATCCGCCAGAAGAAGTTTCACGGCTGGTTGAACATGCAGTGGCCACTGGTTCAGATGTTGTTTACACCTACTACAAACGAAAGAATCATCACTTTTTTCGCAATCTTGGTAGCCGGGTCGTGAATCAGGTAGCCACATGGCTTATTGGCAAGCCTGCAAATCTTTATCTCTCCAGCTTCAAGTGTATCAATCGCTGGCTTTGTAAGGAAATTACGAAATACAATGGCCCATATCCTTATATTGATGGCCTGATATTAAGCCAGACCAGCCGCATCGGTCGCATTGAAGTTCAGCACAACCCGCGTGAAGTAGGCCGATCAGGTTACACACTCTCAAAGCTGATTTCGCTCGCCCTTCGGGTATTTGTCAACTTTTCCGTGGTACCGCTGCGTTTGAGTGCCATGCTGGGCTTGATTCTGAGCCTCTTCGGGGCGATTTTCGGCGTATTTGTAGTATGGGAAAAAATCACTAACCCTGAAGTTCAAGTCGGCTGGACATCGCTGATGACAGCATTACTCGTCTTCTCTGGTGTTCAGCTTATAATCCTTGGCCTTCTTGGCGAATATCTTGGGCGTTTGTATCTGACAATCAACCGCATGCCTCAATACGCTGTTCGTGAGGTGCTTGAATAATCGCAGCAGAGTGATGCAGCTTCATTATTGAACTGATTCAAACTGCAGTTAATCAATGGTTCATGCGGATATCCAGACCGGAGAAAGGTGATGCACGCTTCGGAATTCAGTGTGATGCGTGCCTGCGAGGATACCCACTGGTGGTATGTGGGCCTTCATGAAATTACGCTGGATTTTATTAACCAGTTGGCCGTGCCCGGAGATAATTCTCAATTTCTTGACGCTGGATGCGGCACAGGAGGTTTTATTGAAAAATGCAGCAATAGCCATCCTGAAATTGTCGGAATGGAACCCTCTGAATTTGCATTTAATGAATTGAAATCAAGGGAAACAGAACTTCTGGCAAGGGCCGACCTGCTGCGTTCACCATTTCCTGATAATTCGTTTGAAATTGTATTATCTCATGATGTGATTGGGCTGTTTTCCGGCGAGCAACTGAAATTGGGGGTGAAACAGCTTTGCCGAATGGTCAGGCCAGGCGGCTTCCTGATATTGAATCTGCCTGCATTTCAGTGGCTGATTTCGAGTCATGATAAATTTGTAGGAAATAAAACCCGCTTTCAGCGGGACCTGATCAAAGCCCTGCTTGAGGCTGAAGGCATGGAAATTCAGACTTCGACATATCGCCTCTTTTTTCTTTTTCCGCTGGTGGCTGCCAGCCGGCTGATTGACAGGTGTCGTAATCGGGGTGAAGTCACCCATTCTGATGTTCGCATGCCAAATGCCATGGTGAACCGCATACTGCTTTGGACACTTCGAATGGAGAACCGATTAATCCGCAAGGGAATCAGGTTCCCGTGGGGGCTTTCAATATTTGTCATTGCCCGGAAAAAAGCAGAAACCAATCATGGATGAAGAAGCGGGCTGAACAATGAGAATCAGCGAAAAACTCAAAGACCCGAAAAAAAGAACGGTTTACGCTGTTTCAATCAGCTTGCTGTTTTTTTTCATTTATTACATTGCAACAGACATCAAGGATCTGATTTTCAGGTTTTTATTTCATAATGTCAATCGATACCTGACAGGAAAATCATTTGAATTTTATTTAAACTGCTTATTGCCGGTTACTACATTTCTGATTTTTTATTTGATTTTCAATGCTTTGAAAAGGCGATTTGATGACGATGAGTTTGTGTTTCAACATATCAACTCTGCATGCCGAAAAATAATTGACCGATTATTAAATCCACTTCTGGCGACAATCACAGTCTTATATTTTGCCACTTGGCTTCCGCATTATCTTTTCTGGCCGTGGTGGATGGATCAGGATCATTTTGCAGTCTCTGCAATGTCCTGGCAAAATGGAATCATACCCTATCGCGACCTGATTGACTTCAATTTTCCTTTCCCGATTTATTTTAACTGGGTGATCGGTCAGATCTTCGGCTGGGGCAGGCCGATGGTCGTTAATACAATCGACGCTCTCCTGCTCATATCACTTGTTCCGGTCCTGACATGGTGGAGCCGGTCACTATTCCAGAGCCGTACAACGGGTATTTGCGCTATATTTCTGATTGTTTATCACTACTGCTCGCTGGATTATTCACGAGTCATGCAGCGTGACTGGCATGTGGTTTATCTCGCAATTATTTCTTTATGTCTGCTGCAGGTTGAAGATTTTAAATTCAAATTTCATTTCATTGCGATTCTCATGGCAGTGGCCTGTAATACCCGACCCTATGCCGTTCTGGCTTTTCCCGCAGTTTTATCGGCCATGACAACTGCACCTCATCTACCTGGAACCTCAAGAATACGGAATGCAATTACATTTTTAGTCGTTTTTATTCTCTCTTCTGTGTTGCTCTGGCTGCCGCTATTACTTCAGGGAACTCTTGATGATTTCGGCAGAAATTTTTGGACAGAACTGAATAAAGGAAGTTATCAGTCAGCTGAAAAGACTACAATCAGCAAATTGATTTATGTACAACTAAACCGGAATCTGTCATTCACCGCACTTATTGGAATTATTCTGTCGCTCTCAACATTCTGGAAAGACCAAAACTGCCGATCAACCATCATTACATGGTTGATTGCATTTGGCTGCTTTCTTTTTTATATGCCCGCATGCCCTGTACGACACGCTTACACTGACATCCCTTTTGAAATGATAGCGGCACTTTGCTTCGCGATCTGTTTTGGTTTTTTAATCAAGTCCGGCGGGCCCAGCCCGGTTCTGAAATGCTCAATTGTCGCTTACTGGGTCTATCTGTATTTTCCTGGCTGGCCAATCTATTCCAGTTTTCAAGCATCTGAAAAAGCATTGGTTGCACTGGCTCGCTGGGAACCACTGCAAGATCGGCCTAACGGAACCAACTCGGTATTTGCAACCGATGAAATGAAGTTCTATCGCTATCGCTGGAGTGATTATCAAAAAACGATTCAATTTCTCAGAGAAAACACTACCCAAAATACTGCTGTCGGTAATTTCCTACGCTCTTATCCTTTCCCGGCAATCAATGGCATGACGGGCCGAATGACAACATGGCCCTGTGGCGAAGGAATAATGTGGCTGCGTGGCGTGCCCGGTAGTTCCGAATCAGATTTTGCGGCCAACCTTGAAAAACAGAAAGACGCTGTGATTGTCTGGCATGATCGCGGTGAAAATTTTCCGCTTGAAAACAAATTCGGAATCATTGAGCAAAAAATCAGGCACTATTACGAACCACTGACCCGCATTGGCGACATTGACATCTGGACTCGAAAAAAAACCACGAATCCATCTGATAAACCAGCAGGCTGAATCTTAACTCAAATAAACCGCAACGAACCCTTAATCGTTTTTTTCAAATTCCTGAAACTGGTCTATACAGCTTTTTGCTTTTTTGTATGATTCCCGAAAATATCCGGCGGAAACTCTGCCGGGCAAATGCGTCTGGAAGAGCGGGAAAAGGATTTTCCGCAGGCCGAATTTCAACGCAGAACATGACGGACATCCCACAGGGATGAGGGATTACCGATGATCCGAAATTGTCGATCACGCTTCTTTCTGGCAACTCTAGTTACACTTGCCTGCAGTCAGCCGGGCCTGGCCCAGAATCAGGGTCGTACAGGCCTGGGCGGTCTGTTCAACCGTGGTAATAACCAGGGGCAACAGGCACCAGCCAATCGCCCGGCTGCCCCGGCTGCAAAACCAGCAGCCACCGCACCGGCACAGGCCGCAACCAAAGCCAAGGTTGACCCGGCTACGGTGCGCACCAATGGTGTTCTGCCAGGGCTGACACCGGTTGATGAGCTGAGCAAGGTGCAGATTAACCTGCCCACCGAGCCCGTGGAGCCTTACCTGCTGACCAAACAGGCCGGGCCTTTTATGATCATTGCCCACACCTTCCGCGGGCCCGATGCCGTGCGATGGGCGCAGGCACTGGCAATGGAACTGCGGTCGTCAAATCAGCTCATGGCTTATATCTATTTCAAAAAGATCAAGCCAATGAATTCTAACGTGCGGGGCGTGCCGCCCACAGCCAACCCCGAAGACGGCGAAGGACGAATTTCAGAGCCTGAAGTTTACCGGATTTACGACGAAGCCGTGGTGCTGATCGGCGACATGGCCACAATGAAAGACGCAGAAGAACTGCTGAAATCTGTGAAAAAGCTCAAACCGGCCACGCTTTCAAACGTGCCTTCAATCTTCCCCTGGCGCACCGGTGCCGGGCTGAAAAACGCCATTGTCACCGCTAATCCGCTGATTCCTGCGCAGGAACTCTTTGCCCGCGAAAGCGACCCGCTGGTTGAAGCCATGAACAGAGGGCCGCATTCGATTTATAACTGCCCCGGGCCTTACACACTGGTTGTGGCACGGTTCGTTGGTCGATCTGCCTTTGGTGAAGGCGATAAAGACTTTCTCAAGGAAGACAACCTGAAAACAAGCCCGCTGGCCAAGGCAACCGACGATGCCGAGCTGATGGCCGCCGAGCTGAACAAAGACCCGCAGTTTAAGCAGGCCGGCTACCAGGCTTATGTCTATCACGACCGGAACAAGAGCCTGGTCACTCTGGGGCACTTTAATGCAAAGGTTGAGAATGAGAAAATCTTTAAAGATCAGAAGGTGCAGTCGATCCGGCAACACCTTGATAAACTCAACCAGCAATACCTGACAGCCGGCAAGCTGGCTGCACCGCTTTCACCCACCGACATGATGGCTGTGCCCCAGCCAACAGTGAAGCAGAAATCAAGCGGCGGCCTGTTCAATCGCTGATTGACTGATCATTGCCAACCCTTTGGATTTTCAAAACAAGCCATGGCCCAAACCGCCATGGCTTTCTTATTTTATTAGTTGACGAATAATTGATGAGCTAAGGAGAAAAAGCATGATCAGTCAACTGGTGATTGGCTCGCGAAACACCAAAAAAATCAAGGAAATGAAGGCTTTGATCGTGCCGCACTGGGCCCGGCCGGCATGGGCCGACGGCATGGAAATTGTTGGCATGGAACACTACCCCGACGCCCCAGAGCCCGAGGAAACCGGCCTGACCTTTGCCGAAAATGCCTGTATCAAGGCCCGCGAATTTGCCCGTGCCACAGGGCAGTGGGTGCTGGCGGATGATTCAGGCCTGACGGTTGACGCCCTTGACGGTCGCCCCGGCATCTATTCGGCACGATATGCCGGCACGCACGGCGACGACGCGGCCAATAACGCCAAAGTGCTTGACGAGCTGCGCGGGGTGCCGCCTGAAAAACGGGGTGCCGCCTTTGTCTGCCAGCTTGCCGTGGCCGACCCCGACGGCAATATTCGCCTGGAAGCGGGCGGGCAGTGCCGGGGCCGGATTATTGAATCGCTGGAAGGGGCCAACGGTTTTGGCTATGACCCAATGTTTCTGATCCCTGAATATCATCAGACATTTGGTGAACTGCCCGCCATTGTGAAGCACCAGCTCAGCCATCGTTGCCGTGCATTTGAACACCTCAGGCGTGAACTGCACCGGTTGATTGGTGAGTGAATGGCGCCGCTCGCTTTCCCCTTGCATCCACTTCACCGTCTTTCTAAGTTGGAATGATATGTGTCCGCCACATCCTTCAGTTCACCTGGCACACACAATTCGATGCCGCCATCCTTCCATCGAGCCCACAGCATGATTACCAGAAAATACTTGCGTCAGTCAGTCTTCCTTTCACTGCTGGTTTGTGCTGTTTCCAATGTCACTGCTTCGGCACAGGCTCTGGCCCCGGTATCAAACCTGAAGGCCGGCGTGGCCAAGGTGGATATCACACCCACAACCGACATTCCCACGGTGGGCCATCCACGACCGACCAAAGGGGCCCGCGACCCATTGCGTGCCGGTGTATTGATTCTTGACGACGGCCAGACCCGTGCGGCGATTGCGACATTCGACCTGATCGACGCGAAAAACAGCATGGTTCGCGATGCCCGCCGCGTGATTTCAGAAAAAGCCCGCGTGCCGCAGGAAAATATTCTGGTCAATGCATCGCACAATCACTCGGGCCCCGACTACGACAAAAACCCGGCATGGGCGGCGGAAGTCACGGCCAAGGTTGCCTCAGCAGCAGCCGAAGCTGCAGCAGCGATGAAGCCGGTGACAGTGGGCTATGGCGTGGATGAAATCAACTTCAGCATTAATCGGCGTAAGGTGATTAACGGGCGTGCGGTGGTCAGGCTGAACCCCGAGGGCGTGAACGACCGCCGCGTGCGGGTGCTGCGGTTTGACGACGGGCAGTCGCTCACCCCGGTGGCGGTGCTGATGCATGCCATCTGCCACCCCTGCTTTTTCACGTGGGGCGATAATGCCACGCCGCCCTACCCGACCGGCTTCCCGAAGATGAGTGCCGACTTCCCCGGCGAGGCCCAAAGCTTCATTGAAAAATCGTATGACAACAAAACAAAAGTCATGTTCATGCAGGGCTGTGCCGGCGATATTCGGCCAAACCTGCCGGGCGACCCTTACCGCTGTGCCGACGAGGCCGATATTCAGTGGGCGGGCCGCGACCTGGGTGGGGCCGTGGTGCGGGCTTTGGCGAAGTCGATGATTCGCGAGGAATTCCGCAAGCGGCCAACCCACTACAAACTGAAAGTGGCCAGCGAGAAAGTGAGCCTGCCAGCGAAGGAAGGCCCGCCTCTGGAAGTGGAGATGATGGCCATGAAAATCGGCCCTTATCTGCTTCTGGCAATGCCGGGCGAACCGATGGTGGAATATGGCCTGAAAATGGAAGCGGCGATTGCCGACCGGGCTGTGCCCATTATTCTGGGCTATTCCAATGGCCAGCTTGGCTATGTGGCCACGGCGGCGGCCCACACGGCGGGCGGTTATGAGCCGACGCAGTCGCCGGTGAGGCCTGAAGCTGAGCCCGAGATTCTGAAAAGCCTGAACCGCATGGCCGACCGCGTGGTGGGCGATGTGTTCGAGACGTTCAACAAGCACCCGATGGACGTGAAAATGCGGGTGGAAAAAGAGCGTTGATCGAGAGGGGAAAACGAACCCGTTTGAATCAATGATCAAGAGCTGCGCTGCGGGGGTATGAGCCCAGCACGTCAAGCCGTTCCGACTTCAGTTTCATGTTGGCGATGGCCTGGGCCACGTCGGGTTCAGCGGCATGCCCTTCAATGTCAAGAAAGAAGAGATAAGCCGGGTTGTCGGCATCGGGCGACGGTCGTTCCGCCACCGGGAACGACTCAATCCAGGTCATATTCCGGCCCGCTTCCAGAAGGGGCTGAGTCACGGCCTCGTGCAGGGCCCCCGACTTGTTCGGCAGGCGAATCATGAGCGTGGTTTTGTCCTTGCCCGTGGCTTTGTCGCAATTCGGGGCCAGCACGGCAAAGCGGGTGACATTGTGCGGATGATCTTCAATGTCGGCGGCCAGAATATCAAGCCGATAGGCATCGGCGGCAGGTCGGCCCGCGATAGCGGCTGCGCCTGGCTCGGCCTGGGCACGTTCGGCGGCGGCGGCGGTTGAGGTGGTTTCAATCAATTCGGCATGTGGCAGATTTTTGGCCAGCCAGTGGCGGCACTGCGAAAGAGCCTGCACGCGTGAATAAATGCGCCGCACCTGGCCCCGCTCGCACCGGCCCAGCAGGCAGTGGCGCACGCGCAATCGCACTTCGGCCCTGATACGCACATTGGGCAGTCGCACAAACATATCAAGTGTGTCGGCAATGCGGCCATCGGTTGAATTTTCCAGCGGAACGATGCCGAAATGGCTGCGGCCGTAGTGCACTTCCTCAAAAACGGCGGCGATTGAGCCGACGGAGACATGCTCAACCGAGTTGCCGAATTTGGCGATGGCGGCCATGTGGCTGTAGCTGTGCTTGGGGCCGAGGCTGGCCACGCGAATGGCCTGCTGGGTGGCCCGCGAGCCCGACATCAGCTCGCGAAAGATCAGGCGAATCGATTCATCAGGCAGCGGCCCCTGGCTCAGGGCGGCCACACGGGCCAGCACTTCTTCCTCGCGGGCGGGAGACCAGACTTCAAGATTATTGGCGGCCTTGTATTGGCCGATACGCACGGCGATGCCGGCCCGCTCGTTCAGCATGTGAACCACGCTGTTCAGGGTGCCGACGAGGCTTTCGTCGAGGGCGTCAATCCTTTTGCGAAGTTCCGCAAGATTTTCCGGCTGAAGTGGCGAATTGGGGCTGGCGTCGTCGGTCATGATCGGTATTCGTGCGGGTTGGCTGATGATGAAACAGTCACATTATATGAAGAGAGGCCCGGCCGTCGCGAGTGGTTCTGTGGTAAAGTTGTTCAAAAGCGCGGAACAGGCTGGCGAACTCAAGCCAGTGTTTTCATCGCCCGCCACGGAAGAAACTGCTCCTAACGGATACCCACTTGATGAATCTGCTTGCCAGAGAAACGATCATACTGCTTCGCGATGATATTAACCGCTTCATGCTTGATCTGGCGAATGACGAACTGACGCGGCTTAATGATATTCCCGCCAGAGTGCTGGAACT
>JBEITT010000197.1:0-3630 GCA_040374745.1 Planctomycetaceae bacterium | reverse complement strand
GGCTTCCTCGTTCTCTGGGTGGTGCTGATTCTACTTGGAACATTCCTTCGTGGTCCAAACTGGAACTTTTTCGGTCCCTACGAATACTGGGACGTTCACAAGTTGGAACCACTTAATAACATCAACCTATCCGACATCTTTTGGATTCAGTTCCTGAGACAGAGCCGCCCAAGTGCGATTCTGGTGCGTGAAGCGCCAGGCATTTTCCTGACCATTGGCTATTTTGCAGTGATTCCGGCACTCATGTATCTTGCCTTTTTTCGCAAGTATGTTGCTGAAGCGGGATTCATTCGCTATTCGGTTTTGGCCATGTTATTGTTGTTCATGGCAAGTCTTCCCATCAAGATGGTCCTTCGCTGGACCATTAACCTGAAATACATCGTGGCCATTCCCGAGTATTTCTTCAACATCTGAAATCAATTCACAGATGTCCGGCACAACCGGATATCTGTGCTTCTGCCCGGATTGCTGAGTTTGCGGTAAGTCGAGATTTCCGCCTGGCTTCAAGCCTCTGTCATGTGCCAATTGCGGCTTGAAATTTCGCCCAGAGTGACAAACGGACGAGGATAGTTAACGACCATGCCCGCCACAGAAGAAACGTACCGAAAAACATCGACACTGCACGTCGTATTCGCTGTTTCGAGTATCGGCTTTCTGGCCACGACATTCTGGATGATCGCAGCCGACCACTTCCGCCCCTGGAAAAAGATCCAGCGGGAGTTTCAGGTTCTTGAAACTACCAAGTTAACCGAGAGTCAAAAGCAGAAACAGGATGAACTGCTTGAAAAGCATCGTGCCGAGCTTGATGCCGTAAACGCGAAAATTGCACAGGCACAGTCTACGGCGAACCAGAATGGTCCAGCCATCGCTGTTAAGGAATCAGAAATCAAAGCGATCAATGGCGAATTCACTGATCTTGATACCAAGCGGCGATTTCAAAAAGCTGAACTTGACAGCCTCCGGTCTCTCTATGATGGCATGATCGATCGTGGTGAAGAGGCTGGTGCCCGAAGATACATTCAATCCACCATTATTCCGGCTGAAAAGAAGCTCAGCGAATTTACGGTTGCCTATCAGGCCAAGTCAGCTGAACTGGATAAGGCAACCAAAGAGTTGAAAGCTCTTCGAGGTAACCAGGAAGAATTGGTCAAGGAGAAGGATCGTCTTGAAATTGAGGTCAATCGCGTTCGCCGGACACTTGCTGAAAAGGACAAGGTTTACGGTGAAGGCAGTTTTATCAATCGGGTTGCGGCCATTATCCGCGGTCTGCCCGGGCTTGACCTTGCTGCGCCGCCGCAGAGAATTCAACAGATTAGTCTTCCGGAACTCACTATCAACTATAATTTCAAGGAAGTTCCGCGTTATGACCGTTGTGCGACCTGTCACCAGTCGATTGATAAGCTCGGCTATGCTCATAACGAAAAAGGCAATGAATCGCTGAGTCCCGTTTTTCACTCTCACCCGCAGCTGACGAGTGGGGCAACCGCAGTTGATCCCAAGGGGAATGTGGTTAAGGCAGGTCTTTATCTTGATGCCAACGGTCCGCATCCGATTAATAAATTTGGTTGCACTATTTGTCATGGCGGCCAGGGTTCAGGCACTGATTTCACCTACTCCTCTCATGAGCCCTCCGATCTCAAGGAAAAGCACGAGTGGGAAGAAAAGCACAACTGGCATGAAATGCATCACTGGGATTTCCCAATGCTGCCAACTCGTTTTATCGAGAGTTCTTGCCTGAAATGTCACACCCAGGTTACTGATATACCTGACGCAAAGAAACTGCAGGCAGGATACAGTCGAATTACGAAATTTGGCTGCACCGGCTGCCATACCATTGGCGGTCCGGGAGCAAATGGTCCGGACCTCACTGATAATCGTCCTGTTGGTCCGAACCTCAAACACATTGCTGCCAAGACACCTGCCGACTGGACAGCCAAGTGGATCAATAATCCCCACACATTCCGGCCGGATACCCGCATGCCGGCGTTTTATGGCCTTACAAACAACAATGCGGCTGGTGATCAGCCGAAAAACCAGGCAGAAGTCCATGCCATCACTGCCTATCTTTATGCCAAGAGCACAAAGCCTGAAGGGTTTCAGGAAGTCAAGGCAGAGGCAAACGCTGAGGCTGGTAAGGCTCTGTTCATGCAGAAGGGCTGCATTGCGTGTCACTCACATAGCGAGTTTCCTGCCGAGAAATTTCCTAAACCGGCCCAGCAGTATGTGGCAGCCGACTATGGTCCGAATCTTTCAAACGTCTCAGCGAAGTTTCCGGATGCCAAATCTGGACTTTCCTGGCTTGCCAACTGGATTCATGCTCCGGAAAAATATCACGCCCAGACGCTGATGCCGAACCTTCAGATTTCCCTTGAGGATTCCGCAAATATCGCAGCGTGGCTGCTTTCCGTCAAATCCTCTGTTCCGAAAAAGTTTGACGAACTGCCACCTGTCAGTTCGCCTGAAGTGTCCAAGGCTCTTAACGAACTTGTTTCACTTTACAAACGAAAGAGTGGTACTGCTCTTGTGGACCTCGAATCGACGGTCAACAAGATGTCAACCGATGAGAAACTGGTTTATCTTGGTGAAAAATCAATCAGCCGTCTTGGCTGTTTCGGTTGCCATAACATATCCGGTTTTGAAAATGCCAAACCCATCGGAACTCCGCTGAATGGCTGGGGTTCAAAAAGTCCTACGAAGCTGGATTTCGGTCATATCACCGAATATCTTTCGGATCAACCGGAAGATCATGGCAAACGTGACGGAACTGATGAATATTATTCAGAGAAACTGACTGAGCATACCCGGATGGGTTTTCTCTACCAGAAACTGCACAGGCCTCGCAGCTATGATTACAAGAAGACCAATGAGAATCTCAAGGATTGGGATGATCGCCTGCGTATGCCGCAGTTTACCTGGGCAAATGACGAAGGTGCTATTGAAGAAGTGATGACTTTTGTTCTTGGGCTTGTTGAAGACAAGATCAACAGCAAGTTCCTGCCCAAATATACTCCGCAGAAAACGGCCCTGGCACAGGGGCGAAAATTAATTGACCGTTATAACTGTAAGGGTTGTCACGTTCTGGAGATGCCAAAATTCACAGTTGCTGCTGGAACCAGGCTGAAGGATGCTCTGCCTGATCTTGAGACGAATGTTACAGTGAGTTACGGGGCCCGGGCGACAGATTACAAGAATCTGGCGAAGGATCCGGCTCTGGCATTCGACCCTGAAAAGCAACCTTCGGTGAATGTAGAGGAAACGCTGGCATCTGATGTTACCATTGAAGGGATGATGCTGTTTGACAGCACGCTTCCTCTCGATGAACCTCAGACCATTCAGCTCTGGCAACCGGTGACTATTGCTGGTCACAAGTTCCAGGTGGGTGACAATATTGCGGTCAAGCTGGATAAGGTGGTATCGGCTCCTGCAGTAGGCGGCGATTTTGCCTGGGTCTTCACTGCATGGAATCATGCTGAAAATGGCGTTGATTTCCTGAGTCAATGGAATCGCATGCCGCCGCCGCTTCTGCGTGAAGGTCTCAAAGTTCAGACGCCTTGGCTGACAGCATTCCTCAAGGATCCGTACCCGATCCGTCCTGCAGCAAATCTTCGTATGCCTCGTTTCCATTACCGT
>JBEITT010000097.1:0-19591 GCA_040374745.1 Planctomycetaceae bacterium | reverse complement strand
GCCTGATTTCGGTCGAGCAATACAACGCCGAAGTGGCCAAACTCGACCGAATGGCGATGTGATACTTCATCAGGACTGACATAAGCGGGATCAAAAGAATGTCACTTAAGGCATTCTGTGAGGATTCTGCGCTCTATAGCAAGGGATAGAAAATCTCCTGGCGACAAAAAAGTTGCATCACGTTATGTTGGGTTATAGATATGAACAGAGATCTTTCTGTTGTCGAAGTATCAAGATGCAACAGACGAGAATTCGCACTGCCGATGGAATTTAAATGAAATCTGTTCTATGGATGTGATCAGAAAAAAAGCTCCTGCGTAAACCTGCAGTGTTGTAAATGAAATTATTTTTTCACAGGCATGTGCATTGGCCTTTTTAATCGAGATTAAAACGGAAAATTCAAATTCATTCCGGATTAAATTATCGCTGGTCGTTTTTTCATCAGAGAGCCTGGCCATGACGCATGAAATCATGCTTGAACAAATAATTCATGAAATGAAATATTATCTTGCGGTCGGGCGGATTTTCGACCTGAGATAATGGTATGGATATGACCCGACAAATGAAAGACCATAGCCGAGCATATAGCCAATCTGGCCGGTGGCTTCAAAGGCTTCTACATAGGCTTTTCGGCGTCGCGAGACGGTTGAGGGCTGAATGCGGCTGATCTTGCCGGCCTCGCGCAGGCGTCGTTCGCGAAAGACGTAGCGGGCAGTTGTGTCCACATGGTGCATAAAGTCGTAGTCGAGGATCATTGAGATCAGGTCGCCGGCGATGGGAATTGATTCCATGGTAATCTGTTCGATCATCGACAGCTCGACATCTTCGGTCACGCTTTCAGCGATCTCGCTGACTGGCATGGACTTATCGTGCCGTGCGGCGTCGTGCCGGTGTTCCATCAGGCGAATCATGCGGAAGAGTTTCTGGCGGCGGTCGGGCTCGTCAACGGTGGAAAGGTCGAGGATCAGCAGGATGTAATTCTGGGCATATTGGCCGTTCAGGTCATAGCCATAGGCGTGGCCAACCATGGTAATGGTGCGAAGGGCAGCGCCCAGCAGAATCGGCAGGTTCATGATTTCGGTGATGGTGCCGCCCAGGCCGGCAACAACGCCGTCGAGCATGGCGGCCCGTTCGGCCCGAATCGAGTATCGTTCGGCAAGCTGGTCGCAGAATTGCAGCGGTTTGCCCTTAAGTTCAGCGGTTGAGGCCACGCCGGCATCGGCCAGCACTTTGGCCATTTCGGCATGTTTCAGGGCAAAATTTTCGGTCTTGTGCAGGGCGTCGAGCAGTTTCTGGCGGGGAATGGCCCGGCGGGTGAGTCGGGCGAAGGGCCCGGTCACGGCTTTGATCGCCAGGCCTGGCAGGCTGGCCCGCGACGCCAGCCAGTCGGCAATTTCGTGAACGGTCTGGGTTTCGTAGGGTGTCAGGTCGGTCATGTGTCGGTCGCCGTGGGCCTGTATTCAATGGTTATTATGTGAAGCCTGACGACGGGTGTTGAGACGAAACCCGGGCAGAAATTCGCGGCATGGTCGAATTTAGCGGTTCTGCCTATTATAATCCAGTTTCATCTGGCAGACTGGCCGGGAATTCGAGTCAATAAACGGGGCGGTCATCTGACACGCGAAGCAATTAAACGGGCTTATTGATCATGAATGATCGCGACGAGACGGGAGCCGAGGCTGGCGTGAAGCCCCTGGAAGGTGTGGCGGTGCTGGGCTCGACGGGCTCGATTGGGCGAAGCACGATTGATGTGCTTAACAGCCCGGCGGGTCGGGGCCTGAAGGCGACGGGCCTGAGTGCCAATGGTTCATGGGAACTGCTGGCCCGGCAGGCGACCAGTCAGCGTGTTGGCCGCGTGGCGGTGACGGACGAAGCGTGCGTGCCGCAGTTAAAAGAGGCCCTGGCCGGGCAGAATATTGAGATATTTTCGGGGCCTGAAGGGCTGATCAGGCTGGTTGTGGCGGCGGATACGCAGCGGGTGATCACGGGCATTGTGGGCCGGGCGGGGCTTGAAAGCACCCTGGCGGCGATTGATGCCGGCAAGCTGATTGGGCTGGCGAACAAGGAGACGCTGGTAGTCGCGGGCGAGATTGTGATGCGTCGAGCCCGGCAGAGGGGCGTGCAGATCATTCCGGTGGACAGCGAGCATTCGGCGGTGTTTCAGGCGATGTCGGCGGGGCGGCGAAGTGAGGTAAAGCGTGTGATTCTGACGAGTTCGGGCGGCCCGTTCCGGGGCTGGACGAGGAGTCAGCTGGAAAATGTGACGCCCGAGCAGGCCCTGCGGCACCCCACCTGGAAGATGGGCCCGAAGATCACGATTGATTCGGCCACGCTGATGAACAAGGCCCTTGAGGTGATTGAGGCCCGGTGGCTATTTGACCTTGAGCCCGACCAGATTGAGGTGGTGGTGCATCCTGAAAGCGTGATTCATTCGATGGTCGAATTTGTGGATGGTTCGGTGGTGGCCCAGCTCTCGCCGCCCGACATGAAATTACCCATTCAACTGGCTTTGACATGGCCGGAAAGGTGCGAGGGCCCGAGCCCGAAGATGGACTGGCGGAAGACTTTCAGCCTGAATTTCCAGCCGCCGGACGTGGACAATTTCCCCTGTCTTGGCATAGGATATGAAGTAATACGACGTGGCGGAACGGCTCCGGCGGTTGTGAACGCGGCCAATGAAGAGGCTGTGGGACGATTTCTGGCCGGAACGCTGAAATTTCTGGAGATTCCGGAAGTCTGCCGGTCGGTTCTGGAACATCATGACTTTGACGCGAGTCCCGGGCTTGATCGGCTGATTGAAGTCGATGCCTGGGCACGGCGGGAGGTGGGCCGGTGGATTTCCTGATCGGACTGGGGCCAATTCTGCTGGTCGCCCTTGGCCTGGGCTTTGTCATCTTCATTCACGAACTGGGTCACTTTGCACTGGCCAAATGGGCCGATGTGAAAGTCGATAAATTCTCGATCGGCTTCGGGCCGACGCTGGTCGGCTTCCAGTGGGGTGAAACCTATTACAGCCTTTCGATCATTCCGCTGGGCGGATTTGTGAAAATGCTGGGCGAGAACCCGACGGAAGATGGCCAGGAAGCCCAGAGCGACCCGCGAAGTTATCTCAACAAGACCGTCGGTGCCCGCATGGCCATTATCTCGGCGGGCGTGATCATGAACCTGATCACCGGTTTTTTCTTCTTCTTTTTCGCCTATCGCTTTGGCCTGCCTTATATTCCGGCTGAAGTGGGTGCGGTGGTGCCGGCCTCGCCGGCTTATCAGGCAGGCATCAGGCCGGGCGATTCGATTACGGCCGTCGACGGCAAAACCGGCGTGACCTTTGAGGACTTCTTTCAGACCGTAAGCCTTTCCGGCCATGGTCAGTCGGTTCGGCTGGACATGAAGCGTGCCGAAAATGGCGATGCTTATAACGTGCTTGTCACGCCCGTGGTGCGGCCCGACCGGCTGAAGCCGGAAGTCGGGCTGGGCTTCCCGGTCGATTCCACCGTGGCGGCAACCGGTTTTCGCAAGCTGCCCGGCACGGTGGGCGACGGCAAAAATACCGAGGTTATCAAAGATCGCGACCGGATTGTGGGCATTGCCGGCCCATCGGGCGACTTCACGAAGGTCAATACACTGCGAGACCTGAACCTGGCCCTGAGCCGCCTTCGTGCCGAACCGGTTCGCCTGCAGGTCGTTTCAGATGAAGACAAATCGGCTGCCCCGCGAGAGGTCTCCATTCCGCCGGCCAAGGCGATGGGCCTGGGCCTTTTGTTCCAGGCCGCACCAATCGAGGCTGTGCAGCCCGGTTCACCGGCCGAGAAGGCCGGAATCAAAAAGGGCGAATCGATTGTGACAGTTGATGGCAAGCCGATGGATCCGCTGACATTGCCGGCGGTGGACTTTGACTTCGCCGGCCGCGAGCTGAAGCTGGAAGTTGAGGGCGACGGCGGCCAGAAGCGTGAGGTCACGGTCACACCAAGGCTTGAGCCTCTTGAAAATGAAGAGCCCTTCATGAGCGACTATCAGAATGTGCCGTCGCTGGGCATCTGCTTCTTCATCACGCCCCGGGTTGTTTCGGCGGTGCCCGGCGGTGTGGGGGCGAAGGCCGGCTTCCGCACTGATAACTACCTGACTCGCGTAAAGCTGACAATGCCCAAGGACCAGCAGGTGGCACCCAAACAATCGCTCATCGGGGCGATCTCGGGCATGTTCAAGGGGATGGTCACGCAGCCGGCAGAAGGGGATAATTCAGTCACCTATCTGATTTCCTCAAAGCCGAACGACGGGCCCGACCCGACCTTTCCTGACCTTGACAAAATCACTGTGCTGCAATTTGTGCGGATGCTGAGCAAGGCACCGGTCGAGAAGATCGAGATTGCCCGCGCGACCGTTGAAAACACGGTCACAGTCTCGCCCGAGCCAGAATCCGGCCTGTTCATGCACGACCGCGGCCTGCTCCAGTATCGGCAGGTCAAAGATTTACCGCCCCAGCCCTACGGCGAATGCCTGAGCCGGGCGATGCGTGACATTCCCGATTCAGTGCGCCAGGTAATTGGCACCATCAAATCGCTGCTTTCGCAGAGAGTCAGCAAAAAGCTGCTGGGCGGGCCGGTGACAATTGCCACCACGGCTTATGCCACAGCCAGCGAAGGGCTTGGCACCTTCCTGAAATTCCTGGGCATGCTGTCGATCAATCTGGCGGTCATGAACTTCCTGCCAATTCCGCCGCTTGATGGGGGCCAGATGTGCTTCCTCATGGGCGAGAAGCTCAAGGGTTCGCCCCTGCCCGAACGTGTGCAGGTCGGCTTCACCATGATCGGCCTTTCGGCCGTCCTCAGCCTGATGGTCGTCGTGCTCTATCAGGATCTTCTGCGGGTATTTGGTCTTTTATGAGCCATGGGGTATGGTTGAGGCATCGTCGGGAGGTCGTTTTCAGGATCGCTCTGGGGAATGCCGCTGAACCATGCCTGAGCCAGTGAGATTTCCCGGAGAAGTTGACTGCCTTTCGTGCCAGGCTGATTATCGCGGCTATCGCCTGGCCATCCTGCGCGGCCAGGCCCTGCCCATCGGTGCCTCACGCACGCCCCACGGTGTGAATTTTGCGGTGGTCAGTCGCCATGCCACCGCCGCCTGGCTGGTGGTCTCGCTCTCGGCCGATGATGATCAGCCGCTTACGCTGCGGCTTGACCCTGAGATGAACCGCACGGGCGATGTGTGGCATGTGCGCGTGGAAGGCCTGCCCGAGACCTTTTTTTACGCCTGGCGCATCGATGGCCCACGCGAATTGCCGCACCTGTTTGACCCCGCCAACATGCTGATCGACCCCTTCGCCCGCATCCTTTCTGGCGGTCACCAGTGGGGTGAGCCATCGACCAGCGAGCGCATGGGCACTGTCACCGACTATCGTATCCACCGGCACGAAGCCGACCGTAATCCGGCGATTGAGCGGGCAGATACGATCATTTACGAGCTTCATGTGCGTGGTTTCACGGCCCATGCGTCGTCGGGTGTCAGCCAGCCGGGCACTTATGCCGGGCTGATGCAGAAGCTCAGTTATATTCGAAGCCTGGGTGTAACAGCGGTCGAACTTCTGCCGGTGGACGAGTTCGACGAAAACGACTGCCCATTTGTGAACCCGGCAACGGGCGAAAAGCTGCGCAACTTCTGGGGCTATAACAGCATCAGTTATGCGGCGATCAAGGCGGGCTATGCCTCGACGCCCGATCATGAATCGCCCTGGCGCGAGTTCTGCGACATGGTTCAGGCCAGCCACTCGGCCGGGCTTGAGGTGATTCTCGACGTAGTTTATAACCACACGGGCGAGGGTGCCTTTGAAGGCAGTGTGCAAAGTTTCAAGGGCCTTGATAACTGCCTTTATTACATGTTTGACGAGCTGGGCCGTTATCGCAATTTCTCGGGCTGCGGCAACACGGTCAATTCCAACCACCCGATTGTGCGCGACCTTCTGCTGAAAATGCTGGAATTTCGGGTGGCCGAAGCGGGCATCGATGGCTATCGATTCGACCTGGCCAGCGTTCTGAGGCGAGATCGGCATGGCCGGGCGCTTGAGAACCCGCCGCTGGTCGAACGCATCTCAGAAAATGCCGTGCTTTCCGCCACCAAGCTGATTGCTGAGCCGTGGGATGCCGGCGGGCTTTATCAGGTGGGCACCTTCCCCGGCGGCAAGCGATGGATGGCCTGGAATGGCCAGTATCGCGACGATATTCGCCGGTTCTGGGCCGGGCATGGGGGCATGGTTTCGCCATTGGCTACAAGGCTTTGCGGCAGCCCCGACCTTTTCGGCAGTCAGGGGCCGACATCCTCGGTGAATTTCGTCACCTGCCACGATGGCTTCACGCTGGCTGATCTTGTCAGCTATAACCAGAAGCACAACGAGGCCAATGGCGAAGCCAACCGCGACGGCTCCGACGCCAACTGGTCGTGGAACTGCGGCGCGGAAGGACCCACCACCGACCCCGCCATTAATGCCCTGAGGCAGCGGCAGGTGCGTAACTTTATGGCCACGCTCATGTTAAGCCAGGGTGTGCCGATGATTCTGGCCGGCGACGAGTTTTATCGCACCCAGAATGGCAATAACAATGCCTGGTGCCAGGATAATGAAACAAGCTGGCTGAACTGGCAACTGGCCGAAACCCACGCCGACCTTCTGCGGTTCACCAAGGGTGTGATTGCCCTGCGAAAAGCCTGCCCGGTGCTGCGACGAAACACCTTTCCGCGGGGCGATGGCCCCTTGCCCGACATTCGCTGGCATGGTGCCGACCCTGCCCTGCCCGACTTCTCACCGGCATCGCACGCCATTGCTTTCACTCTTGATGGCCGCCGGCACGACCGCCCCGGCCCGCCCGGCAGCGACATTTATGCCGCCTTTAATGCAGGTGCCGAAGCCCTGAAATTCACCATTCCGCCTTCACCCACCGGGCGACCCTGGCACATGGTGCTGAACACGGCGGCAGCATCACCTGCCGATTATTCTGAGCCGGGTTCAGGGCCGGTGATTGAACCGGGCGGCGAGCTTGAATTGCCCGACCGGTCAATGATTGTGCTGGTATCGACCGACTCTCCGCCTTAATCTCGCCTGAGAAAGCCGGGCCGACGCACCGTCTGCCCTTTCACGGCAATTTCCATGGCAGGCCAGCTTGAATGCTTGGACATGGTGACCAGTTCAAAGCCCTCGCCATCAGTCACAATCGTATCGCACACCCGGGCTGAACCGATGCTGACCTGCCAGGCCCACGACGAATGAGCGGGAATGGTTGACATGGTCGGGGCCAGGCTGATGGAAGGCAGTTCGCTGACGGGCCGGCCCGCCGAGGCCAGCGACGACTCGCGCCCCCACTCGTCGGCAAAGCCGTTTTTCTCAAGAATCCGCCGCACCTTGGGGGCAATCACGCCCACGCTTTCCTCAGGGCGGGTGAAGAATGCGCCGGTGGTCTGGGCCATGGCGGCCACGTCAAAGTCGCGCACCTGCTGCGGTGTGGGCATGCCAAAAGCCACGCAGCGAGAAAGCGAGACATCAAGCCCCTCGCGCCGGCCTGTCGCCGAGATCACCACCCAGTTGCGCACCGCCTGGTTTTTCGGGGCCGCCGACCGGTAATGCCGGGCCCGTTCTTCGGCAAGCACCTGAATATGCACCGGCTGAACGCCTTCCCGCAGCATGCGATGAGCAAGCTGGGCGGCAATGTCGCGTTCGGTTTCACCGCGTTTGAAGGTGGCGGCGGTGGTCTCGACACACAGCGAGAGAGCCCGCCCCAACCGTCTGAGTGTGTTTCTTTCAGCTTCTGACAGGGCCTGGCATTCGGTGTGCAGGGCGCCGCGAAGGCTGGGGCGGTCGTCAAGCCGCATATCCCAGGCCACGGTTTTGCCCATCACCAGGCTTGAGAGAATGGAATGAGGGCCATCAGCCAGCGGGAATTCCTTGAGCAGAAAGCCCAGGCCGAAGAGTTCTTCTTCAAAAAGGCGGGCCGACTGGGTCGGGTCGCAGATCATCATGCGGTGCGTGGGCGAAAGATAGGCGAAAATCGGGTGCCGCCCCAGGTGCATGGCCGGCGTGAGTTCGGCCCCGGCGGTGATCCACGAAAGATGTTCAGGCCGGCTCAGGATAATTCCCTGAAGCTGGTGCTCGGCCAGGATCTCGGCCATTTTCTTTTGTCGGGTGTCGATAACAAGCCGCCGGGCCAGCAGGCCGGGGTCCTGATGGTCGCGAATCAGGTCGGCCGACGAATCGGGATCATGCCCGGTGAAATGCTCGGCCTGAATCGCGCTCAGGGTGCGTTCCGTTACCAGCAGGCTCTGGGCATACTGCCCCCAGAGAATGGTCGAGTCGCTGAATTCATATTCGGTCGTCACGTCGGTCAATCCCGTGATGCCCATGCCATGGTTGCGGTAACTTCGGTAGTCTGTGCTGATATTGCGTCTGTATCTCTATTGTTCCATCCAAATGGGTGTCAGGCAAGTTTCCCGGCCAAATATTGCCGGCAAGCCTGTCAGTGTTTCCTTTTCTCATCATCTGATTGCATTTGCAGGTGGGCTGTCGGGCGATATTAATAACGGATACCCGAACCGATATTCAGGAAGATGCCCCTGGCAGATTCATTAATGCCCCAGCCGATCATGGTTCCGATCTCCCAGTTTTTCGTAATGAAATAATGCAGGCCGCTGTCGAGAAAGTTCAGGGCGAAGTTGTTTTTAAATCCGCTGGAATAAACACCGAAGTATTCAATCTGCGTGAACCATTTTTCATCTTCAGTCAGCGGAATCTTCAGCACGGTTGAAGGCGACCAGGAAAGGTAATCATCGCCCTCGAACCGCTCGGTGCCAAATTTCAGGGCACCATCGAAATTCATATTGTTGGGCAATTCCCAGCCAAAGGCATAGCCCAGGCCAATCTGGCCATGTTTTTCAATCGACCCGATCGGAGTGCGGCCAATGATCATGAAAGTGCTGTCAGGAATGCGCTTGTTCTCAGGCAGTTGTTCGGTGACCTGAAATTTAAATCCATAGAAAACCTGCTGCTGGGCATTAATACCAAATTTATTGACAACCTGGCTTTCAGGGTTTTCGGCCCCCTTCTCCGACTCGAAATTGTATCCGAAGCGAAATTCAAAATCGTCGTTAATCGCCTTGCGATACATAAATTCGGGATAGCTGAACTTGGCGCCTTCCTTGCCAATATTAATGTAGGAAAATGAGGCCTCGGCGATGGATTGCCCGGCGGCCAGTGTCTGCCTTGAAAAAGTATAGCTGTTGCGGTCGGTTTCAATAAACTTGATGCGGTCTGCCTTGCTTGTCGGCGCAGCGGGCGGTTCTGCGGGCTCTTCATTGAGACTGGCCGCTTCGCTGGTGAATGTCAGGTCAGGCGGCAGGGCCGTCTGCTGAGCGAGTGTCAGCCGGGTTGAAACCAGAAATACAATCACACCGAAAAATAATTGATTATTTTTCAGGTTCCAAATGCAATTGGTCGATAATACGCTCAGGCACCACTGCATGCCGGTTTATCCTGCCACCGGGTCTTTTTCATTCACGACGAAAGCCATTAACCAGCGTGTGAACGATGAACAACAGCGAAAAGAACATCGACCAAATCAGATTTTTTCTTGAATGCACATAATTCCTTCTGCTGACCCAGTGCTGATGTCCGCAGGCAACACGAATTTGATATTTGGTGCGGGAACTGGTAAATATCATGGCAGGAACCGAGAAGAAAGATCAGGACGCAGCCATGCCGGCACCCACGATTGAACTATCACACCGGGCCTCGCGATTTGCCGAGAGTGTCATTCGTGGCATGTCGGTGCAGGCGGCACGCCACGGGGCCCTGAATCTGGCCCAGGGCATGCCCGACTTCCCAGCCCCTCTCGAGCTGAAAAAAGCCGCCTGCCAGGCTATTCTCGATAATGTCAACCAATATGCCATCACCTGTGGCGACAAGCTCTTGCGCGAGGCCATCGCATTTAAGTATCAGTGGCATCAGGGGGTGAATATCGACCCCGAAACGCAGATCACCGTGACCTGCGGGGCCACTGAAGCGATGATCGTGGCCCTCACGGCCATTATCAACCCCGGCGACGAAGTCATTCTGACCCAGCCATTCTACGAAAATTACTGGCCTGACTGCGTGCTGACCGGTGCCACGCCCAAATTTATCAGTATTCGTCCGCCCCACTGGCGGATCGACCTCAATGAACTGGCCGCAGCGTTTACAGACCGCACCAAGGCGGTGATCCTCTGCAACCCGTCAAACCCCACCGGTACGGTGATGGATTTTGACGACCTGCACGCCGTGGCCCACCTCTGCCAGAAATATAATGCCATCGCCATTACCGATGAAATCTATGAGCATATTCTTTACGACAATCGTCGGCATATCTCCATGGCTGCCGTGGAAGGCATGGCCGACCGCTCGATTGTTATCTCGGGCATGTCAAAAACCTATGCCGTGACGGGATGGCGAATCGGCACGATTGCGGCCTCGCCCGAGTTGACGAAAGTCATGCGACAGGTGCATGACTTTGTCACCATCGGCGCGGCGGCACCGCTGCAGCGGGCCGGGGCTTATGCTTATCGCATGGAGCCGCGATATTACGATAAGCTGGCTCTGGATTATCAGGCCCGGCGAGACGTGCTCTCAACCGCGCTTTCACAGGCCGGGCTGCCGCATAATGTGCCTGAAGGGGCATATTATATGATGGTCGATGTCTCGTCGCTGGGCTATGCCGACGACCGCGAAGCGGCCCAGGCACTGGTGCAGGAGGCGAAAGTGGCCGGCGTGCCGGGGTCGAGCTTCTTTCTCGACTCGCAGCCAGCCAGCCAGTTCGTGCGATTCTGCTTCTGCAAAAAAGATGAAACCCTGAAAAATGCCGCTGAGCGGCTGATTGCATTTGCCCGGAGCCGAAACCCGGGTTGACCAGGCTCACTTGATTATCATCGCCAGGGCCGGCAGACGAGAAACCACCAGGTATTGAAAAATAATATGGCCCGAATTAAATTGCATTTGTCAGCCTGCCTTTTCTGTGGCCTGTTCGGCAGCCTGATTGCATTTATCCCGCATGTGGCGATGAAAATGCAATTTGATACATGGGAGTTTTATCACGACCAGGACGAAGTGCTTTATCGCATGGTGGCCAAGCCGGCGATGGATGGCTCGTGGCAGATGAGCGACGTCTTTGTGCAGGCCAATCGCGACGTGCCCACCAACTACAGCTGGATGCAATTTGTGCCGACATCGCACATGGCCACGGCACTGGGCTATGACCCCATCAGCCTGGGGCAGTTCTGGCGCATATTCGGCGGATTTGGGGCAGGTGTCTGCATTTATCTGGTTTTCATTTCATTTCGATTTCAATTGAAAAAATCGATCCTCTTTGCCATCTGCTGCACGATTCTGGCTCTTTCCGATGCCGGATTTGCCGAAGGGCGCGTGCTGTTTGAAAACTTTCGCCTGCTTTATTACTGGGTGATTGAAGGCCGCACAGCCAAGGGCGAGGCCACCGCCTTCACGCTTTATCGCGTGATTACGCCGCTCTGGAATCTGCCGGTTTCGCTGCTTGCCGCGGCATGCCTTTCGCCCGCCCTGCTGGTCTGGCGCAAGTGGCCGGCAGTTTTCGGAGTTTTGCTCACGGCTCTCACGGTTTCGCTCTATTTCTTTCAGTGGACAGCACTTTTCTGTGGTGGCGGGCTTTGTCTGGGGTTGTATTTGATTCATGACCAGTGGAAAAAGACTGAATATCGAAATGCAACCTTGCTGGCGATGGTGGCATTAGGGCTGGGAATTGCCATCGGTCTGCCGCAGATTCTGGCGAATGCCCAGACATTTTCAAGCCCTGAAATGAAACCGATCCTCGACCGGGTTGGCCGAGGCCAAATCATACCACCCGGCCACCCTGCCCGCTGGATTAATGTTTTTAACCGCTGGGCCTGGATGAAAATTGTTATTGCATTTCTGGTTGCATTTCGGCTGAAGCATCGCGGCGTCATGCTTTTTGCCACAGTTGGCTCGGTGGCTTATCTGCTTTCGATCAGCGTTTTTATTACCGGTATTGAATTTGAAAACTGGCATTATCTTTATGTAATCAACCCTTTTCTGGCCATAGCCATTTACTCGGGGCTGGTTGCATATCTTTTGCAGCATGAAAAAGATAAAGCGGCAGCCGGAATGGTATTAGTCATGGCCATGACCGGTTTTTATCTGCGCTATCGCGAGGCCACGCTGGCCCCGCATGCCATTGAAATGCGACAATGGTATGAGGGTGTCAGGCCCATGCGGGAAACGGTTGCCGCCACGAATGACGATGGTCATACCTGTCTGGCAGGTGTTCAGGCAGGACGCATTCTGTCGCTTTCCATGCCAGGCGGGCGGATGCTGTTTCACGAGCCGCATTCGGCACACACCTCGCTGATGCCGGATGACGAGGTGATTGAGCGATACACGCTGAATTACTGGCTGATGGGTGGCACGCGAGAAAGCCTCGTCAATCGGCCACCTGCCGAAGTGTTCAAAATGTATATTTTTGCTGATACGCGGCCCGAGTGGGACCGGGAGAAGATCAGGGCGAGGCAACTGGCGGTTTTTGACGGGCTTTCGAAGGGCGAATCGGCGGCGTTGATGCAAAAATATACGCCCGGCTGGCTGCTTTTACCGGCTGATTCGGTGGAAAAGCCACCGGTGCGCGGTGGCAAGTGGCGGAAGGCGGGTCAGTCGGCAACGTATGTATTGTGGCAACTGACTGGTGAAGAAGGTACGCAGGCAGAGCCCTCGGCGCATCAGTAAGACATATAGAGATATTCGGTTCTGTTTATATTCTGATATGGCGACTGATTCGGAATTCACGCCGGAATTTTAAAAATAGAGATGATCAAAAACCCTGAAAATGGTATGATTTAATTCAGGTATGCAGGGATAATTCATGCAGATGAGATCCTGCGCGTGCCAGTCATCCATAAATCAAAACATCCTGCGGAGTTTCAAAAAATGATTTCCCGCCTTTGTCGCCGCAGCCTGCGGTTGTCGATCTTTTGTCTTGCACTGGTCATGCCTTTAATCTCCGGCTGTTCCGGCGGATCATCCGTGCCGACGAAAATCTATGAAGGCGGCGGCACAATTCCCGAGATAGTCGAGCAGCCAGAGGCACCGGCCAAGGGTTCGGCAAAGAAGCCGGCTTCAGCCCCGAAAAAGTAATGCAACGACGACTGAATCAACGGTGAAGGAGTAGAGCGATGATGCGAAATAACAGGGAAAACAGAGGTTTCACGCTGATTGAACTGCTGGTGGTGATTGCCATTATTGCGGTGTTGATCTCGCTGCTTTTGCCGGCGGTGCAGTCAGCCCGTGAGGCTGCCCGGCGGGCCCAGTGCGTGAATAACCTGAAGCAGATTGGCCTGGCTCTGCACAATTATGAAAATGCCAACGGTGCATTTCCGGCGATGTCGTTTGCCGGTGTCACCGGCCAGCTTGGCGGCAACAGCCCCGACCAGGGCGCCAGTTTTCTGGTGCGAATTGCCGTGAATATTGAAGGGCGAAACCTTTACAACGCCTTTAACTGGGATGTGGCCTGCGTAACGGGCTGCAGCGATGCCTCTGCGAATTTCACGACCCGCAACAGCGTGGTCAGTTCGTTTCTGTGTCCTTCGGAAGTTGGCTCACCGCACATTTTCGGCACCAGTTATGCAGCCAGCTATGGGCCTCAGTGGCGCTGGGGCGATGGCACGAACCCTGACTATGGTGCCTTTGCCGGTGCGAAGGTCAAGTCGATCGCCGATTTCACCGATGGCACCAGCAACACGGTGATGGTGCTGGAAGTGGTGCGTGGCGATGGCAGCAACACACTTGCCGGCAAGTCTGATGCGTTTTCACTGGGTGGTTTTGCGCCGGCCAACGCGGGTGTTTTCCCCATGCATTCCACGGAACTGGCCGCTTACGAAGCGGCCTGCTCGGCAGCGCGTAACACCACTCCCGGTGGGCAGTGGAATAATGGCCACGTTTATTGGTCGAATGGCCGTGTGGCGGTGGGTGCCATTGCCAACATGGGCCTGACGCCGAACTCGAAAACACCGAATTGCGGCAGCTGGACAATCACTAACGTCGGTCCGGCCGGTTCTGGGCTTTTTGCCTCGCGCAGCTTCCACCCGGGCGGTGTGAATTCGCTTTTCGGCGATGGCTCGGTGAAGTTCGTGAAAGACTCTGTCAGCAAGCAGACATGGTGGGCCATCGGCACGCGTAATGGCGGCGAAGTGGTCAGTGCCGATTCTTATTGACCCGAGCGGTTGACCTCAAAAAAAATGCAGGAGGGCGTGTGCTTTGGCCACGCCTTTTTTTATCGTGGGTGATCGAATCAGGCACTTGATTGGCTGTCCGAAGGTATCGAAGATACTCTTTTTAACAATCCACCAAAGTTAATTCACTGAAATCCGGCACCGTTCGCTTGCGATCGTCAAGCGTTCACGTTATAAATCGTTCAAGTCTATGGCAGAATTCTGATTGAACTCCCGATTCTTTCCGGAAATTCCGGGAGGAGTTGCCCTTGTTCGTCAGCCAGATTCTGCTGCATAAATCTCAGGGCAAATCGGCGGTTGGTTCAGTTCTTGCTGGCCTGGGGGCAATCTTCAGGCGATCGCCTTCTGTCTTTGGCCAAAGCAATTTTCCAGCTTCATCAACATACGACAAACCAGGGTGAATCAAACAATGACGGCATCTGACAACGCAACCGCACCCAATGCCAAGCGGCTATTGTGGGCCGGTTTCATGGCAATTCTGGCCGCCGGGGTCGGTTTTTCGATCCGCGCCGGTATTCTGGGTCAATGGTCTGAAAGCTATGGCTTCACGCAGTCGGAACTGGGCGCTATCACCGGCGGTGGCCTGACGGGCTTTGGGATCGTCATTCTGATCAGCTCGCTTCTGGCCGACAAGGTCGGCTTTGACAAGCTGATGATCTCGGCCTTTGTCATGCACCTGGTTTCGGCGGCCCTAACGCTTGCCACGGGCCTGGCCTTCGCTGCCGGCGGCAAGAGCCTGGCGTTTCAGTGCCTCTTCTGGGGCATGTTTCTGTTTGCCGTGGGTAACGGCATTGCCGAGGCGGTAGTCAACCCGCTGGTGGCCACGCTCTTTCCCAAAGAAAAAACACACTATCTCAATATTCTGCATGCCGGCTGGCCGGGTGGTTTGATCATCGGCGGTCTGGCAAGCTATTTCCTGAATCCTGACAAAGCCAAGCCGGTGGCCTGGCAGATTCAGATTTCGCTCTTCCTGGTGCCTGTGGTGCTTTATGGCGTGATGCTGCTGGGTCAGAAGTTCCCCAAGACAGAAGCCAGCCAGTCGGGTGTCTCCTACACCGAGATGCTGGGCGAGCTGGGCCTTTCCGGCGCGGCCGTGCTGTGCGTGCTGCTGGCTCTCTTCTTCCAGAACGACCTTGGCCTGCCTCAGGCTTTTGCCGCTGGCCTGGGCGTGGCACTGTTGGTTATTTTCGGCGTTACCACCGGATTCAAGCCGGGCCACCTGGTGCTGGCTTTCATGCTGCTGGTGCATGCCATGGTGGGTTATGTTGAGCTGGGCACTGACAGCTGGATCGGCAAGATCACTGGCGCCATCATGGACAGCAAGCAGAACGGGCTGCTGCTCTTTGTTTACACATCGGGCCTGATGTTCGCCCTGCGATTCTTCGCCGGGCCGATTGTCGAGAAGACTTCACCGCTTGGTCTCCTGGCGGTTTCAGCGGTTTTTGGCACACTCGGTCTGACACTGCTGGCCAATGCCAATGGCCTGGTCTTCTGTGTGATTGCCGCCACGGTTTATGGCATGGGCAAGACGTTCCTCTGGCCGACCATGCTGGCTGTGGTTTCTGAGCAATTCCCCAAGGGTGGCGCCATCACCATCGGTGCAGCCGGCGGAGTGGGCATGCTTTCAGCCGGTTTGCTGGGTGGCCCGGGGATCGGGTTCTTCCAGGACTCATATGCTTCGCAGTTCCTCAAGGAAAAATCACCGGCCACTTACGAACGCTATATGGCCGAGAATGAAAACGCCTTCTTTTCGCTGAAGACCAAGGGCCTGAATGGCCAGAAGGTGGGCGTGCTGGAAGATGGTGGCAAGAGCCTTGAGGCCGACCTGAAAAAACTTAATGATACAGGTGGCAGTGCTGAAGCCATCAAGAGCCAGCAGGCACTTCTTGACTGGTGGCAAAGGGCCAAGCAGGATGAAGGCAAGGATAAGGAACTGGTGACAGAGGCCGGCCTTTATGGCGGTCGCCAGGCTCTGCAGATTACTGCCGCCGTGCCGGCGACCATGTTTATCTGCTATGCCGTGCTGCTTGTTTACTACAAGAGCAAGGGTGGCTACAAGGCGCTGAATGTCGTTGGCGACAATCATCCGGATGTGCCGGGTATGCCGACCGAATCGTTTGAAGCCTGATATTATTTCAGGATTTTCCAGCGAACAGCCTGGTTTGAATTGATACTACCGATAAAGGCGAGGTTCACGCTTCGCCTTTTTTGCTTTTCAAAGGGTATTGCATTTTTTCAGGCCGATTAAAAATACTGGGCATTATGACCGAGCCGAATCATGAATCACAAAATGCGATGGACTCAGCCAGGCCGCTAATGGCGCAGGGCGATGGCCTGGCCACAGATTCCATTCCGGTGTGGCGGCAGTTCTGGGATGAAAACCCTGAGCCAGAAGCCATTCGCGACTGGACACGCGGGCTCACGCCGGGGCTGGTTGGCGCGGCCCTGTGGCTGCCCTGGCTTGACGGCCTGGCCGCCGGCAGCCTGCCTTTCGGCGGCGTGCGATACAGCTTTCTGGGTGCCCTGCTTGGCTCAATCGCCGTTTTGCCGCTTTTTTTATTTCTGGCCTATGCCGTTCGGGCACAGCAGAAGCCACTGCGGCGACTCCTGGCCGATTTCACCGGCAAATTCATCGACCCGGCACCCGGCCGCTGGCTGGTGCTTGCCACGCACGGCACACTGGCCCTGCTGGTGCTTTCGGTGGCAATTGACAAGGGGGCCGGCTGGTATTTTCAGACACTCCGGTTTGCGGGCTATATGGCTGAAGAGCCTTCCGCTTTTATTCGTTATCTCACCACGGCCACGTGGGCCCTGTGGGTCATTCCGATTGGCTATGGCATGGTGCGCATCATTGCGGCCCTGCTTGATTATGTGCCAGTGCTGGTTGCATTTCTGCTGGGCACGCTTTTCCTGATGGCGATCATGCAATTGCAGAAGGGCGAAGATTCGCTGATCTTTCCGGTCGAGACCATTGCCGACCCGGCTCGGGCCTTCTGGCATGCCTTCTGGTGGACATTCCTTTACGGTTCAATCATCGCCATTTTCGCGGCCGACTGGGGCATGGGGCTGCACCGGGGGCGAGATGTTCTCTTTGGCGGTGTGGTCGGGCTGACAATCGGTCTGATGGTGGTTTCAGCCATGGGTCTTTTGATCATTGCCGCCTATGGGCAGCCGAATCAGCCGGTGCCGGGCCTTTTTGCGGCCCTCACGCACACTGGCCCGTGGGGTGTGCTGGTGGGTGGCCTGCTGGTGGGCACTTATGCGGCGGCCCCGGGTGTATTTGCAAGCTATCATCTGCTGCAGGACTTGCGGCAGGTCTTTCCCAGGGTTCACCACTGGGCATGGCTGGTGTTAAAAATTGTGCTGGTGCAGGTGGTGATCTGGTTTATGCACTTGAATCTTTGATCACGATGCCGCGAGTGTGTGCCATATCTTCGTTCATAACAACGATCGATTGAATATCTATTTTGGCTAATTTGGCGATGTGTCGCATTTGTATTTGAAGCTTGCTTCGAAAATTGTTGCAAGCATCAACCGGCAATGATCTCAGAATCACAACCAATTTAAATTCAACACGATCCAATTTGATTTTATGCAGCCGGTCAGGGAAATTGTCTTGAGGATTGTGATGACGTTTCAGGCAGAGAGATAAACCAAGAGACAGACCATGAACAAGTTTTGATATAATTTCATTTGTGAATTCAGCATGGCGATCGGTGTTTTCATCTCTGGGTATTGATTGTTTTGCTTCAATGATAAACAGCTTTTCGGTTTCGCGTGCCTTATGCTCAAGCATGAGAAAATCAGCAATTTTCAGATGCTTGTTCATACTCAGATAAGTATGACAGTCGTCAATCTTAAAAAACGTCTTTTCTTCCGAATTCTGAAAGATCATCCCTGATTCATGAAACTGATCCATGATTAGCTTAGTGCGATACGCACTTCCTCTTCATATAGCCTCACAGATTCACTGATAATGGGGTTGTCAGGCATACCCTCGATCAAATCTGATTCTGTCCAGACCTGATCCTGCACAGTGATTGTCGGGATATGAATATTCTTTTCCTGAGCGATCAGCACGAGTTTTTTGACAACAAAATAAGAATGACTTGCAAGAAAAAACTGAATGCCACGATCAGCCAGCATGGCAATGATATCAAGCAGATTGGAGATGTTCGCCGGATGAAGCGCACATTCCGGCTCATCAAAAAAGATAATTGATTTCGGGTCGAGATACTTATTCGTCAAAAGTGTATCAAGAATAGCGATTTTCTTGACGCCCTCAGCAGTCACTCCTAAGGGGAATCGCTGATTTTGTTTCTTAAAACTCCACTTGCCGGAAGATTCTTGAAACTCAATTTTACCTTCCAGCATATCTTCAAGTTTCTTTTTGGATAAGGCAAATTCGGAGTAGTTTTTACCACCTTTACCTGACTGGCTTAATGCTTTTGAGAGATCAAAATAGGTATCGTCAAATCCGAAAGCACGGTCTTCGTTTCTTGATTTCAGGATGACCTGCTGCAGCGAAAGAACCTCTTTCGCGGGTAGAAATATTGAATTGCTTATTCGGGGCACGACATTGTTTTCGATGGCGTTAATCTGTTTATTTGTGTCCTTGCCAAAGCTGTAAAAGAAATCCTGACCATTAAAATTCAATTTAAATTCAAGATGCCCGTCAGCCCCTTTTGTGACCAGGTCGCCGAGTTTTTCTGGCTGAAACGTCCAATAGAGTTTGTCAGCCAATATTTCACCCGCCCTGCGCTGATCATCGCCCCTTTTATATTCTTCGATGGTGCGCATCGCACTGTAAAGAGCTTTCAGCAAGATTGTCTTGCCGCAGGCGTTCGAGCCAATGATCAGGTTGATCGACCCAAGACCGGCCCATGACAAATCATGAATCGGACCATAATTTTTCATCCTGATGGATTGAATCATAGATACTTCCTCTAAGTTCAGACTGGGTCACAAATATGTGAATGGTTATGATACCATTCACATATTCAAGCCACATAGATTTCACTTCTTGCCCGACACCTGACCGATCAGCCGGGCCACGGCGGCGGCGATGTCGTCTTCCACGGCTTCGGCCCATGGGCTGGGCTGGCCGTAATAGATCATTGAAGTGGCCCCTTCATAGCCACCTTCCTTCAGCACGCGAAGGCTGGGAATATAGGCACAGACATCATTGCAATAGGCCGTGACCCAGGTCCGGCTTGAGCCATTGGACCTCTTGAATCTAAGGCTGTAATCGGCCACTACCTCGCCGCCCATAAAAATCCAGTCGATTTCATTTCCCAGCCGCCAGGCTTGCAGG
>JBEITT010000083.1:0-23635 GCA_040374745.1 Planctomycetaceae bacterium | reverse complement strand
GAAGGGGCGGATTTATTCAATAACGGATTTTATTGGGAGGCACACGAAGCGTGGGAAACCTTGTGGCACGCCGCAGGAAGAAAAGGGCCGGTGGCTGATTTTCTCAAGGCACTGATCAAGCTGGCGGCGGCCGGGGTGAAAGTTCGTGAAGGCTCGCTGGCGGGTGTGCGCACACATGCCGGGCGGGCCGCGGTGATTCTGGGAAGGCTTGTGCAGGCGAAGCACCCCAAACTGAGCTGGTTTCAATTAGAATTGCTTTTGACAGAATCTGAGAAACTGGCTAACGAGCCATTTATTTTGCCTGAAGAAAACAGAAATCAGGCTGTTATGAATGCCTTTTCCATTGAGCTGGTGAAAAATCCCAAAAAAGCATGAATTAATCCGGCTCAAGTTAACAATCAGATTATTTAAAGCGATGCCAATAAATTGCAAAAACTGATAAGATAAAATTGAATCTGCTTAATTTCTTACAACTTCGTTATTTTAATTGAGATTATTGAAATAAAGCTAGACATAAAGCACGAATATTTATACCAGATCATAAGAATTAACATCAGTGGAAATTCGTTTTTTACCGGTTTTTAAAGGGCTCGCTGAAATAAACAATGGTTAATGCACAGGTGCAATCGACACATTTTGCCAGGGTGCTTTTCACTGAAAGCTGGTGATACGAATAAAGATCGAAATGCCAGTTGATCATCAGCAGATTTAAATGCAACTGATGAATTAAAACATCTGACATTTCATTTCGATTCGTCTTACAGACTTACAGAAAAGAATCCGACGCAGTCTGCTCATTGATTGGATTTCACCTGATTTCAGAACCAGCGACCCACAAACAAATTACGCAGGGAGTTTTAAGCATGCGACTCAGAAATACAATGACAATTACAACTCATTTTGCTGCTATCTGCATGGCCACTATCATTTCAGTGACAGCTGCGGATATCGACATCGTCGTTTCGTCTTATGACCCAGCCCCCAAAACACTTAACGGATTCGTGCAGGTGCAGCCTGGCACCATGGTTTCAAATCAGTTCACATTTTATCCTGGTCTTTCACCGACAGACAACTCGATCGACCAGATCAGAGTCCTGTTTGATGCTGATACATCAGCCGATCTGTTAACAAAGGTAACGGTTGCGATTTACGCTGAAACCATGCTGAACAATACACCTCAACCCGGGAGTGTTGTTCAGGTGACAAACCCGTTGAATCCATCAACTACAGTGGATCTCGTTTTCAACGAGATTGTGAAGACCAACATGGTCTTGGTCAAGAACAAGGAGTTTAAAGAAGTCACTTACCAGATTGCCCCGGGAATTTACAACGTGTTTCCTCCGCCGGAAACATCATTACCTGTCAATTACTGGTTAGTGATGAGTAATAACAACACAGAGGGCAAAGTTTCATGGGCAAAAACCCAGGATAATGATCCCATTTTTAATGAGAGTAATTCAGCATCCATTAACCCGGACACGCTTAACTTTACAAATGGCATCGGCTGGCAGAAGCCCACAGGTGGCGACGGTAACCAGATTATGCTATTTGCCCTGGTTCACGCCCCAGAGCCCTCCACCTATGTTCTTGGCTCGATTGTTGCCGGGTTTCTGGCGTTCACTGCACGGCACCCGAGGTTCCGAAAAATTCATCAGCGAAATGCAATCGAACAGGCTGATTGAATTTTCATAAAACGATCTTTCAAATGCAATGTGACAGGAAATTCCAACCCTGTTGCATTGCATTTGCGTTAAACTAATTCGTGAATTATATTGCCACCGGCCAGAACCGGGATCGGGCGGCCGACCTTGTCGTAAAATTCCGCCTGACAATCAATGCCCAGGTGGCGATAGATGGTGGCCAGCAGGTCTTTGGGTGAAAGTGGCCTTTCCGCCGGATAAGCCCCCTGGCGGTCGGTTGAGCCGACAACCTGGCCTGTGCGCAGCCCGCCGCCACTGACCAGTGCCGACATGGCATCAGGCCAGTGGTCGCGGCCGATCAGGCCCGATGAATTGACGACCTTGGGTGTGCGGCCAAATTCGCCGGCAGCAACAACCATGACTTTTCGATCAAGCCCTCGGGCGTAAATGTCTTCAATCAGGGCCGTGATGGCCTGATCCATGAACGGGGCACGATAACGCATGGCGTCGGCCATGTCCCAGCGGGTCTGCGGGTTGATGTGGTCGTCCCAACTGAAATAGCGGTCGGAAAGCGTGGGAGCGAGGGCGTCGATGGTGATAACTGACGAGCCTGACTCTGCCAGGCGGCGGGCGAGCAGGCACGCCTGGCCCCAAAGGTGGCGGCCGTAGCGGTCGCGAAGGCGGGGGTCTTCTTTGGAAAGATCAAAGGCCGAGGCGACACCGGGGCTGGTCAGCATCGTAAAAGCTGACTGGGTGAAGGGATCCGTAGAAGCGGAAGCGGCTGAATCATTTGTTCGTCGCAAGTTGTCGAACTGTGACAAAAGTCCGCGACGGTCGCCAAGACGCTGGCCATTCAGGCCGGCATCAAGCACCAGCCCGCCGGGCTTGAAGCCGGGGGCGGAAGGGTCGCCGGTGGGAAATCCGGCATGAGAAACACCGAGGTAGTTGGGACGGACCATAAACGGCACTTTGGGGATGCCGACATAGGGCGGGATGCCGTCGGGCCCGAAGCCGCGAAAGTGGCTGGCGATCATGCCAAAATCGGGGTGATCGGAAAAGTTGGTTGAAGTCACGTCGGGCGCGGGCGGAGTTTTGCCGGTAAGGACTTCAATCGAGCCGTCGTTATGGGCCGACATTGTGTGATGCAGCGAGCGGATGAGCGAAAATTTGTCGGCGATTTTGGCCTGAAGTGGGAAGACCTCGCAGATATTCATGCCCGGCACGTTGGTGGCAGTGGGCTTGAAAGGGCCACGAATGGTGTCGGGCGCGTCGGGCTTGGGGTCCCAGGTTTCAAACTGGCTGGGGCCGCCCCACATCCAGAAAAGAATGACGGATGTGTCAGGTTGAACCCTGCCGGAAGATTCGCGGGCAGCCAGAAGTTGTGGTAATGTGAGCCCACCAAGGGCAAGCGAGCCGAGACGGAGAAATTCCCTGCGTCGCAAAGGCCCGCGGCAGGTGAAGTCAGTCGGTTGTGTGAATGAATTGGATTGGGGATGCATGAGATGTAGTTTAACATTTTTGTGGGTCGTGACAAGCAGGCTGAAGGACCTGGCAGGGCCGTTTAATTCTCGTTGGCGGAAAATGGGGGACAGGCACATTCGCTGCGCTCAATGAGCCAGTCCCCATTTTCCAGCACTGCTTATAAACCAAGAATGATGCTGGCTGGACGAGTTGTTATCGAATGAGTCTAGCCGCGCCGCGGCAAGCAAATTTTCAATTTTATGACAGAAAAAAAGTCTTTTCCGAATTTATTGAATAGTTGAAAAGCCAAACTGAATATGTGCTAAGATAGGGTAAATACGGAAATTCCGAGAGCAAGCAGATATTTGACCGAAGAATCTGGCATCAAAGGGTTTATGCAGCCATGGCACGGGTTAAAGCACAGACCGTACGCCGCCCAACGGTGGTGATCGGGGCGGGAATTGTGGGTGCCTCAACGGCATGTGCCCTGGCTTCCCGTGGTGCAAAGGTGCTTCTGCTTGAGCAGTTTCAGGCAGGGCACGACCGTGGCAGCTCGCATGGCGAGTCGCGCATCATTCGTTACAGCTATTCCGACGCGTTTTATGCTGAACTGATGGCTGATGCCTTTGCGGCATGGGCCAAGCTGGAAGCCGACACAGGCACGCAGCTTTACATTCGCACTGGCGGGCTGAGCTTTGGCCCGGCAGATTCTGACTATGTGCCGCAGATTGCGGCCAATCTGAAAGCACAGAGCGTGCCTTACCGCATGCTGACACCGGCCGAGGTGCGGCGAATTTATCCGGCACTTCAACTGCCTGCTGGATTTAAAACCGTTTATGAACCCTCGGCGGGGGTGCTGATGGCTGAAAAGGCTCCGGGGCTTTTGCTGAAGCTGGCCGCGAAGGTGGCGGGCGGGCTTTTTGAAATGCGTGAAAATTATGCAGTTCAGTCGATTGAGATGGACAGTGAATATCCGGTAGTAGTTGGCCCTGACGGCGATCGGATCGAAGCCGAGCGGGTGGTGGTGGCAGCAGGTGGTTGGGTGAAGAAGCTGCTGCCGAAAGAGACAAAGAATGTGGAAGTCACGCGGCAGAGCGTGTTTTATCTGAAACCACAAGGCCTGGATGATTATCGACCGGGACATTGGCCGGTGCTTATTTATAAAGGCGAAGAAGACGAGATGGATCTATTTTACAGCCTGCCGGCAATGAGTGGCCTGGGTGTGAAGGTGGCTCGGCACGGCGGGCCCCGTTGCGATGCCGACAAGGTAAATCGCGATGTGACAGCGGCCGACTGGGAGCCAGTGCTGGCGTTTTTGCGGCGGTTTATCCCTCAATGGGCCGATGCCGACCCGGGACATCAGATGACATGTCTCTATACGATGACGCCCGATGAAGACTTTCGAGTGGGGCCAATGGCACGAAACGGTCGGGTGATCATGGCATCGCCATGCAGTGGGCACGGTTTCAAATTTGGCCCACTTGTCGGGCGCATTGTGGCAGACCTTTGCGAAACCGGAATGTGCGATTATGATATTTCGCGATGGAACCCTAATGGCAAGGCACAGCCACGCAAGTCATCGCTGTAACCCAGGGTTAAATTTTTGTGGAACACTTTGTGTGCGATGGTTGAACAATAGCCGGCGATTTGTCATAACCATTTCAGTATTAATTTAAACTGAATCTGGAAAGGGTTTTAAAGACCTATATACCGACATAACCAAGATTTTTTTTGGGTTTGTGTCCAATAGATTCCGTCTAAATATATGGAAGAATTTTGTAAAAACATTCCGGCAGAATAATCTTGCCGGGTTTGTTAGCAGAACACTCACCCAGTTCCTGAGGCGGCACGAAAAAATTCGGGCCGCTTCAATTTTTTGGAAAGAGGCCAGAGAAAAACTTGGTAAATGGGAATCAGCGGCAGAATAAGCCGCTTTGCCGAAAAAAAAGTTGAATGAGAGAGTCTGGCTGTTTCCCTCGGGGCTGAAATTTGGTACTACTTTGAACAGATCATCTGCGAGCCCATCTTTGTGATTCTGGGGGCAAAATGAGCGAATTGTTGGGTAATCAGAACGTTGTGAGCCAGGCCAGGGCCGATCTTCAGCAATTAATTGAACAGCTTAATTCAGTGGTGGTGGGCAAGCCCGAGCCGATTCGCATGGCACTGGTGGCCCTGCTTGCTGAAGGGCACGTGCTGATAGAAGATGTGCCAGGTGTTGGGAAGACACTGCTGGCCAGGGCCATAGCGGCTTCGATCGACTGCCCGTTTCGGCGAATTCAGTTCACGCCCGATCTTCTGCCTTCTGACATTCTGGGATCAAGTGTTTATTCATCGGCCACGGGCGAATTTCTTTTCAAGCCGGGCCCGATTTTCTCAAACGTGATATTGGCGGACGAGATTAATCGAACCACACCAAGAACGCAGTCGGCCCTGCTGGAGGCGATGTCGGACGGGCAGGTCTCGGTGGAAGGGACCACGCATGTGCTGGCCAAGCCGTTTCTGGTGCTGGCCACACAGAACCCGTTTGAATTTGAGGGCACCTATGTGCTGCCCGAAAGCCAGCTTGACCGCTTTATGCTGAGGCTGAAGATGGGGTATCCGGCGCGGGGCGAGGAGCGGCGGATATTGACCATGCACCGCGACGGGGCTCCGGTGGAGCAGTTGAGGCCGGTGATTTCATCGGATGCGATTCGCAGTATCCAGAAACTGGTTCGAGAAGTGCGGGTGGAAGAGAGTGTGGCAGATTATCTGCTGGAGATTGTGCGGGCGACGCGAGAATGCGAAGACCTGCGGGTGGGTGTGAGCACACGTGGGGCACTGACGATTTATCGGGCAGCACAGGGGCTGGCGTTCCTGATGGGTCGCGATTTTGTGGTGCCAGACGACATTAAGGCCCTGGTCGGGCCAGTGCTGGCGCACCGGATTGTGGGCAAATCTTTCCTTCAGGCTGGTGAATTTTCGGCGGCTGAAGCAATTCTGCGCGATCTGGTCGAGCAGATTTCAGTGCCGGTGTGATGAATTGGCAGGCAAGCCGGACGATTGTGGGAAGCCACTTGAGTGGCAGGATTTACGGTTGCAGTAGTCCACGGGAATTGGACAAATGACAAAGCCGCACCCGCAGAAACGTCGGTTGACAGAAATTGCCCGGGACTGGCTGCTGCCGACCGAAAGGCTGAGGTCTACGCCTGAAGGGCTGGCCTATTGGGTGGCCTGGTTCATGCTGGCCCTGGTGGGCTGGTTTCAGCAGATCAATCTGATTCTTCTGGTGAGCGGACTGGCTGCCGGGCCGCTGGTTACATCGTTTTTTATGAGTACGGCCATGCTGCGCCGGGTTCGGCCCGAGCGACGCCTGCCGAGCCATATTTTTGCTGGTCAACCACTGCCGATTGACTATGTGCTTGACAACTCGGGCCGGAAATCGGCGGTACTTGCCCTGACTTTGCACGACGAATGGACGCCGGTTGAGTCGATTCCCGGTGCCGTGAGCTTCAGACCGTCGGTGTTTTTCTCGCGGGTGGGTGGTGGCCTGCGGGAACGAATGCGATGGCAGATAACGGCACCGGCGCGGGGCCGATACCGGGCCACGCTGATGACAATGATTACGCGGTTTCCATTTGGCCTGATGGAACGATCAAGCCTGATTTCAGAAGAGGAGTCGTTTGTCATTTATCCAAGGGTCGGCCACCTTACCCGAAAATGGCATCTGGTGCACCGGCAGTCAACGATGACCAAGCGGGGTCAGAAACAGGACAGATCAAGCCAGCAGCTTGAATATCATGGCCTGAGAGATTATCGCCCGGACGACAGCCCGCGTTGGATTCACTGGCGCACGAGTGCCCGGATAAATCAATTGATGGTGAAGGAATTCGAGCAGCAGAACGAGCAGGATCTGGCCATATTGCTTGACCCCTGGATGCCGCGCAACCGACCGACCGAGGAGATGCGGCGGCATGTGGAAGAGGCCATTGAATTTACGGCGAGCCTGTGCGTGGACTTGTGCCGGGCGGGTCGGCGTCGGCTGAGCATGGGCTGGATTGGTGCGACACCCGATCTGCGACAGGGCCAGGCCTCGGTGCGACTTCTTCACGAGATGCTGGAATCGCTGGCCACTGTGAAGGTTAATCACGAGCTATCGCTGCATCAACTTTTTGACATTCTGCCGCCTGCCACTTTGCGGGAGGCAATTTTTGTGATTGTGACCACGCGGCCGATCGAGATTGCCGAGGAAGCGGCCAAATCTGACCGGCTTCGGGCGGCGGCCGGTCGAGGTCTGGTTAACCGGATGGTGCTGCTGGATGTCTCGAGGGGCGATCTTGAGGGGCTTGTCGAGTATGAAAAGACGGAAGCGGCAGTCGAAACGGTGAGTGCTGTGCGGGTAGAAAGCCCGCAGACTGACGATGAGCCCGGCAGGGCGATGGGTTATGTGGAAATAGGTGTCGGAGGCGAGTCATGACAAAGGGCGTTCGCTTTGAAAGACTCTATAGGGGAAGTGTTTACGCCATGATCTTCATGGCAGTGCTGGCACTTTCCATTGATGCCACGACCGACCTGCCCATTGCAATGTTATATCCGCTGATGACGATATTCATCTGTGCCCGGGCTTATTTTCGTGTTGACACGGGGCAAAGCCCAGGAATTTCTCGTACGGTCGGCACATTGCTTGCACTGTTTTCGATACCTCTGGTTGTGGCTGAAGTGCGACTTGGCTGGAGACTACTTGAATCAGACCTTCTGGTGCTGGCCCTGGGGCATTGGTTGACTTATCTTGTCTGGATCAAGATTTCAATGCCGAAGAGTGTCGAGGACGACTGGTTTATCTTTCTGCTTGGCATGGTGATTGTGCTGACGGCCGGCGTGCTGAGCCAGAGCGATTATGTGGGGGAATGCATTTTCGTCTGGTCGATCATCAGCCTTTGGTCGCTGACGATGTTCTATCTGGAACGTGAGGCAGCCCGGGCACGGCATCCGGGCAAGAAAGCCAATTTATCTGCTGAATTGCGAATTCGCCCTGATGACCAGCCTTATCTGAAGCTGTTTGACCGGCCTTTTGTCTTTTCGGGCATTCGTGTGGTGTGCACGGCACTTTTGATGTCGGCGCTGGTATTTCTTTTGATACCGAGGGCGGAACGGATGTCGACTTCCCGTCGATCAGGCGCAATATCGCGACACCTGACCGGCTTTGACGAAGAGGTTCGACTGGGGCAGTTGGGAGAGATACTGGAAAACGACACGATTTTTATGACTGTTGAATTTTTTGACGAGGAAGGCAAGACGACTTTTCCGGCAGCCGAGCCCTACTGGCGGGGCGTGACCATGGGCGAATATGACAATGGTCAGTGGAAGCGTCAGACCTATGCGGCTGGCCGATTCCCCCAGAACCCGAGTCTTGCTGGTGCGATTCGTCAGAAGATCAGACAGGAGCCGACCGACAGTGAAATTATTTTCGGACTTCGCCCAGTGCTCCGGGCTCGATCGCTGATGCGTTTCCGCTCGCCAATTTTCTTCAATTCAGCGGACGGCACCATGTTTCGCCGGACATATAACAACGCCTTTGAGTATGAGGTGTTTTCAGACCCTGATACGAATAAGCCGCAGATAGGCGAGGACGAGCCGAGGGATCAAATCAGGAGCATGCTGACAAGAGTACCCGCCAAACTCAAAAACGAGCTTGTTGAACTTACTGCACCGATTATAAAGGACATTTCACCGAATGACACGGTTGCCCAGGCACGTGCCCTGGAAGCACATTTTCTGGACCCCCAGATTTATGCCTATACCCTGGAGCAGTCGCGGGTTGACCCGAATATCGACCCGGTGCTTGATTTTCTTAAGAATCGTAAGGAAGGACACTGCGAATACTATGCATCATCACTGGCATTGATGCTGCGGACAGCGGGTATTCCGGCGAGGCTTGTGAATGGGTTCAAGGGCGGCGACTGGAATTCGCTGGGCCAGGTGATGTATGTTCGCGAGAAATATGCCCATGCGTGGGTAGAGGCATGGGTGTCAAACGGTCCTGACGATGCCGGTCGGTGGATTACACTTGACCCCACACCATCGAATGAGCGACAGGCCAATATTCAATATGTAGGGCTGCTGGGAGCCATTCAGCAGCTAACCGACTTCATTCGCTATGTCTGGGTGTTTTACATCATCGGTTTTGATGCCGAGCGACAATATCGCGTGCTTTATGAGCCGATTATTGCCCTTTACCAGGAAGCGCGAAATGGTTTTCTGATCATCATTCAGGCCTTTCGCGACCTGTGGACAGGGGCCAGGGGGCTGTCGTCGCTTTATCGAATATTCAGCGTTTCCGGCTTTGTCGGTGGGTTGGCAATTGCCATCAGTGCCATTGTAATTCTGCAGATAGTGCGGTTCCTGCTTCGGCGATTTATGTCCAGATTCTATGCCAAACGACGCGGCGACATGGGCGAATCACAGGTTGAAATCTATCGCCGCCTGGAAAGACTGCTTGCGGAACTGACACTGAGTCGATCGACAAATGAAACACCCCTGGAATTTTCGCAGAGAGTCGGGCTAGTGCTGCGAGAAAGGTTCATGGAGGCAGGACTGGTGGGCATACCCGAGATGGTTGTCACACTTTTTTATCAGATTCGATTTGGGGAAATGCCCGCCGATCCGGCAAAACTGGCCAGTCTGCATGAAAGTCTTGATCGACTGGAACACCAGATCAGACAACCAGTCTGAACCGGCAGCTTGGTAATTGACAAATATCATAGAACTGTCATCTCTTCTTATGCAAATTTTCAGATAGCCTCCAGATGCCGCCAATTTCCGAATCTGCCATTGAATGACATTCAAATTATTGGTATTTAATTGATTAACAACAGGGATGATTCAACGAGCATGAGCGGCATGAAGCCTGAAATTTCAATTGACCCGTCAACCATTCAGCGACTTTTAAAGTCGGTTGTGGTTGCATGCCCTGATGCCCGACCACCGGCATATGAACTGGTGCGAGGCCTGGCGCGTCATGAACTTCTTCTGCACTTTGCCACATCTTATTATCACAAGCCCGGGATAATTGACAGTCTGCTTCCAAGGCTGGGCAGTCGGGGCAAATCATTACACAGGCAGCTTCAGCGGCGCATCATTGCCGGCATTGACGACCGTCTGGTTAACAGGCAGATTGGCTACGACCTTGCAATCAGGCTTGAGAACCGGCTGGCAACACTTCGGCCATCACTGAGGCCGAAACTGGCCCGGTTACGAACCAGGCAGTTCGACCGTCAGTTGGCCAGCACGATTCCCAAGCTGGCAAAGCAGGGAGCGAGAGCTGTAGTTTTTTTTAGTGATGTCGGTTCGGAACATGCCATGGCCGAGGCGAGAAAAGCAGGCCTTTATGTGATATTAAGCATGGTCACCGGACACATGGATGAAGAAATTGAAATTCTCAATCGTGAGCAGCAGCGTGTGCCCGACTTTTTCCAGGCCTATCTGGGCGATGGTTCGCTGGACATGGCCGAGCTGGGCTGGCTGCACGATCGCCGACGACGCGACCTGGCCCAGGCCGACCTAGTTCTGGTTCCATCTGAGCACATCGCAACGCAGGTGCGCGACCGTTCGGGGGTGCCGCCCAGCCGAGTACGTGTTATTCCTTATGCAGCCGATCCCACCCGCTTTCAGCCGCGTTCTGGCGATGGCAAGGTTCACCCCAAAATATGCCGGTTTCTCTTCGCAGGCGGCATCACCCAGCGTAAGGGCATAAGCGACCTTCTGGCGGCATGGAAGCAGGTTCGAAAGCCTGGCTGGACACTCTCAATGGCAGGAGACGCCCCTGAATCGGTCCGAAAGTTGGTACCTGCCGATGACACTTCGCTGAAACTGCTGGGCAGAATTTCTTATGCCGATATGCCTAAAGTCATGGCCGAGCATGATGTTTTTGTCTTTCCAAGCCTGTTTGAAGGCTCGGCGGTGGTTTGTTACGAAGCCATGGCAGCGGGGCTGGCTGTAATCACCACGCCCCAGGCTGGCTCGGTGGTGAATGACGGTGAAGAAGGGCTGATTATTCCGCCCGCTGATCCACGAAAACTGGCCAGGGCCATGAGAACGCTGGGCGAGGATCAGGAACTGCGTCGCGACATGGGCGAATCAGCCAGGCTGAGGGCACTTGACTTCACCTGGGACGAATATCGCAGGCAAACGATCAGGGCGATTGGCGAAGCGATTTTTATGCCATTTCGCGTGAGTCCGGGTAAGAAGGAGGGCGGCGAATGAACGAGCTGACGCCCGTCTATCTACTGGCTGGTCTTATTGGCAGCCTGGTCCTGGGCTCGGTGCTTGTTTTTCGACGAAGGTTCGACCCCTTTGCCCCTGTGTGGCTGTTTCTGATCGGCTTTTTTCAGGTGTATGTAGTCCAGGCATTGTCATATCATGAATGGGCCATTTCAACCCATGGCGAGCAACTGGTCGAAGCGGCTGGCTGGCGATCGCTGTGGGCTCTCATGCTGTTTCTGGGGGTCTATTACTTTGGTCCTGGGCGTTGGGTGGCGGGGCGGCTGCCCCGTTCCCCCGTGCACTGGTCTCTGCCGATTTTAAGCGGAGTGGTGCCTGTCATGCTGGCCTGGGGCTTTTTCTGCTCGGTGGTCATGATCGTGCAGGGCACCGACGAGCAGATTTCGCAGGGTAATATGCTGCTACGGCAATTTTATTTCATGATGCTCGGCTCGGGCATTATTCTCATGGTAAGCGGCTCGCAGAAGAGCCGCCCGGCGCCGGTGCTTTTCTGGATGGGCGTAGCCATTTGCCTGAGTTATATGCTGATCTGGATGTTTCAGGGCAAGCGTTCGCCCTCACTCATCGCGGTGCTGGCGATGGCCTGTGCCTACTATGGCCCCCGGTTTAAAAGGCCTCCGATTATTTATCTGGCACTTCTGGCTGTCGTTGGCAGCCTGGTGGTAACCATCTCTCTGGGTTGGCGTAACCAGCGGCTCTATGACCGTAACCTGACAGGTTTTGTGCAGTTTGTGGCTGATTATGACCTTTCCGAGATGCTCGTCAATTTAAATCTGGCGGAACGAGATACGGACAAGGCCCACTTGAAGGAGTTTCGCAGCCGTGAGACAGAAGAATATGGCGGCTTTCTGCTGATGTTTTCGACTGTGCCCGACTTTTCTGAATATGATTATGGTGCCAATTACCTTCGCCTGTTCACCACATTCATTCCGCGCATGTTCTGGCCAGATAAACCTCTGCCAGGCCGGGACAAATGGGTGGCGGCCTGGATAGCCGGCAGCGAGTTCAAGCGAGATGAAACCTTCACAGGCCCTGCCATTGGTATCCTGGGGGCCACACAGCTCAATGGTGGGCCAATGGGCACAGCCATTGTGCTGAGCATGCTTGCCATTCTATTACGATCATCGTATGAGTATTATCGTCGGTATCAGTGGACGCCGTGGGCCCAGGCCTGGTGGCCGCTTACCTATTACAATGCCTGGCTGATGACTGTCAACGACGACCCGTTTGTCTGGTTCTACTACATTTATGGTTTTTCGATCATGCCGCCCATGCTCTTCCTTTGGGTAGTCAACCGTCTGGCCGAGAGCCAGAACGAAAGCCGCTTTGCCCGCTGGATGATCATGCTTCAAAACAGGCGAAAGCATCTGCGACACCAGACAGCTTGAATGGTCTTATCAATGACCGGGAAAATGGATTTTCAGGTACAGGACATGGCAAAACAGACACTGGCAATCTGCTTTACGAATTTTGGTCCGTATCACATTGCGCGTCTGAGCGCACTGGGTGAGGCACTGGCAAAGCAAGGCGGTCAGCTATTGGCCTATGAAATGGCCGGCAGCGAGGAAAAATATCCGTGGCAGGAGGAAAAGCTGAATGACTCGGGCGGCCTGACGCATGTCAGGCTCTTTCCGGGCCGTTCTCTTGAATCTATTTCGCCCCGGGAGTGCAGGCGGGCCATGCTTTCAAGGCTGGACATGGATCAACCGACAGCTATCGCCGCAGTGGGCTATGCCCGGCCCGAATCCATGGCGATGCTATCGTGGGCCAAGGCCAGCGGTGCCCTGCGAATATTGCTTTCGGAATCGCAGAAGAAAGACATGCCTCGTGCCTGGTGGAAGGAGGCGATCAAGTCGAGGCGAGTCAGGCAGTTTCAATCTGCACTTGTAGGAGGCGAAACACACCGCGATTATCTGGTGGATCTTGGGATGGATCGTAACCGGATTGAGCTGGGCTATAATGCAGTGGGCAATGAGCGGATCGAGAAAATTCTGAGAGAATGTCAATTTACCGGTAGAGAAGGGCACAGGCCTTATTTTCTGAGTGTCTGCCGGTTTGCACCCGAGAAGAATCTTCATATACTTATTTCAGCATATGCTGAACATGTAAAAGGCAGAGCGGGTTCTGAACCATGGCGACTGGTGCTGGCGGGCGATGGCCCACTGAAGGCTGACCTGATGAAACAGGCTGAAATGGCCGGCATTGGTAATCTGGTGAGCTGGCCCGGCTTTTTGCCGCTGGATCAGCTTGTGCCGCTTTATGCTGGATGTGGGGCATTTGTTTTGCCGAGTCTCAGCGAGCCATGGGGGCTGGTGGCGAACGAGGCGGCTCTCTGTGGTGCACCACTTTTGCTTTCAGATCGATGCGGGGCAACCGCGACATTTCTGCCGGAACGAGGATTCCCCGCAGGCAGGCGATTTGATGCTGAAAACACAGATGAACTGACAGATGCCATGACATGGATGGTTAAGTTACCGGAACAGGCCCGCCGGGCAATGGGTGAAACGGCACGCCGAATTGCCGGCCTGTGGGGCCCTGACCGATTTGCATCAGGCTTGTTGGCGGCAATCAAACTGGCCGGGAAGAACTCAAAAAGACAAGAGTCGATGATCGAATAAGCCAATTCAGCGTGAAATGCAGACGATGGCAGGAGCCGGATTAATGCTTGATCTGAAGTCTTCTTTAAAAAACCAGACAAATCCGGGTGTGTCTCGCACCAAGCCGGTGGAAGGCGGGCTTATCCATTTATGCAACGGCCTCGACCCCATTCGCGACGGTGGCATGGTACCATCGATCCTTGGCATGGCAGGTGCTTTGGCTGAAATTGGCTCAATGCCCACTTCCATTGTGACAACCACGCCATCAAGGCTTGACCTGCTTGATATACCTGAAAAACTTGCGCTTTTTGGCCCTGAAACAGACTTCCGTGAAGTAGTGAAACGGGCAGGTGCGGTGCACATTCATGGGCTCTGGCAGAAACAGACACGTGTCGGCGGGCGATTGGCCGCCAATTCAGGAGTACCCTATGTGGTGGCTGCCCATGGAATGGCCGAACCATGGGCACTGCAGCAGAAAGCTTTCAAGAAGAAGCTGTATATGGCACTGGTTGAAAAGCCTGCATTAAGGCGAGCCGCCTGCCTGCATGCCCTGACAAGGCCTGAAGTGCAATTTCTGAAGCAGATTGCGCCCCAGACGCCGGTTGCATGGATACCCAACGGGGTGAATCTGAAACCGCTGGAGAACTTGCCCGAGCGAAGCGAAGTTGAAGAGGTTTATCCGCAGATCAGGGGTAAATTTACACTGCTGTTTCTCAGCCGGTTGCATGTTAAAAAGGGGCTGGACATGCTGGCCGAGGCATTGGCGCAGGCCTGGGGCCCGAAGGACGACTGGCACCTGCTGCTGGCAGGCACTGAGGATGGGGCAGGGCAGGCTTTTGTCAGCCAGATGAAGGGGCTTGGGCTTTCCGATAATCTGACTGTTGTCGGGCATGTTTCGGGTGAGAAAGCCCGAATGATGTGGGCGGCGGCCGACACTTTTATTCTTCCAAGCCGTAGTGAAGGCTTCAGCATGGCGGTGCTTGAGGCGCTGGCGGCAAGGGTGCCGGCCATCATCACCACGGCCTGTCATTTCCCAGAGTTAGCTGAAGCGGCAGCGGGCATGGTGTGCGAGCCTGATGTGAAAAGCATTGGCGAGGCACTGCAGATTATGAAGAACGAGATTTCAGAGGAAGATCGCCGGCAGATTGCCGAATGTGGCCGCGAACTAGTGGAAGAGCGATACACCTGGGAGAGCCAGGCCCAGCGATTACTGCAGGTTTACCGCTGGATTGAAAAAGGCAGCCAGAGGCCTGATTTCGTTGAGTGACAAGCAAAGACGATTAAGAATATGTCGCAGGATCTGACGATCGACAAATTTCCGATCAGCGTGATCATTCCGGTGAAGAATGAGGCGGAGAATCTTCGGCGATCTCTCCCAGCGCTGAGCTGGGCGGATGAAATCTGGGTGATTGACAGCCAGTCGACCGACGATACGGGTGCCGTGGCTGAGCAGTTCGGCGCCCGGATGGTGCAGTTTCATTTCAATGGCGTGTATCCTAAAAAGAAGAACTGGGCGCTTGAAAATGTGCCATTCGGCCATGAATGGGTGCTGATTATTGATGCTGACGAGATATGTCCACCCGAGCTGGGAGACGAGATTCGGACAAGAGTCGCAGCTGATGAGGCCGACGGCTTTTATCTTAACATGAAATACTTTTTTCTTGGCCGGCGCATTGAACATTGCGGTTATAACGAATGCTGGAACCTGAGACTTTTTAAACACCGCCTGGGGCGATTTGAGAAAATGCCAGTGCCGGCGGGTGTTCGCACTGGCGACAATGAAGCCCATGAGCATGTGATTCTGCAGGGGGAGGCCAAACGGCTGATACATGAGCTGGACCACTATGCCTATCCAAGCCTGAGTGTCTGGCTGGAGAAGCATGATCGCTATGCAACCTGGGAAGCGGTTCAGCGGAGTCATTTCAAGAACGATCCGATTCCGCCGGGGTTGGGTGCTGGAAAGCGTCTTAAGCGAGTGTTGAGAAAGGTTTATCTGAGATTACCATGCAGGCCGTTGATCCGGTTTTTCTATGCTTATTTTCTGCGATTGGGTTTTCGGGATGGTCTGCCCGGGCTCTATTTCTGTGGCCTGCTGGCGTTTTACGAGTTTTTGATCAATGCCAAGGCATTTGAACTGAAAACAAACCTGAACCTCTCAGGAAACCAGGTGGAAAAACATACGTAAGTTCTTGAAATACCAGACACTTCAAGGCTATCTAAATATTCAACAAATTAAAGGCTTGATTCAGCATGGCCAACCGTCTATTCTCAGGCTATTGATGATGAATTGAACACAGTGTTCTGATCAGAAAAACAATGAAAATACTGATATTAACGGGCGATGCAGGCGAATCTCAGGAGATTTACTACGCCAAATACCGGCTTGAGGAAGAAGGCTGGAGTGTTGCCATTGCAGCACCGACCAGAAGGGCTTTTTTATCGGTAGTTCATGATTTTGAGCCTGGCTTCGACACATACACTGAAAAGCCGGGATACCGCGTGAATGCCGACCTTGGTCTTGACGAAGTTAACGCAGCAGATTTTGATGCATTAGTGTTACCAGGCGGGCGGGCGCCTGAATATTTACGTAACAAGCCAAAAGCTGTATCAATTGTCAAACATTTTCTGGATACTGACAAGCCAGTAGCCGCGAATTGTCATGGCCCTTTGTTAATTATGGCAGCAGGTGGTGCAGCGGGAAGGACGATGACTGCATATCCAGATCTTGAGCCGGATCTGATTAACGCTGAATGTCGATTTTTGAACCAGAATGTGGTGGTGGACGGAAAGCTCGTCACAGTGAGGGGATGGCCGGATAATGGGCCATGGATGCGTGAATTTGTCAAGCTGTTAAAAGCCAGAGAAACCAGCAACGGTTAGGAGATAGAGGGGGAGCCGTTTGAAAAAAACGGCTCCAGTTCAGAAAGAGGCTCGATCGTTGGAGACAGGATTGGTTGGATTGGGCGCATTACGGCGTTTGGCTTCCCACACTTCTCGGCGGTCAACGCTGACCGTGGGAGGGGCTTCGATGCCAAGTTTGACTTTATCACCACGGATTTCGACAATCGTCACCGTGATCTGATCATCAATGATGATCGTTTCATTCTTTTTACGGGATAGCACAAGCATGGGTCATCGTGGCTCCCACGGTGTCCTTGCGGACGGATGAACTTCCTGGGGTTATCACTCTTCAGAAACCATTTCAGATAAAGTGACTACTCGAACATAACCGACAATTCAACTAGTGGTCAAGGATTGGTATAAATTCTGATGGACTTAAGAAACTTATAATCAACAGAATCGAAAAATTCGTTAAAGTTCTGTCGCTTTTTTTGTCGCATCGAGAAAGTCAAGCCATTTTATGCATCTTCATTTTAACCGTCGGTAGAGATTACCAAGCCCCAGATCATTCAACTCGTTTTCAATGTCTTCCGGAGTTGCATTGGCCATAGTCTCACGAAGTTCCTGCACCAGGAATTCAAAAAATTTGACTCTGGCACGTTGCAATGTTTTCCGAAATGCTTCGGCCGTATACTTTTGTGAGGAATCCGCATTGAGCCGGTCTACGAGGTCCTGGATTGAAGCCTCGGGTTCCTTCACTCTCAATTTGAGAATTGTTGCATAACGGTTATTAGCGGTGGTTGATTCATATAGTTCAAGTTTGCCCCAGACCCTTTTGATCAGGACTTCTCTCCAGACCTGGTCATAATCAATGTCCGGCTGCTCAGGTTCCGGAAGATCGCCGGGCGGGAGACTTGTCGTTTTACGGGCACGAAAATGGTCAACTATAAGCCGATGCAGGATGGTGCGAAGGTAATCGCGAAACCGGCCTTTTTTTTCGTCAGCACCGGCGAGTTTGTGATTCAGGACTTTGGTCCAGAATTCCTGAAGAACGTCGTCGGCCAGATTCGGGTCTTTAATCTTCATTTTGAGGTAACGTTGCACTGCGTCGTAGTAACGCAGGATCAGTTCCTGCATGGCCACCTGACCTTCGGGCCCGGGAATGTGGGCTGAGTGGATTTGCGTCCAGCTCGTCTTCAGGTTGGAAAGACGCTCGGGGGCGAACGAATTTTCCTCGGGCGGGTGCATCAGCGAACGTGCCTCTTCAGAATATTCAGCGACAATTGATAATGCATTCTTAACAGGATCGGGTGGCTGATGCAAGCGACTTGTGAAAGATCAGCCTGAAAACTTCCGATCTCGGATGATCACGTAAAGTTTGTGGTCTGTATCAGATTGAAGAGCTCAGTCACTTTGTGACAGTCGCCTGACAGACTGGCCGCCCACCAGCTCTTCCATTTCTCTGAGAATTGCAATCACTTTTTCTCTGTAATGATAGCCAGAGAGTTTTTCAAAAATCGCCTTTTCATGCTCGGCCAGCGTTCCGGCGTTTACACCAGGGAACCAGTGACCACCATTGCCCAGCAGATTATAGCGCATTCGTGCGTAGTCCTGCATGTCAAAGGCTTTAAGCAAGTTCCAAAGCCACACGACGATCGGCATATTAATGGTGCCTGGTGTCTCTTCCCAGAGCGGAAGCCCGGTTGTCCAGTTCTTCAACCAATCGGCCCCCAGCGATTCTTCATAAGCGTTCTGCAATTTGACCAAAATCGGCCGGATGGTCTCGGCGGCATTGTCAACCAGAGGCAGGGATCTCATATGCTCGTCAAAATCAGCCGGCTTCGACGCACCCAGCGAAAGGGTGTGAATCTGCGGATGTGATAGACAGAACAGGTCGTTAAAGACCATTGGTGAAAGGGGTTGGCACAGATCAACCATCTTGGGTGTGGGCTTGTAGAGCATGCCGCCTTTATCAGACGGGCTGATAATAAAGACACCCATGTCGTGCCGAGTGGCTGCTTCAACAGCAGGCCAGTTATTTTGATAGATCCAGTAATAATGAAGATTTACGTAGTCAAACCGGCCTGATTCGATCGTTTTGGTGATGAGATCCACCGGCCCGTGGGTGGAAAAGCCGATGTGGCGCACACGCCCTTCTTTTCTCAGCTTTTCGGCTTCATCAAGACAGCCACCCGGGCGCATGGCCCAGTCAAAGAGTTCGGCGTTATTGATTCCGTGAATTCCCAGAAGGTCAACATATTCTAACTGAAGCAGGCTGAGGCTGTGATGAAAAGTCTTGCGAAATTCAGCGGAGTCGGCGTAGGGATGGACTTTAGTTTGAACAATAATCTGTTCTCGCGGAAAAGTCGGCAGAACCCGGCCGAGCTGAAGCTCGGATGTCCCATAGCCGCGTGCTGTTTCAATATGGTTTACACCAATTTCGACTGCCCGGCGAATGGTTGCCTCAAGATTTGCCTGGCCTTCAGGTTTGATGTCTTTGGCATCGTCATCTATCCATGAATGCTGATACCGCATGCCCCCACAGGAGAAAACGGGCATGTTCAGTTCGGTTCTGCCAAATCGCCGGTAAATCATGTGAATATCATCTCAATGACGATGGATCAAGGGCACCAGAAAAGTGGTGCCCTTAACTTGATTTGCATAGTTTCACTGATGACGCTTGAGCACAATCAGATGGCAGGGCCCAATAGGTCCTTCACCACGTCGCGTTCGTCAGACAGCTCTTTGGCGCTGGCGTCGATACGGGCACGGGCGGCACCATCGATGGCAAAATCGTCAAGAACGCTGTAGGACTTGCCATCAGCCGAGAAGAGCGGCATGGAGTAAATCAGGCCACTGGGAATGCCATACTGGCCAGTTGAAACGATACCTGCCGAGAAGCAGTCGCCGGCAGCAGTGGGGTTCACAGCACTGTGGACATGGGCAAGGGCGGCGTTGGCAGCTGATGCAGCCGAACTGGCACCACGGGCCTTGATCACGGCCCCGCCACGTTTGGCAACGGTCGGGATGAATGTCTCTTCCAGCCAGGCGTGGTCAGAGATGACTTCAGTGACTGGCTTGCCACCAATCAGGGCATTTTTGTAGTCAGGATACTGGGTGTCGGAATGGTTGCCCCAGATGTTCAGACGGCTGACTGCCCCGACACTGACCCCAGCCTTTGCGGCCAGAAGGCTTGCGGCGCGGTTCTGGTCGAGCCGGGTCATGGCGAACCAGTTTTCGGGCTTCATTCGCGGAGCATGGCTGCGTGCGATCAGGCAGTTGGTATTGCAGGGGTTGGCAACGACCAGAACGCGGCAGTCGGCACTGGCGGCATCGTTAATGGCCTTGCCCTGGCCGGTGAAGATGGGGCCATTGGCTCGGATGAGATCGGCACGACTCATGCCGTCCTTGCGAGGCATGCCACCCACAAGAATTACCCAGTCGGCATCGCCGAAGGCTTCGTCGGCTTTGTCTGAGGCTTTTACGTCGGCCAGGGTCGGGAAGGCGCAGTCTTCGAGTTCCATGATGGTGCCGTTTAGGTTCGGCAGGAACTGGCTTACTTCCAGTAATCGCAGGCTGACGGGCGTATTGGCCCCGAAAATCTGACCTGAAGCCAGACGGAAGATGAGGGCATAACCAATGTTACCGTTGGCACCACTGACGGCGACGCGGACAGGACGGCTCATGAAAAAATATCCTTGTGGTCGATCTGAATGTTGAACGGATGTGCCGTCGGGGGCTCATCCGATGAAGAACCGGGCTGGGCCGATTCGCTGAACGTCTCAGGGACAATATAGTCAAATTTTGGTCCAGGAAAAACCCCGTCGCGAAGATCGAGCGTCTCGGGGATTTCGGAAAGCCTGTCGGTGAGGCTGCCAAACCGCTGGTTTTTCAGGCTGGCCCGGTCTTCAAGAAACCAACGACGTACGGCAAGAAGCAGGATTAGAAAGAAAACACCAAGAAAGCCGGCTATCAGCCAGGCCATCTGCCTGTCAAACCGCGCCTTGATTTCGCCTGTTCTCTTCCACTGAAGCCCATGGCCAAGCAGCACCGGGGCCGAGCGGAAGCCATCCTGCGCCCTATAAGCCCACAACTTGAGAAAGAAGCCGGAAGTATCGACCTTTTCCTGCAGGGTGGTGCCGAGAGGAAAACCGGGCGGGAGGTCGGTCAGCTCAACGACCCAGGGATACTTGCCCGAATCTTCGGTGAAAATCCATAATTCATAGCGTTTTGTCAGGCCATAGGCATTGGGTGGAATGTCGAATTCCAATGCCCGCCGGACAGTGCCTGAAACGCCCAGGAGCTGGCCTCGATAACGTCTCGGGGCTTCACGCGGGTCACGATAAAGATGACTGAAGGTGACATTGCGTCGGGCATCGCGCAGAAGCCGCTCGGTAGGTGCCTGACGGGCCTTGTCAAGAAAGTGATAGTAAAGGGCCGGGGGCAGGTCACGATCGAGGTCGACCAGCGTTTCAAGCAGAAAAGGCAAGTCTTCAACCGGAGTTTTGACAGCTTTGGCATCGTCCTCAGCGACTTGATTTTCGTCAGGTGGTACAATTCCAGCTGCTGGCTCGGCCGCTTTGGCAGTATGGTCGTTTTTCGCCGGATTCTGGGAAGCAAGAAACATCCCGGCGGGCATTGGTGCTGGCTTTTGTATTGGGTCGATGAGGCGGGTGCCAGGCGGGGCATTGCTTTCGGGTTCCATGCCGGCTTTGCCCATCAGCCCTGCCCAGAAAGTAGGGCGAGAGACCTGCGAAAATAAAAAAATGACAAAAATCAGCTGAATTCCGAGCCGGATGATTCGTCTTGTCGCTTTGTCGTTAGCATGACCGGCGTTAAAATTTCGGGCAACCGGATTCAGGCGAAGCATTGGGGCACCCATGGGCTTGCATATCAACAAGTTGCTTGATCGACCCTGTTAATTCTCTGCATAAGCATGCAGATAATCAATTTTTCAGCAGTTTGCGTAGGCGGCTAATCGTTTCGTCGGACAGTTTCTTGTCGGCATGCGGCATCAGGCCTGAGAGCTCGATGGCCCGGGCGGCTTCGATAGAGGCCTGGTCTGCAAGGCCCAGGCCAGCGTCGAGTTCGGCAAGCTCAGCCCAGATAACGGCCAGGTTCGGATAGAGTTTCGATGCTGTGCGCAGGCATTTTGCACGTTCGCCCAGGAGTTTGATCTGATCCTGCGGGCTGATGCGGTCGCCATGCTGTTTAATCATCTGGTCGATGAAACTTGCCTGCCGCCGCCAGATGGTTACAGCCAGAGGATTTCTCGGAGGTGTCAGGGCGTAAACATAAGCTGAATGAATTTTCATCCAGGCAGCCTCAAATTCGGCGGGTTTGGAACCGCCGACAAGCCAGGCCTGATATTCAAGGTCAGCCAGTTTCAGGTAAGAACTGGCGTCGCGGGGGTCGGTACTGATAGCCTGCAAGATCTGCTGGCGGGCCGCCGAGATATTGGGTGCAGGCCGGTTCAGCAGATCGGTCGCATTGGCCCTGGCAAGGTCAGCCTTCCAGAATGGTATTGCAGCACCGAGAAAACCGCCAAGCACCGCCACGCAGGCAGCAATTGGCAGAAATCGTAGTAATTTGATGTCGAAAACCACACGGGTGCGAGCCGTTCGCCAGTTGGAATCAGCCAGATTCAAACCAAGAGCCAGGATGGTCCAGAAAAACATGGAAACGCTGGGGAAGCCAACACCACCTGCCGCGAGCCAAGTCACACTGATGGCCACCAGTGCAGCGGCCAGATGCTCAGCCCTGATCTGGCATCGGGCGAGAATTGATCGACACAAGAGCCAGCCCACCGCCCAGCCAACAAGCAGCACAACCCATCGCCTTAAAAGGTCTTCCTGAAAAAGATTCCAGCCGCCCAGAACCGGTGCGAAAATAAAAGCCATGGCACTGTGAGAGAGTACCTGAGTCTGCACCGAGCCGACAGAGAGGATCTCATAATCGGTCAGGCGACGTGGTTCGGTTTTTTCGTCACGCGTCATTCGCCACAGTGCCAGAAGCACGGCCGCCGTGAAGGCCAGTAGCGCAAAAACGCCGGCAGTAACCCAGACTTCAAGAAACTGGTTATGCGGGTCGCTTATCTCTTCAGAAGCCTGCGGCAACTTGAACTGCATGTAGTAATAACTGAAATTCGCCGGACCGATGCCCCATAGCCAGTGCTTAGCCTGAGCAATGATTGACCAGGTTGAAACCCAGTATTCTACGCGATATTGCAGGCTTTTGGTTGATTCTGTCAGGACCAGCAAGTCCATGCGACCCGTGGCCAGACCAGCGATAAACAGGCCCACAACCACGAAAAACAGGGGCACAACAATGCTGATGATGGATTGCAGCCGGGTGCGTCTCAGGAGAAGAAGCGAAAGCACTGCAACGCCCGCCAAAAGGCCAAGATAGGCACTGCGGCATTTTGTCCAAAGCAGGCAAAGGCTGGCCAGGAGTAGAATCAGCAAGAGCGGGATAGCCCGGGCCAGCTTGCTGTTCCATCGCGTGTTGGGTCGAAGAAGCTGATCGAAAAGCAATCCACAGAAAATCACGATCGGGCCGACCAGCACGCCGGCCAGTGAATTGGCCAGGGCAAAAGTGGCCATTACTTCATTAGAGCCTAAAAGCCTGTCTTCAAAAGCCTTTCGGCTTGGTGAATTCGGATCGATACCCAGGCTGACAAGAGTTCGTTCAGGATTAGCCCTGTAGGCTTCCCGGATGGCGGGGTATTCGACAGTCGTCTGAAACAGGCCATAACAGGCAAGTGCTGAAACCATGACCATATTTGACCAGAGCACGCCACTGGTCTGTGCCGGGTCGCGTGGCACCTGCCTGAATATCATG
>JBEITT010000058.1:0-33430 GCA_040374745.1 Planctomycetaceae bacterium | reverse complement strand
TGATTAATCATAATAAACTTTTCGACAAACTCCAATTCAGTATTCCACCCCGAATGAACTTGGCTAATTGCTTGTCTGACGGTAAATTATCTATTGATCAGGAGGTGGCTTTAATCGCGGTTGCTGGCGGGGTCTGGCAAGCAGGAGCCAAGGCACATGCACATGGATCGTCGGCCCAAGAACCTATCAGGCCTGTTTTTACATCCCGTTTTCCTCGCCGGCCTGGCTGTGGTCACGCTGGCCACCTACCGACTGCCCGCGCAGCAGGGCGGCGATACCCTGCGATTCGCCGACGGCCTCTTCCAGCAACGTCGCTATGACCTCGCCGCCGAGGAATACCAGAAATTTCTCCGCGAAAACAAGCAGGAGAAATCGCCCGAGGCCATCGCAGCCAACTATGCTCTGGCCACGTCGCAACTCTTTCTGGGCCGATATGCCGAAGCCCGCACCTCGTTTGAAAATTATCTGAAAATCGCCCCGGCCGATCATGCGAATTTCGCCTCGGCGCAGTTTCGCGTTGGCGAGACCTCGTATCTCATGGGCGATATGGAAAAGGCGGAGTCGGCCCTGGCAACCTATCTCGACAAATCGCCCGCCAGCCACAGCCAGCGCGACAGTGCCCTGGTTTATGCCGGCGATGTCGCCCTGAGGCGCGAGAAACTTGATGCGTCCATCGGCTTCTACGAAAAATCGCTCGATCAGTTCCCCAAAGGCAGGCTGGCCACGCGGGCCCAGTTTGGCCTGGGCCGAAGCCTCGCCCAAAAGAACCGGTACGCCGACGCTCTGAAACTCTTCCGCGCCCTTCAGGCCGCTGGCGGCGAGGAATGGAGCGAGCGGGCCTGGTATCAAATTGTGCTGCAAGAGATTGCCCTGAAACAGTTTGACGACGCGGCAAAGTCGCTTGCCGAATTGGAAAAGGCCAACCCGCGCGGCCCTTCAAGCCCCGACGCCCGCTGGAAACTGGCCACAGCCCTGTTGAACGAAAAACAACCTGCCAAGGCCGAAACCCAACTGCGAATTCTGGCGGCGATTGATCCGCCCACGGCCGTCTCGATTGAAGCGGCCTCGAAACTGGCCGATCTGCTGATCGAAGCGAAAAAAGGCCGGGAAACGCTGGAACTGCTGGTGCCGCTGCTTAAAAGGCTTAAAGGCCAGGCCGCCTCAGTGCCGCTGGTCTATCAGTCGGCTGAAGCCCAGATCCTGACAGACGATAAGGAGAGTGCCCGGCAACGCCTGATCATGCTGGCCGATCAATACCCAGCCGATGCCTGGGCTGACGACGCCCGCCTGCGTGCCGCTGACCTGGCGGCCGAGGCTCGCGATTGGACGGTGGCCCGTGCCCAGGTTGACAAGCTGCTAAAAGACCAGCCCAGCTCGCCGCTGGTGCCCGAGGCCCGACTGCTGAAGGCCAGGGTTGAGGCCGGTGAAGGCAAGCACCAGGCCGCGGCCGAGATTCTCGAGTCATTGGTTAAAGACAAGCTGCGGGTGGACTTGAGTTCATCAGCCCGTTATCAGTTGGCGATGGCCTACCAGGCAATGGGGCAGGGCGAAAAAGCGAGAACGCTTTTGGCTACGCTCAGTGCCGTCAACATGCCGAAAGGTTCGGCTGAGGCCCGTCTGCTGCTCGGTCAGTCGGCATTCGAAGCCAAAAAATACGATGAGGCCACCACTGCCCTGGAAGCCTATTTGCAAACCAAGCCGACACGGCTTGCCGACCACGCGCTTGCCTGGCTGGCGATATCGCAATGGGAAACCGGCAAAAAGGCGGAATCGGCCAAGACCCTGAAACAGCTTGAAACCGATTTCCCCAAAAGCGAAACCCTTGTGCCCACGGCATTAAGGTTGGGCGAATCGGCCCTTGAAGCCAAAGAATTGGCCCAAGCCGCTGCCTGGCTTGAACTGGTCAGCCGCCAGGCCGACGCCGGGCCTGTTCGTGCAAGAGCCTACACCAGCTTGGGTTATGTCTATTCAGAAATGAAGCGGCCAGCCGATTCGGCCAAGGCTTTTTCGACTGCGGCCGAGATGTCGAAGCTGGACACTGCCACGGCCCAGGAAGCGGCGATGGCCGCCAGCAAGGTGCTGGAAAACAGCGGGAAATTCGATGAATCGCTGGCTCAGATTGAAAAGCTGCTGGCCGTGGGCGACAAACTGCCGGCTCCCCTGGCAAAAGAATCGATGCTGAGAAAGGCTCGCTTACTGAGCCGCGCCGGGAAGGTGCCTGAATCAGCCGAAGCCTATGCACAATATGCAGATAAGCATTTAAAAGAGAAGGCGGAAGGGGGCGACCAGATCCTCTCGGAATGGGCTTATTTGTTGCTTGACGCCGGCAAAATTGCCGACGCCGACAAGGTTTTTGAGCGAATCCTGAAAGATTCACCGGGTTCAAAATTCGCTGCCGAGTCGCGACTGAATCTAGCTGAATCTGCTTATACAGCCAAGGATTATGAAAAAGTAAAAAGCCTGTTGGCGGAGGTCGTTGAGGCCAAAAGCAAGGGGCAGGTGGATGATTCGTTGCGTGAATCAGCGATTTATCGGCTGGCCCGGGCTGAGCTGGAACAGAAGCACTGGGATGCCTCACGCGAGCTATGGACACGCTTGCGAACCGACTACCCGAAATCGCCCCTGGCAAATGAATCCGCATTCTGGCTGGGCGAAATTGCTATTCGCACCGATCGACAAGAAGAAGCGACGAAGATTCTTGACGACCTGATCAAGAACCTTCCGAAAGAGGAAAAGCCGGCTTGGCTCGGCACGGCCCAGTTGCGTCGGGTGCAGGCCCTGACATCGCTGAAAAAATGGGAAGATGTGAACAAGCTGGCCGAAACTTTGTTAAGCGACGCCGAGTTTTCCAAAAATCCTGAATTTTCGGGTGAGGTAAACTATGCACGTGGCAGGGCGTTTCAGGGGATGGCCAGGTTCGACGATTCACGCAAGGCCTATCAGTCGGTGATCGATGCCAAACCGGCAGGCGATCTGGCGGCCAAAGCCCAGTTCATGCGAGGCGAAACCTATTTCCACGAAAGGAATTACCGCGAGGCTCTGCGAGAATTTCTGAAGGTTGATATTCTGCACGATTCAACGGTCTGGCAGGCGGCCGCACTGTTGGAGGGCGGTAAAGTTTATGAGCAACTCAACCAACCGGCGGATGCAGCCGATTTATATAAAAGACTCGTTGAGCGATTTCCGAACGAGCCGGCTGCGATCGAAGCTAAAACGCGGCTGGTCGCTCTGAAAGTGCCGGCCACCGTGCGCTGAGTCTGGCCTGAACCTGACCATGGGGAACAGGCCGAAAATACAGGTCATGTTCTACACTAAATGGTGGTGTGGGAAGGGATTCCAGCCATGTGCTCTGTTCGACTCAAGCGGTCAGCAATGATCTCAATCGTTGTTGCACAGGCACTGGTCCCTGGCTTTTTACCTTCCATCATCCATGCTCAGGAAGTGCCGCAAGCTCCGCCATTACAAGACCTTATTCTGCGTGATTCGAAACGGCTTTCAGTCTGGGCCATTGACCTTTACACGAAGACACCCTGGACAGATCGCGTTGCCTGGGGTGCCCTGGGTGCAGCCGCCCTGCTGGCTTTGCTGACAATTACCGAGCGTACATGGAACCTGCGGAAAAGGCGGGTCGTGCCTCGCAAATTCCTCACCCGGCTGGAAGACAGGCTGGATGATGGCCGCCTTGATCGGTCTAAGCTGACCGATCTTTGCGAAATGCATAATTGCTCGGCCGCCCGGGTTGCCGCCGCTGTAGCCAGCCGCTGGGGAAGGCCAACTGCCGATCTGGAACGTGCAATGAATCTGGCAGTGCGTGTCGAATCAGAAGACTTGATGCGTAATATCCCCACCCTTCGCCGGGTGGCGGTGCTGGCACCCATGCTGGGCCTGCTGGGTTCGCTTTTGATGATCGGCCGGCTGCTTCAAACCCAGGATTCGCAACTGGTTGAAGAAACGTGGACGACGATACTTGCCCAGGGCCTTCTACCTCTGACAGGCGGCGTGCTGGTCGCGGTGCTGTCTCTTATTTCCTATGATGGCCTGAGCATCAGGGTCGCCAGATATACAAGTCGGCTTGAGAAGTTGGGCACTCGGCTGATTGACGTGGTTTCCATCGCGACGACGCCTCTCGATCCCCGGCGGATGATCGAGCCACTGGCTTTGCCTCGTCCGCATATGTCTGAATTTCAGCCGCGGCAGGAGAAGAAAAAAGTTTATATTGACTCCGAAGAATCTGACGACGATTATGAATCACGCCGCAGACCTTCTTCAGGCAAACGGCGGCGAAAGCCAATTGACCCGATCGATCTGGATGATATCGATTAATCTCGGACTATTGATTTATGCCGAGCCGGCTTGATCGCGTGGTTTTTGAAATTACCCTGATTGTGATTGCTGGACTGCTTTTGATTATTATCGCAATAATTAATCCTCATAAACTGCGGCAATTTCGTCAGTTTCATGGCTTGCGATTTTTCCTGGGAGAAGAAGGCACCAGGATCATTCTGGCCCTAGTGGGGCTGGGCTTGGTGGCCTTTGCTGCCTCGGCGTGGCTTGCGAAAAACTGACCAAGCGGGAACAATATCCTTTCATCTGAATAAGTCAGCATTGAGACGCCATCAGGAGGGTTTGCCATTCATGCCACGATACTGGCTTTTTAAGTCTGAGCCCGACTGTTTTTCCTACGATGACTTGGAGAAGGCCCCAAACCGCACAACCGGTTGGGACGGCATCCGTAACTATCAGGCCAGAAATTTTTTGCGTGACGACGTAAAATTTGGCGATGGTGTCATTTACTACCATTCCAATGCCGAGCCGCCGGGCATGGCGGGCGTGGCAGTCATTGTGGAAGAATCGCACCCGGACCCCACCCAGTTCGACCCCAAAGCGGATCACTTTGACCCCAAAAGTGAACTGGTTGCCCCAACATGGATGCAGGTAGGCGTGCGAGCGGTGGCTAAGGCAGTGAAAGAAGTAAGCCTTGCTGAAATGAGAGCGGAAAAAGGCCTTGATGGCTTGGAACTGCTCAAAAAAGGGTCGCGCCTCTCGGTGCATCCCGTTTCGCACGAGCATTGGCAGATTCTAATGAAAATGGCCGGTTTCAAGACTGATCCGCATGCCAAGTGGCTCACAGAAAATGGCCTTGATTCAGCGTCCGGGCCACCAAAGAAAGCAAAAATTGCCGCAGTAACCAAGCCAGCGGCAACCAAAAATTCGCCGAAAAAGCCGATGACGGCGAAAAAGTCGGCCAAATGAAATGATTAATCAAATACAATTCAATTGAAAGGTGAAATATAATGACAAGTTCTATTGAACATGTGGCCCTTTTTGCAGATGATCTTGAGGCCTCTCGCGACTTTTTCATACGGGTTTTTGGCATGCGAGTGGTGCTTGATAACAGCAAGGCGCCAGTGCGTGGCTATTTTCTTGCCAGTGAGGGTGGCTCGATACTTGAGGTGATTGAGCGGCCCCAGGGTGAAACCAATACCAATCAGCGCTATGTCTGCCATGTTGCCTTTGCTGTTGACGATGTCGCAGTCGCCCGACGGGCCATCGAAGCGGAAGGCCTTGTATTTGAAACGGATACGGTTGTGGATACTCCCGAGTTTCAGACCGCATTTTTCCGTGACCCGGAAGGCAACCGCCTGCAGATTCTCAAGCGATTAAAGCCCCTTCACTGACTTTCCCAATAAGACATTTGCCATGCCAACTATCAGCGTTCAGCCTTTGGTACCAAGTATTCTCGATCTTATTGGGAATACGCCGATGGTTGAGTTGCATCGTCTCAAGACGCAATTGCAATTTCCGGGAAGATTGCTGGTCAAATGTGAAATGAATAATCCGGGACTTTCCAAAAAAGACAGGATTGCTCAGTGGATGGTTCGTGAGGCAATTCGTGCAGGTGAATTAAAGCCGGGCCAGACGGTTGTCGAAATGACCAGTGGTAACACGGGCACCGGCCTGGCTTTGGTCTGTGCGGCTTTGGGGCATCCATTTGTTGCTGTGATGTCGCAGGGTAATACCCCAGAACGCGCTGCACATATGAAAGCTCTTGGTGCAGAAGTTTTGCTTGTTAGGCAGGCTGATGGTTCGGTTTCTGGTCAGGTAACTGGCGAAGATCTGAAACTTGTCGAAGCGGCTGCGGACACTATAACTCTCGAACGAAATGCCTGGCGTGCTGGCCAGTTTGGCAATCAGGCTAACATACTCGCTCATGAATCAACCACAGGGCCGGAAATTTGGGAACAGGCCATGGGTCAAATTGATATTTTTATTGATTGTCCTGGAACTTCGGGTACATTTACCGGTATCGCACGATTCCTGAAATCAAAAAAACCTGAAATAAAATGTTATGTTGTCGAGCCTGAGAATGCTGCAGTTCTACAGGAATCGGGGCCGGCCACAACCACCGGAAGCCATCAGATTCAGGGAGCGGGTTACGCCCGAACGGACGAGAACCTGCCACTTTTTGATCGAAACCTTGCCGATGGTTTCATAAAAGTCAGTGATCAAAATTCAATTGTATGTTCAAGGTTACTGGCCCGGACAGAAGGAATTATGGGTGGATATTCCACGGGTGCACATCTTGCAGCCGCGATGGAATTAATCGGGAAAGGCGAGAAAAATAAGACTATTGTATTTCTTGCCTGTGATTCTGGCCTGAAATATCTTTCGACCAATCTTTATGATTTGAATTAATTCCGTCTTAATGTAGTTGGCTTATCTGCGCCAAAGTTCAAATTTCCGCCCGGCCCATACCAGTTGAAATCCCTGTTTTGTCCAGGTTTCTTCCGGTTGCATTTTCCGGTTGATAAAAACATGACTGATGTCGGCAGGCAAGGCCCCCGGCCAGCCCTTTGGCTTATTGACATCCATCACATAGCTGTAAAGCAGACGGCGGCCAGATAAGGGCGCAGTCAGTTCATAAGGTGCCACCACACCATCGCCGGGCTTGATATTAATAATTTCATTCCAGATGGCTGCCACATCATTATCCGGAACTCTTTCAGGTATTCCTTCCAATAATGTCTTCATTTGTAATTGACCGGCCGCAAGAAATACAAAGGCGACCAGCCAAACTCCACCCATTACAATTACCCGGCTGAATCGTGACAAATGCAATCGACAAAACTGATAGATATTTCCCCAGCCAATCAATCCCGCTGCCAGGCCCATCACTACAAAAGGTACACAATAACGGGCATGATGCCACTGGTCGCTTCCGATAAATCGTATGGCCCATTTGCCTGAGGCCAGTGTCCACACCCAAGGCAAGGCGGTTAACGCCGCGCGGGGTGCGAATAATGCAATAAAAACCCAGGCAGATAATCCAATCCAGACAAAATCCCATGTTGTTTTTATTGTTTCAATAAGCGGTGGCCTTTGCCCGCCAAACTGATTCATGAACTGTTGTGGTGCTGATCGTCCAATATTCAGCCTGAGATAAAGCATAAAACCAGCACAGAACCAGACCAGTCCGCAAAAAATCACGGCAATCCGCCAATTGTAAGTCCGATCTATCGATTCAGGATCTTTAGCCGGAATCAAGGCTATTGTCGGTATGACCAGGGCCCATTCCTGCCGGCAGAAAAGTAACCCGGTAACACCCAGAACCATCCACCACCGCTGTCTCATTCGCCAGCCATTGATAGCAATAATGGCAAATGGAATTGCGATTTGCATTTCACGAAAATCATTGATTGCCAATGGCCTTAATACTGGTGCAAGCGGAACAAGTAACAACCCCAGAAAACTGATTATGGGGCTCTCAGTTTCATCCAGCAGTAATTTCGCAGATGCCGGAATGAGCAGCCAGAAGAAAATGCAATTAATGGAGATAAGCGTGGTCGGGTCAGGCCGTAGGTAATAAATTGGTAAAATGCAGAATCGCAGCGGGCTGAGATAATTCATTTTCCAGACAGAAGGGCCTTCCGTCGCATAACTTGCGATAGGCCTGACACTGAGTATTTCATCGCCAAAGCAGACCGACCAGAACCACTGATTGTAATAAGCCAGATCCCACGACCATCCGGATTCAAGTGAAAAATACTGATCCCATGCTACTCGACAGGTAACAGCCGTCAGTACAAAATAAAAGCACCATACGGAAATCCAGAAAAAGAGTTTCACAGGCTTATTCATTGATTCTTTTCATACAATCCAGTTGTATTGTTTATTGATGTTCTGTAAGTTTACCATGATTGTAAAAGCCCGCAAAACCATTTATACCAATACCCACATTTCCTGGGAAATATTTTAATGCAATATTTGCGATCGTATCGCGGTAGTTCAAATTCAGTGCGTTCGGATTGACCTGCCGGATCACTTCCGGCAAGGCTGTTCGCAAAGTTCGGCTACCGTTGCGCGACCCATCACCTTCAATAAAGTGATCAATCACCACGGCGTCGGCAACTTTCGCAAGTTGGTTGAAAAAACGGTCAGGATCTTTAATCGGCAAAAGAGGTGCTACGGTAATCACCACTTTCATTCCGCTTTGTTTCATTCCTTTGGCCGCATCCATTCGCTTTTGTACCGATGAAAAATTTCCTGAAAGGCCGGGCAGACGGTCCGCGTCGGTTTCTATGGAAAGATGAATTCGTAATTGCATTTTCTGTTGCATTCTGGCAAGTATATCCCTGTACTCTCCCACAAGGTGGCTATGGGTCTGAATAATCAGTTCGTCTGGGGATTGAGCAAGCATGGCTTCAAGTATCGCCCCGGTCACCCCCAGTCGTCGTTCCTGCGGCGGGAATGGCTCAGTTGAGCTGGAAAAGAAAATCGACATTCTGCCTCGGTTTTTCCGGGCCCAGGCTTGCTCACGCTCAAATGATTTCAAATACAATTCGGCCGCATTTTGCTTGACATCAAGGAATGAACCCCATTTACGCCCTGCTGTAAGAAATTGCTGATGCTGGGCATAACAGCCAACACCGCATAGCGAACCGCCTAAGGCACAGCCAGTGAAAGGCTGAAGACTGTGCGAACATACATTCTCAAGATAACCGCTGGTGCGTGTCAGAATGGAAACAGCTTGTTTGAATTGAATTATCATCGTGTTAGAGCCTTTCAGATTTCATTTCGGGGTCTCAATAAATACGCTGTTTCAAAGCAAATAAAAAACACAAAAGCCCAACATGGCACTGGTTCCATTAGCTATCAGACTGAAAACGATTCCTCTTCCCATGGTCAATTCTATCGACTGTGCGATAAGCCAGCTTTCAGCAATTATCACCAGTAATTCAGTTTCAATAAAATTACAGTAGCCTGAGCGATATAGTGTATTGGCAACGGGATTTGTAAAAAGATTAATCAGAAAAAGATCAAGCAGTTGACTTTTCTGAAATTTCGCGCCCAGCGATGCTTTTAATACAATCGATTCCACCAGCCAGGTTGTCAGAACAAGCAACAGGCCGATGGAAATCGTTTCGATTTTCATTTCAACAGCTTTGGTTCTAGCTCAGCGACGCAACCGCATGCCCAGCATTCCAAATGCAATTATTGCCGACAGACCGGCAAAAAACGATTGACCCTCTGGCAGGTTCGAGCCAAGTTTGTCTCGTTTCTTGGGCTCATCATGCCGCATAAGGCCCAATTGCAATTTTCCGTCCTGAATTTTCACCGTATAAACTGTCCAGAATTCATCCTTATCCTCTTGCGGTACGGCTCTGATCTGGCTAACAAGCAAATCAGCCTTCAGCACTCCTTTTGGCGGATTTTCCAGCGTTTTCATGTCAACTGACCCATTGGGCTTGAGCATGTTTCGCGGAACGGCCACCAAGTGCATGCCCCTTGAAGTGGCTATGGCCGCAGGGCTGATACCACTAACATGTACCGTGCCAGTTTTATTCAATTCCTCCTGTTGCGCTTTGCCTCTTTCACCCACGGTGTCGTTCAGCGGGAGAAAAAAGAATTTGTATTCTTTTTGATAGGCTGAGAGATTCTCAAATTTTATCTGGTGCGAAACGCGTTTCGACCCTGGCAGCAAAATATCGGCACTGGCCGTGCCAGCGATCAAGATAAAGATTGCACTCAACAACACGAAAAGTTGATTCAAATTTCGCATTTCCGAAACTCCTCCCGGTCTCATTTACATCCGTTCAACAGTTTCAATTCCCAACAGTTCCAGGCCAAATTTCAGCACTCGGCCCGTCAGTGCACAAAGGGCCAACCGGCTCAGTTTCGTCGGTTCATCCTCAGCTCGAAGCACCGGGCAGTCGGTGTAAAACGAACTGAAATCGTTGGCCAGGGTAAAGAGATAATCTGCCACCGTGTTTGGCTTCATCTCTACAGTGGCCTGTTCAAGCGTTTCAGGTAACCGCAGTATCTGCATACCCAGGGCACGTTCCCGGGCATGGCCCAGCACAATCGCCGGCGTGTGGTTGCGTAAAACGGTTTCATTTACATCTGCCTTACGCAAAATACTCTGAATTCGAGCGTAAGCATATTGTAAATACGTTGCCGTGTTGCCATTCATGGCCATCATCTTGGGCAGATCGAATTTGTAGTCGCTGCTACGATTCTGCGACAAATCAGCATATTTCACTGCCCCAATTCCCACAATCTCGGCCACGCGGTTTCGCTCGTCCTCGCTCAGTTCAGGGCTGTTTTCATCGACAACGCTTCTGGCAACCTGCACAGCTTCATCAAGAATTCCGGCCAGGCCCACTGCTTCGCCTTCACGGGTTTTCAACGGTCGGCCTGATTGATCCAGAATCGTGCCGAAGGCCAGATGGCGGAAGTCCACCCCATTAAATCCCCATTTCCGGGCCACTTCAAATAACTGGTTAAAATGCTCACTCTGGCGGTGATCGACTACGTAAAGCACCTGATCGGGGTTCCAGCGATTTACGCGATAGCGAATTGTGGCCAGGTCGGTTGTGGCATAAGTATAAGCACCATCTCGTTTTCGAACGATCATCGGAGCCTTGGTCGCGTCGCAGAAGCAGACGGTCGCACCTTCGCTGGGCGTGGCCAGGCCTTTTGTTTCAAGATCCGTAACAACATCCGCCAGCATTGGGTCATAAAAGCTCTCGCCCAGTTGCACGTCGAAGCGAACACCCAGCCGGTCATAAATCACGTCAAGCATTTTCAGGCAGTGTGGCATGAACTCATTCCACAGTGCCCGGTTTCGCTCATCGCCCGCATGAAGTCTGGCGGTTTCCTGCCGGGCGGCTTCCCTCACCTGGGCTGCGGCTGCAGTTTCGACCTGAACGGCTTCCCAGGCTGGGCCATCAGGGCCTGCAATTTTGGCGGCCACGGCGGCGGCTTCTTCCAGATTGCCATCGCGCAGCAGCCGAAACGCCTTGTCAAATTTTTCTTCATTTGCCTCTGCTGGCTTGATTCGGGCCTGAACTGCCTTGTAAAGCCGGGCCAGTTCACTTACGGGGTCGGCGGCATAAGCCGATTCGTCGAGCAAGTTTTTATAGCCCCAAAGTATCATGCCGAACTGGGCACCCCAGTCGCCCAGGTGGTTATCGCGAATGACTTTATGGCCCAGCGCCGTGAGTGTTCTCGCGAGTGATTCGCCGATGATGGTTGAGCGGATATGCCCCACGTGCATCGGTTTGGCGACATTCGGCGATGAATAATCGACAATCACGGTTTTCGGCTTTTCGGGCGTTTCCAGGCCCAGCCGGTCATGCTTCAGCACATCGACCAGCAACCGGGCGATGGATTCGTTGTGCATGCGCACATTCAGGAAGCCCGGCCCGGCCAGTTCCGGTGGGCCGGCCAGTGGTTCCAGGTCAACTTTCGCAGCGACTTCAGTTGCGACTTCACGCGGGTTTTTCCGCAGAGATTTTGCCAGCCCCATGGCTCCGTTTGCCTGGTAATCACCGAATTTTGGGTCAGTGGCAGCACGAACGGCTTCGGCAAAGGCTTGCCGCTGGGTATCGTCGTCAATTGCCCGGGCAAATCGTTCGCGGAAAAATTCCAGTATATTCATGATTTATTTCGCGTCGGTCGTTCTTCCGTGTCAAATCTGAAGCGGCCGGTTGCTTGTTCCTTACTCGGGCAGCCCATGGTCAGGCTTGGTCCAGTCAAGCCGGGGGGCGTCGCCCCAGACTTCATCAAGGCTATAAAAATCGCGGCCTTCAGGCGAGAATAAATGCACCACTATGTCGCCGTAATCAAGCAATGTCCACCGGCCTGATTCCGATGTCTCCACGCTCAGCTTCTTTTCCTGCCGTTTTTTCATTTCTGATTCGATCTGGGCGGCAATCCCGGTCGCCTGCCGGCGGCTGGGCACAGTGGCGATGACAAAAAAATCAACGACACTTGTCAGTTTGCGCATATCCAACATCAGAACATTTTCCGCCTTGGCATCGGCGGCAAACTGGGCGCACTGGCAGGCCAGGCCAAATGCTTTTGTCAGCCGTGCGGGGTTGCTGCGGCCGGCCGCTGAATAGATGGCCGGGTCCTGGGCACCACTGATTCCCTGAAGCCGCCGGGGCATCATCATCGTGGCTTGTTTCAAGTCTGGTTTATCGATCCTGGTTGAATCCGACATGGGTCGTGGTTCTTCTGCCTTTTCAGACGCGCAAGGCGTTTAGCCGCCGGCTACGATGATTTTGTTTTCTTACCATATAGATATTACCAGATTTAACCATTGGCTTCACAGACCAAACCCGATGCTGTTACAAAGCCCCCGGTTTTCGTTTTTATCAAAACCGTCAGGCTTTTGCTGACCGGTTAAATTGGCAACTGAACTGGAAATTCAGGTAAATGGTCGAATAAAAAGTTTGCCGGTTGATGATAGTAACAAGGAAGAATCATTCGTCGCTTAGATTCGATTTCCATTTTTTCGTGAATTCAATACGACTGCAACAGGAAAGAAATGTGCCTTATGACGCCTGAACCCACAAGCAACACCGCGAAATCAGCACAGGACGGAGCCAGGCCCCGGCAAAAGTTGATTCATTCTGCTGAGGTTCTTGATCAGATGGATCTGCGGAAAGCCTGCCGCACCCGCACTGAATATGGCAAGGTGCGTTGGCTGGTGAGCTGGTATGAGCAGCAGGATGGTTTCTGGCTGGCCAGGCTCAGTTGCGACCGCTATCCGGAAACGGTCGAAGGCATAGGCCAGTCTCGCTGTCTGGCGATCGACTCTGCCACGCGTTATTTGCTGGATCAACTGCACCGCCTGGCACAGGAAGAAAAACAATACCAGGAATCACTCAAATCGTTTCAATAAATTGAATCTGTCAGTCTGATTGACCATTATTCCAATATTTTTGAACATAAATTCACATTTCGATCGCACTCAGGATTAATTCGATGCTAACACCAAGAAAAATGAATATTGAAATGAAATCGGCTGAGCTGGTCAGCCGTATTCCGGCTCCCATCCGGCCGGCGATTGAACCAAAACTCAATGATTTTCAGGCTCGACGTACCGACCTGATCCAGCTTGTGCGTGAGGGTGAAATGACTAACAAGGCCGCCAATGCCCGAGCCCGTGAACTGGCTGAATCGATTCAGGCCGACTTGCGCGACCAGGTCAGTCAATTGAAATCGACCACACCGAAGCTCAGCGAAACAATCCGCAGGGCAGAAAAAGAGCGAAGCCGGCCGAAATCGCCTGAACAAATGCAGGCCGAATCGATTGAACTGCTGCGTGCCAACCTGATCGAATTGCAGATTACCAATCGCAGGGCAGAATTCGAGTCAAAGACTTATGTCAAAAATGGTGCCAACCAGGTGGCGGCCCCTTCGGTTGAAAAGCTCTTCGATCACCTGAACCAGGCTCTGCGCAACATGGACGATGCTGCCGCTGAATGGTCGCGTCGCCAGCTTGAGCAAATGAGGCCTTTTGTAGCAGCGCCGGAAGTGGCCGAGCAGATTGACATTGCCACAAGCCGCCCCGGCCGCCTGAACGACCGGATCATTGATAAATATCGTTCACAGCTTGCAGCACTTGCCACGCAGAAACCGGGCCTGGTTGAAGCCCTTCTGGAAAAGGCGATTGAAGTCGGCGATGCCAATGCCTGTGTGGCTGTCTATGAAACCGTTCGTGCCAACGCGTCGCAGTTCACTGAAAAAACCATCGAATCCGTTGGTAATCGGCTGGTTTTATTCCCGCCGGCTGCGTTTCAGCAGGCTTCCGTGATTGATGACAAAGTGCGAGAAATCGAAATCACCGAGATCACCGCGTTTCAGCAGGAGACCGAAGATTTTCTCCGCCAGGCAGCCAATCTTGGCAAGATAAAGCCGCTCAGCGAAAAAGAAATCGAATTTCAGCAGCATGTGGAGAATGTCAGAAACAACGGCGGCGAAACACCCATTGGTCTGGTGCCCGGCAATGGTGTGTCCACACGCCAATCGACATCGTAATTCTTAAGAAAACCGTCAGTTTTATTAGTTTTTTGTTTAGTTTTATTAACCAGTGCCGGCATGTAAATGCCGGCATTTCTGCTTTAATCGTAAAGTAGTCACAGACTGGTTTGGCTTTGGGTTTTTGGCAAGTGACCAAACATGTGTTATACAAGAGTTGAAACATTCTCTACATCTTCATGTTGCGTTGGCTTCTCATGAGCGAACCTCAGTGTCGGGTGCTTATTGTTGACGACTCGCGTGTCCTTTGCCTTTCTGTCGAAGGCTTGCTGGGCAGCGAACCGGATATTATCTGCCGCAGTGTGATGAAGGCAAAAGATGCCATGGAGGCCGCGATTGGATTCGGCCCCACTGTTATCCTCCAAGACCTGATCATGCCTGATGTGGAAGATCTCGATATGGTCCGGCTCTTCAAAAACGACCCACGAACGCGGGAAATTCCGCTGGTCATGCTCTCGTCGAACGACGACCCCAAGGTCAAGTCTGACTCATTTGCCGAAGGTGCCAACGACTACATCGTGAAACTGCCCGACCGGCTGGAACTGCTGGCCCGCGTGCGTTATCACTCGCGCGGCTATCGGGCCATGCTTGACCGAAACCGGGCTTACGCCCAGATTGCCGCTGATCTGAAGCAGGCGGGTGAATATGTGACAGGGCAATTGCCTGAGGAGATCAGCCGTGGCAACATTCTGGCCCGATTTCTTTTCGAGCCCTGTGCCGGAGTTGGTGGCGATTTTTTCAGTTATTTCCCGATCGACAAAGAGCATTTCGGCATGTATCTGCTGGATGTCAGCGGCCACGGCGTTGGCTCGTGTCTGCTTTCGGTATCAGTAGGCGATTCACTGCGACGACGAATTCTGCCGGGGGCTGATTTTCACAACCCCGGGCAGGTGCTTGAGGTTCTCTCAAACATTTATCCAATGGACCCCAAAACCGGCAAATACTTCACGATCTGGTATGGAGTGTTCCATCGTAAGTCGCGTGTGCTGACCTATGCAGGGGCCGGGCATCCGCCGGCTTTGCTGATCAGGGCTGGGTCCGAAACCGTGGAAGAGCTGGAATCAACCGGGCCATTTATCGGCATTGAGGGCATGACTTACGAGAACACCAAAGTGACGTTAGGGCTGAAGGATCGCATGTATCTATTTTCAGACGGCGTTTATGAAATTCGTGATCATGAAACGGGCCGGATGTGGGAGTTTGACAGGTTGAAGCGGATTCTCGCCGGGGGGCAACTGCTTGAACCCAAAGTCCGGCTGGAAAATCTGCTGAAATCGGCGAGGCAGTCGCAGGGCTCAGACGTTCTTGAAGATGATTTCGCGATAGTTGAATTTGAGTTTTGACGCGCCGGCCGCATTCCCAAGGCACTTTTTTTGATTATTTCTCTAACGAATATTCCACTGGCCGAAGCTGCTTCACGGCCGCACGGCCCACTCGCCAGGTGAAAAAGCCATTGGCCGTGCCCGCCGCCACGCTGGGGGCAATGGTGTCAACCACCTTCGCCGCTGCATGGCCCAAATGATTACACAAAAATTCGTGAATCTGGTTCTGAATGGTCGAATGGAGTTGCTCCATCTCGGTGGCCACGGCCAGAGCCGCCATCGACCAGCCCATCAGGGCCACCGTGCCTGCCGCTGAGGTGCGCACGTTATAAACCAGGCATAATCCGCGCGTCATGCGGGCCAGCGATATGATCAGAACGGCATCGTCCCAGAAGGCCAGCGGCACCACGGCCGTGCGCACGCCCACCTGCTTGACATGCCGCCAGATCAGGCTGTCGGCCGCGGCATCAAGCGGCTTCAGAAAGCTGGCATCAAGAGCCCGGATCCAGTCCAGATCCGTGCCATAATTCGACCTCTCAATCAGCCGAGTGCGGGCCTGCCGCAGCTTGCCCGCCAGCTCACGCCCGTCAAGCCCCAGCTTGTTCCACGTCTCTTCCTGTGATTTATCGAGCGGGAACTGCCGCAGAAATCGCTCAAGATCAGTCCGTGCCGCGGCCAGCTTCACGGCGGCCTCGCCCCGCACATGCGCCCTGAATCGCAGCTCAGCCAGTGTCTGCAGGCTGTGCCTTGGGCTTCGCCTCAGCCGCGTATAGCCAATCACCAGCCGGGCCACGGCCACGGCCACCATCGTGCTAAGCACAAGCACCAGCCCAATCAGTGGATAAGCCACCAATTCCGGCTGCCGCGAGGCCATGTCAAGCACGGCCAGGGCCTGCGAAATCACAATGAGCGACGCAATGCCTCCCATGATCACCACCAGGGCCCAGCCCACGGCATCCAGCGGGGCCAGCCAGCGTGCCAGGCCGCTCTGGCCTGTCTCAATGTCGGCGGCAAGCTGTGCGGCGGCATCGGCAGCAAAGGCCTTCTCTTCCTGCTCGGCCCAGCGCGAGCGGGCCGTGGCTTCGTCAAGCCGCGTCATTTCAAGGCTGGGGCGGGGTACACCCAGGCTTTGAGCCTGCTCGGGGGCAATTGTGCCTGAAGTGAATTGATCAGGCGGATTTTCAGCGGTGGGGGTTGGCTGAACACGGGGCCGCACGCCAAGCCAGGGTTGTTCCGGCGTATTAAGTCTGTCGCTTGTCATGGGTGTTGCTCGTTATTTCAGGACTTCTTGTTCATGCAAAATAGCAGTCGAAAAATCACTGTAAAATCCACTGCAAAAGCCGCCCCAGTCCGAATTGTTCCGGTGCTTGTGTGCGCTTCATCGGCAGCCGCGGCTGTGGCCGCGGAAAGGCATAATCGCCCGGCTGCCAGGCCACGGGCCAGGTGGCTGGCACGGTCGAGGCCGCCGCTTCATAAGTCTCTCCATCGTGACCAAATGTCAGTTTTCGCTTACCGTCAGCGGCAATCTCTTCGCTTCGTGTGGCATTCACGGCCGAAACCAGGCCATATTTCATCTTCAGCCGCTTTTGCACCTGAAACTTCCGCACGAGTGGCTCGACCAACTGGTGCAGTAGCCCTTCGGCGGCCTGCCGGTCATCGGCATGAATGCGGTCGGCCTGCGTACCAATCACGCTGATCTGTCGTACCCCGCCCAGCCTGAATCGGTCGCCCGCCACCACCCACGCAATCCAGTCCAGCGCTTTCTCGGCCGAGGTCGTGCCGGGGTTAATCCAGCCCAGCAGCTCCTCAAAAAGCCTTGTCGTGCCCTCGACACCGCGCGGACCAGCCTCCAGCAGGTGTGCGATATCGACCAGTAGCACCAAGTGGTCGCACATCGCCAGGGCATCGGCCACGGGCCGCACCACCCTTGCGACGTAATCGTCAAATCGCCCCGCCAGCCTTGCCGTCATCTCGGGTGCGGCCTCACGCCAGCATCTTGAAAGCGGAAAAACCGGCTCGCCAGGCGCGGTGCCAATCGAAAGCCGGGCCAGTTCATCGACTGTCCACCCCGGCTGGCTGGTGCCAAGCGTCTCGGTGGCATAACGATTTTCAATATCCACTAAAAAACTAGAAGGCGTGATAAAGGGCAGGGCATGATCGACAAAAGCCGCAAGCACACGGCGATAAGCCATGGCCAACTCTTGCTCGGCAGCGGTGGTGTCGGCCAGTTCGGCACGATCAACCGACTGCAATTTTCCCAGAAATTCGCCGGCAAGCGGGCGAAAAAGCTCCAGATCAAGGGCGGCCAGCATGGCATCTGACCATCGATCAAAAGCCCCGTGGCCGATCATGGCCAGGTCGGCCAGCCGTTCGCCGGGCCAGTCAACCAGCGAGAGGTCATACATGCGCCAGCGGTCGTCGCTGCGAACGACAAACGACCGATATTCACTGGCCGATACGGTTTTGGGCGGCCATCCGCCATGGGCCAGGCGGTCGCGGGCGGTGTTGTAGTCAAAAGCGGGCAGGCTCGTGCGAGTGGGCGGTGCGTCGGACGTGTCGCTGCTCGAAGCTACTTCCGCCAGTGTCACGGCGGGGCCAAAAAGGTCAAGCCGGCCCGGCGAATGATGCCTGATCTGCGAGATCAGGCTCGTCAGCAGCACCGTTTTGCCGGCATGAAACGGCCCCAGCACACCCACCCGGCGTGGCCTTGCAATCCGCCCTTTTCGAAGAAGCATGCTCAATGAAATCTCGCTTGTGCAAGATGATATTTGACCTTCGACCGCAAAACGCGACCCCAGTCTCTATCATATTCGAATCAGGCAAGTTCTTTATTTGGGATTTTTTTGAAAAGGCATTATTCATACAAATAAACCTGCAATCATTACGAAAGCAGGTTTATCTCCAGAATGATTCAGAGAAAATTTACTGATCACCTCACCCACCCGCCAGGTTTCGTATCCCCTTAAGTTCCTCGCGGCTCAGCTTGCCGTCGTCGTTCACGTCAAGCGTGTTAAGCATCGTGTCAATCCGGTCCGGGTTATCCCGAAGGCGTGGCACAAACTGGCCCAGGCGGCCCAGTTCCTGCCGCGTCAGAAAATCGTCCTTGTTAGCATCCAGCAGGTTAAAAAACCGCTTCTGCGTCTCTTCGCGGCTTTTGCCCGCAATCAACCGGGCCAGCGGGCCGGGTGCCTGCCCCGGGCCGTCAAAGGCCTTGGCCGGGCCTTTCACCTCATATTCCAAATAGCCCAGCATCATCTCTTCGTCGGTCTGCTGGCCCCACTGCACGTTTTTGGTTGGGTCGGGGTTGGCCCTGTTCGCCTCGCTGTTGTCAAAGACCGCCGTGGCAACCACGGTCGAACCCGCAGGCACCGGCACTGGTTTGGCCAGCTTATAACGCAATTGCCAGTTAAAATCATAGCGGGGTACATCCAGCACGGTTTCGCGGCGGCCATCCGGAAAAAGCACTTCATATTTGAAGGCCTTGCCCCGCACATGCATGTGCGGCATGAAAGCCACCAGTTCGACATCCGTCGGTACCTTCTGGCGGGCAATCTCCATATGATTTGCTGCCCCGGCTGGAATATTAATGCCCGGGTTGGCCACGCCAATCACCTTGATTTCATGCTTCGGCGGTGTTTCGCATAAATTCATGGCAAATTCAAGCTGGTCACTGGTCGCCTTGCCATTCGGCGTGTAATGAATCTGGAACCGTAGCCTCGATCCTTTTGGAATCTTTTTGCCATAGCCCTCGGGAAAAATCATGGCCGAAGTGCCCGGCACATAGCCCGCGAAAAAGCCGCGACGCTCCTGTGCATCATCGCTGGCCTGTTCATCGTCGCCCTTGGCCTCGGGCGGTGCGATAAAAACAAGCACATGGTGCACCACTGAGCGATCCGTCGGGCGAATTTCCACGGCCTGCACCCAGGTGTCCTCAGTCAGTTTCGTTTCAATCGTGCGGTGCTGGTAAGGCACCTTGCCCTGCGCCGGTATCTGGATCGGGGCCGGTAATTGCAAAACAATATCGGGCTTGCCAATCTGCCAGCCTGTATCCGGAAAGTTCCGGGGCAGGGGGGCTTCAGCCGGGTCGCCGGCAGGTATATCACCAGACAGCCAACTCAGCAGGGTCGTTTTTTCAGATTCAGCCAGGCGGCGGTCATTCATCCAGCCGGGGTGCGTTTCATAAGTGGCCGGTGCGGCAAACCACGGAGGCATCTGGCCCCGGCTCACTTCCTTGCGAATCATGCCGCGATGGGCCTTCACATCGTCATAACTTTCCAGCGAAAACGGCCCCAGGCCGCCATCGCGGTGACATTCCACACAGTTTTTCTGGATGATCCGCGCAATCTGGTTATGATAAGTGACATTTGTTTGACTATTGCTGGCCTTCTCAAAATCAAGCAAACAACCCGATGGATCTGTCACAGCCGCTACAATTTCCTGATCAGCCAGCAGGGCGTCTATGGCATCTGTCAGGTAGTTGTGGCGTGGTTTTTCCAGGGCTGCGCCCACGGCAAACTGGTCATCAACCGCACCTCTATAACGCAGTGTCAGGGCTTTGTCGAAAAGGAAAACTTCAGTGGTTGAGCGAGCGCCCAGCACAGCGGCCAGCTTTTCTTCTTTATCATGAATGTAATGGATTTCTGGCGACAACGTGGTGACAAATTCGCGGATGGAATCGGCTGAATCAGTCGCCACCGGATTGATTATCACAACAGTCAGGCCATTCTGCCGAAGTTCTTTTTCCAGCCGGCCAAGGGTGGGTCCGTATTGTTTGGAAACAGGGCAGGTGGTGCTGTGCAGAAAAACGACCAGCCCCTTGCCTGCCTGCCCCATGACCTGCAGGTTAAGGCTTTTTCCGTGAATATCGGCGCCCTTCAGGCTGGGCAATCGCCAGTTCACCTGGGCGGCATCATCGGCCCGCCCGGTTATGGTAAACAGGCAGAACATTGCAGCAAGCGGAAAAATTTGCCAGTGTTTGGGTATTCTCGGGGATCTCATCACGGAAGTCCTTTGTATTGGGCTTTATCTTGTGATCTCAGCGGCTGATCACTCAAAAAGCCTGGTCTTTCTGATCGTTCCAAAAGTCCCAGAGAGTTAGAACACAGCATGCGAGTGAAAGTTTCTGGAATTTCAGAAAAAATTCCCCGCTGTCATTTTCACCCACCTGTTTATTATGCTTAAACGAGATAAGATGAATCAACCGACGCGACCCGATAAACCATATGAGCAGCGCACAACCCGCGATATTCGTTGAAAATCTTGTGAAAACCTTTCCCGGTCGCGAAGGCCCGGTCGAGGCTGTTCGCGGGCTCGACCTTGAAGTCCGGGCGGGCGAATGCTTCGGCCTGTTGGGCCCAAACGGTGCCGGCAAAACGACCACCGTCGAAATTCTGGAAGGCCTGAGCCAGCCGACATCGGGCCGGGTGGAAGTGCTGGGCATGGGCTGGGCCACTCATGAAAACGAGTTGCGGCGGCGCATTGGCGTGACCCTGCAGGAAACCCGCCTGCCCGAACATTCAACCGTGCTTGAAATGACCACGCTTTTCCGCAGCTTTTATGCCAGTGGGCCTGATCCGCTGGATGTGCTGAAGATGGTGGCCCTGGAATCAAAGGCCGGCAGCCTGGTGGAAACGCTTTCGGGTGGCCAGCAAAGGCGACTGGCCGTGGCCCTGGCCCTGGTGGGCGACCCCGACCTGCTCTTTTTCGACGAGCCGACCACCGGGCTCGACCCGCAATCGCGACGGCAACTCTGGGAGGTAATTCGCGACCTTCAGGGGCGTGGGCGAACCACCGTGCTGACCACCCACTACATGGACGAAGCCGAACGCCTGTGCGACCGCGTGGCCATAGTTGACGCCGGCAAGGTGATCGCCCTGGGCAGCCCGCGAGAGCTGATTCTGAAACTGGGCGGCGAGCACATCGTTGAATTTGCCGTTGCTGGGGCTTCACCACCGGCTGAATCGTTCGCAGGGCTGGCCTCGGTGCAGACCGCCCGAACCGAAGGCGATGGCTATGCCCTGACCGTCTCTGAGCCGCATCGCACTATCCCTGACCTGCTGGCCCGTCTTGCCGCCGATGGTCTGGAACTCGCCCGGCTCACAACCCGTCAGGCCAGCCTGGAAGATGTCTTTGTGGCCCTGACAGGCCGCCACCTGCGCGATAACGACGAGCCAGCCCAGGCTCCTTCTCGGCGTGGCCGACGGTCGCGTCGATGAAATCAATCATTAATTCATGAAATCTGTTTCGCCTGAGAAACCACGCACCAACGCATGAACACCAATAGCGCATTCTTTCAGCTTTATCGGGCCCGCCTTCGCGAATTCTATCGCCAGCCATCGCGGCTTTTCTGGGTTTATGGCTTCCCACTACTTCTGGCTGTGGTGCTGGGCCTGGCCTTTCGTGGTGGCGGCGAGCGTCCCATGCTGCTCGACGTTGTGGCCGATCAGGCCGCTTCGCCCAAGATCATCGGGATTCTGGAAAGCCAGAAAAACCTCAAGATCAAACGATCTGACAAGCCTGCCGCCATGGCTCGACTTATGTCTGGGAAAACGCCGCTGGTGCTGGAACTGGGTTCAAGCGAAGGCAATATCGATTTCCATTTCGACCCGACAAGGCCCGAAGCTGTGGCCACTCGCTCGGCCGTTGACGACATCCTGCAGAGAGGCCTGGGCCGGAAGGATGTGATCAGCCCGCGCAACGAACTCGTAACCGAGCCAGGGGCACGCTATATCGACTTTCTTATCCCCGGCCTGCTGGGCATGAATGCCATGGGTGGCGGCCTGTGGGGCATCGGTTTTTTTCTGGTGAATTGCCGCGTGGGCAAGCTGCTCAAGCGGTTCCGCGCCACGCCCATGCCGCGCACATCTTTTCTGGGAGCTATCATCGCTTCGCGGCTAACTTATCTCATCCCCGACGTCATTGTTCTCATGAGCCTCGGCATGTTCCTCTTCGGCATGCCCATGCGCGGCGGCTGGCTTACGCTGGCCGTGGTTGAAGTCATTGGTGCGTCAGCCTTTGCAGGTCTTGGGCTTTTGATCGCCAGCCGGGCTGGTTCCACCGAGGCCATCAGCGGCCTCATGAACCTGATCATGCTGCCAATGTGGCTTTTTGGTGGCATTTTCTTCTCTCCTGATGTCTATCCCGACGCCATGCAGCCGTTTATTCAAGTCCTGCCTCTCACGCAGTTATTGATCGCCCTTCGTGCCGTCATTCTTGAAGGTGCCGGACTCTCTGGCATCCTTTTGCCGCTTGGAGTGCTGGCCACGTGGGCCATTGTCACATTTACACTGGCACTGAAGCTCTTTAAGTGGGATTGACGTAATCTCGCCCGGCGACTGGTTTGCCGCGATCAATCACAAGTAATCTTCGCGGATCGGGTAAAATACATCCAGGGCCACCGCCGGGCCATCAATGGCCGTGACGGTGTGTGACACGCCGCCGGGAATGATCCACTGGTCGCCTGGCTCAAGCGTTTCCGTTGTTTCACCGATCGTGAATTTTAGCCGGCCCTCAATCAGTATCCCGCCCTGCTCATGCGGATGGGCATGCACTGGAACCACAGAATCAGGCTCGAACCGCACCACCGAGAGCATGATCTGGGCCCCGGCATTTGTCGTAATGTCAACACCCGGGAAGAGATTTCGGGTTCGCCCCTGGCCTGAACGAATAAACACTTTTTGATTGCTGTTTTCAGCCATTTCTTGTCATCTGCCTTTTTTGCCTGTGGTGCCGCCGGCTCGCAGCAGCCAGTTTGTCCAGTTCGCGATGAAAACCTTGCGGTCTACATTCCACTGCTTCTGAATAATTTCATTCAACTTTGGCTCGCCGCCTGTGGCCGCCTGCACAAAGCCGTTTATCTTGCTGCCCTGCGTGCTTTTCAGCCACTTGGCCAGACTATAAGCCAGCGGTGTGGCCACCTGCGGCGGTAACTGATCTTTCAAAAAAGCCTCTGACCGCTGATCCCACCCGCCGGTAATGCGGCCCGGCCCCACAGCCCGTGCTTCTGACAAAAGACTTTGATAATAGCCTTTGTCGCTGTCATATTCTTCAGCCAGAAGTGTGGGTATGCCAATTTTCAGCCACGCCGGGGCCGTGCGATAGCTTTCAAGCACGGCCTTGGCGAATGCTTCAGTCGCTAAGGCATCGACCGAGCGAAATCCTGGTGTGGTCGCCACGTTCTTGGTGTTTTTTGCCTTTGATTTCGCCTTGCCCGATGTCTTGACTGCGACGGGTTTGGGGGCAGATGCATCGAGCGCCAAGGGGTCAACCAGGATCGCCATCACGGGCCATTCACCATCAATCCGGCCCACCGTTTTGACCGTCGACTCTAACAGCTCAAAGCCGTTCTGCCGCTGAAATTCCACAAATTCGGCCGAGCGTTCAAACACAAAAAGCAGTTCTCGCCCGAAGTCTTTATCCAAAGGATTACTGCCCTGGCCCAGTATTTTCGCCAGCTCGTTGCGGGCTTTTTCCAGGGAATCCAGCATTCCGTTGGCCGCCGCCTTTTCCGCCACCCCAATCACGCCAAAATGAGCTGATGTAGCAATAGTTTTCAGGTCATTCTCTACTGCCGTGGGCTTGATTTTTGCCATGATGTCTGACAACGCCTTTTTTTCAGCCACCAGACGTTCGTCAGCGGAAAGGCGGCTCACGCGGTCGCGTGCGATCCGCTCAGCCGACCAGGCCAGCTCCCGCAGGGGTTTTTCCGCCGCTTGCCCTTCATCCAGCTTCGCCCCGGCGGCCACCCAGCGGGCAATCGTGTCGATGGTTTCAAGGGCCAGGGCACGGCGATTATTGGGCATCAGTGGCTGCTCGTCGCCGCGAATATGCCGCACCAGCAGGCTTTTATCAGCCTGGCCGGGCTCGATCACCACGCCTGATTCGCCACCAGCCATCAGCTTGGCCGGCGTCGCCATCGACAGGCTGCCACGCGATTGCTGATCATTATGACATTCAAGGCAATTGGCCACCAGGATGGGTGCGATGTCGCGGGCAAATAAAATCGTAGCCGGCTTTGTTTCCTGGCCCGATGTATTTGATCCATACAGCAACAGCGAGTGGACGCCCACAATGGCAAAAAGTTTTATCTGAATTGACATGAGTCAGACCCATACATCAGCCGGCACGTTCTGTCAGTTGTCATAACAACAGTCTATCTGAATTATAATCTTTCGTGGCCTGAAATCATAATAACGGACGAATGAAATCAAATATTTTTAGGGTTAAACCACTATCTGCTCGGCGCATCAGCTATCGTCAGTTCCGTCTGGTTTTCGGCGATGGCCGATTGCACCTGATCTGTTGTGCTCACACGCAGGCGATACTCGCCCGGGGCCACTTCGTGCGGTATTTGCCATTTCACGGCCACATAATCGCCGTCGGGCTCGTCGTCGGCCAGTTTTTCAAGCGTTTCACGGACCGAGGCAACAATCTGGTCGCGATCTGCCCGCACCAGCTCAACAGTCGCCGCCATTTTCACCATCTTGTCAGCCTTGCCCCGAGCCAGTCCTTCCAATTCCCAATAAACCAGAATCGTCGCCCCCGGCGTAATATTCACATCGGGTATTGCCACAAAATTACCCCGGCCCCGAACCGCCGAACATATCGCCATTCGTGGGATCACAATCCCTCCATGACCCGATTTTACAGCCGGGTCTTCAGGCTTCAGCGGTGGTAGAGTTTCCGTCACAACTGCCGCCCTGATCAGGTTCGAATCGGTAATCACCCTGTCAGAAAGGGGCTGCAACGGGCGTGCTGCTTCGGCAGTCAATTCAAGTTCGCCATCGGGCTGATCAATCAGGCTCTGGTTAAGTTGGCCTGTGCCGGCGACGAGCTTTTCGGCAATGATTTTCGTTGTAGCCGGCTCGGCCACTTTTGCTGGCAATGGCGGCAAAGTTGTCTCCTGGCCAGGCAAAGCCGGTACAGCTAATGTCATTTTTTTTGTCGCGGCATCTGTCTGGGCCGACGTTTGCACCAGTGATGTCTCTTTTTTCAGCTCAGGCTGAATAGAAAAGACCTTGGGCACTGGGTGGGCAGGGTCGAGTTCGAATTTCTGGGCTGGTTTCGGCAGCAGATCAAGGCCCGTTAATTCGTCGGGCGATTTGCCCAGGGCAGGCTCAACCTGGGGCGGAAATTGCCACGCCTGTTGATTGCGTGTCATGCTTTGGCAGCCCACGAACACGCACGCACAAAACATTATCAACATGCTTTGCCAGCCGCTTGATTGCCGCAAACTGCCTGCGTTCATAGAGTCCATCCCGAGCTAAAGCCGCCCTGCCATCCAGACGAATAACACAGTTTACTGAAATGCCGGAAATCGACAACGGCAAATAACAACGGGGTTATGAAAGATTCGTTTTTGGTTCATAAGAGAAATGCTTGGTCTACAATTAGAATTTAAATCTTATTGTATCTGGAAATTATGTCCTGTATATGGTCTCGCTTTTTAATAAAACTCAAGGTTTTAAGCTGACCTGTGATTCATAGGGAAATATCTCGTATTAATTCAATCCGCCTGCATTTTTGAAAAAATTCTTCCTGGCTGATTCGCTGTTTTTCTCTGGCTTCATGCAGCGAAACGATCGCGATACCAGCCTTCTCGCCCGGCCGAAGCTGTGCCAACCGCGGAATATCATTATCAATCACCTGTCCGACACGTGCATATCCGCCCATCGTTCCACCGGCTACACCCAGAATGATCAATTCCTCGCCTGTCCATTGCACCGTTCCGGGAATAACTGGTTCGGAAAGGCGATCTGCAGGCATATCTGAAAATGAAATATCCTTCATGTTCACAATGGCCCGAAGCCTGATTCCCACGCGGTTTGACTGCGGCAGAACCTGCCAGCAGGTCTCTGAAATGGCATCAGTTTTCCCATGAAATGCAATCGATGGAATAACATGAATTTTATTTTCAAGCGAAATATAATCGGCAAATGGGCTGTTGAAATATCGAGTCGGCTTTGAATCAAAAGATAATTGCTCCTCATCAATCGCCCGTAATACATCGTCCTGTTTCAAGCGGGTTTCGCTGGAATAACTTCCCAGAACCATATCTGCCTGCCATCCGCCGCCGGCAACCGCCAGATACGAACGGCACCCGAATCTCGGGTGGCTCACTTCCATCGTATCGCCTTTATTCAGCCAGAAAACAGCGATATCATGATATTCCCTCAAATCCGAATTGCATTTCATGTGTTTAATGACCACGCCTGGCCCTGCCACGGCCACATAAAGCGGCGAATCTGCCACGAAAATGCCGCTACTCTGCGTGATTTCAAGACATGTCGCCCCGGTTGCATTTCCCACAAGCAAATTGGCTGTTATTGCATGGCGTTTGTCAAACCAGCCGCCGGTGGGCACACCAAATCTGCGAAAGCCGGTGCGGCCGGCGTCCTGGATCGTGTCAAACAAGCCTGGGCGTTCAACGCGAATCGACACGCTGCCACACACTCCTGACTTCCCATCCCAGATCCTCAGCCCACTCATGCACATTTCGAGCCAGCGCAATCGCGTGAAGGCTGTCGCCATGAATGCACAGCGAATCGACCGAACCCGTCTCAACCAGCCGGATCATCTGCTCGCGAATCTCTTCGTCATCTGTCAGAATGGCATCGGGTCGAGACCTTGGCACCAGCGTGCCATCGTCGTTATAGCGGCGATCAAGAAACCCCTCGCGAACCACCTTAACCCCGTGTGCTGCTGCCACATGCGGCACCATAACCGTGTTCTGCATCAAAAGGGCCATGCCCAGCCTCTTCGCCGCCCGAACCACTCCCAATGTCACTGCCTGCTGAACCACCGCCTGATTATATAACGCCCCATGGGGCTTGAGGTAAGGTAGAAAAACACCCACCGCCGAGGCCAGCCTGCGCAGGTGCTCACACTGATAAAAAACCAGCTTTTCGACTTCGCTGGCAGTCATCTCCATCGGTTTGCGGCCGAAATTCTCGCGATCCGCATAGCCGGGATGGGCACCCAACACCACGCCGTGTCTTCTGGCCAGCATCATCGTGGCAATCGCCGTGGAATCGTCGCCGGCATGGGCCCCGGTCGCCACGCTGGCCGATGTCACCAATGGCAATAGCCGCTCGTCCTGCCCGCAACCCTCTCCCAGGTCGGCATTTAGATCAATAAAAATTCTCATCAAATTTGCGTCCCAATTAAGGTTTTCCTGCGAATTTCGGATATAAAATCCAGGTCGGGCATAACACCTCCGCTTTGCGGTAAAAATTGCATGCTGTCGCCGGGAGCAAAACGGAAAAAGCCCCTTGATAAATTCACGATATCCAAATCCGTCCGGCCCAGCAGGTGCCAGCCGCCGGGCGACTCCACCGGATAGATCCCCGTCTGCCGACCAGCCAGTGCCACACTTCCCGCCGGCACCACCGTCCTTGGTGAACTTCGCCGTGCCAAGCCTGAAATCGTCCCCGGAAGGTATCCACCATAAGGAAACCCCGGCTGAAAACCCACCGCATAAACCCGGTATGGCCATGCGCAATGCCATGCCACCAAATGGCTTATACTCATCTGAAAATAACTGGCCACGGCTGCCAGATCCGGGCCGTCATACACGACAGGCACTTCCACCAGTCGCCCTGTGTTGTTCGAACGGTGTTCGTAAGTTGCATCTTTTAAATGACATACAAGTGAATCGAGTTGTTTTTCAATCGTATTCAGTTCTGCTTCAGTCGCGGCCTGATCGGCCAGAACGGCCACGCTGGCATAGGCAGGGACGATCTCGTTGATAAGTGTTAAATTATTGCTCTCTAATAACTTGGAAAAATACATGGCAGAATCCTCGTCGGGTAGCTGAACAAGCCAGCCGTGCTCGCCGAGGGGTTCGATGGTGGTTCGATGCGGATTCATGCCGGAAACAATGTGGGAAAGCAGGTCGAGCTTGCCGGTTTTTCGTGTCGTGGTTATTCTAAGGCCTGTATGGATCAACCAGAAGAGGCAATTTTTTGGATCTGATCTTTGGTAACACCAGATTTTGCAAGACGGGAGCCTGGCACGATGGGTCTGTTTGCCGGAAAAAAAGGCGTGATTCTGGGTGTGGCGAATGACTACAGCATCGCCTGGGCAATCAGCCAGCAGTTGCTTGAACAGGGTGCCGAGCTTGGCTTTACGCACCTGCCGGGCGATAAGATGCGCCGCCGTGTGGCCAAGCTGGCTGAGCCCGCCGGCGCCAGGATGCTGGAATCGTGCGACGTTCAGAAAGACGAAGATATTGCCGCCGTATTTGCCAAGGCCAAAGAGATTTACGGCACAATTGACTTCGTGCTGCACTCCATCGCCTTCGCCCCGCTTGAAGACATCAAGAACCCTGTGCTTCTGTGCAGCCGCGAGGGTTTCAAGACGGCCATGGAAATCAGTGCCTATTCGCTGGCCGCTGTTTCGAAATATGCCAGTGAAATCATCAATCCAGGCGGGTCGATTCTGACTCTAACCTACTTCGGTGGCGAGCGAGTTGTCTCGGGCTATAATGTGATGGGTGTCTGTAAAGCCGCTCTGGATATGACTGTACGCTATCTGGCCTATGACCTTGGCCCGAAGAATATTCGCGTGAACGCCCTCTCGGCCGGACCGGTGAAAACACTGGCTGCCTCGGCCGTGGGCGAAGCCGACAAATTGGCCGGTCTTTACGAAGCCGTGGCCCCACTCGGCCGAAATATCACACGTGAGGAAGTCGGCTCGGCCGGCATGTTCCTGCTTTCGAACCTCGCCAGCGGCATCACCGGCGAAGTCATGCACGTCGATGCCGGCTATAACGTGATGGGCTCGCCCGGCCGCGCCGTGGAAGCCGCAAAAGAAGGTAAGATCTGACTGCACAGTATCCTGCAATATTTTAACCCGACGGGCCTGGCTACAGGCTCGTTTTTTTTGTTGAGCCTGATTGTTAATTTATAGTGATTAAATAGTCTGCATTTGAAAAGTTGTCTGGCGAATCTGGGTTGATTAATCAACTTGTCTCACCGCCGGAATCGATAATGAGGATAACTTGAGACTATGCAGGCAAGGATGGATGCCGCGAAGGCCCTGAGGGAGACAACTGGCATGGAAGCCCTGAACAGGCGGTTGTGGATGTCGGCCATGAGTGCCGCAGGTGCGGCTGCTGCCGCTGTTTTGGAATCGCCCACAACCCAGGCCGGCGACTTGATGGTCGATGTACGAAGTACTATCCGCCAGCACGGTGTTCAGGGCAAAATGACGGGTGCCCAGGCCATCGTCGGGGCCCTTCAGTGCATGAATGCTCCCTCTGTTTATGGCATTCCTGGTGCCCAAAACAACGAACTTTGGGACGCCTTCAAAGCGGCAGGAATGCCTTATCTATTGGTGGCCCATGAGTTTTCGTGCAGTGTGATGGCCGATGCCGCCGCCCGCGTGACAGGTTGGCCAGGCGTTTACAGTGTAATTCCTGGACCCGGGATCACCAACGCCATGACGGGCATGGGCGAAGCCCTGCTCGACAGCGTGCCTATCGTCGGCATTGTCACCGACATCGACACTCGCCCCGGTGCACCCATTGGCCAGGTGCATTCACTGGCCAATGTGCCCATGCTGCAAACCGTTAATAAGCATGTGTTTGTGGCTGAACACGTGAGCCAGTTGCCGGCCCTGGTTTACGACGCCTTTCACACGGCAATTTCAGGCGAGCCCGGCCCTGTGGCCGTGGTGGTGCCCTATCACCTCATGACCGACACTTTTGACTTCAATAATCCGCCACCGCCACTACCTGCCGTGCCCTGGGACGAAAACGCCTATGCCCAGGCCATGACACTACTTGCAGATCGGTCCAAACGCATTGGTATCTATGCCGGCATCGGCTGCCAGGATGCCTCGGCTGAACTGGTGGCCGTGGCCGAGATGCTTCAGGCACCTGTTGCAACTTCTGTCAGTGGTAAGGGTTCCATTCCTGAAACGCACCCGCTTTCGGTTGGCTGGGGTTATGGTAGCTATGGCACCAAGACCGCCGAAAAAACCTTTGAGAAGGTAGATGTGGTGCTGGCCGTGGGCGTGAAATATAGCGAAGTGAGCACGGCGAATTATGCGATTCCCGACCACCCCTGCCTGATTCATGTGGACGCTAACCCCAACAACATCGGGCGGAATGTGAAGACCGCCGTGGGCGTGAACGCCGACGCCCGCGTCTTCCTGCAGCGACTACTGGGCGAAAATGCAAGGCTGGCAAGAACTTCCGACGATAAACTTCAGCGCACCATTGCCCGGGCAAGGCAGTCGGACTTTGCCGAAAACCAGAGCCCACAGGTCAAGGCCGCCGTTGACCCCATGTTCTTCCTTACCCAGCTTAACCAGACCATCGGCCCTGATGCCCAGTCGTTTATTGACGTGACGGCTGCAACCCACTGGGCCAGTGAAGGTTATGTTGTTTCCGGGCCGCGTCGCTATTTTGCTCCGGCGAATAATCAGAGCATGGGTTGGGCGGTGCCGGCGTCTATCGGGGCGCAGTTCATCCAGCCGGGGCGGCTGACGACGTGTGTCACAGGCGATGGCTGTTTCCTCATGAGCGGTATGGAGTTAAGCACGGCTGCCCGCACAGGTTTGCCCGTCAAATTCTTTATTTTGGACGACGGTGCTTATCATTACATGCAGATGTTGCAGGAACCGGTTTATCGCCGCACCACGGCGACTGAAATTGCGGCCATCAATCATTCCCACTTCGCGGCGGCCATGGGCATGGCTTATAACGAGATTTTGGGTAATCACGATGTCGTGGCGGGCATTATGCGGGCTCTTTGTACGCCAGGTCCTGTGCTGACAAAGGTTTGCGTAAGCTATGACGGTCGCGATATTCGCTGGCTTTCGGCCCTTCGTAAAAAGTACTTGAACCGTCTGGATCGCGACGACAAGGTGCGGATGGCCCGGCGGGTAATTCGCCGGTCGGTCGAATTCAATAAGCAAAATGACTGAATTCTGGTGAAAATTCGATAAAAGCGGTACCAGCCTGGCGTTGGTATCGCTATAAGTAACAGTAATCACACGCTGAACTGCGTTGATTCGTCTCCCCTTATTCCAATGAGATTCACAACCAAGGATACTCGACAATGATCCGACGCACTTTTCTGGGCCTGGCCACCTTGCTGGTTCTGGCTGTCTCGACCCTGAACGCCGCTGACAAGGGCTTTGCCGGCAAGTGGCTTTACACCTGGGAACGCCAGGGCATGAAGGTTGAAACAACCTTCGAACTGAAGCAGGACGGCGAAAAGGTCACAGGCTCAGTATCAGGCATGAACGGCATGAAGACCGACATTTCTGACGTTGCCCTGAAGGATGGCTTGCTGACTTTCAAGGTCGTTCGCGAGCGTAATGGCAACAAGTTTGCCCAGGACTACAGCGCCAAGGTTGACGGCGACACCATGAAGGGCAAGATCAGCATGGAATTCATGGGCGAGAAGCGCGAGCGCGACTTCGAAGCCAAGCGTGTTGACTAAGCCCGTTTCTGATTGCATTTCAACCGCAGCCAGGCTTTGAAATGAGTCTGGCTGTGTTTATTGGATTTTGCTCTTGATATCTACGGCATGTTAATTGTCAATCACAAATTTAAAAATTGTGAATTATTAACTTTCAGCGTGATCTGGCAATTTGAACAATCAAGGCTGCCACTACTTTTACTGATTGACTGACTAGTTGTTTCAGGCGGTAGCTCTCACGAGCCATGCCAAAATCATTCAGAGTTATTCTATGTTTTAAAAAAAACGAAATTTTTTTTAATCCTTTATCGGTATATATTTGCAACATAAAATCAGACCTCAAAGTGTCAACTTTTTTCTCTTTATATTATAGAGAGCATTTTTTGGACTATGAGATGGCAGAGGTGCCATTCGCCAAGTTCAGCGAGCTTGAAATCGATCGACAAGCCAGCGTTTAGGCTTGCCTCCGAAACATCCATTTTGGCAATTCGGAATCAAAGATGATCAATATTGAGCTCTGTCCCACCTGAAAATCTATCACAGATAGGAGATATACCCATGTTTTGCAAACTTACTACTCCCCATCGTAAAATGATTAGAAGTGCTTATAGGGGAGTTCTTTTACAACTCTTAGTTATTACGATGATAGGAATAAATTTCAATTCGGTAAATGCGACTGATTTGATGTATGTTGCTATTGGTGGAAATAGTAATAATTTGCCACCTAATGGTTTTTTGCTACATTTGATGTTTCACTCAATAGCGCGAGTGCTATAGCTGCATCAAAATCGATCTTCTCGACAAATTTCAACGAACCGTTCCCCGTCGCTTTCGACCAAAACGGTCAACTGTATGCGGGTGACTATTTTGGAAATATAACCAAAGTTAGTCCAACTGGCCAAACCACATTTTTTGCATCAGTTACAGCAACCAAAGGCATGGCCTTTGATAAAATGGGTAATTTGTATGCTTCAACTTTACCGGGGATTGGAAATAGTAGCATTTATAAAATTAATGCAAATGGCCAAGTCTCATCTTTTGCTCAAGGGCTTTATGCTGCTGAAGGAATTGCGTTTGATACATTGGGTAATCTGTTTGTTGCAAATGCAGCAAATAACACAATCAATAAAATTACACCTAATGGTCAAGTCTCAAATTTCCTTATCACAGGGCTCAACGGACCTGCAGATTTTGCGTTCGATTCTATAGGTAATATGTACATTTCAAATTATTATGGAAACTCGATCTTTAAGTACGATACAATGGGAAATCTATCGACATTCATATCAGGATTGGTAAATCCTGCTACTATGAAGTTCGATCGAAATGGATCATTGTTTGTAGGTAATG
>JBEITT010000196.1:0-3684 GCA_040374745.1 Planctomycetaceae bacterium | reverse complement strand
TTCAAGAGGAACTCGGTGTGGAATTGAATTAAGGTCGCCGCCCGTTAGTCCGGTGCCGTGTGCTTCACCGGACGGATACAAATGATCATCGAAAATTCCAAAATGGTGTTTTTCAGGGACGACTAACTATTGATATTAGGTTCTACTGATTTTTGGAATGGTCACGATGTGCGACAGGCCATGCTTCAAACAATTGAAGCATGGCCTGCCGAATTTTACCGAAAGTCTGACTTTCCGAATCAACGCATCATTCGGCTCGGGCGGGGAACTCGCTTGCGGATTCGGGCCACCGGATTTTGAGACGGCCCGGCAAGTATCTCTTGGCCGAATGTCGTCACGAAATTCGTGCCCGGGGCACCAACACCCTGACCGCCCAGATAAGTTCCCGCCACGTTACGCAAACCGTCGTTCGGCTGACCATCGATCGTCAGACGATACTGCCTATGCAGTGGAAGATTCATCTGGCCAGGGATCAAGGTGACAGCGTTGGTTGCGGAGTCGTACGACGCGGAACGAAGCGCCACGTTGCGATCGTCACGCGTGCCGAACACGCCATCATGTCCTGCCATTACCAGCGAATAATTCGCGAGCGACGAGGCCGACCGCGAGTCCATCGGCTGGCTGAAACTCACCACGAAAACCGTCGGCTGGGCATGGTAACCGTATCGGGAAACGCGTGTCACGACAGGAGCGGCCGCAGCCTGCACTGTCAAGACATAGTTGATCTGGCCGGTGGCCCCGTTCGCGCCCATGGCCGAAACCTGGAAGCTGTAATTGCCGATCGCCTGCGGCAATCCCGAAATCAACCCGCCTGACGATAGCGACAATCCCGCGGGCAGGCTGCCCTGGGTGATCGACCATGCGGAAGGGCCAGCGGTACTGCTCAACTGAACCTGATAGTTGAGGCCGGCAACCGCGTTCGGTAGCGCTCCGGGTGAAATCACGACAGGATTGACGTTTGCGGGATCGACGACCAGATTCACGAACGACTTGCCGTTCAGCCCGTTCGGTTGCGAAATTCGAATCAGCAGTTGAAACGTTCCGGTCTGCGTGGGTGTGCCGCTGATCACCCCGTTCGGAGCCAGCGTCAAGCCCGTGGGCAATGCGAAACTGGCTGGATCCAGCGCGAATGCGTAACCCAGCGAGCTGTCTCCTCCGGTTGCGGTAAGCCGTTGCGAATAGGGCACTCCCTCTGTCGCATCAGGCAGTGTGCTTTCTCTCAGACGAGGAGCGCTGAATGTGCTGTTCAATGAGACGCCGACGAGGCTCATCCCATATATATTAGGTTCCTCGCCAGGCCCTTGATTGACTGGAAGGACTTGCGTGCCGAGCGAAGCGACGTCGAGTTGACCATCGCCATTGTAATCACCCGTGACCACGGAAGTTACCGTGCGTTTGTAGAAGTTCCCCGCGACTGGGTCCCCAAATGGCGAGAAACCTCCCGAAACCTGAATTGGCAGGAAGTTGCCTGTTCCATCACCAAGCGCGATGGCGTATGCCGAATTCACCGGCGTGGAAGGGGAAATCACCAGGTCGACATTTCCATCCAGGTTGAAATCGCCCAGACTCAGAGCGCCGTTCTGTCCAATATCGTTCATCACACCTGCGAACGGGTTGGTTTGCATGGCGAGACCGGCCGATGTGCTCTGGTTGATGTAAATGCTCAGGGGAGCGACGAAAGGCTCCCAGAGGTTGGTGTTTCCGGAAATTGCTCCATAGGTATTCAATACAGAAGGATTCGGACTTGAAGCGATGTCGATCAGGCCGTCATTGTTGAAATCGTCTGCGACGAGATTCAGCCCCGGTACGTTCGAAGCACTGGGAGCCATGACCTTGGCTGACGGGTCGAATTGACCGTTGCCCGGATTCTTCCAAAGGCTGATTCCGTTTTTTTCCGGTAAGGCGAGATCGATATCGCCATCATTGTCGAGGTCTCGTGCGATCGCCTGAACATTGGGAAATGCATACCAAGAAGTCCCTGATTCTCCGTATGTGGTTTCCATCGTGCTCACGGGAAGCTGCAGGAACACGTTCGTTTCGAACTGCCCGTTCCATGCCCCTCCGACTTCGGGCTTGGCCAGAAAAATGTCGTAGCCACCGACAGCATAATTTCCAGCATGGACGCCTGCGGTCAATGCCACATAATGCGGCACGATCATATCCGGAAGGCCATCGCCGTTGAGGTCACCCATGGCCAAAGGGCCAGGAGCATCCATATTGACCGGCGGCACCGAAAGCTGTTGATTAGCCTGAACTGTGAAGTTGTTCATTGCCGGGTTCCAAAGATAATTCTGTATCGTGCTGTTTTTGGATGAGAAACTCACGATATCCTGATATCCGTCGCCATTGACGTCCGTCACAGCCGCAGACATGAACCCAAAACCCGGCAACTTAGCCAAGTCAAAAGGACCTTCCAGAACGAAGAGCGAATCCGCCGTACCTAATGCCACCTGGCTTTGACCGATCCTTGTTGCTGCAACCACTTGATTTTGCTGACCGTAACCGATGACTTCATTCACTCCACCCGTCAGAATCAGCAAGTCGTTTTTGCCGTCCTTGTTGAAATCGACCGGCTTGCCGGCAATGTCAGTCGAAAGCTGAGTCGAATAGTACCCGGCAAGGACATCGGGAACAAGAGTTGTTGGATCCACCTTGTACCTCACAGGCAACGTTTCGTTGGCCCCCGAAATCATGTGGATCGGAGTCACTGCAAGCAGTGACCTTTGCTCCATGGTTTCGATTCTGGCCAAAAATTGACGGCGGCGTGAGACTATCTGGCTCATCTCGGGAGAATCCTGAAATTTTGGGACTCTTGGAAGTTTAGCTTTGGCGATAAACTGATACCAATGGATTTGGAAATTATCAGTCTAAGCTTTAAAGACTACAAATGATATCATACCTAACCCAAACCTCCCTTTCTACCTTTTTTGTGCAATCAAAATAACTTACAGGAATTATCTTTCGATTTTGATGGTTTTTCAGAGTTTTCCGAGAAGAACTTTCCCTAACTTGCTTGACTGATTCGATTGATTGAGTTTCGGCGAATCGCATGAGTGGCTCTTCACTACGACAGATCCCGATAGGTTTAGGACCATAAACGGGGGCATTCTACTTTAATTTGTGAATCCTTAAAGATGACGCGAAACCGGCGACAAAAGGGGTCGACAAAAGGGGTCATTCTACTTTAATTGCAGGTGTTGGTCGCCAGCGGCGACACCTATGCATAGTTATAGCCTCTGGCCAACAACCGAACCCAAAACTGCCGACTCTGGCCAGAAGCCAAAAAACAATTTCGCAACCAGATGTCGGTCGCCATCGGCGACACCTATGCATAGCCATGGCCTCCGGCCACAGAAGAAAAAGGGGTCACAGAAGAAAAGGGGTCATTCTACTTTAATTACATGTATCGGGTGCCAGCAGCGACACCTATGCATAGTTATGGCCTCTGGCCATGAATTGAAAATGCGATTTGTTAATTCCCATCGGTCGCCAGCGGCGACACCTGTGCATAGTTATGGCCTCTGGCCATCAACCGAACCCAGAACTGCCGCCTCTGGCCATGAATTGAAAATGCGATTTGTTAATTCCCATCGGTCGCCAGCGGCGACACCTGTGCATAGACACGCCATCACATCCCGCGTAATCGTGTTATATTACGCCTGATATGGCATACAGGTAATTCTT
>JBEITT010000136.1:0-11057 GCA_040374745.1 Planctomycetaceae bacterium | reverse complement strand
GGTCAAAACCAGCAGGGCCAGCAAGCGGCTCAGTCGAAGTCCGGTCAGAGTCAGCAGGGTCAAAACCAGCAGGGCCAGCAAGCGGCTCAGTCGAAGTCCGGTCAGAGTCAGCAGGGTCAGAACCAGCAGGGCCAGCAAGCGGCTCAGTCCAATTCAGGTCAGAACCAGCAGGGTCAGAACCAACAGGGCCAGCAAGCAGCTCAGTCCAAGTCTGGACAAAACCAGCAGGGTCAAAATCAGCAGGGCCAGCAAGCTGCTCAGTCGAAGTCTGGTCAAAACCAGCAGGGTCAGAACCAGCAGAATGAGCAGAATCAGCAGCAGGGCGACACCGGCCAGTCGCTGGCTCAGGCTCAGGAGGCCCAGAAGCAGATCACCCAGGCTCTTGAAAACATGCTGGGCGACATGAGCCAGCAGGAATCTGTCCGCAGCCTTGTCAATCAGGCCAGGCAGTTGGCTGGCGATCAGCAGGCTCTGAACAAGGCCATTGAAGAGGCTGCCAACAACCCCGAACTGATGGGCAAGCTGGCCGAAAACCTTGCCGGCGAGCAGAAGGCCGGGCTGGAAAACCAGGCCGCCCGCCAGAACGAGCTGGCCCGTCAGCTGGAAAAGCTGCAGCAGAGCCTGGGCGAAATGGCCCAGCGAATGGACGCCCAGGACCCGCTTGACGCCGATGGCCTGCGTGAAGCCGCCGAGAACAGCAAAAACCAGAACACCTCGGGCAAAATGAATCAGGCGGCTGAGCAGATTGCCAAAAACCAGACAAACCAGGCCCGCCAGAACCAGCAGGAGGCTCTGAAAGATGTCGAACAACTGCTCGACGACATTCAGAACCGCAAGGAAAAAGAGCTGGCCCGGCTGGTCAAGCAGCTCAAACAGGCCGAACAGGAGATGCGCGACCTCAAACGGGCCCAGGTTGAAAACCTGCTCAAAACGCGTGAAGCCGGCCAGAACAAGAACGACGCCCAGCGCAAGGCCGAGCTGCAACGTCTCGCCCGCCAGGAGCAGCAGCTTCAGGAAGAAATCAAGCGGCAGCTTCAGCGTCTTCAGCGATCCCGCTCTGCCCAGCAGGCCGCCCGGGCTGGCCAGCAGGCACAGGGGCAAATGGGCCAGGCCCAGCAGAAGATGGACGCCGACGACGCCCAGGGCGCCCAGGAAAATCAGGAAGAAGCCCTGAAAAACCTTGACGAGGCCGAACAAGAGATCGCCCAGGCCCGCCGCGAAGCCGAAGAACAGTTGGCCCAGGAGCAGTTCACCAAGATGGCCGACCTCATCAAGTCGCTGGCCGAACGCCAGTCGAAAATGGTCGAGGAAACCATCGGCTACGACAAGAAAAAAGCCGACTCCGGTAATCTCTCGCAGGCCCAGAAGGCAGGCGTACGAAACCTCGGGCTGGTGGAAGACAGCCTGAAGCAGGAAACCGTGGAACTGGCCCAGCGCATGGAAGACGGCGTGCCCGTCTTCTCGCTGACCCTCAAAAAAGCCGCCGATAACATGTCGAAGGCCTCTACAGGCCTGCAGCAGCTTGACACCGGCAAGCCGACACAAACCTCTGAAAAGAACGCCGCCGAGCGTCTTCAGCAGTTGATCGACAGCCTTCAGCCCGACAAGCCGAAGGACGGCGACCAGCAACAGCAGCAACAACAACAGCAACAGCAGCAGCAACAGGGCCAGCAGGAAGAAGGCGACGGCATTCCGACAGTGGCCCAGCTCAAGATGCTCAAGCGGCTTCAGGCCGAAATCAATGCCCGCACTGGCGAGCTTGACGGCAAGCTCAAGGCGGGTGCCCGGCTGGCCGCCGGCGAGCAGACCGAACTCGACGACTTGAAAATCGAACAGGGCCGCCTGGCCGACCTTCTGCGTGATCTTTCCAAACCCAAGCGTACCGACGGAGAGGACTGAAATTCCATGAATCGTCTGCTATGCCTCGTTGCCTTTGGCTTTGGTTTCTTGCTCACGACCAGCCTGCCCGCCCAGGACGACGCCCTGGAAAAGCTCCTGCGCGACGTCGAAAAGAAAAACGCAACTGCCGACAAACCCTCTGCTGAAAAGAAATCGGGCGATGTGGACAAGGCCGACGCCGGCCTTGATGACCTTCTCAAAAAGCTGGGCGGCGGCCCGAACGACAAGCCCCTGCCCAAGGGCGATCAGCCTACTGGCGGCCCTGGTGGCAAACCTGGCCCCGGCGACATGCCCAAAGGCGAGAAACCGGGCAACGATCAGCCGAAATCAACCCTGCCCAAGCCTTCCGGCGGCCTGGCTGGGCTGAAGTCGAGATCCGATGGCGAGCTTGATCAGCGTCTTGAAGAAATTCTTGGCCGCAAACGCAAGAAGCCGAACCAGAACCAGAGCCCCGACAAAGCCGGTGGCGAAGGCCAGCAACCGGAAGGGCAGGAACAAGAGCCTTCCAATCCCGAGATGAAAAAGCTGGTCGAAAAAATGCGTGAGGTGGAAAAACGCCTCTCCGAGCCTGACACGGGCGAGGACACTCGCAAAAAACAGCAGGAAATTGTGCAGAATATCGATCAGATCATTGAACGTATGCGGCAGATGGCCCAGCAACAGCAGCAGCGTCGCCAGCGTCAGCAGCAGCAACAGCAGGGTCAGGAACAGGCCCAGAACGACCAGAACAACCCCGACCCAGGTGCCCAGGCCCGGGGCGCGGGCGAGCAGGCCCTGCAAAAGCCTTCGGGAAAGAGCCGGCTTGATGGTAAGGATGTCTGGGGCCACCTCCCGCCCGAACTTCGCGACGTCATGCGTAACGTCTTCCGCGAAGAATCGCTGCCCGCCCGCGAAGAACTCGTCCGCCGCTATTATATGTCAGTCTCGAAGAAGAGCCTGGCCCGGAGCAGCACCCCATGATCCGCCGCCACCTGCTTAAATCCGGCCTCTCGGCAGCTTTCCTCCCCTGCTCCATCAGCCTGGCCCAGGAAACCGCCAAACAGGCCGCCCCGAAACAGGCCCCGCCCAAGGTTGACAAGGAAGCCGGCACATTTAAGGACGGCAAGCGTGGCGATGTGCCCGAAGGTGCCGCCGAAATGGTCACGCCCGCTGTTGAGCGTGCCGTGCGCCAGGGCCTCGACTGGCTCACCCGCCAACAGGCGGAAGACGGCTCTTTTGGCTCGGGCTCCTATCGCGGCAATCTTGCTGTCACCAGCCTTTCGGGCCTTGCCTTCATGGCCAATGGTTCATCGCCGGGCCGCGGGCCCTATGGCACGCCCATCGAAAAAGGCCTCGGCTACATTATGGAGAATGTTCAGCCCGGTGGTTTTATCGCTGTCAGGGGCGAGGCGACCCACGGCCCCATGTATTCCCACGGCTTCGCCACGCTCTTTCTGGCCGAGGGCTATGGCATGACCCAGCGGTCCGACATTCGTGAGAAACTTGAAAAAGCTGTCAGGCTGATTGTTGACAGCCAGAACCCCGAAGGCGGCTGGCGGTATCAGCCCCGGCCGGCCGACGCCGACACCTCCGTGACGATCTGCCAGATCAATGCCCTGCGTGCGGCCCGCAATGCCGGCATCTTCGTGCCCAAGGAAACGGTCGAAAAGTGCCTGAAATATGTGCGTGAATGCCAGAACCCCGATGGCGGCTTCCGCTACATGACCCAGCAGGGCGCCAGCCAGTTCCCCCGCTCGGCCGCCTGCATCGTGGCCATGCAGTCTGCCGGCATCTACGATTCCAAAGAGATCGAGGAGGGTATCAAATACCTTCGCCAGTATCTCCCCTCTGGCCGCTTTTCCCAGCGATACAGCCACTACTACTATGGTCATTACTACGCCGCCCAGGCCATGTGGATTCGCGGCGGTGCCGACTGGAACGAATGGTATCCTGCCGTTCGCGATGAATTCCTCGCCCGCCAGAATGGCCAGGGCTTCTGGTCTGACCAGGTCTGCAACGAATATGGCACCGCCATGGCTGCCATCGTGCTGCAGGTGCCCAATAACCTTCTGCCGATCTTCCAGCGCTGATACTCATGCAATTGTCAAACCGGCCCGGCCTGATAAGCCTCCTTCTTCTGTCATTCCTGGCCTCTCTCGTGCCGGCCAGCCTGCAGGCGCAAAACCCCCCGCCGCAGAACCCCCCGGCGCGAAAGGCCCAGCCACTTTCCGGCCCCTGGGTGCTGACAAACACCTCGGGCCTGGCCACAGGCGGTAATTTCACCAATCTCGATTCCGATCTGGTCGTCTGGCAGGAAACCGAGAAAAAAGCTGAGCAGAAGATCAGCTGGCAAACGATCGACGACATACGTCGGAACACGGATTTTGCCACCTTCGCCTACACCGACTCCACTCTTGGTCCTTTCGTGCTTCTGCCCGGGGGCGATCGCCTGCGTGGTGAATCAGTTGCCCTGATTGAAAACCGTGGCCTGGCCGTGCAGACTTTCTCGGTTGGTGTCATGAATCTGCCGCTTGATCACTGGGCTGGCTCGGTTTTTAAGCCACCATCAGAGCCCGATGCCATGCTGACCATGATCAAAAGCCTGCGATCAGGCTCTGAAAAACCTGGCGACCAACTCATTCTGGCCAATGGCGACCGCCTTTCCGGCACCATCACCACACTTGTCGGTGAATCAATCGGCCTTCAGCCCATCGGTGCCGCCAAAGAAATCAGCATGAAACGTGCCGCTATCCTGGCCGTTTCCACCGACCCGCGAAGCATCAGGAACGTGGCCCCCGAATCAACTTCGTGGGAAGTCAGCCTGGGCGATGGCTCCCGCATCACTGCCCAATCACTGCTGCTCAATGCCGTCGAAGGAGAGTCGGTCGTTTCCATCACCACCCGCTGGGGCGCTGGTCTGAACCTGCCTCTGTCCAAGATCATCCGCATTCGAGCCATTCCCGTCGGTGCTGTTGATCTTCAGAACAAAAAGCCCGACGCTGTTCAGACGGTTGATTATGTTGGCACCACTCCCCAGCCCCGGTTTGGTACAAATGTCAGGGGTGGCCCGATCCAGATAGGTTCCCGCTGGTTTGATTCCGGCATCGGCACACAGTCGCGCACACTCATCGCCTATCGCCTCACAGGCTCCGAAAAACGCTTCACTGCCTGGCTCGGGCTCGATCAATCCAGCGGCCACTTGGCTAACGCCCGCGCCACCGTTCTTATCGACGGCAAAACCGCCTACGACAGTGGCCCGATGCTTTCGGGCGAGCCCGCTCGCCACGTCAATCTCGACATCACCGCTGCCAGGCTTCTCATCCTCTCCACCGAATTTGGCGAAGGTGGCTCTGTCCGCGACTGGGTCAACTGGGCTGAGCCAACTCTCCTTGCCAGCCCGGCCCGCTGATCTGCAGCATGGCCCTGCCATCAATGGCCGCTTATTCGTGAACCTGAATCCGGTTCGCTATCGGCCCGATGCAATGGGCGGCCGTAAATGCCGCCTCCTGTGCCTTCTGCTTGTCATGAAAACTGCTCGCCACGCCCTCAAGCACAATGTGGCCGCCATCTTCACGCACGTTCAGTTGCCGAATCCGGCCGTAAGCCGCCCGGTCAATCCGGTTGCTTAATTCGTCAATCAACTCGCTGCTCATCTTCAAAAAAACAGCCATTGCAGACGTCCTTCCCGCCCGGCTTGCCCTGCCCTCCATGGCCAAGCCCGGCTCGAACATCCTGTACGCATGCCATCATGGCCTGCGGCTCAACTCGCGGTAATTTGATCTCAAAACCCGCGTGCCAAAATCCGTTCAAACCTGTTCTTATATTCACGCTATCTCTAGTCAAAGCCGATGTCAAGCACCAACACCGCCAAAAAATACCAAAAAATCTGATATATTTCTCCAATTAATTCAGCCGCCGGTATTTCGGCTTTTTTGCCTCTTTCTGCCCCCATCCCTCCCCGTTCCGTTAATATATATTTCCATCAACAGCATCTCATCACCAGCCCTCGAGACTAACCCATGCCCTTTCAAGTCGCCTTCGCCTCCATCGACCTCGCCCCTCCCCTGGGCGGCTCAATGCCCGGCTATTTCACCGACCGCAAGGCCACCGGCTTCATCGACCCCATTCAGGCCCGGGCCATCGTGATTAAATCGCCTGCGTCTGGCCCTGTCGCTATTGTGTCGCTCGACCTGGTCGCCCTCAGCCGCGATGATGTCAAAAAGTGCCGCCAGGCAGTCGCCTTATCGACAAAAATCAAACCCGAAAATGTCTGGATACATGCCACCCACACCCACACCGGCCCCATGATCCCCCGCTTCTATACAACAGATGTCAATTCCATCTTCCCCGGCTTCTATCCCGGCACAGTTGATATTGATTTCATGAATCGCCTTTATGCCAATGTCGGTCAGGTCGTGAAAAATGCGGCCGATTCCCTTCAGGCATCGCCCATGGCCATCGGTTCCGCCCATGTCTCGGGCGCGGCCATGTATCGCCGATTCCGCCTCAAAGACGGCTCAGTTCTCACCAACGCCGCCCGTAAGGACTCCCGCGTCGTCGGCCCTGCCGGTGAGATCGATCCTGCACTTACACTTGTCTCATTCCCCGGGGCCCGCTGCGCCATCGCCATCTACGGCATTCACCCCGACGTCATCGGCGGCACCCTCTATTCCGCCGACTATCCCGCCACCCTCGCTGCCGAATTTAAACGCCATTCCGGCCACGACCTTGTCTTCCTCAACGCTGCCTGCGGTAATATAAACCATGTCGATCGCTCGCGTGAAAATCAGCTCAAGGGCATCGATGAATCGCGCCGAATCGGTCGCCTTCTGGCCAATGCCGCCGCTGAAGCTCTTGGTAAGGCAAAGCCGACCAACGACGAAAGTCTGAAAATCGATCGCCTTGATCACCCCAGCCGCCTCCGCACCATCCCTGAAAACATCGTTCAGGAAGCCCTTCGGCTTGAAAAAGACGAACCTGCAAAAGCCCGCAACTTCAATGGCATGTTCGCCCCCGCCGCCATCGTTCTTGGCCGGACAAAAGACCGGGAACATCCCGCCGAGATCATGGCCCTGCGTCTCGGGCCCATCGGCCTGGTTGGCATGCCGGGCGAAATCTTCGTTGAACTTGCCCGCGAGCTTCAGCACGAAGCCCCTCTTGATCTTGTTCGCCTCATCGGCCTTTCCAATGGCGGCATGGGCTATATTCCCACAAGCAAGGCCTTTGGCGAAGGTGGCTATGAAACCGGCTATCGCTCGGCCCGCTACCAGCCTGAAACCGGCCACCAGTGGGTGCAATCAGCCCTGAAACTAATGAGAAAACTGGTCTGACACTCGCAGAAGTCAGCCCCTCGCCTCACTCACCGGCAATCCAGCTCAGCACACCATCGGCCAGCACCAGTGCCCCGCTGGCTGAAAGATAAGTTGCCACTGGCTCGCTTTCCATCGGCACACGCCAGATCACGCTGCCATCAAATTTCGTGCAGAACAGAATGCCGTTGTCAAAATGCAGGCCAATCGCACGCCCTGCTTTGTCTGTCGCATATTGAACCGGCCTCGGCCCGCCCCGCCGCCGCGCCACAATCTCGCCTGAATCGTCATAAAGTATGGCAGAGTTGTCATTTGCCGATACCACAACGCCCTCTGTCGTTCGTAAAAGATCCCAGGGCGCAAATGGCACCTCTACCTGCCACAGAAGTCGCATGTCCAGGGCATGTCCCCGCAGCACCCGTTCACTTCTGGCCAGGCTCACCCAGCGGCACAGGCCGTCGTGTCGGGCCTGCGATTCACACAGAAGCACTGCCTCGTGCTCGCCCGCCGACCACTTGCCCACACCCTTGCCTGCCGGCCCCACCACACCCACCTGACTATTGTCAAGGCTCACCGCCGCATAACCGTCTTCCGTCAGCACCAGGCTCTCCACCGTCGCCGGCAGATGCACACGCCACAGCCAGCGCCCGTCCATCGACGCCCGTCCCAGCCTGTCCGCCTCCTGTATGATCAAAAGCCCGTAATTCCGCGGCCTCATCTGAAAGTGTGTCACCTGAACCAGCGAAAGATCCGGCTCCACCACCTGCTGCGTCCCCAGGTTCAGCAGCCTCACCGATTGCCCGCTTCCCACCACCACCCAGCCCTCTTCCGCCTTCAGCATCCGCCCGCTGCCGCCCATGCCCGACAGCGTCTCAGCCTCATCCCCAGCCTGCGTAAAACAGGTCAGTCGTTTCTTGCCGTCAAGCACACACGCCCGAAATGGTTTTTCCACCACGCACAGACTATAGGCTGACATGTCTTCGTTCGGGTCCGCCACCCGCAGCGACCATTCCGGCCCCTTGACTGTTGTCGAGCCAAAACCGCCCGAAGCACCAATCACCCGCACCGCCGCATGGTCAGCCCGCCCCTTCAACTCCTTCGATAAATCCATGCAAACCAGTTCACCCACGGCCGATGCCGCCAGTGCATACCGACCCAGTGGGTCAACTGTCAATTGTCTCCACGGGCCGCCCCTGGCATGCTCCCACATCACCGATCCATTGGCATTCACGGCCATCAGCGATCCTTCAAGTGTCGATACCATGAAAAACCGGCCCGGAAAATCAGCCGCCGACTCAATAACCGTCCCGCCCAGCTGATAGGTCCCCTCGTTCTCTCCATCCACATCCAGCCGCTGCAGGCCCATATTATTGCACGATGCCAGCACTTTGCCATTCCCGCCAATCACATGCAGGTGGCCCACCCCCACCCCCACATTCTGCTGCCAGATCAGCTCCGCGTCATAATATCCGCTCTTGTCTTTTGATATTTCAGCACACACCACCTGGTCAAATGTCGTGGCCCCCACCAGCCTTGAACTGCCTGTCACAAACGACATCTTCGACAAAGGCTGACGTGTGTCAAATGAAGCTATCTTCTTTCCATCTCGCGTATAAATCCATGTCTCTTTACTCGGGAACGACACCGCCACATAAAGGCCCAGCGCATCAATGGCCACCGCCACAGGCTCTGAATGAAGTGTCTTTTCCACCAGCAGGTTCAAATCCCAGTCAAAAAATGCCAGCTTTCGTTTGCCCAGCACCATCACCGCCAGCTCGCCCGCCTGATCCGCCGCCGACATTCGCACAATATCAGGCGCCACATCCCTCGCCAGAATCTCGCCCTCCAGTGAAATCACCTGCACTCGCCCCGCCTGGTCTCGCACCATCATCTGCTGGCTCTCACCCGCAAGATGCACCGCCTCTATCGGCGAATCAGCCACAAAAACCCATTCCAGCGGCACCTTCAAGCCCGTATAACTGTTCCCCTGGTCCAGCGACATCTTCACTTTCGCTGCTTCCGCCGGCCTCGCCATCGCCTTCCCGCCAGTCGGTTGCGACTTCACCTGCGGTTCATCGTCAATCGGCAATAACTCAATCAACATATCATCACTTGATGAAGCAACAGGCTTCACGTTCTGCCCCGCCACTACACCCTTCCCCGCTGTCTGGCCAGGCGGCGGTGTGTAAAAGTCTATCAGTGCATTGTCGTCATCTTTCACTTCCCCCGCCGCATCATCAGGCATCGCCTGTGCCGAAATAACCCTCGCCGTGTCGTCAATCGGCACAAGCTGAATCTCATCGGCAATCACCGAAGGCGCCGCTGATTCCGGTAATGCATCTGCCCCGCCGGCCGCTTCCATTCGTTTCTCCAGCTCCCTCAGCTCCCGGGCCGCTTCCCGGGCTGATGCCGGACGGCTTTCCACCGCCCGTGCCAGAAGCCGCAACACAATCGAGTCAACCTCTGCCGGAATTCCGGAAATGCAGCTTCCCGGCTTGGCTGGCTCACCCATGGCCAGTGCCCTGATAATCTCAAAAGGGCTTGATCCCTGATACGCTGGCCTCCCGACTATCATTTCATAAAGCAGCATGCCCACGCCGAACAGATCGGCCGACTCCCCGGGGCGTTTCCCCTCAGTCACTTCAGGGGCTGGCACCCGCGTCGATCCCGAGGCCAGAAAATCAGCCAATTCGCCGGTTCCTTCCGGTTCCAGCATTCGCCAGCCCAGCCCCATCAGCCTGCAGTGGCTTGTGCCCGGGTCAATTCGCACCCACTCGGCACCAAGCATGCCGTGTGTCAGGCCACGTTCCTGCCCCACCGCCAGCCCCACCAGAACTTCTCTGGCAATCTTTAGTGCCCGCACCGCTGAAATTCTGCCACCCGCCGCTTTCAGATAATCCCGCAGCGTTTGCCCCCCCACCGGCATGATCAGGCCCGTGTGCCCCTCAATTTCCATCAGCTCGTGCACCGGATATAGAAAATCGTGCCCAGCCAGCAGCTTCGCCCGAATCGGGTCGGTTTCCTTCACCTGAGCCGAAAAAACCGCCAGAAGCGTCGGCCGCTCCGTCAGCGTGTCTGTGCAATCAAATAAAACCCTTGTCCGGTCCGAATAGACCAATCGCTGAATCGGATATGGGCCAATCTTCTGTAAACCTCCAGGCGATTGAACCAGTCCTGCACAAAAAGCCGGTAGGGTAGTCAAATCCAGATGAGCCATGGGTCAATTCTCTCACGTCCCGGCTGTTTATTTGCCGCCTTAGCCAAGTCGGTTTCAGGTCGCTGCTGGTCATATTCCAACCTCTGCTGCAGAGAATTGCCAGACAGTGTCAAAACATTTTTCACAGTTAAACAGGTGATAAATTGACACATATCCCATTTGAAAAATAAAAATAACTCAAGTGTGAATAAAATGGCATCCGATAAACAGGCTGAAAAGAATGTCTTTGTCATTGTAACGCCTGCGAGCAGGGTCATGGACGAATCAGCCAGCTACATGCCGGTTTCGAGCGAGGCTAAGAGCCTCTCGCCCGACAATCTTGCGGCGCTCGCTGAACACCTGGCCCGCTACAGCCAAGTTTATCAGGTCAGTCAACCACATGAAAAACTCAATCTTGAAGACCTGGCACTCTCCTCTCTGAAAATTGACCGCTTTGACAAGACCATCAACCTTCTCAAAGACTGCATCCGCCGTGAAGCCCTGCCCGCCTGGGACTCAATTCTTCTGACACGCCTCTCCGCTGACCAGAACCAGTTCACCGGGCCCAGATGCCACCCCCGACATGCCACCGTTCGCACCAGCCAGCTTGCTTCTGAAATTGCCGATCGATGGCAACTCTTCGCCGACTACGTCAGTAAAAGCAAAAAGCACAT
>JBEITT010000161.1:0-7213 GCA_040374745.1 Planctomycetaceae bacterium | reverse complement strand
TCTTCTGGGCGATATGTTCACCCACTACAGCCATTCGGGGGCAGACTATGCAAATGTCCATACAGATGTCATGGTCAATAACCCCACCCTTTTCGCCTTCCAGCCCTATGATCCTGTCAGCCAGACCTCGGGCTCGTTTGGCAGCGGCCGAATCTGGACAAGCCACGAACTTGACATGCCCCTGAATCTGGGCCCCTTCAAACTTACACCTTACCTGCAGGGCCAGGCCATTGGCTGGTCAAGTCAGTATAATTCTGCTTTGCCCGCCTATGACCTGCCGCCTGATCAGGTTCAGCAGCTTATTCGTAATGGTAATACATCGACCATGGGCCGCCTTTGGGGTGCCGCCGGTGCCCGCTTTAATTTCATGCTCTGGCGTATTTACAGCGACGCCGAAAGTGAGATTCTGAATGTGCATGGCCTGAACCACAAGATGAATTTTGGTGTGGATTATCGTAATGCCTATTCAGCCACGCCGCTGCGGCGCATTGGTGTGCAGGATTCCCTTGACGACAACACCTATGAATTCGTACGCCGCTACTTCGCCTTCACCAGCTATGGCGGCGGCGTGCTGCCCCCGCAATATAACCCTTTGCTGCTGGCCACCCGCCGCAATCTCTCGCCCATTGCAGGCACAACCGATGTGTTGCAATCAATGCAGACGGTAGAACTGAGCTGGAATAACCGGTTTCAAACCAAACGCGGCCCTGAAGGTTCGCGTCGGGTGATTGACTGGATGCTCTTCGACGTGAGCACGACCTACTTTCCGCAGGCGAATCGCGACAACTTCGGCGAAACTTTTGGCCTGAACAAATATAACTGGGAATGGTATGTGGGCGACCGGACCACTGTCTTTTCCAATGGCTGGTTTGAATTCTGGGATGTCGGCGGTGAAGCGTTGAACAAAACCAACGTGCAGCACACTAACGACCCGTTTGGCATGAAGATTATCACGTCGGGCTTCTCGTTCAATCGCCCGCCCAAGGGTAATGCCACCATCAGCTACACCATCCTGCAGACGGGCATGGTCAACACCTCGGCCCTGAACTTCTCCTACAGCTATTGGGTCAGCCCCAAGTGGTATTCCACCTTCTCAACCAGCTACGACTTTGGTAACGGCATTTCGCTGGGCACCAACGTCTCGGTAACACGCGTCGGGGCCGACTACCTGACCAGCCTTGGCCTGAACGTTGACCCGCAGCGGCAAAGCACGATGGTTGCCGTGGAAATTACCCCAAGGCTCAGCCCCAATACGCGACTTGGCCAATCAACAGGTCCCCGGTTCGACAGCCGGTTCGCCCCCACACAATAACCGTCTCGTATCGCTTCCTCTGCATCGGAGCCGCCTTCATGGAACAGTTTCATGAACAACCGGAAAGCCTGACGCAAACAGGTGCCCCAAAGCGGCCTGATCGCCCTTCGAAACGCTATACGCTGACAACCCATTCCGACGCCTACCGGCTTGACCGCTCAGCCTCTGCCGAGCCGCTGCCCGAGTGGATCATGCAGAAGATCGCCGAGATTCCGCCCGAGGCCCGCGACCTTGACCCGAACCTGCTGGCCGAACTTTCCAGGCCATTGCCAGAACCGCTGGCCCGGGCCGACTGCCCCGGCGGCACCATTGGCAAAAGCCGGGCGGCCGTGCATGGCCTGAAGCTGGCCATTCGCGGTGATTCCAGCTTCTTCGCCCATGCTTATCGCTTCACCATCGTGCTGATGTTCGGCGTGATGATTCAACTGCCGCCATTCGCCTGGCTGATCCTCTCTGTCTGCGCCGGTCAAATTCTTCTGGCAGAACTTTTTAATTCGGCGATTGACGCCTTCCTGCGCTGCTCAACCGCCGACGACGAACACACCCGAGCCGCCCGCGACATTGGTGCCGCCGGTGTGTTTGTCGCCGTTGCCATCGGCACCAGCATCACCGTCGCCCTGTTTGTCATACGTATGTCGGAACTGCTGGCGGAATAAAAAATGCCACGGTGCGGTCGACGACACCATGGCACTTTAAATTATGCTGATCAGCGGTATTTTCAATACCGAGATTTATTTCTTCACCTGAGCAGGAGGCAGATCGCGCCCGGGGGCGGCCAGAAATGCTTTTTCCTCCTTGCCGTCGGCCAGGTTCCAGATCACTACCCGGCCATCCCAGCCGCCGGCAGCGGCTTTTTTGCTGTCGGGTGAAACGGCAACGCTGTAAACCCAGTCGGTCTGCCCGGCGAGTTGACGCACGGCACCCATGTTTTCAGGCTTGAAAACACGCACCGTTTTATCGGCGCTGGCGGCCACCACGCTCTTGCCGTCGGGGGCAATGGCCATCTTGAAGACTTCACCGCCAAAGCCGCCTGTGGTGCGCACCTGTTTGGCTTCACCTTCGGCTGTCCAGGTGCGAATCTGCTTGTCGGCCCCGCCCGAGAAAAGCTGCTTGCCATCAGGGCTGAAGCTGGCCGTGAAGACCTGGTCGTTGTGGCCGGGGAAGGTCACCATCGATTCTTTCTTCACCGCATCAAAAACTTTTGTTGTCTTGTCGCGGCTGGCCGAAACCAGCTTTGTGCCATCGGGGCTGAAGGCCAGGTCCAGAATCCAGTCGGCATGATCTTCAAGCTGAAAATCCAGCTTGCCATCGGGCAGGTTCCACACGCGGATGGTTCGGTCGGCACCGGCCGCAGCCACTTTCTTCGAATCAGGGCTGAAGACAATCGCAAAAATCGCATCTGACGATTCGCCCAAGTCCTTGAAAAACTCGACCGTGCCATCGGGCTTGGCCTTCCAGAGCTTGGCCGTGCCGAAGCGGCCGGGGTCGCCCGCCGCCGTGGCCATATACTGGCCGTCCTTGCTGTAGGCAATGTCGTAAATGCGTTCCTGCAGAGGCCGCACACGCTGCTTGATCTTGCCATCGGCCGTGTTCCACAGGATCACTTCATGGAAGCCGCCCGTGGCCAGGCTGGCATTGTCAGGGCTGAAGGCCAAAGCGGTGACCGGGACAGTCGTCGGATACTTCTCGGGCACGGGCACAACAGTTGTTTTGTGCAGTAGCGTGGGCCAGTCTTCCTTCTGATCCTTGCCGTCGTACTTCGCACCCTGCTTCACCCACTTTTCAATCACGGCAATCTGTTCCAGCGGCAGCGGGTCCTGCTTCCAGGGCATGCGCGGCTTGGCATCGTGGCGAATCAGCTCGACAAAATAGCTGCCGTCCACATCGCCCGGCACCAGTGTCACATCTTCGCCCTGCTGGCCACCCTTGGCCAGTTGGGCAAAGGTTGTCATCACATATTTGCTTTCGCTCTTGCGCGGGTTATGGCAGGCAATGCAGTTCTGCACAAGCAGCGGTGCCACATCCTTCATGAAGCTCACCGGCTTGTCGCCCGAGTCGGCCTTGGCGGCCGCGGGTGCGGCAGGCTTGGCTGCCTCAGTCTTCTTCTCCTGGGCCTGCACTGTAGTTGACAGGCACATCCCTGAAATTGCCAGCACGGCTATTTTTCGCTTAATCAGCATCGCACGAATCTCCCTTTGCTGCCGCCATTGCCTTGGGCGGATGAATCATGAAAGCTATGTTTTGATTTTTGTCAGGGCACAATCTTGATGGCCACCGGCGCACTCAGGGGCGGATAATCTTTGTCGGCCGCCTTGAAAGCCGCTTTTACTGTGGCATTGCCCGTAGCGGCCTTGGCCGCCTTGTCAGCCGTGATCTTCAGCGTGAATTCGCCGCTGGTTGCTGGCACTTTCACAGGCTCGGCCTTCAGACCGGCGGGCAGGCCATCAGCCGTCACCGTAATTTCGCCCTTCATGGCTGGCTTGCGGGCCAGCTTGCCCTTCACTTCCAGCGTCTGCCCCGGCTTAATCGTCGCCTCTTTCGACACATCGCTCAGGGCCACTGGCGGCACCACATTCAGCCTGATCATTGGGGCATCAACCACCCGGTCTTCACCCGCCAGCTTGCCCTTGGCCGTCAGCCCAATCTGATGCTCGCCCATCGGCGTATCCAGTGCCGTCTTGAAGACGACAGCCAACTCGCCCGCTTTTTCAGCCACTTTGGCCGTGCCCAGTGTCAGGCTTTTGGGTGGGTTGACAATCGCCAGGTCCAGCGCAGGCTCGCCACCGGCCGCCCGGCTGATTTTCAGCGGCATTGTGCCTTCAAAGCCATGAGCCACTTCCACCACGGCATCGGCCACTTCAAGCCCCACCGGGGCCGGGTCGGTTGAAACGGCCATCAACCCCTGCTGCTTCACCACGTTCACTGGCAGTGGGCCCTGGCTGGCAAATGTAATACTGCTGCCTGACCGGGCGACAACGCCGCCATCGCCCTTGCCTTCAACCGTCAGAAAAGTCGGGGGCAGCTTGGCGCCGGCATCAACCGAGATTGAAATCAGCCCCGCCGTGCCACCGGCCGGCACCTGCCCTGGCCTGAATTTCACTCCGGCAGGCGGGTTCACCAACTCCAGCTTCACCGGTCCGGCATAACCACGGGTTCGGTCAATCGTCACATTAAGCAGGGCGTTCTGCCCGGCCGGGATATTCAGCTGGGCCGTCGCCGGGGCGATGTCAAATTCAGGCGACGATTTTTCGACCAGAATACGATAGTGATAGCCCAGGCCACCCCGATTACTGATGTCCTTGATGGCCATTGTCACCATGTTCTGCCCTGCAGGCGCCGTGAATTCCAGTTCCGGGTCGGGCTGCGTAAATGGTGGTGTATTGGCAGGCGGGTTAGGCACTTTCAGCGGCGAATCGTCGGCGGTGGCAATCTGCTTGCCATCGGCCCCAAGCACACGAATCACGGCGTCCATGGCCGAGCCGATACGCCCGGCCTCGACCTTCACCCGATACTTCGCACCGGCGTCAACGGCAAGGGCAAACTGGTCTTCGTCGTTAATCTGCTCCATCCGGCCCAGAAACGCCACAGGGGCCGAAGGCTTTCGCGATGCCGGTTTGTCTGACTCAACCACCTGCGGCACCGAGGTTTCGATCAAACGATAAGGCCACTGGATTCGCATGGTCGCGTCAAAAGCCGCCGAATTTGCCCCGATCGCCGTGGCCGGCACGTCAAGATTCAGCAAGTCAAAGGGGTCAAGCGACTTGGGCACAGCAGCCAGACGAATCACCTGCTTACCAGGGTCGACTGTGCCGCCCCTCATTTCAAGGGCGTTGGTCACATCGGGCGAAAGCACCAGCGGAAAGACCTCTTCGGCCATAGGTACCGAACCAATTGTCACCCGATAATTCGCCCGCCCAGCACCTTTATAGTTGGTGTCGGAAAGCTCTAGCAGATAATCGCCGTCAACAGGCAAAGTTGCGATGAGCCGGGCATCAGTCGCCAGGCCAGGTGTGTCGTCGGCCGAGGCCACAAATTTGCCCGAAACCGTTGTCAGCCTGATAGTTGGGTCAAGTGCCGAACCGATTCGTGCCGCAGCCGCATCGATAACAATGACCTGTCCCTTCTGTCCTGGGAAACGGATAAAATCGACATCATTATTGGCCGACTGCCCTTCCACCACGACGGGTGAAGCAACTGCCGTGGCCACGGCGGACTTGTTATTGGGCTCGACTTCTGTCGCCGTGGGCACCTGATCAACCGCCAGCAGCACAGGGTTGGTCACGCCTTTGGCCGTAACCAGCCGCACCGGGAATACGCCCAGCGGGGCATCGTCGGGCAGGGTGACTTTCACCACCCACTTGGCGGCATCCTTGTTTTCGGCCTTGGTGTAAGTGATCGGCAGAGGGCTGATGATCTCGGGCGTGCCCGCCAGATTTGCACCCTGAAAGGTGAGTTCTGTGGTCTTGCCCACCATCACGCCGGCGGGAGAAGTGCCCGTCAGGCTGGGCGGGGCGGCAGCGGCAGATCGATGGTAAACCAGCAATAATGTCAGGCTGAGAATTGATTTCCAGTTCATTTTGTTCACGGGTGACAACTCCCAGGCGGGCTTTTTCAGCGGATTTTTTTCGCCCGAATCAGTTGGCCATTGCGGCCCGGTGGGCGAAAGGTCGGGCAGGGTGCTTGCGGCGAAAATTGGGAGGATTCTGGTCCGAATTTTCTACCAATATATCCTTTTTCTCATGTCGGTTCGCCTGTGTCAAGTATCCTTGGGCTAATGCTGCTGCAACTGAAGAACGATGCGACCTGTTATCAGGCCTTTTCTCATTATGATGATTCATCAATCACTGCGAGTCTATGAGATTTATTAAACTGAATTTCATTCAGGCAGGCTTGATAAAGCCACTGTGAAGTGTTGAAAATCGTCACAATTGCATAATCGACTAGACCTTTTGCCAAATTCTGACGTATAATTATTGTCGGAAGCAAATGGAAATGGAACCAATGCAATACAGCCGGAAGTTTTACCAACTGATTCTTACACTGGCATTTACAATGCTGGCCGGCCCTCTTCTGGTTGAATCGGCTTGCGTTGCTGATCATTCCTGCTGCATTCCCGCTGAACAAATTACATGCTGTGCACAAGATAACCATCCACCAGCAGTCCCGGTTGATCATTGCCGTTGTGCCGGTCACGGATCGCAACCGACGTCGGCTGCCACAAATAGTAACCCGACCCGCCTTGCCCGGAAATCAGTTGACCTGCCGATCAGTTCGGTACCTGCCATTGGTATGACCCGACTTTCTGAATCAGGATTTATTACCAGTCGCAGCAGGCAACTCGACCAGCCGGCAATTTCATTATTTCGTCTTACTCTGCGATGGCGATGTTGACAGTGTTTTTGCTCGGAAGATTTTTTTTCTTCTGACGTTACGTGGTTCTGAGTGTGTCAAATCCTGATGATTAGTATTTGGCACTGGTCGTCGCCTGTTAAGGCAATGCACGCAATTGGCTGCATGCTCAGGCAGGTGCGTCGCTAGATCGCAGATTCTCACTTTCGATTATTGAAAGGTCGGTATTGCCATGAGTATCACACAAGTACGAGTGCTGGCGTTGTTCAGTTTCCTTTCACTCTTATTCTCGCCGGCTTTGTCAGCCGCCGATACCAAAGCGGCGGCTGCCTGCTGCAAAGACGGCAAGTGCTGCGTTGATAAGGCTTGCAAGTGCGACTGTTGCAAAAACGGCTCGACTGCTGATTGCTGTAAAGACGGTAAGTGTTGCATAGAAAAAGGTTGTAATTGCGACTGTTGCAAGAAGAGTACGGCGGCTGCCTGCTGCAAAGACGGCAAGTGCTGCGACAACAAAGCATGCACGGCTGACTGCTGCAAATCAGGCAAGTGCAC
>JBEITT010000199.1:0-3540 GCA_040374745.1 Planctomycetaceae bacterium | reverse complement strand
CTGACACGCAGGCCCTTGCCCTTGGCCAGATCACAGCCTGCAGTTTAACGGTGTGCCTGACATCCGGCTCAATTACGCAGATACCTGGCACAAACCTGGTTATCAGCGACACGGCGAATTTTGTCACTACAAGTGCTGGGTCGGCCGGTAATATCACGCTGAGTAATAATACGAATCAATTGAATATACTCACCGCCTCGGGCACCAATCTGACGATTACCGAGTCGGGCAATTTCACATTCAACAACATTTCAATGACCGGCACAGTGAATATCACTGCGGCTGATGTGGTTTCTGTCAGTGGCAGCTATACGGCGGCCAATACAGTTGTCAGCAATGGCACACTGGTTGTTAATTCTCTCATGACCACCAATCTGACAATTAACAATGCCTCGGCCAATGTTCAGACAGGCGGTAATATCACGGGTTCTGCAGTTGTCAACAGTGGCAGCCTGACATCCAATGGCACTTTTGGCACGCTGTCAATCAACAACGGCAGCACGCTTTACACCATAAGTAACGGATCAGTGGTCAGCGGCAATCTGTCATTTGCCAACGGATCTGTCTGGAATGCAACGGGTTCGAGCAAGAACGACTTCAGTCAGATCACGACCGGCGGTGCCGTAACGATCGGAGCGACGGCCAACCTGACCCTGACGACCCCCGGCAATATGGTTTACCCTGAAGGCCTGACCCTGATTAACAAGACCAGTGGCGGAGCGATCAGTCAGACCTCTGGCTTTGCCGGCCTCCCGCAAAGCACGATCTTCACCAGCAACAACACATCGCTGCAGATCAATTACAATGCCCAGGCAGGCAATTACACAACGGCCTCCAGCGGCAATTCGCTGATTGTTCGGGTGGCTTCCGGCATCATCAATGTCATTACGCCAAACCTCACGACAACGGCCAACACCTCGTTTGGCAACCTTATATTCCAGGCTCTGGGCGGTTCGGCCAACACCACGCCGATTGCCAATGTGCCGTATACGATTGTCCTGCCGGCCAATGTCAATAATTCCAACACCGCCTCAGGCCGGTTTGATAATGCCAATACATCGAACAGGTCGATCACACTTTACACCGACGTGAATGGTAATATTTCCATACCCATCTGGGCCAATGATAACCCAGGCCCGTTCCAGGTGAGCATCACGCAGACTGACAACCCAGCCTCTTACAGCTATCCCTACATGGGTGTGATTGGCGTGGCCCTGCAGCGGCAGTCGCTGAACAGGTCGTACATCCGTTATATGGATGTGGTTGTGAGTAACAGCAGTCTTTCGGCGATGAATTACAACCCGACGAACTTCCTGGCCAACTTCACGCTGACACGCGTCAAATCAGCGAGCTTCTCGGGTGGAAGCAACATCACCGACACTCGCGATTATCTGGCGAATGGTCCCGCAGTGCCGAACATCTACACGACACCTGTCGGTTACACGGTTGATTTCGGGCCAAATGGGCTTGGTAACCAGATGGCCACGGCTGTTTATGATGGAGTTTATGAGCTTGGGACCAAGCCTGGTGCGGCAGTGACACCTGCGAATGCCCCTTATGCTTTCCACCGGTTGCTGGGCGATGTCAATGGCGACAAGGCAGTTGATGGCCTTGACCAGAGCCTGATTCAGACGGTGCTTTTGACATCGCCATGGCGATACCAGACCGCATCGAACCTGACTTATGTGAACAGCAATATGAGTGTAACGAGCAGTAACCCGGTGGCGGCTTATAACTGGGTGGGCGATGTGAATGGCGATGGCAAGATCAACGCTCTTGACCTGAATATCGTGACATTCCAGCGAGGCCGCCGCGTGAACTACACACGTAAGGTGACGTGATAGTTCAAGAAAAACAGACTTTCCCCCAGGGTGAAGCCATGGCCCTTGCCAGCAGCTTCCCCGGGGGAATTGTTTATGAAGTTTTTAAATTTGATTGAAATGCAAATGCAATCGTAATTGCATTATTCCTGCTGTTTTTCGTCAGATTCCGGCTTCTTCGGGCGTTTCTTGCCGTGCTCCTTAATGTTGTGATACCGCACATCAAGGTTCTTCCGCCGATATTTCCGGAAATGTACCCGGTCGGCCCGCACCTGCTTCCGGTCCTCGTAAGCCTCGTCCCAGACCTCGGCCGACTCATAAACCCTAAGCTCCGGATCCTTCACCACTTCCGGATCCTGCACAACCTCGGCCAGGGTCATCCGCTCTTTCGGGACATGCCACGTCTGCAACTCTTTCAAATCGCTTTTTTTGCCTGATTTACCAGCCGGCCCCGCCTGGTCAGACCTGCCAGACACGGTCTTGTCTTCTTTGTTTTCAACTGGATTTACTTGATTTTCAGCCCGGGCGGCCTGATCTGCTTTTCGCCGATCCCGCTTTTCCTGAATACGCTGGGCGATCCATTGCGGCATTAATTTGCCAAATCCGCCTGATACCTTATTTCTTGGGATAATACCCTTCTGGTAAAAGGCATTGCAGGCATTGATCCGGTCAAAGTCATCCTGTTTTTGCTGATCCGAATCAGTTAGATCTGCCGACTGTGCTTTCTTTTGCTCGCCCTGGTTCCTGGCATATTGGGCTGGGCCGCCATAATTGACTTCATCGATACTGGCACTCGATCGGCTGAACTTATTTGAGCCTGATTCAATAATACCGGCCGATTTCAGCAGGGTGCCGGCGTCTTTCAGCTGTTTGCCAAGGCTGGCGACGTGGTCGCGATAGAATTTCAATTCATTTTTATCGGCATCGGAATAGGTAATAGTTGGCGGAATGCGAGCCTCAAGCGCGTCATAATAACGTGCTCTTCTTCGCAACTCCCAGAGTTTTTTGGCAAGATACCGCCGCATTTCCTGATAAAGGAACTTGTGCGTGCCCTTAAAGTAGTCGTTCAGGTTGTGCAGGGTGAAGAGTTCCCAGTCGAGATTGCCCTGCTTGGCCAGATAATCCATGACCTCGACCTGCACCATGACGAGCTGCGACTCAATATCCCCTTCATTGGGAATCTCCTGTCGCTTCATCTCCTGAACGATATGGCCGGCATAATATATCGCCGCATCGCGGAGTTTCTGAAATTCGTTCGAGTGATAGCGAACCGTGCTGAGGTGCATCAGGCGGTTGACGATCTGGGCCTCGATGGTGCCCATGGGGATGTCGTAGAACTGCCCGCAGAGGTTGGCGATGTGCTCTCGTTCACGAGCACTTAAGAAAGTGGGGGTGGAAAAGCGGTAGTAAAGAGTGCGATAAGCCTTGATCAGCAAACGACATCCATCAGCCGAGTTGCGGGCCTCGGCCACAGTCCTGGCCGGCTCGAAATAGAGAGCGTTATAGAAGTCGAGCTCACGGAAGTCTTTATCGACCCCCTTGCGGCGCACGGCTTCAATCTGAAGGGCTTCTTCTTTTGCCGTAAGTTCATCCATCGCAGCGATATGGCGATCTTTGAGCATGGCATAATCGAGCATGATCTGGGCATGGAACGGGTGGGTGTCGGAGGCCCTGAACGTGGCCTGACGCATGTTCAACGAGATGCGTGCCTGCAGCTCGG
>JBEITT010000092.1:0-20853 GCA_040374745.1 Planctomycetaceae bacterium | reverse complement strand
TGACCATTTTTTTTGGCCCTTTATTTGTTTTGAATTGCAATTTATTGTATTTGAAAATCCAGTGGAATCAGAGGCCGTCACTGACGCTTTCGGCTTGTTTTTGGCCAAAAGCCGGCAATTGATCGAAAAAAAGTAGAATGACCCCTTTTTGACAGGAGGGGTGTTTTCTGATTTAACGAGCCGCAAGCGTGAGCGACGGCCAAAATGCAATTTTAATTGTTGTATTTGAAAATGAATTGAAATCCGGGGCCGTCGCTGACGCTTTCGGCTCGTTAATGGGCAAAAACCGGCGTTTGATCGAAAAAGTAGAATGACCCCTTTTTGACTGCGTCCAGGAAGGAGCTGACGGATCACATCGAAAGCCTGAAGAAGCAGACTGAAAAGAAAAAATCTTGATAGGAATTAAGCCCGCGGCTCTGACATCAGTAGCGGGTCCGCTTCAGCATGCGCTGAACTTGGTTTTAAAATTACGAAAACAGCTAAAAATCGCAGAGTATTTCAAGCCGACAGCCAATGAAGGCCGGTTGAAAATCACCGCATGCCAAAAATCAGGGAACATGCAACCCCGGTGCCGAACAGGCGTGGCCTGTCCCCCATTTTCTGCAAGCGAGAATTAAACCGCCGTAATGTAATTGGTTGATTCCAAGTTGGTCTTCCTGACATTTGTCATTTTCAGGGCTACTGATAATAGGCCAAACTTTTCCAAAATTCCTTGATCTTAATTCGTTGAACAATTCCGCTTATCCGATATATTATTAGATGATGCCTCGCCTGTCGTTCCTTCCCGGAACGCGCCTGACTCGACTTGAACTGACTGTCCCGACAATACACAAGGACAGGTGCCCGCTATGTTTACCGTCAATGGACACGCCCGTCGGCTTTGTAACGGCCTGACTCGCCGCGACCTCATTAAGGTCGGTGGCCTGGGGCTCGCCTCAGCCTATGCGCCCGGCAGTTTCGGCAGCACAACCACCACCTCGGCCATGCCCAATTTCGGCAAGGCGAAAAACTGCATCTGCCTGTTTCTCTATGGCTCGCACAGCCAGATTGAAACCTTCGACCCCAAGCCCGACGCCCCCACCGGCATTCGCGGTGAACTCGGCTCGATCGACTCGGCCATCCCCGGCGTGCGTATCAACGAACTGCTGCCCAACACGGCCAAAATTACCGACCGGCTTACGATCATCCGGTCGATGACGCACCCATACCCCGTGCACGGCGTGGCTTATGCCATGACCGGCAACCCCCGCGTGACCCTGCCCGAAGAGCTGAACCCCCACGCACCCGCCCACTGGCCTTATCTTGGTTCGCTGGTTGATTATCTCGATGCCCGGGCCAATGCTGGCGATGTGCCCGCCGTGCCACGCAATATGGGCCTGCCCTGGGCTTTTTCGTCGCAGCGCATTGGCGAAGTGGCCCGCGCCGGCCCTTATGGCGGTTTTCTCGGCTCGGCCTACGACCCGACCTGGACCGAATTCATCGGCAAAGGCACCCGCAAGGCTTACAAAACCCTGACCGACAAGGTCTGGGACGACTTTGAACTCTATCGGGGTGTCACTCCCGAAAGCCGCCTGCGCCTGCCCGGCATGGCCGAATCGGCCGCCAGCGAGCTTTCAGTGAACAGGCTGAACGATCGCAGGTCGCTGCTGGAACAGATGGAAGATCTGCGCCGGGGCGAATCAGGCTGGACGGAAGACCGCAACCGGGCCCAGGGTTACAGGCTGCTGGATAATCCGAAATTCCGCGACGCCTTTGACCTGGACAATGAGCCGGAATCGATTCGAAACTCCTACGGCATGACACTTTTCGGCCAGTCCACCCTCACCGCCCGCCGCCTGATCGAAGCCGGTGGCCGCTTCGTGTCGGTCTTCTGGGACGAATTCGGCCTGGCCGGTACCGGCTGGGACACGCACTGGGATCACTTCCCCAGAATGAAGGACGAACTGCTGCCGGGCCTTGACATGGCCCTGTCGGGGCTGATCGCCGACCTTGACCGCCGAGGCATGCTCGACGACACGCTGGTGCTGCTGCAGTCGGAGCATGGCCGCACGCCGCAGATTGCCACCGGCACCAAGGGCGGCGGCCGCGACCACTGGAGCCGCTGCTATAGCATTGTGATGGCTGGCGCAGGCATCAAGCGGGCCAATGTCATCGGCCGAAGCGACTCGATCGCCGGCACAGTCGTAGATAACCCCATTTCGCCCAAGGATGTTATGGCAACCACGCTGCACCTGATGGGCCACGACCCCACCTCGGTCATTTACGACCGCCAGAACCGGCCGCTGGAACTGGTGCCGGAATCGCGAATTTTGGCAGAAGTCTTGGCCTGATAGAAACTTATGTTGATCGCCCGGAGCCTTCCGGGCGATTTTTTCGCATCCATAGATCGACCGCACTGCAACTGGGCAGCTTTTACCGATGACACAGAATATTCCGCCGCTGGACGTGGCCAAAGAGCCTTATATTGACGCCCACAGCCATGTCTGGACCCCCGACCTGGCGAAATATCCGCTGGCTTCGGCGTTCAAGAAGTCAGACATGCAGCCGCCTTCATTCACGGCGGAAGAGCTTTTCAGCCATTGCCGCCCGGTGGGCGTGGGCCGCGTAAACCTCATCCAGATGAGCTATTACGAATTTGACAATTCGTACATGCTCGACATGATCGCCAAATATCCTGATCGCTTTGTGGGCACGGGCATTGTTGACCCGCTCGGGCCCGCCCCCGACCGGGCCATGCGTGCACTTAAAGCCAAGGGTGTAGTGGCTTTCCGCATCACGCCCGGCTATGCAAAACAGCCCTCGGAAAAGTGGCTTCAGCCGCAGGGTTTTAACCTGATGTTCGACGAGGCAGCCAAATCAGGCCAGGTCATCTCGTGCCTGATCGACCCGACCTGCTTTGCTGAGGTTGATCGCATGGCCAGCATGCACCCCGACGCACCGGTGATTATCGACCACTTCGGCCGCATTGGCGTGACGGGCAAGATTGAGCCGGCCGAAGTCAAGGCCCTCTGTAACCTGGCTCGGCACAAGAACATGTATGTGAAAATCGGGGCCTATTATGCCCTTGGTGCCAAGAAGCCGCCTTACACCGACCTGATTCCGATGATACGCGAACTGCTGACGGCTTATGGCTCAAGCCGCCTGATGTGGGAGAGCGACTGCCCCTTCCAGGTGGTGAGCCACACCTATAAAGACTCGATTTCGCTGGTGACCGACCGCCTCGACTTCCTGACCGACTCGCAGCGGGCCGACATTCTGGGCAAGACGGCCGAGCGACTGCTCTTCAGAAAACTCTCCTGAAAATCGTTCTGAAAGCCATAACCGATGAAGACTTACAAAGCATGCGTGATTGGCCATACAGGCCGTGGTGATTATGGCCATAGCCTGGAAATGGCTCTGCTGGGCCAGCCGGGCATTGAAGTGGTGGCTGTAGCCGACCCTGATGCCGGCGGTCGTGCCAAGGCGGCCGGGCGGTTGAAGGTCGAGAATGCATATGCTGACTATCGCGAAATGCTGGAAAAGCATCGCCCACAGTTGGTTGCGATCTGTCCGCGATTTCTTGATGGTCACAAAAAAGCGATTGAAACCTGCGCCGAGTTTGGTGCGCACATCTTCTGCGAAAAGCCGCTTTGCCCGGATCTGGCCGAGGCTGATTCGATTGTGGCCACCTGCGAGAAGCACCACATCAAGCTGGCCATGGCGATGCAGTCTCGCTATTCGCCGAATTGGGACAGGGTGCTTGAGCTGGTCAATTCCGGCAAAATTGGCGAGCTGCTGGAAGTTCGCACACGAGGCAAGGAAGATCATCGCGGTGGCGGCGAGGACCTGATGGTGCTGGGCATTCACCTGATGGACCTGATGCGTGGCCTTCTGGGCGATGCCTCGTGGTGTTTTGCCCGGGTGACCGATCGGGGCCAAACTCTTTCTGCAGAACATGTTCGGGTCGGTGCCGAAGGCATTGGCCCACTGGCCGGCGACCGGATCGACGCCAGCTATGGCTTTGCGAAAAGCCCGGCTGTGGCTTATTTTGCGTCATCGCGGCCCAAAGACGCCGCCGACCGCAACAAGCGATTCAGCAACTTCATTTACGGCACCAAGGGCGTGATCGAAATTCGCCATGGCTGGCTTGGGCCGACATTCTGGTTAGGCGAGCCGAGCTGGACCAACGCCGATCGTAAAACCGAGTGGAAGAAAATCAGCTCCAACGGCGTGGATAAGCCGGAAACCCTGCCCACCGCCGGCGGCCTGCACGAGGGCAATGTGCTGATCGTGAAAGACCTGATCCGGGCCATTGAAACCGACACCCAGCCCAGGGTTTCCGTCTATGATGGCCGAGCCGCCCTTGAAATGATCCTCGCTGTTTATGACTCGGCCCGCAAAAATGCCCCGGTCAGCCTGCCGATGGTCGATCGGGCCCAGCACCCGCTGAAAAATCTCAATCTGGCCGGGACCAAAGCCGCCACCCGCTGATGCAGTCGCCGGCCGACCGGGAATTTGAGGCCCTGACAGATCCTGCATTCTGCCCAATCCTGGCGGAATTGGCGGCCCGGCCTACCATTTCTCTTTCAATGCTCGATACGCTTCGTCGCCAGTTTGGGCGAGATACGGCAGAAGCCATTCTGCGACTGGCCAACAGCCGCCGCAAGGCCGTGGGCAAGTTTATTCATGCAGAAAAGCTGTGGCTTGACCCTGTTCGCGTAGAACAGGCGACGCATCACATGGTGGCTGAGCACAAAGCCAAGCGATTTCAGGGTTTGGCTGTTGCCGACATCTGCTGCGGCCTGGGCGGCGACAGCTTTGCACTGGCCCGGCAGGCCAAGGGCGTGGCCAGTGTTGATCTTGACCGCGATGCGCTCAGGCGGCTGGAATTTAATGCTGATGTTTATGGCTTTCGTTCGCAGATTCTGCCAGTTCAAGGCGATGCAAACCATGGTTTATTCGATCGGTCGATTGCGGTGCATATCGACCCCGATCGGCGAGCTGCAGACCATATCGGTCGGCCCCGTTTTTCACTTGACGATTGTCAACCTTCACTGCAGACCTTATTATCGTATATGACTGCTCACAACGGCGGCGCGATCAAGCTGAGCCCGGGCTCTGATTTTGAATCACTGGAAAAAAGGGCTGAATTGCTCGGTGTTCGAACAGAAAAAGAAATCATCAGCCTATCCGGCGAATGTCGTGAGGCAACAATCTGGTTTGGCCAGTTGGCAGGCAAAATCCCGCGTCGGGCCACGATCTTGCCCGGTCAATTTGAATTTGCCGGGCAGCCTGGTGGGTCGATTCGCAAAACTGCCGTGCCAAAACCTGGCGACTGGCTTTTTGAGCTTGATCCGGCGGTTATCCGATCAGGCCTTGCAGCCAATTTTGCGGCAGCAAATCAGCTTCATGCCCTGACACCTGACGGAGCCTGGCTCTTTACTGATCACATTCATCAGAATATTTCGGGTATGGTCCAAAAGTTTCAGGTGATGGATTCAGCTTCTGTTGACAGGCGAGCCGTGCGGCAGATGTTGCGGAATCTTGGCTGGTCGTCGGCGGTCGTCAAAACGCGAGGGCGCATCCATGCCGCCGAAATTCAGAAATGGCTGGAAAAACAGCCTTCAGGCCAGGCAACAGAAACATTGATTGTGATCACGGTGCCGGGATTGCCATCACGGGCCATCGCCGCGAAGCGACTGCAAATGTAAAAATAGTCCCGAAATTACTTTTTCTCGGCCTTGGGTGGTTCGGTTTTGGCAGGTGTGGCCAGAACGGTCAGCCAGACGTGGTCAAGCCCAAGCCTCTTGCCTTTTTCACCATTGATTGAAACCGGAATGGATTTTCCGGAGTTATCCTTGACCTGAAAGCGAATCGGGCCCGAAAATTCGCCGATTTGCTTAACCTGATCGGCCGTCAGATTGATTTCAAATTTAAGGCTGTTCATGCCTGCGCCGGAAGGGCCCCGGCGACGACGCCCCTGTCCCTTGGTCTGTGCAGGGGGTGCAGAGGGAGCACCCTCAGTTGCCTTAAGTGCAGGAAACCCTTTGGGCAGGCCAATAAATTCCACTTTCAATGGTATATCAAGGTCTGCCCGCTTGTCATAGTTCATAGCCAGCTCGGCTTTTTCAGCGGCTTTCAGCGTCAGGTTTGTGACACTGATCTGGGCTTCAGGCTCAATCCCCTCACGGGTGCACTCCACGCCGTAGAACATTCGAAGGCCTGAGCGACCGTGAAGATCGCTGATGGCCAGTCTGTAGAGGCCATTTTCGGGCGGTGTCCAGGTCAGCTCCAGATCACGCGTGTTGTTGCCCGAATCATCCTGTTCCTGTACGATCTGGCCTTTTTCGTCGCGAATCGTCAGGACAGGGTCAAGAAGCGATTCCCATTGTCGGGCAAATACGCGAAATTGGATCGCCTCGCCCTTTTGGGCCTGAATCTGGTAGACATGACTTTCATCAAGCTCGTTAATCGTTCCGCTCAGCATCACGGGGAACTGGCTGATTGCTGGTGGTGATTTTCGATTGTAGGATACGACGGGGAATTCAGTTCTCGGGATTACCATTGGCTCCGAATATTCGGGAACTGCAATGAGATAGCCTGACTGACCGGCCGTGGGTAACAGTCCGGCGGCAGCGGAATCGGAAAGATTCCAGCCTGACGGAATCAGCTTTGTCGAGTTCTTGTTTGCAACCACACTGGCGGCGTGATCAATCGTTTCGCTGGTTGAAATCATCAGCCGATAAATATAGCTGGAACCACCCGCAAAACTGATTGTTGAATTTGGCTCTGAGGGAAATGCAAAAACCCGCACAATCACTTCAGCGGATTGAGTGGCTTTCCATATAATTTCAGGGTCAACACCGCGTGCATCATCATTGTGAGCCAGGACAAAGCCTTTCTTGTCGACGATCTGAAGTGTGCCGTCCATCGGCGAACCAAGATGTCGGTTGGCTTCAAGCCTTGCAACCAGTGTTGATCCGGCAGGAACTTTGACCAGATAGCCGTCAATGTCGCCATTTTTCTCAAGCCGCCCATGCAACTGAGCCGCGCTGCCCATCCGGTGAAGTGGTACAGATGTCGCCTGTGCCGCACCGTTATTCGGTTCGGTTTCGGCAAAATTCGGCAGGTCATCGACCCAGACCGGGATCGGATTCGTTGCACCTTCCTTGTTGTAAAGGCGAACCGTATGCCACCCCGGGCGGCAACCCGTAACGGCTTCGACAAGAAACTGGCCGGATTTTGGTCCCGCCTGGACTTTCAGCTTTTCGTCATCGACCCAGATTTTTGAATCGGTTCCGGTGCTGCCTTCGGCACTCACAAGAACCGGAAACCCCCCACGAGTGACCGACGAGGGGAAAAAATGAGTAACAGCCGGCGCGGCAGCCACGAGTTGAAACCCGAGAAGGGCGATTGTGGCAAAGTTCATTGGTTCAGCCTGCTTTAAGCGTTGCCGGTCAGGCCATCAGTTCCGATATGGGGGTGGGGTCGCTGACAAGGTGTGTTGGGCGACCCTGTGGTGTGTAAAGAATCGTATTGGGGTCGATCCCGAGCTTGCGATAAATCGTCGAAGCGAAGTTCTCGGGTGATAGCACCCGCTCAACCGCTGAATAACCCCTCGGGTCAGTTGCTCCCACCACCTGGCCGCCGGGCGTGCCGCAACCGGCGAACATGACCGACATGGCACTTGACCAGTGGTCACGACCTCCATCTTTATTGATCTGCGGAGTCCGCCCAAATTCGCCAAGGACAATGACAAGTGTCGTGTCAAGCAGGCCACGCTCATCAAGGTCCTGAATCAGCGTGGCAATCGTCTGGTCAAACGAAGGCAGACGTTTTTTTAACGACGGGAAAAGATTGGTGTGATGATCCCAGCCACCTTCATAAAGCGTGATAAAAGGCACGCCGGCCTCGACCAGTCGACGGGCAAGAAGGGCCCTCTGGCCTAAGGAATTACGGCCGTAACGATCACGAACCCTGGCAGATTCACGACCAATATCGAAGGCTGATTGTGCCTGGGGGCTTGTCACAAGATCATAACCTTGCTGCACATACGAGTCTTGCGACAGGGCCGGGTCGCCGGTGGCCGGGTCACCAAACCGGGTCAACGTGTCCAGGTCAGCACGCAGCGATCGACGATTTTCGAAGCGTCCTTCGGTCAGGCTGCCAGGAAGGGCCACGTCTCGTACGCGGAATTTCTCTCGATTCGGATCGTCGCCCACCACAAAGGGGGCATATTTGGCACCCAGAAAATTCGGGCCGCCCGATCGGCTCATTGAGGGCATCGAGAAATAACCAGGCAGGGCACCCAGTTCTTCACGACGCATGTAAGAGACGGTTGAGCCCAGGCTCGGGTGAAAGCTCACAAATGCACCACAGCCCACCGGGATACGCGGTGGGGCACCGGTCATCATGTAATGGTTACCGGCCCCGTGGTTGCCCTGGTTATGGCAAATGGAACGCACAATTGCCAGCTTGTCGGCAATTCCGGCCAGTTGTTTCAGTTCCTGGCTGAAATGAATGCCCGGTACAGCCGTCTGAATCGGGTTGAATTCGCCCCGGATTTCTTTGGGAGCATCAGGCTTGGGGTCAAAGGTTTCGTAGTGGGTCGGGCCGCCGTCGAGCCAGACAAGAATGCAGGAAGTCGGTTGCGAGGCAATCGCCTTGGGCCTGGCAATGGTGGAAGGTATATGGCCAGAAGGCACATTGACAACATTTTCGGCGGCCATTGCCCGAAGCCGAAGGAGGTCGGAAAAGCCGAGGCCCATCGCCGCTGAAAGCCCCAGTTTCAGGCAGTCTCGCCGGCCGACCCGCTCGCAGTTAAAATGCATTGCCATGAGTCAGATCCCCTTGCTTGATCAGTTCTTCAGCACGAATTCGGCTGTATTCAAAAGAGCCCAGAGAATATCTTCGACCGCCTGCCGCCGGGCCCGTGTGCCAGGTTTCAGCGATTCAGGATCAGAAAAGAGCGATTTGGCCCGGGCCAGTTCGGTTGGTAATGGCTTTCGGGAAAAGCAGTACAGGTAGATTACCTCAATAATCGCTTCAGGTGGTTTTTCGATCTTTGCCAGCTCAGTCACCCGGCCATCATCGGCCTGCAACTTATCCTGAAGGTTGGGCGCGTTCATCAGGTGCAGAGCCTGAGTCACCGACCCTTCCGGCAATCGCTCGCAAGGCGGATCCTGATTCGGGTCAGGTCGGCCGAAAGTGTCGAGAAACACGTTGGGCGTGCGGAATGTCCAGAGTGCTGCTGCTCGAGTACCTGGTGCAGCACCGCCGAAATTTTCCGGTACACCCGTGATGTCGCAGACGGCATCAAGCAAAGTTTCTGCCTTCAGCCGCGTGCGGTAATGCCGCGAGAAAAAACGGGTGTCACCACGGTTGCGCTCCACCGGTTGGCTGGAAAGTCCATAGACATAACTGGTGGTTATCTTCCGGATCAGGTGCTTCAAGTCATGCCCCGTGGCCCGGAAGTCTCTGGCCAGCCAGGATAAAAGCTCCGGATTTGAGGCTGGATTGGTTGCCCGGATGTCGTCCACCGGTTCCACAATTCCCCGCCCCATCAACTCAGCCCAGACTCGGTTGGCAATCACCTGGCCAAAGTAGGGGTTCTCCGGGGCAGTCACCCATTTTGCAAAATTTTTACGCAGGTCGGGCCTGGTGCCAGAATTGGCGGGTATGGTACCTGCAGAGTCGCTTTTAACCCAGTCAAAAAGGGGCTTGGCCTCAACGGTTTCACCCGTCCTTGGATGGCTCACCTTGCCGGAATCGCCAGAATAGACGACTTCTTCGCTGCCGGAAATCGGGGGCGAAAGACCAGTCCCCTTGCGTTTTATCTGGGCAAAATGGGCGGCCAGGCCGTAAAAATCTTCCTGCGACCAGACTTCAAAAGGGTGGTGGTGGCATTTGGCACAATCCAGACGAATTCCCAGGAAGAGCTGACTGACTACCGTGGTGATCTCTTCCGGCTCGCGACGGTCACGGAAAATTGTGGCTGGCGTCACGTCGAAAGTCGAGCCCGAAGCTGTCAGAATTTCGTTGACAAATTCGTCATAGGGACGGTTCCGGCGAAACTGCTCACGAATCCAGGCGTCAAGATTAATTACCGCCTTAATCCCTACCCTGTAAGGATTCGGGCGCAGCAGGTCAACCCATTTCATCGCCCAGTGATCTGCATATTCCGGGCGTTCCAGCAGGGCATCAACCAGGTTCTCCCGCTTTTCTGAGCAGGTGTCGGCCAGAAAGGCCCGAGTCTCATCCGGTGTCGGCAACCGGCCAATGATGTCGAGATAAACCCGTCGCAGATAAGTCGCATCATCCGCCTGAAGCGAAACTCCGATACCCAGTTTTTGCAATCGACCATAAACCAGTTCGTCGATTTCGTTGTATCGTGGCAGTTTTCTGTAGTATTCGTCGGGCATCGAACCCGGCAGCGGAATTGTTGTCTCACACTGGCCGAATATATTTTCAAAGCGGGCCGAAATCGCGACTTCACCGGGCAGAGGGCCGGCCGTAACCTGGCCGTTGGCATTGACTGCGGCAATCACTGAGTCGCTTGATGAAAAAGCAGCCAGATGAGTGACATCACGCACTGATTTATCGCTGTATGTTGCCAGAACACGCACCTGATAAACCGATTTCGGCTTGAGAATCAGACTTTTTGGCTCCACCCGGACAGATACCGGCCTGGCAGCACCGGCCGGAGCGTGTGGCATGCCGGCCATGATCCATGACAGGAGTGTTTTGTAATATGTCCCATCCGGATCAAGACGCTTGCCGCCGCCGTGCGGCATTTTTGCGGTGCCCTTCAGCAACAGCAGACTTGATTTAGCGGAGGTGGGGAAGACGCGACGACCGCGATCTTCGGTCGCCACCGAGTGGTAGTCGAAGTCTGGATCAAACCCAAAAAGCGACAACTGAAAGCCGTTCTGCCCACGCTGCTTGCCATGGCAGGGGCCGCTGTTGCAGCCCAGTCGTGTCAGGATCGGCTGAACATCAACCTCAAAATTTGGTTCGGCCGGTTTTGTAACACCTGATACAACAAGATTATATGATTGTCGTAACGAGCCCGACTCGAGTGTCACCCGGGTGCGGCCGTCAGCCAGGCCGGTGATGCCGGCCGATGCGTCGGCCTGGGCCACGGCAGGGTTCTCTATCGTGATTTTTGCCCGGTTCGTCAGGTCGATGTCGTATGTCCTGCGGGAATCATCGTCAACCACCTTGCTGCCCAGCACAAGCTGCACGCGGTCTGTCGGGCTTGCCAGGCGTATTTCAGGCGGCTTGTCGGCCGACTGCGCGTGTGCTGGTTGCACCACGGCAGAAACCAGCACTGTAACAGCGGTAAGGACCTGGAATCGCATCAACCATGACCTGCAGGAAGGTGTGAGTCTTTCGACCGGGGCGGGCAAAGGAATTGAGGGCGTGTGGTGGCCTCTCTCTTTCAGATCGGCCGAAACAGGGCGCGTTCTTTCATCATTCACCCTGTCTAAAGTTTAACACCGCCCGTCACCTTCGGCAAGACCCGTATACACGAAAAATCATGCTGATGAATAAATGTATCGTATAAGTGAACAAAATGCTATTAAAAATCCTGGCAAAATTTCAGAAAATTCAAGTCAGACAGAAAATATTTCGAGTTTTTATACTGTACAAATATTGACATGGTTCGTGCGTACACTAAAATGGAGCACATGTACACTATGTCGTGGGCTGTTGGCCATCTTGATGCTGATTGCTTTTATGTCTCGGCGGAGCGGGTTCGCGACCCGTTTCTCAAGGGCAAGCCGGTGGGTGTGCTGGGCAATCAGGGGGCGTGTGTAATTGCCAAAAGCTATGAGATGAAGGCGGCGGGAGTGAAGACAGGCGAGCCGATCTGGGATGCCGTGCAGAAATGCCCGGACGGCATTTACATCAAGCGTGATTTCCGCTGGTACGAAGCTTTGTCGCGGGCGATGCTTGAGGTGATGAACCGGCTTTCGCCCCAGGTGGAATATTATTCGATTGACGAATTCTTCTTTCAGGCCCGGCCCCGGCCGGGGCAGAGTTTTCAGGATCTGGCCGTAGAGATGCGCGACACCATTCTGCGCGAGCTTGATCTGCCGGTCACGGTGGGCATTGCCCGGTCTCGCACGCTGGCCAAGCTCATTTCCGACTCGGCCAAGCCTTTTGGTGCCCGGGCGGTGCTGCAGAAGGAGCATGAGGAGCACCTGCTGGCCGGCCTGCCGGTTACGGAGATCTCGGGGGTGGCCCGGCGGCGCGGGCGGCGGCTTCTGCCCTGGGGCATTGCCAGTTGCCTGGACCTGGCCCGGGCCGACCGTGCCCTGGTTCGCAAGCTGCTGACGGCCACAGGCGAGGCACTCTGGTGGGAGCTTAATGGCCAGCCCGCCGCGCCCATTAACGCCCAAAGGCCAAGGCACAAGGCCCTTTCCCGCGGCGGCAGCCTGGGCGAATCAACCGATTGCCCGCAGAGGCTGCACGCCTGGCTCGTGCGAAACCTGGAACGCCTGATTGAAGAGCTGCACTATCATCGCCTCATGCCCGGCCGGCTGGTGCTGTGGGTGGGCTATCGCGATGGCACCGCCGGAGAGGCCCAGACCCGGCTTGCTGTGCCCACTGACCGCTTTGATCTTCTGCTTGAAGCACTTCGCCCCTGCCTGCAACAGGCCTGGCGGCCCGGCCAGCTGGCCAGCCGCATGCACCTGATTGCTGATGATCTGGCCGACCGCAACACCGCACAGACCAGCCTTTTTACACCGCCCGACCCCCGCCAGGAATCTCTTGCCATGGTCAAGAAAAAAGTCAATGATCGCATCGGCCGATTCGCCCTGCGCAGCGCCGCGACCCTTCCTCTCAGGGAAATTTATCACGATAACGCCAATGGCTATGATATTTGTGATGTGAGAGGCAAGACCTGCTTCTGATATTTGTAGAACGATTTCTTTCGCCTGTTCGCTTTTGTTCACTTTGCAGGGCCTGGGAGGCGTGGGGGTATGTGTTCGGGGGTGTCACTGGCTTTGGGTGAATTTCCGCTGGCGATGCACTGTGAGCCCGAGATTTCGCGGCGGATTCACCGTCGCGGGGGCGAGCCCGAGGTGCGTTTTCTATATGACGATTACGACCCGATTCTGCCGGTCTGGAAGGGTGGTCGGCTGGGCCTGGTGCGGTGGGGCAATGGGCGGGGGCATTCGCGGTGTCTGCCCCGCACGGGCTGGACATGGAAGGAGACGGTAGAGCAGGGCGGCTGGGGCGGCTCGACGCCGGCCCTGGTGCGCATTGCGGGCTCGCTGGGCCTGGAAAAAGGCATCTGGTATCGCGTTCGGCAGGGTATGCATGGCATTCTGGTGGCTGACGAGCAGGGGCGCGACGTGGTTTATATGATCTGCGAGCCGGCCACGCATTATTATCAGGTTATGACACGCAGCAATCGCATGCCGGCACTGATTGAAGAGCAGATCTGAAACGGGGTCCTGCGAATATGCAGCTTGAGAATCTGGCGATATTCGTAAAATATCTACTGAGTAAGTAGAATTCAGTGGTTTTTCCGGTTTTTGCATATCAGTAATCCCGGTTGCTTAAAATGGCTATTTGGCCTGTAATAGAAAAATCTCAGGTTTTGTTTCTGCAAAATCGTTGGTAAAAAACTGGCCGGATCACGAAATTTAAAGTGTAAAAGTGTCGGGATAGAGCGTAAAAACCGCCCCCGGAAGGTGCTGGACAGACTGGTCGTCCCGGGCTTAGAGTGGGCACCATCAGTTCGGATCACGGCGAATTGAATCCTCAACGAGTCGTGACAAAAAAACTCTGCCGCATGGTCGCGGAATCAATCAGATAACGGTTATGAGAAGAGAAGGGCCCCAGGCGGGTAGCTTAATGGGCTTGTCTGTATCGCATCAATCGAGGAGTTTCAGGGAGTTAACGTGCTGATGGCAGGCAAGCGGTTTTCAATGTGCGTCGCTCTGGCCCTGTGCGGGGTGCAATTCTCTGCAGCCCGGTCGCAGGCTCAGCCTGAACCGGCGGTCATTCGAAGTCAGCCAGCCCTGCGGCCGGTGTTGCTGCTGGAAATTTCTGTCCAGAAGGAACTTGGACTCTCGGTCGATCAGATCGCCCGGGCCGAAATGCTCGCCAGCAGTTTTCAGAAGGAAGTCGAGCTGCGTCTCGGCGGTGCCGGGCTCAAGCCCGAAGCATTGCAGGGATTGCCGCCCGGAGAGCGGTTTGAACGCCTGCGAGAGGCCACAGGACGTGCCTCAAAAATCGCTGGCGATGTCGAGCATGATTACATCACGAAGATGGACTTGATTCTTGAACCTTCACAGGCACGGCGGCTTGAGGAGATTCAAATCCAGTCGATGGGCACGGCGGCCCTTCAGCTCGACTCAGTGGCAGGCAAACTTGATCTCAAGCCCGAACAGCGGGTCGCCCTGCATGAGGCTGATCAGAAATTCGCGACTTTAATGTCTGAAGCAGTAAAAAGCACCAAATCAGGTGATGTCACTCAATTTGCCGTGATTTCACGCCAGGCCCGGGCCACCCGCGAAAGCCAGTTTCTGCGTGTCCTGACCCCCGGGCAGAGAACCAAATTTGATGAACTCAAGGGAAAGCCATTTGATATGACCACACTTCGACCTTTTGTTGAAACGAAAAAGGCAACACCAGGCTGAAGTGATTCACCGAAACAGGGCGAGGCAACGGATTGCCCTCGTTTCACACGGATGTGATCGCCCGTCTTATTGGAAGCGTAACTGAACCGCCACGGATGGTGGTAATTTATCAGCTCCGGCAGTTGCCCGAAACGGATTCTCGGGTCGCTGCCGGAGCTGTTTCATTTAAAAATACTCTTGTCGGCTGACAGATCTGACTGGCCATGATTCGAAAACTTAAGCTGATCTGTTCCGATAAAAAAACCGGCCTCACATGGCTGAGACCGGTCTGCACTATCTGTCAAATGAATCTGACTGAATCAGCCCATCAGGGCATCAACAGGCTTGCCATCGCGAACAATCAGCATCGGGCGACCGTTGTTGGTCGTCAACTCCTTCGCAGGATCAATACCCAGTTGATTGAAAATCGTTGCGGCCAGGTCGTCAGGCGAGATCGGGTCAGTAGCCGGGGCCATTCCGTCCGCCTGGGTTGTGCCGTGGGCATATCCTCGCTTGAACGAACCGCCGGCCACCACCACCGACATGGATCGGGCCCAGTGGTCACGCCCTGCAGTCTGGTTGATCTTCGGCGTCCGGCTAAATTCGCCGGCACAGTAAACAATCGTTTCGTCCAGAAGGCCGTGGCTGTCCAGGTCACGGATCAATGTCGAAAGCACCTGGTCAAGTTGAGGCAGAAGCCGCGTTCCCAGACTCTGGAAATTATTCCGGTGCGTGTCCCAGCCCCCTATCGAAACCGTCACAAATCGCACGCCCGCCTGAATCAGTCGACGAGCCGCCAGAGCCGACTGCCCAAACGGGGTCGTGCCATAGGCTTCACGCACGGCTTTACTCTCTTCTTCAAGCTGGAAGGCCTTCTGCGTCTTGTCGTTACGCAAAATATCAAGAGCCTGGGCGTGGAATTTGTCAAGGCCCTGGGCCAGGCCCACTCCCTTGTCAACCGTCTTGAATTCCTGGTCGAAAATGTCTCTCAGCTTATCGCGGCGATTCAACTCGGTCACCGTCAGTTCCTTGGGCAGGCTCACGCCACGAACCCGCAGACGACCGCCACCGGTTTCCACCGGGAATGGATTATAGGCCGGGCCAAGATAGCCCGCCCCGCCTGATCGGCCGGCCCGCAAATCGGCAAAACTCACGTAAGGCGGCACACCCACTGGTGTATCCAGCATCATCGCGGCCACCGATCCCATCGCCGGATAAACCAGTGCCGGGTTCGGCCGGTTGCCCGTCGTCATATACTGTGTGCCCAACTCGTGAGCGGCAATGGTGTGATGGATCGAGCGAATCACCGTCGCCTTGTCAGCCACGGCCGCCATTTTCGGCAGGTGTTCGCTGAACTGAAGGCCGCTCACTTTCGTGTTGATCGGCTTGAATTCGCCACGAATCGTGTCCGGTGCATCAGGCCGGGGGTCCCACATGTCAATCGTCGCCGGGCCGCCCGCCAGCCAGACCATGATCACACTTTTGGCCTTCTTTTTGCCGATTTCCGGCTTGCCCAAACTTCCGGCTGCGGTCGTTCCACCATCTTTAACAGCTTCTGCAGCATAGGCTTCAGCACGCAGCAGGTCGGCCAGCGAAAGCCCCAGAAGGCCCGCCGAACCGACCTTCAGAAAGTCGCGACGATGGTATCTTTCGCAGTCCGTGATCCACTTGCTTCGTTCGCTCATCGGATTCAGTCCTCTCTTGTCTAACCTCAGAAAGAGCAATAGGTTATCTGTAATACGGATCAGTGATTCAGAAGAAATTCGCGGGTGTTCACCAGTGCCCAGACCACGTCCGACACGGCCTCTACCCGATCCTTGCCTTTTTTGCCCGCAATTCGCTCGCGAGCGGCTGCATATTCCTTTTCAGTCGGCTTGCGGGCCAGCGTCTTTAAAAACGCCATTTGAATCAAATCTTCATCGGGCCATTCATCATCCATGGCCCAGTCGGCCCAGGGCCCAAGTTCAATACCCCGAACGACATAATCATCGCCTGCCAGAAACAGCGACTGGGGCAGCGCCGGGTCGGCCGCCCGCTCGCACTCGCATGAAACACTCCGCGGGGGCCTGCCGAAAATGCGTAACTGAAAGGCCAGATCTCGCTGGTTAACGGTGTTGCCCGGAATTTCAATCGCCCGGGCATTAGGCGGAATGTCCGTCATCGTTCTCGGGTCGGGCCGGAACATCAGGGCATCAGCCAGCACATCGGCCGCCACTTCTGCCATCAAAGGATGCGGCAGAAACCGGGCAAAATGCAATGTGTCCGACTCGTTATTCACACTCGGCCTGCTTGATCGCTGATATGCATCCGTCATCAGGACATATTTTTCAAAGGCCATGATGTCAAAATTCAGCTCAATGAATTTATCAGCTAAAGCCTTCAGCAGCTCAGGGTTAGTAGGTGGGTTACCCACGGCAAAGTTATCCACCGGGTTAACCACTCCCACACCAAGGTAATGAGCCCACACCCGATTGACAAAATTCGATGCAAAATAGGGGTTGCCGGGTTCTTTCATCCAGCCCACCAGCTCATCACGAAAATCGTCGGCCTGCATCTGCCGAGACGCCTCCATGAAAACCGGTCCACCGGGCGGCTTCACAGGCAAAGGCTCGTTGGTGTCAGGGTGCCTCAGATAATTCGTACGACCCTTCTCAACATAAACCTCTCGATGAGGCTGAATCTGTCGGCGACGAAGATCATCCTCCACACCCTCTCGCCGCTTGTCAGCTTCGGCTTTCAAAATCTGGCGTGAATCAGGCGAGTTTCCATCAAACCGGATGGGAACCACAATATTTTCGAATGAACGGTAGTCAGCCTGGGTCCAGCGGTCAAAAGGGTGCTTGTGGCACTGCGCACACTGAATCTGAAGCCCCAGAAAAGACGATGCCACCAATTCAATCATCTGCTCCTTGGTGAAATTCTGCCGCCGCCAGAAAAGGTCGTTCGTATCTCGTTCAGGATATTTTGAGTCGAACGAGCTGGCCGCCGTCGCATTCAGGTCGAGCCAACCCTTCAGCCACTCCTCCGGCTTCTTTTCTTCACGCGAAGTTGCTGTCAGAATGCCGTTTACTATCTTGTCGTAAGGTTCGTTGCGAGCAATTCTTACCTTAAACCAGTCCCACCACATCTTTGACCATTTGGGCTGAAGATTGCGACCAAAATCCTGACGATTCTCCATCGCATTCAAGCTGTTCAGCGTCCAGTCTGAAAACTTTGTGGCCCACACGGCCGCGTGCATCGGGTTGGCCAAAAGGGCATCAATGGTCTTTTCTCGCTTGTCCGAACTCCCGTCAGCCACAAACTTTTCGATCTCTTCCGGCGTCGGCTGACGCCCAATCGTATCCAGCGTCACCCGGCGTAAAAATTCAATATCCTCTGACTTGCCTGAGGCCACCAGGTTCAACCGGTCAAGCCTCTCCTGGATAATTCGGTCAATCGGGTGCGATGGGCTCGCTGCCACTTTGGCTGAATCTTGCTTAACTTCAGGCCAAGGCTGGTAATAGCGGCCGCTGGCCACCTGGCCCAGATAATTCGCAACAACCGAAGTATCGCCCGGTTGGCGGGCCGAAAGTGTTTTGCTATCTGCAATGGCCAGAATGCTGTCGTCCTGAATCTTGAACTCGGTCAGGTAAGTCACATCGGCAGTTGAGCCATCGGCATACGTGGCTTCCACTTTTAGATCGATCTTCTCACCCGGCATAAGTTTAGCTGCACCGGGCGTCAGTTTCATGCCGGTAATCGAACCAGTGCCTGGTGTCCATTTAGCACCTTGCCTGATCCAACCGAGCAACATTTCATGTTCCTTCGATCCGGGCTTCACCCTCTGCCCGCCACCGTGTGGCACCACGCCTGTTGCCTTCAGAATTATAAGACTGTCTTCCGGCCTGGTCAGGTTGACTCGGCGACCAAAAGAGTCTCGCACTAACGACTTGTAATCTTTTTCAGGGGCATATGAAAAAAGGCTTAAAAAAAGCCCGCCCTTGCCCTGAAACGACCCATGACAGGCACCGGCATTGCAGCCAAGTTTGCCAAGCAGGCCCACAATCTGCCGCTCAAAATCTACATCCTGCTGCGTTCCGGCATTCGCCGAAGCAGCGATAAGTGTTGTGGCAGAAACAACATAAAGAAGAGAGGTGGCGACACTTCCGAAGCGGTTTCGCATCTTCTCCAATCCTTTGCACAGCAGATAGATAGGCAGACCAACGAAGGAGACAGGCACGAACAGGGGGGGACAGCGTGTGACACACACTGCAATAGTGTATATCGTCACTGAATAATAAACACGATCAATTATGAAAAGTTTCAAAAAAAATTTGTTTTGTTAAATAATTCAACCCGACGGTCTGTACAGATCATCGGGTTGGTTTGTAAGTTACCTGAATATTTGACTTTAATGTTACTGCTGGTCGATGGTGTCGGAGTCTGTCTGCCAGCCGGGAAAAATCATGGGAGACCTGGGTCGAACCAGACGATTCTGTCCTGAGAGGCCAGGCACGCTGTCGCTCCATGGGAAGTTCGGATAAGCCGCTGCATTGCCTGCACTTACGGGCCTGAGAGTGCCATAGCCAGTCGGCTGCAGCACTCGCACATCACGCATCTGAGCCCGGCTCGCCGCCAGTGGACCATACATCGTAAGAGATGTCCGCTCGTCCTGGCCCAGTGGTGTGTAACCCCCACCCATTACACCATTTCCACGTACCCAGGCCGTGCTGTTTGGTACAAAACTGCCAAGCATGGGAGAGGGTGCCACCGAATTACGATCAACCATAACCTGCTGTGGCACAGCATATTGCGTCTGAGCCACCTGCGGCGATGGTGCCAGAAACCGCCTGATCTTGTCGCCGGCCTTCGCTGCATCAAAGCCTGAAACTGTGACAAGCAAAGCTATTAAAAACACCCGGTGTCTCATTGTAATCTCATGTTGATATTCGAGTTGCGTGTGCTTTCAAGAAAACTGGTGCTAATTAGCCCAGTCTTCCTGATCGTCAAAAATTATCGCTATTGTAAAATTTACAACATCTTTTGGGATCAAGTCGGCAATTTCATCAATTTTCCAGATGACCTCTCTATTGTTTCCTTGATCCGCATGCGATTATGCCATTGCCATAAGAATATTTTTGATTAATATAGCCGAATCAGGCTGATATAGTCTGATTCAACCGATTCTCCCCCCGGTTACTCTGAGTTCTGCCGTAACTTCTCACTGACAGGGAGGATCAGTCAAATCATGTCTGCCATTAAGTCCGCCGTCGTCACAAACTCGGCTCCTGCCGCCCGAAATGCCGTGCGCCACGGTCTTTCCGGCACGCACTACGTCCCTGCACATGCACGCGACCACGTCGCGGCCATCCGCCGGGAAATCGACACCCAGTTCCGAATCCTGCTCTCAGGCGAACAGAAAATCGCTGAAGAAATGGCCATCTGCCGCTGGCAGGCCTTTGAGGCCGATCGCCTCCTCGACGAACGACTTGAGCAGGAAATAGCCGAAGCCGGCCTGCATTACGACAGGTTCCTCGAAAACGAGAGAACCAACTTCCAGACCATTCTCGAAGTCGATCCAGCTCGTGGCATATCCCTATTGAAGCAAAACATTTATGGCAACGAGGCCCTGATCGGCGTCTGGACTGAAGCCCGCTACCTTGTCGACCAGAAATTGCCTTTTTATACCGGATTAATCAAAAAAATGGTCGCCGGCCTGGGCTCGCACTGGCAGCTTGACAAAATCAGCCACCAGGCCCTGATGATGGTCTCGCTGTGCCTGGCAACCATCAAGCTGGACGATACGGAAGTTATTGCAAAGCAGTGGCTTAGAGAGCTTGATCCTGAACTTCACAGCATCTCGGCTCATCGGTTGGCGGAATATCGCCAGCGATTTGGCCAGATGCCTGATCCGCTGACCCAACTGCTGGCTATCATTGAAGATAACATCAATGAGCTGAATGAGGTGAAAGAGCGTCTTGAGAAAAATCTTGATCGATCGATCGCCAATTTTGCCACGGCTCATGCCGGTCAGGGCATGTGCGACCCCGTGCTGATGAAGGAAGTGGCTTTGCTTCAGCGTTATCGCACGCGGGCCCTGAACCGGATCAGCAAGCTGGAATCGCAGATTGAGAAGCAACGTGTCAGGGAAGGCCGGAACAGTGAAGCGGCCTCTCTGCGGCAGAAGCTGGATGAAAAGGAGACCCTTAAATTAAGGTTTGAACTTTACAACGATGAGATAAATCTCATCGAAATCGAG
>JBEITT010000077.1:0-25885 GCA_040374745.1 Planctomycetaceae bacterium | reverse complement strand
GTGGAATGGTCTTCTACTAACAAATACGCTTTATCAGTCGCCTATTTCATGGTTAATGTTCTCTGAAAACGCAACTGAAGTTGGTAGAACTGCAAAACTGATGGCCGGTGGAGACGCCAGAAAACCGGCAGAGTAATTGCAACAATTTATCAGTTATTTAAGCTGATAACGCGAAAAAATCCTGTGTTTTATTTGAATGAATCACAATTCCATCGTGAAATGGACAAGTTTATTCGAGGCGACAGCTTAGAAAAATGCTTTTGTCAAAGATTAATTACCAATCTTGTGAAGCGAGATTTATGGAAACACTCAAGTGCCCGGTTGCCGGATTTCATTCATCAGGTTTTGATATTTTTGACAGTTCTAATTTAAATAATCTGAAGTCGACTCATGTCAAAGCACTAGAATGGAAGATTGAGATGTCTGTATTTAAGAGTTGCCACCCAGATTTAAATGCAATACAGTTTTAACGCTAGTCGTTAATCACGGCATGAACTTATACTTGTTAATAGTTAATCGGATAAATAAACAAATAATCGGTCGAAATTAATTGGACCATGGGTGTGATTTGAATTAAATCCGGCAGTTGAAAATTCGGTTTTTCAGGCGGAATTTGAGTTTGAGTGTAGATGAAATCTTGATTCGAATGAAACTGAGAATGACATGAAAGTTACTGATGCGTGGACTCAGCTATCCATGGAACAGTAACTTCCATTTGCAAAGGGCAGTTGTCAGTTAAATTATGCCTGTCATTTTCGAAGTTTTGGTTCTGGTGCACCTGGAAGTAGTTTCGCGTTGGTGTCGCCAGGCGGGCGATCAAGGGCGAGATAGGCGAAGAGGTCGGCAAGTTCCTGAGGCGTGACCAATGATTCCAGATTCTCGGGCATCAGTGAAATTGGGCTTCGCTTGACTTCCTCAACCTGGGCCCGCGGAATGACTTCCTCTTTACCGCCCTGAACTTTCAGTTTAACTGATTCAGGGCTGTCCTGAGTCAGGAGTCCCGTCAAGGTGCGGCCATCTTTCACCGCCACCACTACGGCCTGATAATTTTCGCCAATCACCAGATTCGGATCAAATACATTCGAAAGAAGCTGCTCGTAGTTGTTCCGCCCGTTACCGGTCAGGTCAGGGCCGACTTCCTGGCCATCGCCATACATCTTATGACATTGGGCGCAAGTCTTCTGAAAAACAGCCTTGCCTGTAAACGGATCGCCAGGTGTACGTTCAAGATAATTTCGCATCTGGCTTACGACAAGTTCTCGCTGGGGGTTACGACCGGCACGCACACGGCCCCAGATTTTCGCCACGCGGTCTTTATCAGCCAGATCCTGCAATCGTCTGACCTGATTCAGATTTAATGCATTGGCTGGAATTTTTCCTGCCTCGACAGCCTCCAGAAGTGCTTTGGCCCAGGGGCCCCGTTCGGTCAGGAGCTGAATAGCCCGCCCCTTGTTGTTATTCTCAAGGCGACTGAAGAGATTAATTATCATCGGGGCGATTTCAGGCTCCGAGCGAATGCCAAGTCGCAAAATAAATTCGCCTCTTGGTGCGTGATTGAGCAAACCCGCTTCAGGCGGAATGACCGAACCGGCGAGTTGCAGGGCTTTAGGCCCGTCGGACTGAATCATCACAACTTCCCAGGCCCTCGTACGCAAGTCATTGCCAATGCTGCGGTTTGTGACCCACATCCGAAGCTGTTCCAGACTTTGAGTATCGCCTGCCTGGGCAAGAATCAAAGTAATTTCGCGTGAGATCGGGTGCTCGGGCCCGCGTTTTTCGGCCTCGGGTGTAAGTGCCGGGCGAACGGCGGCCAGCAAGGGCCCACGTTCCTGCCACGGAAGACCTGCAAGCCTTCCTGTAGTTGCACGCAACGCATAGGATGTGCCTTCGGCATCTCCACTTTGCAGAATGCGTGAAAGCAGCCATGGCAGTGTTTCGGCGTCAGGTTTTGGTGCAAAAAGCAGGCGTTCGTAAATACGCGGGAAAAGCTCGCGGGCGCCTGCATTAACCTTCAGGTCTAGTTCGCCCAGCAAGGCAGGAAGGTCGGTCGAAGCGGAGACCAGAAGCGGCTCCATATTGCGGAAAATAATGCGTGGAATAATTTTGTCGCCGCCATGTTCCTGCAGAATCACGGCCCAACCGGGCATGGGATCTTGTGTTTTGGTGAATTTGCCAAGCGCGATGGCCACCTGAAGTGCTACATCAGGGTGGCTGTCAGAGGCCTGTTGCTGCACTCGGCTGGTAGCCCGTTTCGAGGCTTTTTCGCCCAGAGATCCGGCGTATCGAACTACCCAGGCCCTCACTGTGGGGTCGCTATCGTCAAAAAGAAGGCGTGCAGGTGGCTCGGCGAGCATATTGGCAGAGATGAGAGTGTAAAGAGCATTCAGCCGCTTATCTCGGGGCGTTTCGGCATCAAGAACGAGTTTGGTCAGGGCAGGGGCCTGGCCATCAAGCTGGCGTTCAGTCAAAATGCGTCTGGCTGTTTCGCGATGCCAGACGTTTTCATGGCCCAGCAGGTCAACCAACTCGGTAGCTGACTTTTTGGCAAGATCTTCCACCGGCAGCAGCTTGTTTTTATCGTACCGAACACGATAAATCCGGCCTTTCAGGCGGTCGATGCCGGCGGGGTCGCGATTGGCGTCCTGATAGCAGTGATAGCGGTCATACCAGTCAACAATGTAAAGGCTTCCGTCAGGGCCTGTCTTTTGTACGACCGGCATGAACCAGGCATCATTGGCCTGAAGGAAATCGTTCTGGGCCTTTGCTGAATAGGTCGAACCGTTCCTGAGGACGGTGTCGAGATTAATTGCATTGCCGTGAATATTGCCCATATAGAGTTTGCGGCGATATTCAGCAGGAAAGTTGGCACCATCAAAGAAGGTAATGCCGCAATAGGCTCGTTTCTGGTGGAGGTGGTCAACTATCGACTCAATTTTCCAGGTGAAGGGCGGGTAGGGGCCGCCCTGACGATGGTAGTATCCGGTTTGAGTCAAATGCCAGAGATGGTCGATCACGCAGGCACTGGCGAAAAGCTCGCCTTCGGCATTCACGGCTATGCCCCAGGGGTTCGAAGTGCCTTCGCAAAAAACCTCAAATTCGCGTGTGACGGGATGCATGCGAAAAATGGCACAGGTAAAGTCGAATTTCTTGCCGCGATATTCAATGTGTGATGGGTTAAACACCCCATTCCAGCCATATAGCCAGCCATCGGCCCCCCAGGTGAGGCTGTTGGGCAGTTCGTGCGTGTCGTCGCGGCCGAAGCCGGTTACGATTACCTCGGTTTTGTCGGCCTTGCCGTCGTTATCGGTGTCCTGCAGAAAAAGCAGGTCGGGGGCGTTGGCCACCCAGACGCCGCCGTGGCCGATGGCGATACCGGAAGGAATATTCAGGCCTTCGGCGAAAATCGAGGTTTTGTCAACCTTGCCGTCGCCATTAGTGTCTTCAAGCACTTTGACACGGTCGCGGCCTTTGCCTGGCTCACGCCTGGGGTACTCAAAACTTTCAGTGATCCAGATTCGGCCACGGTCGTCGAATGTCATGGCAACTGGGTTCACCACATCAGGTTCGGCGGCGACGACATCGACAACAAACCCGGGAGGTAGCTTCATTTTCGCGACTGCCTCGGCCGGTGAAAGAGCAGGCCCGGGCGGAGCATCCTGTGCATGCGGAATCAGGCCTTCCTGTTGAGCGTTAACGAATGGCATACAGGCAAAGAGAGCCGTCGAAAAAAGTATGTACAAGAGGCGCCGGGGCATCATGCGGGCTAGACCTTTCGAAAGCATTTCGCGATGGCCAGATGGCTGTAGTGCTTGGCTGAAATCGCGTGAGGACGACCGATTTTGATTGATATGATCCGATTATTATGCCAAAGATGTTGAGTTTATGCGATATGGAAGGGATGATCAGGTTTTATGATTGGTTGGTTGAAAAGTTCGAGGGACATGCAGTTGGAAAATTGTGATTGAACAAGAAATAAAAAACCCCGGCAGAAACCGGGGCTGAAATATCAAAATTTAAAACAGGTGCAGCAGGAATCAGCCGCGAGCTTTCCAGGCTGACCAGTTTCGAATAGACGTATTGTCAAATCGGGTGGAATTGACAAGAGCGTTAACCGAAGCAAGATTCATCGAACGACCAGGACGTGCTTTAGGTGATGGCGCAGGATTTTCGTTACCTGAGTCATCAACTGTCGGTGCGGATTCAAGATTTGCTACAAAATCGATTTTTACATTTTCGTTTGCGACTGTTACATCCTGAACCCCCAGCGCCTTCATGCCACGTCGCGCTGAAACGCGATAACGGCCGGGGGAAAGATCCATCTGATAGCCACCTGAATCCCAGTTGTTCACTGTGATAACTTCACCCGTGGTCAAATTCTGTGCCCGAATCTGAACCATGTCAATACCTTCGCCAGGCGTGTAGAAGTCGTTGCGGTTGAAATCGTTATAGATAACACCCAATAACTTGGGTGTAGGATTCTTTGCGGATCTTGCGAAATTCTGGGTGACAACAAGCGGGCCAAGATTCCGGTTAGAGGTACTTATAATTCCTACACCGACTTCATTATAAGATTGTTCGTTACCCACATTGTTCTGCTGAATGTTACGGCGATGTCCCTTGTCAGCTACACCCCAGTCCATCAGGAACGCCTGCATCGCATTATCTACTGATTGTGCATATGCATAGGCGTTCTCAGTCGATATTACTTCGCCATCATATCCATTGGCGGCCATGCGGGCATTCAGGTCCATTCCATTTGGACCTGTGTGGGACTGAACTCCTGTATTAGCTTGATGTTGAGACTGCATTACAGCAGCTGCCGCCAATTTACCGTTCCATGCCAGTGGTTGTTTAGGTCTGGCATTAGCAATGGATGAGGTTGCGGCTGAAATGCTCTCACCGTAATAATCCATCGTCATTGAAAGTTCGGCCAGGTCTGTAGTTGCAGCTCGCTGGGCTGCGGCAGAAGGATTGGTACGTGCCTCGTTAATCAGCTCAAGCATATACTGAGCCTGATCCGAAGGCCCGCCTGAAGAAAGGACTTCACGACGTTCCAGTTGATCGAGACCCGGCTTGACATTTTTCTGAGTACGAGACATCCGAAACCTCCGTTGGATCTTTGCGTGTAAACCGAATCCCCGGTTTTATCCGCCTGATCGCCACAATCGATATTGCGACTTTTATCACATCGATCGATCGGGCAACTTTCTTCAGGATTTCTTTTATGCCTGTTCGTTTTCCCCGAACTGGCTGCCGCAGATGATTAAATCCAACTTGCATTTGCTGTGCCAATTATGATCTTTCTAGTTAAAATACTTCAATTACTATGCCTAAGTATATAATGAATAACATATTAGTGATTGTCTTAAAACTCGACTTGACATTTTTTACCAATTTACAATCTAGGTCTGATTGGAGTTTTTTCAACACAGGCTTGTAATTCAATGGTAAGCAATTCTGATTCTAAGTTTTATCCGTATAAATTGAGAAATTATCTGTATTTTTATTAAAGTTCTCAATTGCTTGCTGATTGTACTTCAAATATCAATGTCGGGGATTAGTAATTTCATAACTCTGAAATCTTTTTCACTCACTTTTTTCTTTTTATAAAGAAGCGATTTTTGATTATATCTGATTTATCTATTTCTTTTCTCACTTATCACACCTTAAATTGTTTTGAATTCAGCTGAGCTATTGACTGTTCTGTTAAATCATCCGGACTGTAAAATTGCTTGTTTCCCATGAATAGCGATTGTTTCTCATTCATATTGTTATTGAAGAGCCTGTCTCTCCTAATTGACCTCTAAGCCACATCCTTCAAAAATGAAAAGTCTGGAACATAGTCACTTACGACATTAGAGCAGTTGGCTACCCAGACCAGACGATTCGGCCCGTAGATTATTTCAACTGAATGGCATAGTCGACATGCGGTTCACCGCCCTTGGCTAGCAACGATTTCCCCTGCCGTTAGTTTTATAGAAGAAAAATATTCTATTTAATCCGCTGGCTGATCCCAGGATTTGGTCTGTTTATAACCATTGCACCTGCTTACTAAAGTTATGCAGCCATCACTTGACCTATCTCGAGAATCAAGTTCTTTGTTTGAAGGAAGTTGTGCAAACGGCAAGGCGAAATCTATATCGGTGATCATCGGAAGTTTCACGATATGATCAATTGGGCATTCGGGGTTGGGCCGTAATCGAGACAATAGTAAGGACTGGCATAAACTTGTCGTTAAACCAATAAAAGCAGATGGATAAGTGTGTTCAACCGTTTTCTTGCTGCTGCGGGCTTGATTTGATTTTGGTGTCAAACTTACTGAATAAGTACTGCAGAAATTCATCACGCCGCTTACATGAGAATTTGTCGATGCCCCAGTCGGGCAATATTTTTTGAAGAGACCATTGGCCTCCCGGGTGTTCGCGAGACATGGAGTATGACCAAATCAGACTTAAGACTATACTTTTGAATGACCTGAAGCAGTAATTAGCGGATGCTGCAGGATTTATAATAAAGTCGAGTATGATTACAGCCATGAGATTATGACGGAGTCGGCCAGAATCAGGGAAAGTGCTTATAAATTATCACTTTATGGATTCCGCAGGGCCTTTACGCAGTTGTAAAGCCTGCTGCCATTAAGACGAATTATCTCTGTTACGGACACTTTGGCATGGCCGGACTGCTATGAACATGACTCGGCAGCAATTTATGTCAAATCGAATAAGTAACAGCAGCATAAATGACGAGATGGAAAACCTGGAAAAGAACTTCCGAATGAGCGATGTTTGTAAATTGCGAGTCAGCTAGTGAAATATGAAATATCTGGATGATGAAGGCACGATACAGCGAAGGTGGTGACTGGCATGCTCGAAAGAAGTGACCCTTGCTGTAGAGGTTAAATACATGGCGTGACTGATACAATCGTTAAAATTGCTGTGTTTTGAGCTGAAAATAAGCAAAAGACCGATATTGAAAAATATGAATTTGAAAATTAACTTTAGATTTTACAGAACCTTACAGTTTGAATGTAACAGTAGATTTATTTATGGTTTGGAAAAAATTATGAAATCAGTTGCCAATCGTGCCTTTTTATGTTTTACTAACTTACTCTCACTACTCTAATACGAGTAAAATCTGATCTCTTCCTCAACAGTTTCTCTGTTTTGCATGCAAAACAGGATCTATCCTGCGAGGTGAACCATGATGCGTAAAGTCGAGCATCTTCGGGGTTTTACCCTGATTGAGCTGCTTGTTGTGATTGCGATTATTGCTGTATTGATTTCGCTGCTTCTGCCAGCGGTTCAATCAGCGCGTGAAGCTGCCCGCCGTGCTCAGTGTGTGAACAACCTGAAGCAGATCGGTCTGGCACTGCATAACTACGAGAGTTCCAACAGTTCATTCCCCTGGACCCAGGGGGCTGTTTCATCAAGATTTCCGACCGTTTTCAATGGCAGAATGCCATGGGATGGAGGTAACGGCGATGAATGGGCGAACTTTGGTGCACTGACACTAATGCTGCCTTACATGGAGCAGCGGCAGATTCATGCTGCCATCAATTTTAATTTCGGTGTCGAGTCGTATGCCGGCCCCTGGGGATACCGCGATGCGGTTCAGGGAACAGCGACCGAGAGCGTGATTACTTCCTTCCTTTGCCCAAGCGACAGCAAGAGCCGCGGCCTGAATAATTATCGTGCATCCAACGGTACTAATTGGGACTGGTGGTCACGTGAGTCGGGTTCGGGGGCATTGACACGTCCTCAGCCAGGTGGTCAGCAGATTGCAACCATAGCAGGCTGCGAAGATGGTACATCAAACACGATTGCCTTCTTTGAGAGAAATCGCGGCGACGGCGATAACTCACGATATTCCAAGGGCGACGTCTATACGGGTGGTCCTGGAGAAACGTGGGGCTTTCCGACATACGTCATTTCAAACCCAGCCGACCTGACATATCTGAACCGGAACTTCATTCCAGCATGCAATAATTTTGCCAAATCCAACCCGACTTCCACATGGGATTGGGGTGGTCGATATTGGGCTGCTGGTGAATACACCAATTCAGTGGGTAACTTCAATGTAACCCCTAATTACACTGGTGCTGACTGTTCTGGTTGGGGTGGTGTAGGCACTGGTATCGGTTTCTTCAGTGCCCGCTCACAACACCCCGGTGGGGTGAATGTGGCCATGGCTGATGGCGCGGTCAAGTTCATTAAAGATTCGATTGCTCAACAGACGTGGTTAGCACTGGGCACTCGATCGGGCCGAGAAGTGCTAAGTTCAGATTCTTATTGATCTGGCTTCGGAAACGATTTGACCCTGGCGGCCTGTGTTAAAACAGGCCGTTTTTATTTGCGGCATTTTCTGTCAGAATTAAAGAAAATGAAGATGGCTGATCTGAAAAACTAATGAAAAGATTTATCTATCCTTTAATTTTGATGATTTTCGTATCGTTTCTCATCTTATATTTTAACAGGATCATTCGCGAGCCATCGCAATTGTCAATCGCACGCAAGGCCTACGAATCAGGCGATTGGCGTAAGGCTTTTAATGATTCGGCAAGACAACTGAGGGAAACGCCTGATAACCCCGCTGCTCAATTATTGATGGCACGATCGGCGGCACGGATTCAGCGTGACCAGGTAGCACTTGAGATTTATGACAAACTTCCGGAAACACGCAGCCAAGCTGAGGATCTGTTTCTAGTGGGGTCGATTCTGTTTCGACAGTCGAGAATGCAGGATGGCGAAAAACTGATTCGTAGATCGTTGGAAATCAATCCGAATTATTATGAACCGGCACGATTTCTCACGCAGTTTGGATTCCAGAACCGTCGATATGAAGATGCCATGGAGAATGTCGGAATATGGGCCCGACACTTGCCTGAGGTAGCGCAGGCTCGCTTGCTTGAGGCACGTATTGCCGAGGCAATGAACCAGCCAGATCTTGCGGTCTCTGCTCTTAATGCAATTCTGAGCACCAAACTGATAGAAAAGTCCGGGGCGGGTCAGGGACCGGATCTGAAAAATATTAGTCTGATGCTGGTTCGTAATCTACTTCGTATGTCTAAGCCAGAGGATGCCAGTGCTATATTAAATAAAATAGAACCAGACTGGAAGGACGCCGAGATTTCGTGGCTTCGCTCAAGATGTTTTCTGCAGATGGGTAAGGCTACTGAAGCCAGCAGGGCGATAGCGTTGTCAAGAAATGATGATGAGGGCGGTTTTCAGCCGGGGAATGCCGAAGAGCCTTCTCCTTTTGCAGGGGCCAAAAGCTGCCGGGAATGCCATGCTGAAATCTATGATGATCAGCAAAACAGTCGCCATGCCATGACATTTCACCTTGCAGATGAGCCAGGCCCGATTCCGTGGGTAAAAATGCTTGAAGTTGATCCTGCGACACCGAAGATTCAGGCTAAATTTGATAACACCGCCAAACCGCTTGCATTTCAATTCAAAAGCGACCGTAATGAATTAAGCAGTCTGGTCAGATATATCATGGGGTCTGGCCGGCATGCTGTTACCCCAATACTTGAATTGAAGGGGCAAAAATCTCTTTACGAATGTCGATGGACTTTTTATTCATCGGTGCAGAAGTGGGATTTGACACCCGGCCAACCGGCGGTGCCCCCATCCGACATTGAATTTGCGGGTACTGGGCAGACAGCAGACATGCTAAGACTTTGCCTGAATTGCCACACCACCAATCCCACAGCAATTTTGCAAAAACAGGGGCCGGAGGCGAAGGATAGGGCCATTGGTTGCGAGAAATGCCACGGCCCTGGTGGAAATCATATATCAGCCATGAAATTGAATTTGCCAGAAAAGGCAATTGGCCGATTCAGACGAAATGTTAATGGCCAGAGACCCCAGGTCATGCAGATGTGTGGCGAATGCCACGGCACCATGGGAAGGGAAATTCCGCAATCGTTTGATGCAGGAACAGTCCGGTTTCAGGCTACTACCCTGACGTTCAGCGAATGTTACAAAAAATCTCGGACTGACAAGGCTTTTGACTGTCTGAGTTGCCACTCGCCACATCAGGACGTGGATACAGCTCCTGATGGTTATAATTCTCGTTGCATATCATGCCATGACCCTGGGCTCAAGGCATCAAAGTCCGTAGAAACTATGAAACTGTGTCGGATTAACACAGAAAATGATTGTGTGAAGTGTCACATGCCCAAGATTCAAAGCGTGCAGCGACACACAAGATTCACCGATCATTTCATACGCAAGCCTAAGAGCCAGGAGCCATGATGCGGATGAAATAAACAATTTAACTCATTTCTTTTGAGTGGCACCGCCTACGACTGATTCACCCGGCTTACTCACGTCTTGCACATCCCGCATAATCGCCGGCAGAATGGTCACACCAATATCCTTGCCTGCTTTGGTATTTACAACAGTCTGATAATGGTCGCCCTCGACCACTGGAATATCTGAGGCTTTATCGCCTGCCAGAATGCGGCCAACGCGGCGACCGATTTCAAAACCTGACCAGCGCATACGTGGTTCGCGTGTGAAGAGTGCACCTTCTCTGGCCTGTTTGCCCAGAGTGCCAAAAACCGGCAGTTTTTGGGCTGTGGCAGCCTTGATAAGATCGGCTGACCTGGGACCCAGTCCATTTGTCAGAAGTACTGCCTGAACGCCTTTTTTCTTAAGGTCTTCCATTAAAGCCTGCCAGTTTTGATCTTTGCTGTATGGGGTTGCGAGAGCTTCGACATTTGCCCACTCGCACCTCAGCAGGTCATCCCTGTGAACAACGCTGAGTTTATTGTCTGGATCAAACAGCACCGCCATTTTGGTGGCTTTAGGCAGGCTGCCGCGAGCAATCGGTACCGTGAGCGTGAGGTGATGGGGCAGAAACACACCGGTTGCATTTTCTTTTCGTGAAGTATTGTTGCTGACAAATCCAAGAAGGACAGGATTATTGGCAACCGCAAATACAATAGGTATCGCTGTTTTTTTTTCAAATGCAATAAGGCTGGTGGTATCAAGCATGGTGACGAGCATGGCAGCACCATCTGCAATGGCTTTGTCAATCTGTGGGCTGACATTTTCAAGACTACCGCTGGCGTTATACTCAGTCAGCTTGTATTTCTGGGTAGTTTTCAATGATTGATTAATACCATCCTGAATTGATTGCAAGCCTGGCTCGTTGCCGTAATCATTGCTCTCAAGTCGTATGATAGCAACAATCTTTTCTTGAGTACGCGTATCAGCAGCCGTCTCCGAAACAGTTGCCACTGGTTCCGGACCAGATGTGGGTGGGTTATTATTGCCCCCACTGCATCCCCCGGCGGTTAGCAGCAGGCCAAAAGCAAGAGTTATGGAATGTGTGGAACGCAAGGCTATGACAGAACTTGGAGATAGCATTCCGGGATCCCTTGCCGTGTTCAATTTGATTGTGATTTCAGAGGATCGTCTGGTTTTAATTCGGGCTTGTAGGCAGCCTGATTATAGCCGCGTAATTCATCAACTTCAATCACGCGGTTTGCTGGCGGGTCGCTAATTTTTGTAATTTTGCCTGAAGGCCAGCGAATTTCAAGAGACATGACTTTTTCATCAACTGGCCATGCAAAATGCAGACGAGGATCGGAGGCGGACTGATAACTGCCGCCGCCGAACCGGCTGGCGTGATACTGGCGATTACCAGAAACAAGTCTGGCAACTACCCCGACGCCATCCCGGTTTGATTTTTGTCCAACAAGACGAATAGACAGCCAATGATGAGGCGATTGCGTTTTATTAGCAAGAAGTGCAGCCGGCTCGTTCTGTGGTAGGAAAAGCAAATCAATCCGGCCATCGTTATCCATATCGCCAATGGCCAGGCCGCGGCCCAGTCGTGGGCGGGCAAGTTCAGGCCCTGCCAGAGTTGAAGCATCAAAAAACCGCCCAGATTTACGGCCCAGTAGCAGTTGTGCTGGCATTTGATAGGGGACATCGCCAAAGTCGTCTGTGTGGCCATTGGTTGAAACAAGGTCGAGCAGCCCATCGTTATTGGAATCAAGAAATGAAATTCCAAAGCCGAGAAGCAGGCGGCTGGCTGCGCCAATGCCTGATGCTGCAGTTCGATCGATAAAAACCATGTCGCCTGTATTCTGATAAAGAGTGGTTGACTCGCCGTAATAATTGGTAACGGCGATGTCGGGACGGCCGTCGCCATTGAAATCAGCGCAGGCCACGCCCATGCCAGCCTGATAACTGCCGTCTGCCCCAGCAGCTACACCAGCAGGATGTGCCATTTCCTCGAATTTCATATCACCGAGATTTTTGAAAAGGAAGTTAGCTGATTTATCATTTGCGACAAAAATATCCATTAGACCATCTGCATTGAAATCGGCAGCAATGACGCCCAGCCCCCGGCCTTCCTTGTCGGCGGCTGTAATTCCCGCGAGATCACTGATGTCTGTGAACTGGTTACCATCGTTCCGGAAGAGATGGTCGGGGCGGGCATCGCAGCTGGTTGGATTACATGACATGAATTTAAGGGATTCTGCATGGCGGCATATTCTTGGCTCTGAGGCATTCCATACGACATAATGACATACGTAAAGGTCAAGGTCGCCATCATTATCGAAGTCAGCAAAAGCCGCGCTGGAAGGCCAGTCGCGATCGCCATCAAGATGCCATGCTCTGGTCCCATCGGTGAAGCGTTGACCGTTTTCATTTAAATAAAGGGCATAGGATCCAAAGCGAGTAATGAATAAGTCGGGCCAGGTGTCGTTATTTACGTCGGCTACAGCTACGCCCAAGCCATAACCAACAACCTGATCAGGTAAATTCAGTTGTCTGGTGACATCTTGAAATTGCATCTGGCCCAGATTACGAAAGAGGCGATCGCCGGGCTTAATTACCGACGGGTCATGGGGTAGACTGCCTCCCTGAACCGCGAAAATATCGAGTAGGCCGTCTTTGTCGAAGTCGATAAGAGCTGTACCTCCGCCCAGGGCCACTGGCATCTGTCGAATTTGTGTTTCGCCATTATCATATTTAAAAACAAATCCGGATTTGGCCGGGACAAGCTCGTATCTTGGAATGAGTGGTTGTACATCACCTTTCACCATATCTGAATGCAAGGTCCGATTTTCACGTACCGACTGAATAATTTTCGTGAGAATATTCCGGCTGGCAAGTTTATTGTCATCTAATATTTGTAATTTTGTTGAGATTTTCTGTGAAATATCATTTAATCCTGTATTTCCCGGTATCTTACGCATGGCATAAAGAGTTAAAACAGCCGCGACCCGAATCTCACCGGCATCGACTGCCGAGTTTATCCAGATGAGAAACTGGTCTTTGGTCAAGGGCTCACTTGAGCTCAGAATTAGCTTCTGCCATGCCTCGTGAGCCTTTTCTGACCGTGACTTGCGCTGGTTGATAGTTTTCACCAGATCGTTATCTGAAGATTGTGAGAGGAATGCCGCCATCCTTGCCAGAAATTGCGGATTGTCGGGTTCGACTCTTTGCCAGATCTCAAAAATGGATGTTTTTGTGTCGGTGACATTAAATAGATTTGCAATATCGTCAGCCAGACTTAATAACTGACCGGTCGAAAGTCGGTCTGTTTTAATTAAATATTCAACATTTTCAATAAGGCGATGAGTTGAGTTTGAAGCAATTGCGTATTTAATACGTGACTTCAACACGGCGTAATCTGGATGATTCGATTTCTGTTCGCATTTTTGCAGTGCAATTTCTGCGGCTTTGAAATCACTCAACTCAATGGCGACATTAGATTTAGCAAGCCAGAGGCGTGAGTCGTCAGGTGAAAGACTTTCACATATCTTAATGCTTTTAGTTATTAGTTCAATCGGCATGGTGCCGCGGATGGTTCGCCAATATTCTCGCAGGGGTGTGATTGGGTTATCGGAAAATTCTGCGATTTCAAGCAGCAGGGCAGCGGCATCGTCAAATCGACCCTGCATTCTGTAGTAACGGTCGAGCAATTTTAGGGCAGCAACACAATCAGCCTTATTTGATTCATCTTCCGATAATACCTGTATCAAATGAATTGTAATTTCTTCTGCCAGTCGCCAGTGACCCTGGTCGAGACTGATTTCGGCACGAGAAAGCTGGCTTTTTACATAATATTCTGATCCTTGTGGAACATCTTTGAAATATTCTGCTGCCAGTAAATTATTCTGCTGCTGGAAAGCAAGGGTACCCTTGAGAAAATTAAGTCGTCCGGGTTTATCAAAGTAAAGGATTAAACTGATTCGATGGATGGCATTGATTGAGGCAGAGAGGGATGAAAAATCTTTTTGTTTCAAACTTATTTCAGCCTTACCCATTGAGTTGAGGTCGGAACGGGTGTTGATCACCAATAAAATAATTAGAAACATTGAACCAATAAGAAGGGGCAGCCAGCGTTTTCCCGTTGCATATTTCATTTCAGATACTCAAACGATTCATTCCGACTGCATTTCTGTCTAAAACAATATTATTATAACAATTAATTGTAGCACAATCTATCTTTTTCAGTTGTCAATACCATTTCGCTAAATCAACTCTGCTACTATCCTTGCAGGGAACGTGGGGCAACTGACCAAAAAATATCGCGACCTCATTGACCGGGCCACTTGGCGACTGATATATTGAGTTTTCAGTCAGCGACTGCCTCTTCTAAATCACAAGACATTTCAGCCAATCATCAGGAGTTTGCACATGAAATATGCTGTTACCAGCCTGTTTTTCCTTGGTCTGTTTCTGACAGCCTCGGGCTGCGGTGGTGCTTCAGATACGTCAAACGTGACTGCTTCAGACCGAGTTGCTACGCAGGAAGAATCAGATGCAAAAGCCAAGGAATTGATGAAGGGTATGGGCGGAATGTACAAGGGTGCGCCTGGTGCTCCGAAACCCAAAAATTGATTATTGGAAATCTGAGTGACCAAGCCTGGCCGAGGATTAAACTCTGGTCGGGCTATTTATTTCTTGGGGTGCGTCGGATCCAGTGGTCTGTAAAATGAAAGACCTCGGAAACGACGCGATTAGGCATGTGGCACTTGACGCAGTCGCCTTTTGGCTCGACCTTACACATGAACCGGTCGGAATGAGAATGACAATCGGTGCAAACCTTGTTGTAGGCTGGTCGTTCACGCGATACCTTGCCATGTGGGTCATGGCATGAGGTGCATTTAAGGCCGCTTTTGCCCCGTTGGAAGCAAAGTGACGCTTCCAGCCCAAGTGGCTGGAAGCGGGCTAGTTCATAATTTTGGGGATGAACCTGACTGGGCGGCACATTATCAAGCCGGCGATGACAGGTGCCACATTCTCGTATTTGCCGTGATGGAGTGGCTGTTGCAACACCAAGTGGCATTTCCAGCGATTTTTCGTTAAGACCATTGCGAGCCGCTTCGACGTGATCTTTACCAGGTCCGTGACAGCGCTCGCATGAGATATTTGGCACAAGTGAGACGGGGTCGAAATCGCCGGGTTTGCGATTCGAGGTTACAGTGGCATGGCAGTCGAGGCATTTAACCATGCTTCGCTGATCCATAAGCCTGCCGGAACTGTCGCGGCTGATATTCGTGCCGGCTGTATCTTTCTGGCCCTGCCCGGGGGTGACATCCATGCAATGGGCTGAATGGTAATAAGAAAGCCTATGTTCCAAGCCCTGATATTGATTCAGGCTTCGATTGTAAATGAGTGAGAGGAAAGTCATGCCTTGTTCGCCAGAACCGATGGCGTAATCGAGCGAAAAACAGATATTCCGACCGTTCTCTATTTTTTCAGCTTCTATGCGGTCACCCGAGACGATGTATCTCCACACGCTTTCAGGATCTTCAGGGTCTGGAAAGACTTTGCCATTGAGAAATTTGCCGAGTGGAGAACGACCGGCGGGCCGAAGCGTGCGAGCATGGCCAGAACCAAAATGCTGAGCGTGCTCGGTCGGGTGGCATTCAGCGCAGACCCTGTCGCCGATAAGTTTCGAACTTGGGTTTTCGGATATGTTGCCATAGGGATCTACAAGTTTCGGAGGCTCAATCCGGCTTGTAGTTTTAGAGGCCGATTCGGAATTAGAAACAACAGGTCCAGAAGTTATGGGAGATGAATTTGGTTGGGACTGATTTGAGTCGACAGGTGGAGGCTGGGGATCGAAATTCACAAGGCGGACACGGCTTTGGGCGGGCTGAACTGAGGGATTAACGAGCGGGATGAGAGCCTGAAAAAAAGCACAGAGAGTAACGATTGAGCCGACAAGGACGCCAGATTTCAGATGATTAAGAGGTGTCATGGCATCGATTCCGTTGCGGGCATTGCCTGAAATCAGGAGATCATTGAATTGAAGTAGATTGTTAAATACATCTTTTTACTGATTTGAGCTGAATCAGGCAAGTAGAGTCAGCTATTCTGCTGATGGAAGGGCGGAACATTGTTTTCTGATTCCGTAGTAATTCTGGAAAGACGGGTCTAAGATGATATTATGATGGACGACGCCAAAAGATTCCAGAGATAAAATAACTTCCACGGAGAAGTGCCGGCGTGGGTTCCGCAACAAGATATCAACGGATAATACTACTCAAGGCAATGGTAACCGGTTTGGCCGTAGTTGGGATAGTCTGGTTAGGATCTGGTGCGAGGCGTGCCATGCTGAATACCAAACTTTACACCGAAATAGCTTCAGGTGATAGCCGAAGTGCGCTTCAGACGGCAGCAAAACTGGCATGGTACGTGCCCCGAGACATGAATTTAGCCATTGCCCGAGCCGATCTATTATTAAAAGCAAATGAGCAAAGCGAAGCTGCCCGAATTCTTAAGGAAATTTCGGGCAGAGTGGGCGATTCGATTTCGGAAAATATTCGGTTGGGTTTGAAAATGCAGGAAATGGGGCTTTTTGACTGTGCTTTGAGACATCTGCAGGTTGGTCTTGGCAGAGACCCGCAAAATATTGATGCGCAGAGGGCGGTCGTGACAATTTTGGGTATCCAGCGTCGCGAAATTGAACAGGAGCGTGCACTTTGGGCATGGTACAGTTCAGGTAATTCATCTGTTGAAGCACTTCGGCTTTTGGCTCAGGGGGAGGTTGTAATTCCACCGGGCAGTATTCCTAATACAAGTGACGAAGGACAGATCCTGGAAAAACAAATTTCACTTGAACCCGATTCGGTCAGTGGAACGGCGGCATTGGCTTATTTTTATCGAAACCGGGGCGAAAAAAAGAAAGCTGACGGGATTCTTCAGGCGGCAATGTCAAATAATCCGGATGGGATCAGTCTGGTTACAGAGAAGCTGGCGGCTCTGATTGATTCAGGCGATGGGGAAGTGGCTGGGCAACTGCTGTTGGCGATGGCTCCACAGGTTGATGATTCTGCGATGCTTACCTTGTTAAAAGCAGATTATCTTCGCAGTATCGGGAACTATGAAAAAGCAATTCAGGAATACAGGAAGTCTTTGAAACTTGGAGGAAGGAACCCGAAAATCTATTTCAGGATGGCAGAATGTTGCCGCCTGGCTGGCATGGATAAAGAAAAGGAATATGATCTCAAGAAATATCAAGTCTCACGACAACTGACATATGATGCGGCTGCCATTGAATTTCGTAATCCAGATACGAGGCTGATGCTGAAACTGGCGACGACATGCTTAGAGATTGATCGCATGGAAGAAGCTAAGGCATGGGCAAGGGAAGTGCTGAAACGTGAAAAAGAGAACGAAATGGCCAGAAAAATCATGGAAATACAGGCAATTCAATAGAATGCGATCCTATAACAAAATATTCATGCAATCAGGAAAATTCCTGACAGTTTGTTTTTTGTGCACTATGAATACAGCCTGTAGAGAATCTGTACCTGAAAAAAAAGTACTGATGTCTGGTCAGCAAACGATAATACTGTCGGATAGAAAAGGTCAGCAAATCACATCGACCGAATCGCCCGGTGGCCGAATTGTATTCAAAGATCTGGCACCGCAGGCGGGGCTTGTGATCTCACATTACTCGGCTGCAAAAGGCAAATTTCGTCTCTTTGAGACGATGGGTAGTGGCGTGGGGCTTTTTGATTACGACAATGACGGTCTACTGGATATTTTTATATGTCAGGGATCTGATGTTCCTACGGTTAAAGAAAGTAGGATTAGTCAGCAGAATTCAAGGCTCTACCGGAACCAGGGTAATTTGAAATTTGTCGATGTTACCGAAAGGGCGGGGGTGGGTTTTGGGAGATTCGCTGAAGGAATAGCGGTGGGTGATTATGACGGAGATGGCGATGAGGATTTTTATGTTTCAGGCTTTCAGTCGGCAGCCCTTTTTCAAAATCAGGGCGATGGCACTTTCCGGGATGTGACAGATAATGCCGGGCTGAGAAATGAACACTGGGCTACAAGTTGTGCTTTTGCTGATTTTGACTCGGACGGCGACCTTGATTTATACGTTGTAAGATATTTGTCAAAGACTGTTGACGCAACAGGTATGCCAACAGTGACATGCAATGCTTTGCCAGGGCAGAAAGGCTATTGCCCGCCGCTTGCTCATCAACCCGAGGCAGACAGCCTTTACAGGAATAATGGTGATGGCAGTTTCACAGACCTTGGTAAAGAAATTGGGCTTGGAACTAATGATGGCAATGGGTTGGGGCTGGCCATTGCTGATTTCGACGGCGATTCCTTACTGGATATATTTGTTGCAAATGATAAGACGCCTTGTCGATACTATAAAAATTTAGGAAAAATGCACTTTCAGGAACAGGGATTGGAAAGAGGGTTAGCCCTAAATGAGTCAGGCGATCCCACGGCGGCAATGGGTGTGGCGGTGGGAGATGTGGATCAAAATGGAACACCTGACTTGCTGGTAACGAACTTTTTTGAGGAAGGTGTGTCATTATTTCAAAATTTGGGAAAGGGACAGTTTGATGTGGCAAGTAATAGAGCAAGGCTCAAAATTCCGACAAAAAAAACGCTGGGGTTTGGTACTGGTTTTTATGATTTTAATAATGACGGCCAACTTGATCTTTTTATCACAAATGGGCACGTAAATGATGTAAGACCGCTGCGAATGCCTTATCATATGCAACCGCAGATCTTTGTGAACAGAGATCAGATGCAGTTTCTTGAGGTTGGTGAAATGGCTGGTGAATATTTTCAAAAAAAATGGCTGGGCAGGGGTGCCGCATTTGGTGATATTAATAACGATGGGAGGGTTGATATTGTTGTAACACATAATGAAGGCCCACCAGCCCTCTTAATTAATGAAACGGAAAATGAAGAAATGCATTTTGTGGGATTGAAACTTTTACCGGCAAAATTGAATGGAAAATATGTTTCGCCGGTCGGTTCAGTCGTGAGGTTTTATCTTGATGACAAAGCGGTGTTGACTCGGACGATTGCTTCAGGAACGAGTTATCTCAGTACAAACGACCAGAGGATTCTTTGCGGAACCGGTGGAAGAAAAGTGATTGAAATTGAAATACAATGGCCTGATGGAAATATAGAAAAAAGAAAAGATTTTGTGATGGATAAAATACAGGAAATAAAGCAGATGAAATGATTACGGCTGTTTTTGTTGCAGAGTATGAAGTATTTTTACTTCAGGCTGGCCCTCGGTTATTTCAATGAATTGATTTGCCCTGATCTGTCTGAAATTCTGCTGCAGGCCAAGTGGCCAGATAATTTGAAGCTCATCGATAGATTCTGAATCGCCAATACCAAGTTGTACTGTCAGCGAATTACCACCAAAGGAGGAACCCTGACTGACGACTCGATGGATGATTTGACTATTGCCTGATTTGTTAAAAAATTTAGCGGAGACTTTGACTCCTATGGCTGAACGTGCAGATTTGGAGCCGATTAGTTTCAGTTCAATACAGTGTCCGGAATTCAATTGATTCACAAACATTGCATTATGAGATTTGTCGGCTGGTGATTGGCCGCCAGTCTGAACAAAGAGGTCGAGATCACCATCAAGGTCGGTATCTGCAAATGAGACGCCGTGCCCTTTCTGCAGGTGCCCGGTGCCTGTTAAAACTGTCGTATTCGTGAACTTTAAACCATCCGTATTACGAAACATGAGATTGGGTACCAGCATACTGTATGATGGTCGGCCAGTGGCTAAATAAAAGTCTAGACGGCCATCATTATCGTAATCGCCGAAATTGGAACCCATGGGGACTGTTGCAATTTCAAGACCTGATCTGGCAGTGACATCTTCGAAAGTACCTTTGCCAGTATTGCGGAAGAGTCGAGGTCTTTCGGGTTTACCAACCGGATTTCCCAACATATCGGATACAATTTCATTAAGGGTAGCATTAAATCCGGCTACAAAAATATCTTGAAATCCATCATTATTGAAATCAAAGAACCAGCAGGAGAAGCTTTTCACTGGTTCTATCACACCGGCTTCGGCGGCAACGTCTGTAAAAGTTTTGTCACCATTATTGCGATAAAGCCTGTTAAAACCATTCATATTACTCACAAATAAATCAGGGTGGCCGTCATTATTAAAATCGCCGCTTGTAACACCTTTAGCCCAGGCCTGATTTAAGACACCGGCTTTATCTGCTATATCAATGAAGGAGCCATTACCCTGATTTTCATAAAGTCGATTGCAATTGATTGGAGTTGCGTTTCGATCATGATATTCCCCGGCAACGTAGATATCAAGGTCACCATCAAGGTCAAAATCAGTCCATGCTGCCGATTGTGTTGCAATGGGAGCCTCGAGTCCGGAATCTACTGTCACGTCAGAAAAGTCGGCATTACCGTTGTTTTGTAGAAGTGTCATACGAAATGGAGATTCCCAGCCTCCTCGAAGAAGTAAAATGTCGAGATCGCCGTCGTTGTCGTAGTCAGCCCCGGTGAGATTAGCTGCCATTCTTTGGTTTTGAAGTGACAAATTGGCCGCGACATCATCGAAAGAGCCATCCTTCTTTTGAATGTAAATGGAAAGGCCCAAATTCCAATCGCCGGAACTTATTGCAATATCGGGGAGGTTGTCGTTATTAAAATCTCCGATCAACGAGCCACCAAGCATGTTTGGTCCGCGTGTACCAAGGCCCAGTTCCTGTAGTTGATTCTTAAAACTGTTCCTTTCAAAGGGCTGAGGATTCCAGGGTGAAAGAAGGCTCAGCGATGAGGATTGATTTTGGCCTAGAGTGCTTCGAGCTAAATGAATCAGCCAGTTTATTCCAGTATCTTCGGGTCTTGCTGAGGTGTACTCAGCAAAAAATTTCAAAGCTGATTTTGAGCCAGAAGGGAACTGATGTTGTGCATCAGTGTCTATCGGAAAAATGCAACTTGAGGGCCCAACACAGGCAACACAGTTATCAAGTTCACCCTGACGTAGAGCGGCCACGCCACGAAGGCCATTAAGATTGGCCTTTAATTCACGGGAGATGAGTGGATTTTCATCAGAGGCCATGGCAAAATATTTATCAGCATCAGTAAAATTTCCTATATACATATAAATTAGTCCAATACGAAGCTGGAGCATGGCCCGTTGGAAATAGAACTCGCGGGAAATCTGTTTATTACGGTTTAGCTGATCCAACTGAGTCAGATAAGCTGAAGATGCATTACGGAACCTATCTTCTGCCGATGCATAGGATGCATCGAGGTTTCGACGATCTGGGATTGGGGTGGAATGGCCAAAAGCGAGATCATAGCCGCTGTCGTCAACGAAAGTGCCGGACAGTGTCGGAATATTGGGATCACTGAAATCAGGAGATGATATGTTGTTAGGTAAGGATTTGGTGGGGGGCATGAGCGGGAATTTACCCGGGTAAAAATAGTAACTTAAGATAATGCATAATGCGGAGAGACTGAGGATGCCAATGGCAGCCCGGGCAAGTACGGTGTGTGATTGTTTGGAATGGATCATGGGGTTGATAATGTCTTAAATCCGGGGAGTGCTTTGATATTGTCTTGGCCCTGGCTGATCTCGAATGCATTATTGGCTGGAATATTGTTGAATTTTGCAATCTGGCCATCTGGCCAGCGGATTTCTATTTCATCAACAATTTTCGCTGAATTGAGGCCAAGATGCAGACGCAGGTCTGCGGATGACTGATAACTGCCACCGCCATAGCGGAAAAGTCGTTTCTTCAAAGGGCCAATTTTACAAGTGACTTCGGCACCGATTGCATTTCGATTTGATTTAATACCCGCAAGTTTAAGGATAAGGAAATTATTGGCTGGTTGGTTTAGCATACCGGAGTTCCTCATAAGTAGAAATGAATCATCGAGGTTTGTCTGAGCGGCATCCAGAAGACCATCGTTATCAAAGTCGGCGACGACGAGACCACGGCCGATCAGATTTGTCTGAAAGACGGTTCCCGAGCGAGTACCGGTGTCGATGAAAGAGCGTCCGGCAGTGCCGAGGAATAGCTGCGGGGGCATTTGATATGGGATCACTGGCCGAACGTCGTTGACATGGCCATTGGCGGTGAGCAGGTCAAGCTGGCCGTCGTTATTGAAATCAGCCAGAGAAGTGCCAAAACCGAGCCGATAGCGGGTGGCTTCTTTCAGACCGGTGGTGCCTGAACGTTCACGAAAGAGGCCTTCACCGAGATTTTCAAAATAGCTGGTTGATTCACCATAGAAATTCGTGACAACAATATCTGGTAACAAATCACCATTGAAGTCACCACAACTGACACCCATACCAGCCTGGAACCCGCCGTCGGAGTTTGCCGCAACACCGGAGGCGAATGCCTCGTTTGTAAATTGTAGATTGCCACGATTGATGTAAAGAAAATTAGCTGTCCCGTCGTTGGCTACGAAGATGTCCATCAGGCCGTCGCGATTAAAGTCTGCGGTGACGACGCCCAAGCCACGGCCATCGGTGTCGTTGGCAGTAATACCGGATGAGACGCTTACATCGGTAAAACTGTTGCCGTCATTTCTGAAGAGATGGTCAGGCCGTGCTGAAAGTAGATGAGGTACACAATATTGGATTTGGCCGCCAGATTCATTACCGCAAAGGCGTGGATTATCAGGATCCCAGACAACATAATGACAGACGTAGAGGTCAAGATCGCCATCGTTATCAAAGTCGGTGAAAGCGGCTGATGTGGGCCAATCGCGATTGCCTGCAAGGCCCCAGCGTGCAGTCTGGTCATCAAAAGTGCCATTGCCCGAATTTATCAGTAGCTGATAGGACCCAAAGCGGGTGACAAGAATATCGTCAAATGAATCATTATTAATATCGCCGACGGTTACTCCGTGGCTATACCCGATAGATTTATCGGGTAGAGCTGCCTGGGTAGTGACATCAGAAAAACGGCCTGTACCGAGATTGCGGTAGAGCCGGTCGCCTGAGCCGGGAGTGGCCTGGGCAGGTTTGTGCGGAAAATGGCCACCCTGTAAAAGTAGAATGTCGAGAAGGCCGTCGCGGTCGTAGTCGATTGAGGCAAGGCCGCCGCTCATTGTTTCGGGCAACTGTCTTTGAGAAGTTCGACCGCTTTGAAATGAAAAGGCGATACCAGCCGAGGCGGTTGTGTCTATAAATGTTGGAATACCAGGTAAATTCTGAGAGTTGGCGGCAGGACTCGCGGTGAATTGCGTGTTGGTTGCGAGGCCTGATTCAGAAAGTAATGCGGGAATTGTAACTTTAATAGACGAGATACGTGCCAGATCTTGATATGTCTGGCGAGGTCTTAATGCGGAGTCGGGGCCGGGATTCTGATCATTCATCATGGTGCTGAAAGCAAATGCTTCAAACCATCGACCCAGACTGGCAGCCATGGCGGCCATTTTCTCAGGATTGATGCGAAGGTCAGAGCCAACAAGATTAGCGTAATCACGACGAGTCTGGTCGAGGGATTGGCGCGAGTTACGTAGTTGAGCCGCCTTTTCACGATTACCGCTGGCGATGAGCGATTCGCTCAGGTTCTCTATGGTCTCAATGTTTGAAGGATGCAAGAGGAGACAATCGGCTAAAGGTTGCTGCAGGCTGGCAGAACCTGATTGGGTGCCGAGATTGCGGGCAATCAAATTGATGGCAGTGGGACGATCAAGCGATATGAATTTATATTTGTCGTCGGACAGATTCAATTTTGCTGATTTTTGCTGATCAATTGCCAGGCCGGTGCGGGAAATTGCCTGCTGAAGTTCTGGGAAACCGGCGGCTTCAATCTTTGAAAAGAGTTGGCTTGCCTGATCATACTCACCGTTGCGGAGCATGAGATTTACCATCGCAAGCCTGACGCCAAGATCATCAGGCTGTTTTCTGGATATGGCTTCCAGACGTTTGCGAACATGATCGATGGGATATACTTCAAAATCAAGAGAGAGATGGGCACGCAGGTTTGCGAGAGTCGAGCCATCTAGCGGGCCAAGATCACGAAAGTTTGAATGCCAGTTGGTTTCAACCAGTTCTGAGGCTTCGGCCAGGCGGCCTTCCAGCCATAGAAGCTGTATGAGGGAATGACGAATATCGATAGCCTCGCGATTTTCGCCGTCCATGGCTTGTCGATACTGGTATTCAGCGTCGGCCAGGCGGCCCTGGTTTTCGAGCATTTCGCCAAGCTTGAGGATTGACTTCTGAAACAGAATCGGGTTATGGCGAATGGAATTCCAGATTTCAATAGCAATATCGGTGCGGCCGGTCATCAGGTGACATTCACCCTTCAGGTAACTTAACAGGGTGGAACCGGAGAAAGGGATACTTTCAAGGGATGTGATGAGGCCAAGTGCGTCGCGATAACGCCGCTGGTCAATTTCTGACTGAATTCTCTGGATACGAATTCTATAAAATTTCTGATGTAACAGGGTCGATGAAATGAAAGCTGCAAAAAAGACGGCAGCGATGGCCATCCGACGTCGACTTAACCGACCTTTAGTAGTTTCTATCTGTTTATGTCTGGAATCTGGCATTGGTCACTTGTTCGGTAGTGCAGAGTGAATATTGTTTCGGTCATGTGTAAAAAACGTCTGATGCAGTCGGACGTTATGTGCTGTTTGCTTGCAATGTATTCTCTTGTATTTCTGCCTTTTGTGTAATTGGTTAGTGAGGATTGACCGAGCCGCGAGAAACTGTTCTGATCGACTAAACTATTTTATGAGATTAGCTTTTCAAATACAAAGGTTAACGGTGATTGGATTAATTATATAAAATCAAAGGAGCGAGTCGGTGTGTTCCGTTTCACCGAAATTGTCACAAAAGTTGGCTGAAGTCAATTGATTGACTCGCGTACTTTTGGGCAGATATTTGATCAATAGTCGGAGTTCTAACATGAGTGTTCTCATGACAACCGGTTATTAAGGCAGCAAAGGATGTCTAGCTTTAAGGTTGCGAAGTTATGACTTGATGATTCCTTATTCTGAAATTCGATGAGAAACAGAGTTGCATGAAACAAAGCAGCAAAGCGAAGATTTTATGCTATCTGGGTCCGATGCCCTGATCGGTCAGATGCATAAAATCAATAGCATTTTACGGCAATGACTTGTCACCATGCAACTCTGACAAATATCTGAAACATTAATGATAAATCCGAAAGTATGATTACAACAAAAAATAAAGCAGTCAGGTGTTGGAAAGCACCTGCTTTGTGATTCTTCGGTTGCGAATTGTCAAGTCTGAAATTGACTATCCTTGGCAACTTAACTCTTCGAGCCGATTTCGCGAATTAACTATAAACGCTTATTGAGCAAGGGCTCAACATAATTACAATTTGTAGAAAAACCGATGCATTGTCCATCCCCATCATTCTTTTGGGGTGTATCAACGAGTCGGTCTTTGTGGGTGCCAAAGAACTGTCACGTCACCTTACGTGTGTAGTTCACGCGGCGGCCTCGCTGGAATGTCACGATATTCAGGTCAAGAGCGTTGATCTTGCCATCGCCATGAACATCGCCCACCCAGTTATAAGCTGCCACCGGGTTACTGCTCGTCACACTCATATTGCTGTTCACATAAGTCAGGTTCGATGCGTTCTGGTATCGCCACGGCGATG